>JAYSCL010000001.1:0-3589 GCA_041914905.1 Enterobacterales bacterium
TTAAACCACTCAGACAGATAATACGGAACGTAGCGATATGCGCCGAGATTAAACGCTTTCTTGAGCATCGTCCGCCTCCTGTCTTGTGCTGCCGATGAACATGATGTCATCGAACGGTTAAGTGGTGAGCCGATGTTGCCCTAGTGTTTTTTACCTTGTCAATGCGTGATACCGAATTTCTATGCACGATTTCATACGACAATAGGGATAGCAGCGATAGCGCATTATCAAACTTGTATAGACGTGTTACGTCATCGTTACTCATACCTCACATTTGCACTTCGATTATTTAATCATTAGTCTTATCCATGGCGACATTAATGGTAATGATCGCTAATCCCCACGGTATCGAGTGCATGCTGAAAAACGCGTTTAATCTAAACGCCTATCACTACACTCCTTACTACCTCAGCGAGTGGTTTAATAATTAGCGCCGGACCTGCACAAGTGTGCGGGTCCGAAAAACCACATCAGCAGTGACGGTAGCGAGGCTCGCCAACAGTGTGTTGTCACAGTGTTGCACCCTCGCTTTGATTACGCGTTTGCCTTTCGGATATCGGTCGTCGCGTCCTGCGGTTCGCTCGCGTTTTTTCATCACACTTCGTGCAGTGCAGAACAACAAGCAATGCAAATTGACTTGGCTAAAAAGACACTCAACTGTTAACGGAGAAAATGATGAAAACGATGTTTCGCTTATTTTTATTTGGTCTTTGTCTAAACGCGGGTTCTGGTTTCGCGGCCAGTTCTTACACGTATAAATTGGCTTGCGGCAGCGCCGATCATAACGTCGCCACAACACCAGCAACGTTGCTGATTGGCGGCGCAGAAGCGGGTGCTGATGGTGAGATCGAATCCGCACAATGGTTGTTTGATCACGCACGCGGTGGTGATTATTTGGTACTGCGTAGCGGCGGAACGGGCGGTCAGGCTACTTGGGTATGCGATAACTTTAGCAGCGCTATCGTCGCTTCGGCCGCCGAGTTGTCGATCGACAGCCGCAGCGGTGCGAATAGCAGTGTTGTTGCCCAGAAAATTCGCGACGCCGAAATTATTTTTATCGCCGGTGGTGATCAAAATTTGTATGAAGACTACTGGAAAGACACGGCCGTCGAAGCGGCACTCAATGATCATCTGCGCGTTGGCAAAAAACCGATCGCCGGCACCAGCGCCGGCCTCGCGATTCTCGCGCAATCGTATTATGCCCCCGCAGGCACAGGCGTGTTGTCGAAAGAAATTTTGGACAATCCGTTCCACAATAACACCCGCGATATTAATCACGGCGATTTTCTCTTACATCCGCAATTGGCCAATATCATCACCGATACTCATCTCAATCGCATCACGGGCAGTGGCCGGCGCGCTGAAACTCGCCACGGTCGTGTTTTGGGATTTTTGGCGCGGAGCGTGGTTGCCAATAACTCCCTTGCGTGGCGCGCCATCGGCGTCGATGAAGGAAGCATGATCGCTTTGGAAGGTGACGGATCGGCCAAAGTGTTCGGCGTTGGCAAAGCCTATTTTTTAAAACCACTGTTGATGCCTGAACGCGTTGTCAGTGGCAGTACCGTGATTTGGAATAGTGGTGGCCAAGCGGTACTGGTCTACAGCATCGCCGGCAGCGCCAACGGCAACGGGTCGTTTAACTTCGGTAGCTGGACTGGCAACGGCGGTGTCAGTCAGTTTTGGTATACCCGTGGCGGCTATTCCGGTTTTAACTGTCAACGCGGTTGTTAAGTTTACGATAGGACAATGGCGCCGCTACGGCGCCATTTTGCGTTCCGCCTTTGCTGCGATCCAAGCAACCCAATCCGTTTTTCACATAATCAGCAAAATCAACGGCTTTTGATTACACTGCCGGCCAAACTGTGTAGACCGGTTATTCCGCAATGTTGGTGGCTTGTATTAAAGTTGTCGGTGTGTTGCTTTTTTTTGTTCTCGCTCATCAGCACATTCCCGCATATTTCAATAGTTATCGCCCCAGTGGTGATTGGCCGATCTTTGTCAGTGTGTGGAGTTGCACGTTCATCGCAACCTTGTTGCTGGCGTTTACGCGATCGTGGCTATGGCGTGTGCTATTTGCTGTGTTGTTTGGCTACGCCGCGATCAACGCCAGCTCGTATTTCTTTATTACGGGCATTCCACTGAACACGATCGAAGTGGAACGGCTTTGGCAAGATCGCGCGTTTATCGATGAAACATTGCAATTTTACGGTGGCTTTATTGCCAAAGCGATCGCGATCACGGCGCCATTGTTGCTGGCGTTGCTGTTACCCGTTAAACGTTTTGTTTTGTCTTCACGCATGGCGGCGTTGGCCGTCGTTATGGCGTTGCTGCCGGTGTTTTTGGTAGCGCGCACGGTGTACCAAGACGGTGGCGGTGATTCAGATTCGTTTCCCCTCACCACTGCACCACTGGGGTTTGTCAGTGTGTTGCTGTATGACAATGCCACACGCACTGATCCAGGACCACGCCAAACGGTCAATTGGCCCGCGAGCGATTCCGGCATCGACAATATTGTCGTGATCATGGATGAAAGCGTGCGCGGCGATTATCTCGATGTTGTCGATCACAATGGCATTGTCAGTCATTTGCTCGATCATCCGGCGACGATCAATTTTGGCATTGCCGCCTCACATGCCAACTGCAGCGCAGCGAGCAATTTGAGTTTTCGTTATGCCGCGCGACGCGACAGCTTTCTAAGCGATGAGGCGATTCGACCATCATTGTGGGCGTTTGCAAAACAAGCCGGTTATCAAGCAATTTACATTGATGGCCAACGTACCGGCGGCGAATTGCAAAACTTTATGAACGCCGCCGAGCGTGCCGAACTCGATCAATTTATTCAGCACGATGACAAATTGAAAGCACCTGAAAAAGACATGAAGTTGGTGCAACTGATCGCCGATACGATGAAGCAACCGGGCAAAAAATACATTTTCGTCAATAAAAACGGCGTGCATTTTCCGTATGAAAATAAATACCCGCCCGAGCACAGTCCCTATTTACCGAAAATGGCCAGCACACAGGTCAACCGTAACGAGTCCGATAGTTATGGCGGTCAATTTGGCAGCGTTGAATTTCGCAATTCCTATCGCAATGCCGTTGCCTGGAATACCGGTGAATTTTTCAAGCGCTTATTGCCCCAACTTGATCTGAATAAGTCAGTACTGATTTACACGAGCGACCATGGACAGAATTTTACGAAAGTGTGGGAAACCGGTTACTTAACACATTGCACCTGGGGCCCAGCTCCGGCACCTGAAGGCACGGTGCCGCTGGTGGTGCTGACGCAATCCGCCGCGTGGCAATCACGTTTTCAACTCGCTGCCCAACACCATCACCATCAGGCCTCACACTGGAATGTGCCGTCCACGGTGTTGTTACTCATGGGCTATGACAGCCAGACAGTTCAAAACAATTACGAACCCACTCTATTCGCCGATCAACTTGGACGGCAAGCGTTTGTGTCGACGTACTTTGTGCGTTTCGGTTTGCAACCAGTGTGGAATGATCCGATTAAGTTGGAATGAAGCGGGCGAGTTGCGAGTTGCGAGTTGCGAGTTGCGAGTTGCGAGTTGCGAGTTGCGAGTTG
>JAYSCL010000001.1:3689-246286 GCA_041914905.1 Enterobacterales bacterium
GAGTTGCGAGTTGCGAGTTGCGAGTTGCGAGTTGCGAGTTGCGAGTTGCGAGTTGCGAGTTGTCAGAGAATATTGCTTTTGTTTTTTCTGACAACTGGCAACTGAAAACTGACAACCGCGCTCAGTGTTGCGATGGATGCAGCAACACGTCGTTATCGCGTTCGGGGCCCAGGGTAATTTGCATGTTGACGATGCCGGATTGCCAAGCGGTTTCGAGATCGCGTTCGACCGTGGACAAGGGATCTTCCTGATCGCTGTTAATCGACGTAATACCATAGGCACGATTGCGACCATGCGCTTTGGCCAAGTACAACGCCATGTCGACAACGTTAACGGCGCGTTCCCAACTTAAGATTTGCTCGCTGCCAACTTTTAACGGCAGCAAGCTGTAACCGACCGAACAACTGACCGGAATCACGTGCTGTTCGTGCTTGATGGGTTCCTGTGCAAACAGATCGAGAATGCGCTGCGCCAACGGCTGCACCATATGCATCGGCAGTTGCTGTGCGAACACCAAAAATTCTTCGCCCCCCCAACGCACAATGACGTCGTTTTCGCGCAAGCCTTCACGCAAACGATCGGCCATGATTCTGAGCACCGTGTCACCGGCAGCGTGACCAAATTTGTCGTTGATGCGCTTGAAGTGATCGATATCCAGCAAATAGATCGCGCGCGTCAGCTCTTCGCCAGCGTGTGGATTGCGTCGTTCGGATTGGTTGAGATCAACATTGCTGATCAGTTGTTGAAAGTAGCGGCGGTTGTACAATGCCGTTAGTGGGTCGCGCGTACTTTGGTAATCGAGTTCGCGATTTTTCTGCTCGAGCTGTTGGTTGGCTGCGCGCACACGCTGAAAGAACATGGCCATCACAAACAACAACGCGATGAGCAACAAAGCCAATAGCCACCAGATCTTCTTTTGCAACTGATTGTTGATCAACTCAACGTCTTTGAGTGCATTCGATTTGGTCAGCAACTCAATTTCTTTGGCCTGTTGTTCGGTTTCGAATTGCTGCTGCAATTCAAGGATGGCTTTCTCGCGGTCTTTTTTATTGACCTCGGCCATCAAACGTTCGTAATGATGAAACGCTGTCAGTGCTTCGCGGTATTCTTCATTGAGCTCAAGCGCATTGCCCCACTCCTGCCAAATCGCGGCTTCGTCGGCTGGGTAACCGCGCTGTTGATAATATTGAATGACCTCTTCAATGATTGGTCGCGCCCGACGCAATTGTTTTTCACCGGCCAAGGCGTAGGCCAAATTTGCCTGCAGCGTCAGCCGATTTTCTTCGAGTTTGCCAGCGGGCACTTTTTGTAAACCGATCAACGCCAAACGTTCTGCTTCGGCGTAATTGTGTTTACGCAGCTGAATGTCCGACAAATTGATGTACGCGGTCAACACACCATTCAAGCTGCCGAATTTTTCACTTTCCGCGAGCACTTGCTCATGTAATGCCTGCGCTTCATCAAGACGATCCAACGTTGTCAACACGACGGCTTCGTCGTTGTAGATCCACAATAGCGCGCGTCTCAGATCGTGTTCCATGGCGAGCTTTTTTGCGTTGGCATACGTTGCCAGTGCCGCTTCCGATTGACCAAGCTGGTACTGGCTCCAGGCCATCGAACTTTGCACATTCACTTGGCGACTGAGATCGCCCAACATTTCGGCACCGCGAAACGCGCTTTGCAACGCGAGCAACGATTTGTCGTAATGGCCCTTACGACTGGCACTGCCAGCAAATGCGGTGCCGGCACGATAACGGGCAAAACCATCACCTCCGTCTTTGCTGATCGTGAAGGCTTCTTCACGCAGACGATAAGCTTCACTACTGCGATGGTCGAGTTCAGCCAAATGTGACTGACAAACCAAACGGTCCGACCGCAAGGACACATCGTTGTCTTTTGCGACCAGTGCATCAAGCGCGTCAAGCGCCGCCTGCGCGTCGGCTTTTTGTTCTTGTTGCGCGTGCATAACGCACAGTGCAAACCAATACGCACGTTGATCGCGAACACTGCCATCACGCGCACGGTCGCCAAGCGCCTTGATCGGCGCCAGCTCGGCAAATTCTTCGGAATTGGTGTGCTCAGCGTAAAGCCGCTCAATCTCGGCTTCGATTGGACTCAACTCAGCGGCAAACGCGACCGCAAACAACACATAGAGCAAACAGCCTCGCAAAAGCATCAGCGGCGAAATTCCCATTCTTATTGTGCTCCGCAGCAACGGCAGGCCTGAATCTTGATTATTGGTCATCAAGTATAGCCAAGAAGGGAGTCATGCGACTGTTGTGTTTTGTAGGTTGGGGAAGCTCGCCTCGCTCCCGACGAATTTAAAACGGGACACGTTCTTCGGCCGAATACCCCAGAAATGAAAATACCACCGCGAGACCTAGTTTACTGTCGTGGGTGAAGCCCGACACGATGCATTCGCGCCATCTGATCCACAAGGATGTGCTGAATGCCGGAAAACGTCGGGAACGTTTTCGGCCATGGCACTCACCCTGCGGGCGGCTTCGCCGTGCAAAACGGCTTTCCTGCCGTTTTGTCGAACGGAGCATGTTCTTCGGCCGAACACGCCAGAAATAAAAACACCACCGCGAGGCCTAGCTTGCTGTCGTTGGTGAAGCCCGACACGATGCATTCGCGCCATCCATGGCGCTCACCCTACGGGCGGCTTCGCCGTGCAAAACGGCTTTCCTGCCGTTTTGTCGAACGGAGCATGTTCTTCGGCCGAACACGCCAGAAATAAAAACACCACCGCGAGGGTGGTGTTTTTATTTCTGGCGCGCCCGACACGATTCGAACGTGCGACCCCAGCCTTCGGAGGGCTGTACTCTATCCAACTGAGCTACGGGCGCAGGATTAGGAGTCGGGTGACCTGCCGCTATGGACGGGGTATCACCCTGTTCGCCGGCGTGAGCCGGCGAAGGGGCGCAATGATAGCGATCGGGCTTGGCCGACGTCCATCGCTAACTTAATGGCGGACGACAGCCGCTGTGTTGCGATGTGCCGGTGTGAACAAGCGTTTCACAAGGCGGAACAGCAACCGTACAAAGACCAATGTGAAGATCACTTCGAGCGTGGTCATCAGAGTGCCCAGCACAACCCCGCGATTGGCCAAGCGACGCTGGAATTTGGCGACCAAGCGATCGTGCGAGATTTCGATACTGTCGTAAAACGTCGGGATCATCAGCAACGTTAAGATCGTTGACGTGATGGTGCCACCAATAATCGCGATCGCCATCGGTTGATAAAACTCACCGCCCTCACCCATGCCAATCGCGACTGGCAACATGCCGGCGATCAACGCAAAGGTCGTCATCAGAATGGGGCGCAAACGTGCACGACCGGCAGCCATTAACGCGTCTTCACGGCTCATGCCTTCGCGCTCATTTTTGCGCGCGCAGTCCAGCAACAAAATGGCGTTTTTGGCGACCAATCCCATCAGCATGATGACACCGATAAAACTCATCAAATTCAGTGTATGGCCCGTTGTGACCAGCGCCACTACCACACCGATCAGACTGAGCGGCAAACTGAGCATGACCGACACCGGCGCGAGGAAAGAGCCAAACTGAATAACCAAGATAAAATACATTAAGGCGATGCCAGAAATGAGTGCCGTGAACATCGCACCAAACAATTCTTGTTGTTCGCGGCCAGCACCGCGCAACTCGACACCATAGCCCGGTGCAAAGTCCATTGCATTGGCCAATTTCATCGCTTCGGCGATCACTTCACCTTGTGGGCGACCTTCAACGTTGGCGGTAACCGCCATCGTGCGTTTACCATCCGTATGTGCGATGCGTGCCGGCGCTTTACCCATTTTGATGTTGGCAATTTGTTCCAGAGGCACCACAGTGTTGCTGCCACCAGGCACCAACGGCAAGCGTTTAAGGGCTGCAACATCGGCGCGATCATCCGGATGTAAACGTAGCGCCACATCCCGTGTTTCGCCGGTGGGATCAACCCAATCACCGACTTCAATACCCGCAAATGCAACACGCAGCGCTTGTGCCGCATCACCAGTCGCGATGCCTAAACTACTGGCCAAGCCGCGATCCAATTCGATTTGCAATTCCGGCATCGGCTCTTGCTCGGCTAAACCCACATCAACCGCACCTTTTACTTTGCGCAATTCGTCCATATACGCGCTGGTTAACTCCATCAATTTCCGTGAATCAGCACCGTAAAAACTGATCCAAACTGGTTTACCACCACCATTGCTGGTGTCATCTTGTACGGTGTATTCGGCACCCACCAAACGACCCATTGCTACGCGCAATTCGGCGGCAATTTCAGCGGCCGAACGTTCCCGTGTTGAGGGTTTGCCAATATCGATATCCAAACGACTGCCGTCGGTGCCGACATCACTAAAAATGGATTTCACTTCAGGAATGCGTTGCGTTAATTCAGCGGCTTGTGCGGTTTTGATGCGCGAATATTCCAAGCTTGCACCTGACGGCAAACGAATGTCGACAACCAATTGACCATTGTCGGCTGCCGGCAAGAAGCTGGTGCCACCGAATTTGGCATTCAGCAACAATGCACCGATCAAACTCGCGACTGCAATCAGCGCCATTGAACGCCGATGTCCCAACGCCCAGCCAATTAAACGGCTGTAACGATCGGCCTGATGATCGAACCAATGATTAAATCGTTTCAGTAAGGCGCTGAAGCCGGTTTTTTCTTGTTCCTGATAACCAACTGGATCACCCCATTTTGACGACAACATCGGATCCAACGAGAACGAAATAAACAGCGATACTAAAACCGATGCCACCACCGTCAACGCAAACGGTTTGAACCATTGTCCAGCGCCGCCGCCCATAAAGGCGACCGGCACAAACACGGCGACGATCGAAAATGTCGTTGCCATGACGGCCAAGCCAATTTCTTTGGTGCCTTCACGCGATGCCGTCACCCGATCGACACCTCGCTCCATATGACGAACGATGTTTTCACGCACGACAATAGCGTCATCAATCAATACACCGATCGCCAGCGAGAGCCCCAGCAGCGTCATAAAGTTCAACGAAAAACCGAACAACCACACGGCAATAAACGCCGCCAATACCGACGTTGGCAATGCTAAGGCGGTGATCAGCGTTGATCGCCAGGAATTCAAGAACGCATACACCACAAAGATTGTTAAGCCGGCACCCAAAATCAGCGCCTCAATGACGTTATTCAAACTTTGTTCGGCCCATTCGCCGCCGTCGTTGGCAATCTCGATTTCGGTGCCCGGCTTTAAGGTTTTGCGAATTTCTTCCAGTTCGGCACGCACGGCTTTTGATACCGATACCGTGCTGGCTTCACGCGTGCGGACCACGTTTACGCCGACGGATGTTTTTCCGTTATAGAGGCTTAAGCCATCAATATCGGCGGTACCATCGACGACATCGGCGACATCGCTTAAACGAATGACGTCATCACCACGACGTTTGATCACGATGTGCGAAAATTCTTCCGGAGACGCTAAACGCCCGATCAGACGAATGCTTTGATCTTCCAGTGCACCTTCCAGCTTGCCACTGGGTGCCGTCAGATTTTGCATACGCAAAGCATTCTGCACTTCAGAAACTGAAATATTGTGCATGCGCAATTTTTCACTGCGCAGCAACACCGACAATTCGCGTTTTAAGGCGCCACTGACATTGACCACCGACACACCCGGTAAGGCACGCAAACGATCGGCAATGTCTTTTTCGGCGAACTGCGACAATTCAATGTGCGACTGTGACGAGGAGCTCAGCGACAGGGACATGATCGGCCAAGCATCCGGATCAGCGCGGCGAATGATCGGCTCACGCATTTCGTTCGGCAGTTTGTAACGCACCGTTGCGATCGCATTGCGCACTTCGTCGCCCGCTTCAATCAGATTTTTGTTGAACTCAAATTGAATGCGAAAAAAGCCGCTGCCTTCGTTGGCCCAAGCACGCATTTCATGCACACCCGGAATACCCCGCATCGCTTTTTCCAAACGATCCAAAATTTCGCGTTCGACCGTTTCGGGCGATGCCCCAGGATACGGAACCGTCACCATCAACACCGGTGGTGCAATATCCGGGCGTTCATTGACGCGCAATTTGCCCAAGGCCATCCAACCAATCGCCATCAATGCCAACGTAATGACGACGGTGACAACCGGCCGCTTAATACTGAAATCGGATAAGAACATGATTAATTTCCTGAATTGGCGACAGTCATGCGTTCCATATTCACCGTCGCGCCGTCAATCAGAGCGCCACGCGGATGACGAATAATATGATCGCCTTCACTCAGACCATTAACGACTGCAAAGTCACCGCTTTGTACATCACGTTGACCCAATTGAATTTCAATTTTGTTCAGCACGCCTTTTTGCACACGCCACACATAATGATGATCGCCCTGTTGCACCAGACTCGATTCCGGCACCGTCAAACCTTGTTTGACATCGGTTTGCACGCGACCTTCGGCAAACAAACCCACCACTAGATTGTTCGTGTTGGTGAGAGCTACCTGCACGCCCACTTGGCGTGTTGCCAGATCGACAACGGGATTGATGCGTTCAATGCGACCTTCAAACGGTTGCTTGCTGAAACCATTCACGCGGAAATTAACGGTTTGACCAACTTTGATTTGATTCACTTGATCGGTCGGCACAAAACCTTCAAAACGAATGCTGCTCGGATCAATGACTTTTAATAAAGCTTTGCCTGTTTGTGCAGTGTCGCCGTTGGAAACTTCACGCCCTGCCACAATACCGGCAAAAGGGGCTCGCACTTCGGTGCGTTCTAACTGACGACGCTCTTGCACAACACGTGTACGTGCTGCCGCCAATTCACTTTGGGCATTATTGCGCCGCACTTCGGCATCTTCTTGTGCTTGCGCCGACACGGCTCCGGTATTCGACAAGGTTTTTAAGCGATTAAATTGGCGCTCGGCCTGATCAAAACTTTGTTTCGCGGCGCGTTCGGCTTCTTCGGCAGAACTCAACGCTTGGCGAAAGGTGGTGTCATCCAAACGCACCAGCAAATCACCTTTTTGCACACGATCGCCGTTGTCTTTTAATACCTGCAGCACAATCGCCGACACTTCAGCGCGCAGATCCGCCTGCTTTTGCGCTTGCAGCGAGCCAGAAATAACGGGACCGGACGCCACACGCTCAGACGAGATCTTGACCAGATCTTCATTGGCCAATAACAACGACGGCGCGGCCGCCTTTTCAGCGGTGGCCGTTTCCGGTTTTGGCCCCTGGCCGCAAGCGGATAAAACCGCGACTAAGCCTAAAACAAGGGCAGATTGAGCGCGCATGGTGTTTCCCCGGGGTGTGCAGTAGTAATTAGATAGCACTAGTTTTGCTGGAAACTGTGTCTGGCCTTCGTTGCAAACGTTAAAGAGTGTTAATGGAGTTGATATACGTCATGGATGGTCCACGATTTTACGCTGATCTGGTGCCGACTCTTCGCTATAATTGCGGCATTGCGGCCCCCTTCGGGGCTTTTGTGTTAACGAGGTCATCATGTTTGTGCGTCGTGTTGTCGTCGCTGCTTTTGCAGCATTGGTGGCGGCTGGTGTTGCATCCGCCAGCTCGGATGGAGTCAAAGGTTACAAAGGTTGGCGTTCAACCGAATCGATTACCGCCCGCACGGCCCCAGTTGGCAAAGTGTATGTTGAAGGTGACGAGATCCCGAATGCCGCGCCGGTTGTCGCAGTCGCTGCTGGCCCACGTACCGGCGATGCCATTTACAAGACCAGCTGCTCTGCCTGTCATGCCACTGGCGCCGCCGGTGCACCAAAGTTTGGCGACAAAGCTGCGTGGGCTCCTCGTTTGAAGAAAGGCGACGCTGCGCTGATGACGAGCCTGAAAAACGGAATCAACGCGATGCCACCCAAAGGTATGTGCATGGATTGCTCGGACGACGAATTGAAAGCTGTACTCACGCATATGCTGAGCGCGTCGAAATAATCCAAGATGATTGAAAAAGGGCTCCTTCGGGGGCCCTTTTTATTTTTTGCGATAATCGCACACTTTGCTTAAACACGACACGATTGCATTATCTACACTGCTCGGGCGCCGTTTTTGGCAAAATATTTGGCCCGAATGCGACATTTGGCGGTTTTTTGATCGACTTTCCCGTACAGAAACTGACCTAAGCTGTCGTTACACTCCGCGCCGTTTTCTGGCAGCAGCTCGCTGCTCTTGTTGTTTTGGTGGTTCGTTTGACATTTTTACGTGCATTACCTTTTTCAGTTCGTGTTGTAGGTTGGCTTATCTTTGCCGTGCTGATGGCCGGCGCCTGGTTACCGCCCCAGTGGCAGGAACCGCTGTTTTATGGCCTGGGCCAAAGTATTCTGGTTGCATTGATCGCGTTCGGCCTACTGTGGCAACTGCCAACCGCACGTGATGCCCGGACATTTTTGTTGCGTCTTTGTGCCGCGTTTTTGCTGTGGCTCAGCATCGAGATCCTGACCTATGTTCCCGACCACTGGATCGCCCCTGGCATTCGGCAAGTCTTTGAGGAATTAGGGTTTTTCTGCGTTTATCTGATTTTTGTCTGGGCCATTGAAAGCACCGAACGTCAGTTTCGTACACTGTCATGGCTCGACAGTTTGGCGGCGCCACTGTTTGTGATTGGCCTCAGTGGCTATCTGCTGGTGATTCCGCTTTTGCAGGCACCGGCTGAATACGACAGCTTTTTGCCCTCGCATTTGTTTTATATCTTCATGGATCTGTACTTGTTAGTGCGGATTTTGTCCTTGTTAATGATTTGCGCTGATCGGGGTTGGCAGCAATTGCTGTGGTCGTGGTTTTGGGCGTTTTTGGGCCTCACCCTCACCGATGTGCTTGATGCGACGTGGTGGTTCGGCTTGTTCGAATCGCATTACGACGATTTTTGGCAAGGTGTTTACCTGTTGCCGATGGCCTCAGCGCTGGCGTTCTCGGGCTGGTTTCCTGCACTGCAGCGGCTGCGCCCCCTACCGGATTTGCCACGTTGGGCACGCCATCTGCTGCGACGCGAATCGCGAATCATCGGCTTTACGTTGTTGCTGCTCGTGATCCACCTAATTGGTTATCGTGCCGGCGTGTTTGAAGAACTGCTGCGGTCACCGCGCGAGTGGTTTTTAATGGGCTGGTTGGTCGGTGGTTTCGTAATGTTGCAATTGCACCGTCAGCAATTGCAGCCATTGCCGGAGTTAGTGCCTACTGCGGATGAGGAAGCCGCACAAGAGGTTGAGTCGGTGATTGAGCAGGCCCCTTCCGCAGAAATTGCCAGTACCGTAACAATCGATAAGGACGAAGCCGAACACAGCCAACAAGACAATGATGCGCAATTTATCCAACGCATCGAGGCGACATTAGAGGCACATTACAGTGAAGCCGGATTTGATGTCGAAGCACTCGCAACGGCACTGGCCATCAGCGTGCGCCAGTTACAACGACGCCTGAAAGCGATTGCCGATTGCACCCCGGCCGACTATTTGCGCCGTTTTCGCCTGCTTAAGGCGGCCGATTTGCTGCGCCAAGGCCATAAAGTTGCGTTTGTGGCAGCTCAAACCGGCTTTCAACAGCAAAGCCATTTTGGTCGTTGTTTTAAAGAAATGTATGGCTGCACACCGGGTCAGTTTGCACAAAAAGGTCGAATATCAGGAGAATAAAGCCAATTTGACGGGTTTTGACTATGCCCTGTCGCGTTTGGACCATGACAAGAGCGAACAACTGTGGCGAAATGCGCACATCGCTTGTTACGCAATCCCCTAATTGGGGTAGCTAGACCGGCTAAGATTACAAGAGTTAAGAGAAACAACTAAAATAACAGGCTGTACGCATGTCTATCATGCCTTGTTCCCAACCCGCTTAGGACGAGCGGGTTTTTTATTGTCCAAAATCCGGACTGGTGGATACTATCACCCAGTTGGTTAGATTTCCTGCTTTTTCGTAACAAATGTGCGCTAGGCCACGTTAGCTGCGTCCGCTAAGCTCCGCCGACCCCTGTTGGAGACAGTTCGCGGAGAATAACAATGTCCCTGTTCCGTATCACGGCGCTCACCGCTGCCTTGACGACGCTTGCCCATGCTGATGACAACCCCAAATGGGATGTCAACAAAACCCCCGGTACGAAAGCCGAAGCCACGATCGATACCCGCACAGGTACTTGGATGGGTCTGGATGTAAGCCCCGATGGCAAAACCCTCGTCTTCGATTTACTCGGCGACTTATACACACTGCCAATCAGCGGCGGCGAAGCCTCGGCGTTGACTCAGGACATGGCCTGGCAAATGCAGCCGCGCTTTTCGCCGGATGGCAAGCGTATTACGTATGTCAGCGATGCCGGCGGCGGCGACAATGTGTGGACGATGAACCGTGATGGCAGCAATGCGGCGGCATTGACCACGGAAGACTTTCGTTTGCTCAACAACCCGGTGTGGTCGCCCGATGGGCGCTACATCGCCGCCCGCAAACATTTCACCGGCACCCGCAGCTTGGGCTCGGGCGAGATCTGGCTCTATCACGTCGATGGCGGCAAGGGTGTTCAACTCAACGACAAACCAAACTGGCAAAAGGACCTGGGCGAACCGGCTTTTTCGCCGGATGGCCGCTACCTCTATTTTTCGCAGGACACCACGGCCGGCAACACCTTCCAGTACAACAAAGATTCCAATAAACAGATCTTCGAGATCAAACGCCTCGATCGCGAAACCGGCGACATCGAGGCGTTTGTGTCTGGCCCCGGCGGTGCCGTGCGACCAACGCCGTCACCCGATGGCCGGTACTTGGCCTTTGTGCGTCGTGTGCGTTTTCAAAGCACGCTATTTTTGAAAGATTTGAAAACCGGTGGCGAATTTCCGCTCTGGAATGAACTCGAGCGCGATATGCAAGAAGCGTGGTCTGTGCACGGTGTGTACCCCGGTTTTGATTGGACACCCGACAGCCAACACATTGTCATTTGGGCGAAAGGCGAGATTTGGCGCGTCGCGATCGCCGATGGCAAGGTCAGTGAGATACCGTTTCATGTGAGCGCTAAACGCGAATTGCGCGATGCCGTGCGCTTTCCGATCACCGTTGCGCCCGATCAATTCGACGTACGCCAGTTGCGATGGACGCACGTCTCACCCGACGGAAAACGCGTCATTTACTCGGCACTCGGTTATCTGTACAGCAAAGAGCTGCCCAATGGCACACCAAAACGTTTAACTAAGCAAACCGATCACTTTGAATTTTTTCCGAGTTTTTCGCGCGATGGCAAATCGATTGTTTACACATCGTGGCACGATCAAAAACTCGGCGCGGTGCATGTGATCGACAGTGAGGGCAAACGCGATCGCGTGTTGACATCACAGCCCGGAAAATTTGTTGAACCCCATTTTTCACCCGACGGTAAAACGGTGGTGTTCAATAAATTGCGCGGCGGTTATTTAACATCACCATGGTACGGTCAGGAGCCTGGCATTTACGTCGTTAACAGCGATGGCCGTGGTAACGCACAGCACGTCAGCAAAGACGGAACCCAAGCGCATTTCGGCGCCCGCAATGATGAACTGTTTGTTGTCCGTTTCGATGGTAATGGCGAAGACGCCAGCACCAAATTGTTTCGCATCAATTTAACCGATCGCAGCGAACGCGAAATCGCCAACAGCGAATTTGCCACGGAATACACGGTATCGCCGGATGGTCAGTACTTGAGTTTTGCCGAACGCTATCAAGCGTATGTCATGCCGTTTCCGCACAGCAGCAAACCGATCAGTGCCGGACGTGACAGCGACGCGTTGCCACTGAAAAAGCTCAGCGCGATCGGCGGTGAGTATGTGCATTTTTCGGCCGACAGCAAGAAAGTGTACTACACACTGGGTGATCAGCTGTTTTCCCGGGATGTGGCGGATGCATTCGGCGCTGATGATAAAAAGCCGGCTGAGAACGGTATTGCCATTGGGTTTTCCGCCGCGCTCAACAAACCACGTGCCGTCACGGTATTTAATAACGCACGTCTGGTGACGATGAACGGCAATGAAGTCATCGATAACGCACGCTTGATTGTGGAAGGCAATCGCATCAAAGCGATCGGTGCTGATCTCACGATCCCTGCTGGCGCCACCGTGATCGATGTGGCCGGCAAAACCATCATTCCAGGTTTGATTGATGTGCATTGGCATGGCGGCATGGGTGAAGATGAGATCATTCCCCAAACATCGTGGGTCAATCTTGCGTCATTGGCATTTGGTGTGACGACGTTGCACGATCCTTCGAACGACACCTCCGAAATATTCACGCAAGCTGAAATGCAAAAAGCGGGCGAAATTATTGCGCCACGCATCTTTTCCACCGGTACGATTTTGTATGGTGCCAAAGCGCCCTTCACAGCAACAATCAAATCGTTGGACGATGCACTCGCGCATTTAAGACGCTTGAAAGCGGCCGGCGCAATTTCCGTTAAAAGTTACAACCAACCACGACGCGAACAACGTCAACAAATTTTGGAAGCCGCCCGTCAAACCGGCATGATGGTGGTGCCGGAAGGTGGTTCATTGGTGCAACACAATTTAACGATGATCGTTGATGGCCATACCGGCGTTGAACATTCGATACCGGTCGCGAATGCGTATGACGATGTGCAACAGCTGTGGTCACAAAGCAAAGTCGGTTACACACCGACGTTAGGCGTCGCTTATGGCGGCCTCGACGGTGAACATTATTGGTACGCCAAAACCGATGTGTGGTTACATCCGTTGCTAAGCAAATACGTGCCACGCACATTGCTTGATGCGCGCGCGATTCGTCGTGAAACCGCACCCGATTCCGATTGGAACGTGCTGCGCAATGCGCGCACAGCGATGCAGCTGCAACGTAACGGCGTCAACGTAAACCTCGGTGCCCACGGTCAGCGAGAAGGTTTGGCGGCACATTGGGAAATGTGGACGTTGGTGCTCGGTGGCGCCACGCCCCACGAAGCGTTGAAAATCGCGACGATCAATGGCGCGAAATACCTTGGTATGGACAAAGATATCGGCTCATTGGAAGTCGGCAAACTCGCCGATCTGGTCGTGATCGACGGTGATGTGCTCAGCGATATTCGCGTATCCGATCGCGTCACACAGGTCATGATTAACGGTCGCGTTTACGATGCCAACACGATGAACGAAATCGGCGCGACGCCCAAATCACGACAACCGCTCTTCTTTGAGTTGCAAAACGCCGGGTATGTGCCGACCAACAGCGACGTGTTCAGTCGCCATTTTGGTCATCAGCACGGCGATCAACACTGACAATAAAAAACCGGGTACGCGATTGTCACGTCCCCGGTTAACTGCTGTTCAGTTTGATGAATGAATTCGTTAGTGCTGACACTTAGTGTGACGAGACACAACTCATCAGTGCATTCTTTTGACGCATTTTCAGCACTTTATTGGTGACCAACTGGGCCAAATAGTTGTCCGTGCATTGCAAGAACGCCGCGTGATCAACCGCGTGATCAGCACATTGCAAAACTGGCCCAATCAACACATCACCTTTTGCGGTAACGCTTGGCACCGACGTTGTGCACTCACCGATGTTAAACGTACCGACCTCCCAACCGATATCCTGGAATTGGGTAGCGGTTAAATCAACATTGGTTGCCGTGCGCAGATCCGGATTGATCGCCGGTTCCATCAACAAGTTTGGCGTTGCTGTCGTATCAAAATGGCTACCTGAAGAACCCGCAGCGTACACAGCCGGCGCGTACAATTTCGGATAGCCGGCTGATACCGCACCGACACGCAGATCGTTGTTCACGAACAATTTCACGTCGGCCAGGCCTGCATCTTTGATTGGCTGACCCAACGCTTGTGCGACACCGATACTCGGGATCGTAATCGTCGGATCAACACCACCCATGCCAGGTAAACCCGTTGTGTTGTTCACGACGATCACCGCGACAGCACCCGCGTCTTGCGCATTTTTGACCTTAATCGCAAAGGCACAGGTACCGCGATCAACAACGGCAATTTTGCCACTGATCGCTGCTGCATTCGTGATCGCTTCGCAACCGTCAAATGCACTGACACCACCGGCATCCATCGCATAAACCGCTTTGCCCTTGAAATTATTAGGCGTTGCCGCCGGCCCAAAGGTCGCGGTTTGAATGTCATAGTCACCCGCAATTGCTGTCGGTTTTTTTACACGTACGCCGGTGTAAGCCGCCAATACTTTGTCGACCACTTGCGCCGTAAAGTGACCATTCCACGCCATTTTATCGACGCTCAAACCACTGGCGGCACGATCAGCATCCGTCATCTCTGGATTGTTCCATTGACGATCACTGATCATATCTTTGGTGTGCGCGGTGTACACATCCGGAATACCCGCCAACATAACACCGGTGCTTTCGTTAACAAAGTTTGAAAAACCCAAACCGTGCGCGACTTCGTGCATCAACACCGTCAGAAAATCAATTTGATTGGGTGCTTCGTTATTGTCCAAACCGTAATACCAACCACTGTTTTGCAAACAACCCGGCTTACCCAAATTGATATTGAAGAAGGTGCGAATATCGGCGACGCCCGGATTCAGATCTTCTTGCGCGAGCGCATCGGCAAGCGCGCTGTGATACCAATGTCCCGGAATGATCACTTGCGGAAAATCACTGAACACCGACGTCGTGCCGGCCGAACCCAAGACACCACTGGTCGCGGTGCAACTGAGCGGAGCCCACGTCGCTTGCACAACCACCGGCACATCGGAATCAAGCACATTGCCCCACAATTCAAATGCACGTTTATAAACATTCAAACGCTGTTCACCCAATGTGGCGCCGTTATTGCCGCCAATTGGCGCTGCCGGTGTAGCGTCATTAAAACCAACGCCAGCCGGATCAGCATTGATCAAAACAAACTCGGTCGCGTTGGCCATTTGTGTAGCCAAACCCAATGCAGCGACACCACAACATTTACGCAGGAAACGTTTCATTATTTTTCCTCCGCTTTAGTGGTGGTTACGGTTTTCATTTCGCTACGATGCACCATCATTGGCACACCATTGTCATCGGTTTTGACAACCAGATAATCGACCTGATCCAAGCCGATCTCCGCCATCGTGGTACCACCTTTCAGCTGCCGCACCACCGTGACTTTCGGCGCATTCAAACGCTTGCTCAGTAGTGTCGCGGTTTCGGCTTTTTTTGAGTTCAACGCTTTTTCATCTTCGTCGGTAAATTGACGGACTTTGCCGTCTTTGTCAGTGGCGACTTTGAGGTTGGCTTGTGGTGAGGTTGTTGTGTTGGTCGAATCATCAGCCAATGCGGCTAACGCTAGGCAAGCGCCAACGATCAGTGTTGCCATACTTTTGTTTTGCTTCATGCAAATCTCCTTGCTGCTTTAGTTGTTAAGGCGCAAAGGAAATCGTCTCTCTTGGCAATTGTTACCGTCGTTCGAGCAATTGAGGCTGACTTCCCTTCACCCTTTCCCCTTCGTTCATACCACTCCATTGAACCAAAGCGGGTGCCGCAGTGTGCGTCAGGGCGATGCCAAAAGACAACAGGGAAATTCTCGAATGTTTGTTTGCCAATGCTGTCGCCGCCACTGCAACAGCGCTGCAGTCAACATTGCTACAATCACATTACAATTAATCGCGATTTATCCATCATAATCGCGATAGTGATCACAAACATTTGTACATGGCGATACAAATAATGGCGTTGCTGAACTTTCTTTTCTTTATATAAGTTCAACACGTCGTTAACTAAAGTGTACTACTTCGATTGTTTTTTATAACTTTTGCTATTCAACACCGGGTCACGCACTACACGCGATAAATTTCGGCGGCTCTTTTCACCGAACATCGCAAGGCTGTTCTTGAGAAAATCAGAACCTCTGTGTTTTAGAACGAATAGCCTTGAATGTCCCAATTTCATTATTAACTTCACCGAGACAAGTGTTATTGCGTCAAGCCCTCTAACCTTTTGGTAAATATTTCCGGTGCGCCGGATGTGTCATCAAAAAGGGCTATTGCAGCTCGCTGATATTCAGTCGCTTTTTGCTTGTCGCCGATTTTTTCAGCCCAACGGGAATACAAGTCATGCGTGGCCGGATCGTTTTTCGGCAACTTTTCCAACAACGTTTCCAGCGATGAAAAGTTATTACTTTCAATATACTGCAGCACCAGAAGCCTAACAGCATCGCTGTTTACCCAGCTTTCACCACCCTCACCCTTAGCCCCTTCTTCTATCAACTCGTTCAATAACGCCAGTGATCGTTCACGGTCACGCTCGTCCGGACTTTTGCTTAACAACTGAGCCAAACCGACTTTGGCATCAGAACTACCAGACTTTGCGGCAATCTCATACCAGTTTCGGCTTTTCATGTAATCAGCACTGCATCCACACCCAGCTTCAAGACGACGAGCCAATGCAAGCTGTGCGCGCGTTTCTCCCCCCACCGCTGCGCGTAAAAAAAGTTCTGTTGCCTGTTTGGCGACCACATTTTGTTTTACTTTAGACTGTCGGCTACTGAGAGACATTTCCATAAATTGTGCGTATTCATATTGGGCCGCGGCAACACCTTCTTGTGCATAACGATGCTTTTCTTCTGCCGTTTTGTAATAGGGCACCACCTTTAGTTTATTTATATAAGCCGCAGACAAAGTGATCGTTTTTTCTTCCTTTTCAGCTTTATTGACAACAGGATCTTCGATCTTACAAGTACCTTGTACTTTGAAATCCAATGAAAACGTTTTTTTCTTGGTTTGTGCAAGGTAATCCATCGCCGGTGTAAAACTCCATTTCTTAATTGCTTTCAATGCCGACTCTTTAAATTTTTCATCGCCTTTTAGCGAAACCACCTTGATACCCTGCGGTGTACCTGACGAATTTATATAAAAATTGAAAACCACGGTTCCACAGCGACCCGCTCGCATCAAGCCAGCCGGATATTCTGGTGGCACCGTTCTGATCGGTTGAGCTCTTTCTGGAAGTTCCACGTCATAAATGGAGTTATGCTCTTCTTTCAGTTCCGGCAACAGCGTCATTTCAAGCGTGGCACGTCCAAATTCGTCACGAAGTTGGGTAAACAACGTTTCGGCGCTCTGGCGTTCGCTGGCCGAGACCTTTCCATCGATTTGTTTGTAGAGATTGACCCATTCAACATACGCAGGGCTGTCTTCAGCCATGAGTCGGGCCCAGGCCAACGCTGCGACTTTGTTACGCTCAATGCCTTGACCATTGAAATACATTGCCACCAAATTGCGTCGGGCTTGATCGTCACCCAGTTCGGCCATTCGCTTAAATTCGACAAATGCCTCCGCATACTCCTTTTTGTCGAAATGCGTCAAAGCCGTGGGCATGTCAGCCACTGCCGTCATGCCCGAAAACCCCAAACTTAATGTGAGAAACCAAATTTGCTTATACATTTTTGCCCCCAGTAATTGCGCAAAACAATTTGTGGGAGAGTTTTGATCTTGTCAACAGCGGAACCGAACCTGCTTTGCTTCGAGGTAATTACAAACGAACTATTGAGAACGCATACCAACATGCAAATGGCTTTCTGTGGCTAGTCAGACTCGGATGGGGGTTTTCGTTAATTGTTTGGACGGTAGGCTGTTCGATAAAACGCCTGCTGGAATGTGAACGCGCAACCTCTTGGAGTTTAATCGAGGTGATTAGGTGACCAAGATCGACAACATTGTCTTGACTCTATTTAAGCAACACTCGCCGCAGCCGAACCGCGTTACAGAAGTTACTATTTCTCAACAAACGCCCGTTCAATAACAAAGTGTCCGGCTTGGCCAATACGCGGTGATTCTTGCAGGCCGCGTGCAACTAACAATGCGGACAGATCTTTAAGCATGCTGGGGCTGCCACAGATCATCGCGCGATCGGTTTCGGGGTTGAGTGTGGGCAGGCCGATGTCGCTGAACAATTTTCCATTGTCGATTAGATCGGTCAAACGGCCTTGGTGGCGGAATGCTTCACGTGTGACGGTGGGGTAATAAATCAGTTTGTCACGCACCTCGGCGCCGAAAAATTCGTTGTTGGGTAACTCGTTCTGAATGAAATCGGTATAGGCCAATTCACTTACGTGGCGCACACCGTGCGTCAATATGACTTTATCGAAGCGCTCGTACGTAACCGGATCTTTGATGATACTCAGGAACGGTGCGAGGCCGGTGCCGGTCGACAGGAGATACAAATGTTTACCCGGTAACAGATCGCCAATGACCAGCGTACCGGTGGGCTTGCGGCTGACCAAGATCGGATCGCCTTCCTTGATGTGTTGCAGGCGTGACGTCAGCGGGCCGTTTTGCACCTTGATGCTGAAGAATTCGAGCTCTTCTTCATAGTTCGCACTCGCGATCGAATACGCGCGCATCAGCGGTTTGCCGTTGACCTCAAGCCCAATCATCACGAACTGGCCGTTCTCGAAACGCAAGCCCTGATCACGTGTCGTTTTGAAGCTGAACAGGCTATCTGTCCAATGACGTACGCTTAAGACGGTTTCGGTGTTGAAGGCAGACATGGCGGGCAAGGCAGGCGCGACGGGGAACGGGCGCGCATTGTACTGATCTTCGGCCGTCCAAACACGCGCAAACGCAGGGGTTTGACATCGAAGTTTGCGATGGGTCAAACCGGCAGCGCAGACAAAAAGCACTACACTTGATACTACCGAGCCTCACCCTGGCCTCCATGATGCTAACGATACGTTTAATGTTCCTGCTGACACTGATTTGGCCGTTGGCAGCGGCTGAAGCCGTTGGCGGAGCACGCATCGAAACAGCGACCGTGTATGGCTACCATCTGAAGCCGCCGTTTATTCTCGACACGTCGATGAATCGTGGCCTCTATTTCGATTTTTCGACCTACATCAATGCCCGTCTTGGTTATGAGTTGCTGCAAACGGAATATATGCCGCGCAAACGTCTGGAAGCCGATCTCCCCACGCCACGTTTCAATGGCCTTGTGATCGGTGTTAACCCTTTGTGGTTTCACGATCCAAAAGAAGAAAAATACTATTGGACGGCGCCGATCATGCGCGACCGGGATGAAGTGGTGTCGCGCCAGGAAACACGCTTTGAATACAACGGCCCGGAATCATTGATCGGCAAAACGGTCGGCTTATCGCTGGGTTACTACTATTTTGGTGTCGATGAATTGGTGGCCAAAGGCAAGGTCACACGCGAGGACACCGATGGCGAACTGCAGAATTTGCAAAAGTTGCTGCGCGGCCGCGTTGACGTGATCATTATCAGCCGCTCCACGCTCGACTATTACATGAAGCACAATAACGAGCACCGATCATTTTATATTTCAGGTCGCCCGCACGATGTGTTTGATCGGCGCGTGCTCATCCCTAAACACCGAAAAGATATTTACGATCAAATTGCACCAATCGTTGCGAAAATGGACTCCGATCCGTTGTGGATCTCAATGATGGCGGGCTATCGCTAAAACATCGTTATAAATGAGCAACCGCCTGCAGCAGCGATTCCGTTACCGGCACCGATTCCGGTAATTTCGCACGCTGCCGCTCACCTTTACCGGTCAACACCAAGGTGAAGGCGCAACCGAATGATTGTGCACACTCAAAATCGCTTTTGGTGTCACCAATAAACAAGATCTGATCTGGGTGCAACGCAAAATCCCCCGCCAGTTGTTCTAACATCGCCGTCGCCGGTTTGCGACAGAGACACTGGTCATCGGGATGATGAGGACAAAAATACAACCGATCGAGCGCGACTTCATGTTCAGAAAGCAAGGCGTGCAATTTATTGTGCATCGCTTTGAGCATAGCTAAATCAAAATAACCACGCCCGACACCCGATTGATTCGATGCCACGGCCACAATATAACCTTTGCGTTTTAACGCTGTGATCGCCGCAATGGCACCATCGATCGGCTGCCATTCATCAACGGTTTTTATGTACTCATCAGAGTCGTGATTGATCACGCCATCGCGATCGAGGATAACAGCTTTGATTTCTTTTGCTTTCATGGCGCATACCGAAATAGTTGCAGTTCTTTGGCCAGACATGTCGAGAACACGTCACGCTGAAATTGATAGCCACACTTTTGCAACACACGAATCGATGCGGCATTGTCGGCACTGACAAGTGCAACAGGGACAATACCACGCTGTGCGATCGCATACTGCGTTAAACCCGCGCACAATTCACTGGCGAACCCCTTACCTTGATGAGCTTCAGCAACGCGATAACCGATATCAAATTGTGCAAAGTCGGGCAGATAACGCAGTGTGCCGGTTGCGACAAAGGTATTGGTGACACGCTCAAAGCACGCCACACGTCCAAGAGTTTGACGCTGTAGCCGCTCGTCACCTAAAAAACAAATTTCAGGAAAGGCTGACTCCCGCCAATAGTGCGCGCTGTCTTGTTCCGAGAAGGCGCGCACCAATAAGCGTGTCGTCGTGAACAGCATATCAACCCGGTAGTTGCGAAATATCGGCGACGGCGCTGAATAACGATTGTAGTTCTTTTAACAGCGCGTGGCGATTACGACGCACATCGTCATGCGGAGAATTGACCATCACATTATCGAAGAACGTATCAACCGTTGTGCGTAGACTTGCCAGACGCACAAGCACGCCGGTGTAATCACGCGCAATCATTAATGGCAGTGTTTCTTTGCGCGCGGTGTTCAGCGCGCGTGCCAGATCTTGTTCGGCTTTTTCGATCAGTGCGCCTTCTTCAATGCGAACTTCACCGGTAGCGACGTCGGACTTGGCCAGAATATTGCGAACGCGTTTATTGGCCGCTGCGAGCGCTGCACTTTCGGGCAACGACGTAAAATGTTGCACTGCTTTAACGCGTTTATCAAAGTCCAACGGCTGCGTGCAATCAATCGCCATCACGGCCGTGATCACCTCAGCGGCAATGCCGTTATCCTGATAGTTGGCGCGCAGACGAGCATTGAAAAAGTCGAGCACCTCCGCATCAACATTTTTATTGCTGACGCGTGCACCCAAACCATCTTTGGCCCAGGCGATCAGATTTTTCAGATCCAGTTTTAGATGTTTGTCGGTGATGATGCGCAGTACACCAATCGCCGCGCGACGCAAAGCGAACGGATCTTTGGCACCGGTTGGCGCTTGGCCAATACCAAAAATACCGACAATGGTGTCGAGGCGATCGGCCAAGGCCAGTGCGATACCACTGTTGCTGTGGGGCAATTCATCGCCGGCAAAGCGCGGCAAATAGGCTTCGCGAATCGCTTGCGCAACCTCAACGTTTTCTCCGTCATGACGCGCGTAATATTCGCCCATGATGCCTTGCAACTCAGGAAACTCATTGACCATCAAACTGAGCAGATCGCATTTGCTCATGTCACCAGCACGGCGTGCCAGCATTTCATCAAAACCCAATTCCGCGGCGATGCGCCCGGCCAGATCGGAAACGCGATTGGTTTTATCTGCCAGCGTGCCCAGTTCTTTTTGGAACACCACATTGTTTAAGTTGACGCGGCGATCGTGCAGTTTGGTTTTTTTGTCGGTGTTAAAAAAGAATTCGGCATCGGCAAATCGTGGACGAATGACTTTGGCATTGCCGTCGGCAATCGATTTTTCATTTTTGCTTTGAATGTTGGCGATAACGATAAATTTGTTTTGCAGCTTTCCGTTCGTGTCGACAATATGGAAATAGCGTTGATTATCACGCATCGTGGAGATCAAGCATTCTTGCGGTACCGCCAAAAAGCGTGATTCAAATTCGCCGAGTACGGCCACCGGCCATTCAACCAGGCCCGCCACTTCATCAAGCAAACGATCCCAACTTTCACCATTAAAGCCAGGTTGGCCAAACACGCTGATACCACCATTGGCCTTCGCCAATTGATTGACCTGTTGTGTGATGACTGCACGACGCTCCGCCACCGACGCCATCACATGGCCGCGTTCGCGTAGCGTTTGTTCGTAGTCGTCGGCACTGTTGATTGTGATGACATCGGGTGCATGAAAACGATGACCGACCGTGGTGCGGCCAGAACGCACGCCGAATAAGGTGACATCAATAACGTCATTGCCAAGCAACGCCAGCAATGAATGCACGGGACGTATAAACGCAAATTTTTCATTACCCCAGCGCATCGGTTTGGCGAGGTTGATGGCGCTGACGGCGGTGCTGATCAGTTCCGGCAACAATTCTGCCGTGCTGCGACCAATCAGTTCTTTTTTGACATACAGTTTTTCAACTTTGCCATCACTTTTCTTATCCAGATCGCTTAACGTGACACCGTTTTTTTGCGCGAAAGCTTCGGCGGCTTTGCCGGGTTTACCATCGGCATCAAATGCGACATTGGCCGGCGGCCCCCACAACTCGACCGTTTCATCCGCTTGCTTTAACGGCAGCGGCAGTTGTATCGCCAATCGACGCGGTGTCACATAGGCTTTAGCGACAGAGACATCAACATTCAATCGCGCTTTTTGACAAGCAGCAATAAATCCGTTTAACAGATCGTCCAGCATCGGCTGTTGAAAGCGCGCTGGCAGTTCTTCACACAGTAATTCAAATAGAAAGGTTTTGGTCGTCATGTTTGCTTTTCTGTAGGGCGGCCTTCAGGCCGCCACGTTTCTCATCCATTGGCGGCCTGAAGGCCGCCCTACATAAACCGTTTAAGCGTTAACGCTTTGGCACATCGGAAAACCCAGTGCTTCACGCGCTTTAAAATAACTCTCCGCGACACTGCGCGACATCGTACGGACGCGCAAAATAAAACGTTGACGTTCGGTCACCGAGATCGCTTTGCGTGCATCAAGCAGGTTAAATGTGTGCGACGCTTTCATCGTTTGTTCGTAGGCTGGCAACGGCAAACCGAGATCGATCAATCGCAGCGCTTCTTTTTCACATTGATCAAACCATTTAAAAAGCGCATCGGTATCCGCGTGTTCGAAGTTATACGTCGACTGTTCGACTTCATTTTGATGGAACACATCGCGATAGGTGATACGGCCGAGCGGGCCATCGGTCCAGATCAAGTCGTACACCGAATCAACACCCTGCAAATACATTGCAAGGCGTTCAAGTCCATACGTGATTTCGCCCATCACCGGTGCACATTCCAAGCCCCCCACTTGCTGGAAGTAGGTGAACTGTGTGACTTCCATTCCATTAAGCCACACTTCCCACCCTAAGCCCCAGGCGCCGAGTGTCGGTGATTCCCAGTTGTCTTCGACAAAGCGGATATCGTGTTCGAGCGTGTCGATGCCCATTTCGCGCAGGCTGCCCAAATACAGATCGAGTATGTTTTTCGGGCTCGGTTTGATCACCACCTGATATTGGTAGTAATGCTGCAGACGATTGGGGTTTTCACCATAGCGACCATCGGCCGGACGGCGTGACGGCTGTACATAAGCGGCGCTCCACGGTTCGGGTCCGAGCGCGCGTAAAAAGGTCGCCGGATGAAAAGTGCCCGCCCCCACTTCCATGTCCAAAGGTTGCTGAATAACACAACCTTGCTTCGCCCAGTAATTCTGCAATGTCAGGATCAGGCCCTGAAACGTGCGGGTATTGTCGTTTCCTATCGCCACGGTGTCGCCTTGTTCGATCTGTGCTGCCAAAGGCTGCGAATTATACCGATCAAAGCGGCAATTTTTCCGGCGATCCAGCTGCCATACTACTGACATAATGCTGTCAGTAGTGAACCTTATACTGCGCCCTCCTTTTGTTAGTCCCCTTCCTTTCAAGGACATTGCGCCATGTTCAAAGCCCTGATGACGGCCGCCTACCCAATCGCCGCCGAACGCTTGCCAGAAGCCAAAGCCTGGTACAGCGAAATCACCGGTAGCACGCCTTATTTCGATCAGCCATTTTACGTCGGCTTCAATGTAGCCGGTTATGAGCTCGGCTTGTTCCCAAAGGCCGATGGCGAGGCGGCCCAACAAACCACGGGCGTACAGGCCTACTGGGGCGTTGACGACATGGCGCAGCATTTTGCCGCTGCGGTTGCCGCCGGTGCTGAGGTCATTGAGGCGCCGCATGATGTCGGCGGCGACATCGTTGTTGCACTGCTGCGTGATCCGTTCGGCAATCATTTTGGTTTGATCCATAACCCGCACTTTATGGCGTCGTGATCGCAACTTCTTTGTCGTGACAGGCTACTGACATCACGTTGTCAGTGGCGCTCCGCGACACTGGCGTTGTTCATGTTGAACACAGCAAGGAGAACAGTATGACGACGAATCCCATTACCACCTGGTTTGAAATTCCGAGCGCCAATTTTGATCGCGCTGTGCATTTTTACGAAGCCGTTTTTCAGGTGAGTTTGAAGCGCGAAGAAATGGACGGCATCGCAATGGCCGTGTTTCCGCACACAGACGAACAAACCGGTGGTGCAGTGGTCAGTGGCGCCCCTTACAAACCATCCGCCGACGGCGCTTGCGTGTATTTGTATGCCAGCGATTTCGACGCGGCATTGCTGCGCATCGCACAGCATGGCGGCACCATTGTGTTACCCAAAATGAGCATTGGTCCCAACGGTTTTATCGCGCATTTTATTGACAGTGAAGGCAATCGCATTGGTCTGCACACGATGCCGTAAACTGCGTTGTGCCGCGTAGTCTGCCGACAGGATGGACAGGCTACGCGGTCAGCATTTGCTAAAGGAATCGCCATGCGGCGTGCCGATCGATTATTTCAAATTGTGCAAATTCTGCGTCGTGGCAAAGTGATCACGGCCGCGCAGATCGGCAACGAACTGGAAGTCAGCGAACGCACCGTGTATCGCGATCTGCAGGATCTGTCGGCACGCGGAGTGCCGCTGCGCGCGGAGGCTGGCGTCGGTTATTTGTTGGAACGCGGCTACGATCTGCCTCCGCTGATGTTCAATGCTGGCGAAATCGAAAGTCTGGTCATTGCTGCGCGCATGTTGGATGCTTGGGCCGATCCGGAAACACGCGCACAAATTAAATCGGCACTTGAAAAAATCGAACAGGTGTTACCGCAAAATTTGCGTGATCGCCCGGCGCGTGTGCGCGTGTTTGCGCCGGATTTTATGACCGATCCGACCATTTGGCAGGCGCTGCCCGATCTCCGCAAAGCCATTAACGAACGTCGCAAATTTGACTTTGCTTATCGTGATGAGAAAGCCAGTGAAACCCAACGTACCATGCGTCCGCTTGCCGTGTATTTCTGGGGTAAGGTGTGGACCTGCGTTGGTTGGTGTGAATTGCGGGAAGATTTTCGACATTTTCGCCTTGATCGCATGCACAGCTGGTGTGTCAGTCCCGAACGTTTTGTCGATGAGGTCGGCAAAACGTTGGCGGATTTTGAGCGACTGATGCAAGAACAATACGGCGTTTGATCGCCCGATGACACCATCACCCCGCGGCGCTGTGTTGCCGACGGGTTTGCGCTACATTGCCATGGTATAAACGCAGCCACACGTCGCTGTACGACGGTGGACCAATACAATTTATAAAAACAGGATCGATCATGAAGCCCAAAACACGCTGTAGTTGGTGCAATAGTGAAGCCATTTACATCGATTATCACGACACCGAGTGGGGCGTACCGCTGCGCGAAGATCAGGCGTTGTTTGAGTTATTGTGTTTGGAAGGTCAACAAGCCGGCTTAAGCTGGATCACGGTACTGCGCAAACGTGCTCACTACCGAAAGGTGTTTGCCGGTTTTGATCCGGCTAAATTGGCCCGTTTTAGTGATGCGCAACTTGAGAAATTGCTGCTCGATGAAGGCTTAATCCGCAATCGCCTTAAAATTTTTGCCATTCGAAAAAATGCTCGCGCTTTTTTGGAGCATTTTTCGGCACCCGGCAGCTTTACGCAATTCATCTGGTCATTTGGTGACGCGAAACCGCGACAACGAACACGTCGTCCCGCAATACCCGTGGTCACCACGGACGCATCTGACGCGTTGTCAAAAGCCTTGAAGAAGAAGGGCTTCGGCTTTGTCGGCTCAACAAGCTGCTACGCTTTCATGCAGGCCGCTGGTCTGGTTAACGATCACAGCCCCGATTGCTGGAAGTATGGTCGCTGATTAGCCGCCTAGACATCCATATAAAAACCACTGCAACGAAACTGCAATATAAATGACATACACTTGTCACCTTCGGGCTGTGCTTTGCGCTGAAAAGGCGTAAAAAGGCGCCCGCCAAATTCTCCAAAATGAAAGGTAGCGATCATGTTCGGAAATTTCATGCCGCGCGAAGGCAAATTCTTCGACTTATTCAACGCCCACGCCGACTTAGTGGTGCACGGTTCCAATGAGTTATCGACGTTGCTGGCCAATATCGACACCGGTTTGGACGGTCGCGTCCGTAACGTCGAAAGCATTGAGCGTCGTGCCGATGACATTACACGCGACACGATCAAGCTGCTGCATGAAACCTTTATCACGCCACTCGACCGCGACCATATTCACCAATTGATCACCGGTATGGACACGATTTTGGACTTGATCGAAGACGTGGCGCAATCGATTCAATTGTACGACGTTAGACGCATTACACCTGAAGCACAAAAACTCGGCGAACTGATCATCGTCGGCGCACAGCGCGTGCAAGAAGCCGTCAAGTTGTTGCCGAGCATGGACAACGCGCTGACCATTTTGAAACTGTGTGCCGATATCGATCGCATGGAAGGCGAAGCCGATGCTGTCATGCGCAGTGGCATGGCCAAATTGTTCCGCGAAGAAAACGACACCAAAGAACTGATCAAAATGAAAGCGGTGTATGAATTGCTCGAAACAGCAACTGATAAAGCCGCCGATGTTGCCAATGTGATCGAAGGCATTGTGCTCGAAAACGCCTAACGCCAGTTCCCCCTATTTAGGAAACACGCCATGAGTTTTGAAATTCTGGTGATGCTGTTGGTGCTGGCGTTGGCCTTCGATTTCATGAATGGTTTTCATGATTCGGCTAACTCGATTGCTACCATCGTATCAACCCGCGTGCTACGGCCGCATTGGGCGGTCTTTTGGGCCGCCTTTTTCAACTTTATCGCCTTCGTCATTTTTCCGATGAAAGTGGCAGCCACGATCGGCAAAGGTATTGTCGATCCGCTGATCGTTGATCAGTACGTGATCTTTGGTGCGCTGATGGGCGCAATATTGTGGAACATCATCACCTGGTATTACGGCATTCCGTCGTCGTCGTCACATGCGTTGGTGGGCGGTATGGCCGGTGCGGCCATTGCCAAAGGTGGTGTCGAAACGCTGATGGCGTCGGGTTTCACCAAAACCGCGATCGCGATCATTTTGTCACCAACCTTGGGTTTTTTGCTCGGGATCATATTGATGATCATCGTGTCGTGGATTTTCTTCCGCAATTCACAACGACGTGTTGATAAATGGTTCCGACGTTTGCAATTTTTATCGGCGGCATTCTATTCATTGAATCATGGTGCCAACGATGCACAAAAAACGATGGGCATTATCATGTTGCTGCTGATCGCCGCCGGCATGGCATCACCCGAATTTAAAACGGATGAAATTCCGTTGTGGGTTGTGCTGAGCTGTCAGGGCGCTATCGCGATCGGTACACTGTTTGGCGGTTGGCGCATTGTTAAAACCATGGGCCAGAAAATTACGCACTTGAAACCGGTTGGCGGATTCTGTGCTGAAACGGGTGCCTCCGTGACGTTGTTAATCGCATCGCATATGGGCGTTCCTGTATCGACGACGCACACCATCACCGGTGCCATTGTCGGCGTTGGTTCCGCGCAAAAATTCAACGCCGTGCGTTGGGGCGTAGCCGGCAATATTGTCTGGGCGTGGATACTCACCATTCCGGCATCGGCGTTTATTGCCGCGGTGTCATGGTATCTCGGACAACAGTTGTTTTGAGCCAACATTCGAAACCAAAAGACCGCGACACTGTTCGCGGTTTTTTTTCGATTGCGCTTACTGAAACCTGACTTGACTTTTATCAAATAGAAAAGCGACGATGCGGCCGTCATGCCGAAAGTGTTGCACTGCGGTCTTCGGTTACACAACAACAAAATGTTCGGAGACCTCGATGCATCATCGCCACGCCCTCAGTGCCATTGCTATGGCCGTTCTCACGACACTGCCCGTACACAGCGCAGAAAACGCGATCGACGACGATCAAAAAGACGCTGAAGTTATCATCACGCTGGGCACCCGCGTCAGTGGTCGTACGGCAACCGAATCAGCCGCACCGGTTGATATTATTTCGTCCGAAGCGATCCGTAATGCCGGTATCAGCGACACGGGCGAATTGCTGCGCGCACTCGCGCCCAGTTTCAATATGAATAACACGACAACATCCGATGGCCAAGATCTGATGCGGCCGGCGACGTTGCGCAGCATGGGCCCGGATCAGGTGTTGGTGTTGGTCAATGGCAAGCGACGCCATCAGCAAGCCATCGTTGCCGTGCAGCAAAATGTCGGTCGCGGTAATGCCGGTACCGACTTTAATGCGATTCCGATCACGGCGATCGATCGCGTCGAAGTGTTGCGCGATGGCGCCGCTGCACAATACGGTTCGGACGCGATCGCCGGTGTGATCAATATTATTTTGAAAGATGACGAAGGCACACGCGGTTTTGTTCAATACGGACGCACCGCCGAAGGCGACGGTGTGAATAAGCACGTGGGCGTCAACAGTGGTTTTGTTGTCGGAAATGGCGGCATCGTTAACGTGAGCGTTGAATGGCAAGACAAAGGCGAAATCAACCGCGCCGCTGAAACGACGTGGTTCAATTCCACGACCCCTAAACGGCAATTGTTGCTGGTTGGTGAGGCCGCCGTCACGGCACGTCAATTATGGTTGAACAGCAATATTCCGCTCGCTGGCGGAGAGCTGTATTTCTTTGGTGGCAAAAGCACCCGTGAAGCCGAATCGTTGGGTTTTTTCCGCCCGCCGCATTCTGAACGCGTATGGGATCAGCTTTATCCAAATGGCGTGACACCCAAATTGGGCACCCGATCCGAAGACACTTCATATGCGTTTGGTTACAAGAACAGTTTAGGCAACACGGCTTGGGATTTTGACACCAGTTACACACACGGTGAAAACCGTTTCGAATTTCGTAACCTGCAATCGCTGAACGCTTCGTATGGTCCCGACTCTCCGACCTCAGCCTACGATGGCGCACTCATTTTTTCACAAGACACGTTTAATGCCGATTTTTCGGGCGCAATTGCTTGGGGTATTGGTGACAGCGATTTATCGTTGGCATTTGGCCTTGAACATCGCACCGACGGTTATGAACTGGAAGCGGGCGAATTGGTTTCGTACGCACGCGGTGACACGCTGTGCAATCAGCTCGTTAATCCAACGGGCAACCCATCGGCGACCTGTGCGCCATCGGCTTATACGACACCGGGCATGCAAGGCTTTCAAGGCTATCGCCCAGAGCACGAAATCGATACCGATCGCGACAGCACCGCCTTTTATGCTGACAGCGAAGCCTATTTCACCAGCTGGTTTTCACTCGGTGCCGCCGTTCGCTTTGAAGATTATTCAGACTTCGGTAAAACCACGACGGGAAAATTATCGGCACGTTTTGAGTTGAATGAAGCTAACGCGATTCGCTTTACCTATTCAACCGGTTTTCGTGCGCCGGGTGTGCAACAACAGTTCTTTACACAACGTTCCATTTCGATTGATGCCAATGGTGTGTTGCAAGATCTGATCACGCTGCGGCCCGGTTCAACGTTGGCGACCGAATTGGGATTTGAAGATCTGAAAGAAGAAACCTCGACAGGCTTTAGCATCGGCTTTGTTCACGACGGTGAGATCTGGACATCAACCCTTGATATTTACCGTATCAATCTCGACGATCGCATCATCTATTCACAAGGTTTATCGGCCAATTCATCGACCATCGATTTAACCACAAATGGTCAAACCGGTACGGGCCCCAATGGCGTGGCGGACATTCGTGAATTTTTCACACGTCATCGTGTACCCGGTGGTCAGTTAGACGGTGTCGCCGCAATCGAAATTTTCACCAACGCGGCGGACACCGAAACACGCGGACTCGATTGGGTAAACACTTGGCGTGTCGAAGAATGGACGTACGAAGCATCTATGCATTTCAACGATACCAAGATCACCTCGCGTCATACCTCGTCTCCCATCGTGCCCATCAATGCGATAATCGATCCGGGTATTGAAAACCTGCTAGAAGACGCACAGCCGGGACGCCGCGCAACCCTGAGTGCCAATTGGCATACCGGGCCAAATTCGTTAACACTGCGTGCGAGTTATTACGGTGAGTATTCCGATTATCCGGCCGCTTATGGTCTGGGCAAGCATACGTGGAGCGCCAAAACGCTGTTTGATCTCGTCGGCTATCACGATGTGGATGAATACTTGCGCATAGCAGGTGGTATTTTGAACGTGGCCGATACTTATCCCGATAAATGGGGGACTGATGGCGCACCGTTTAGCGATCAGATTGGCTTTACATACGGTTGGAATACCGTGCCGTTTGGCTTGGCGGGTCGCCAATATTATGTCCGCGCTGAATTTACGTTTTAATGTCTAAAAGGGTAAAAGAGGTCGCGACAACGACCTCTTTTTTTCATGTTCAGTTCCATTATCAACTCGCCTTTAGGTGATCTATTACTGGTCTGCAATGACCATCATCTATTGTTGTGCGAGTTTTATTCGCCTGAACGTGTAGACGCTCAGCTTGAGGCGTTGCGCCGTTATTTTGATCACGACATCACACCTGGCCAGCATGCGATTTTGCAACAGGCAAACGCCGAACTAAACGAATACTTCAGCGGTAGACGGCAGCGGTTTACGTTGCCATTAAGCCTTCTAGGTAGCCCATTTCAACAACAAGTCTGGCAGGCCCTGCTGGCGATTCCGTATGGCCACACGCGATCGTATGCCGACATCGCACATCAGATCGGTCAACCTGATGCCGTGCGCGCCGTCGGAATGGCCAATGGCCAGAACCGTTTGGCGATTGTCATCCCTTGTCACCGCGTCATTAATGAATCCGGTGCGCTCGGTGGTTATGGCGGCGGATTGGCACGCAAACAATGGCTGCTCGATCTCGAAACCGGACGACCTCAGCTGAACTTTTAGAAGCCATCTATACTTTGGCTCTGACGCACGGGAGCGCCATGAGCCACGATCCAAACGCCCACTATATCCTGCCGCAGCAGCTGACTATCGGACTCTATATCTATTTGGATCTGGATTGGATGTCGCATCCGTTTTCGTTTTCGCATTTCCGCATTAAAAACGAAGAACAGATCGCGATCATTCGCCGCCTTGGTTTAAAGAAAATTCGCTACGACCCAGGTAAGAGTCAAAGCCAACCGCTGCCTGCCAACACACCGGCACCGCCACCGCCGCCCGTGACCGAAGAGGTGTCTGCTGACGTTGTTGCCAAGCAGGCACGCGTCGCCAAATTAAAAGAACGTCGCAGCGCCATTCAAAAATGTGAAAAGCAGTACTTGAATGCCACCAAGATCATCACGTCGATCACCAAAAATCTGTTTTCACAGCCCACCGAAACCATCGCCGCCGCCAATCATCTGAGTGGTGAATTGGCCAACTCCATGCTCGCCGAAAAAGAGATTGCCATTCATTTAATGAATGACAAAGCGATGGGCGAAGACACCTATTATCACTCGCTGAATGTGTCTGTGCTGGCGATGATGCTGGGTCGTGAATTGGGCTTGCCCGCCACCGATCTGGCACAGCTCGGTATGGGCGCCATTTTTCATGATCTCGGCAAAGTGAAAATTCCCCATCAGGTACTGATCAAAGCAGACAATCCCAATAAAGCGGAATTGGAATTCATCAAACAACATGTCGCCTATGGCATCGAAGCCGCACAAAAAGTGGGCATTGAAGCATCGGTACAACGTTTGATTGCCGAACATCATGAACTTGTTGACGGCACCGGTTATCCCAAAGGGCTAAAAGAAGAGCAGATTCACCCGTTGTCGCGCGTACTGGCCATCGTCAATCACTATGACAATCTGTGCAATCCGGTCAATGTGATCAACGCACTGACGCCGCATGAAGCTTTGAGTTTGATGTATTCAAAACAACGTGCGCGTTTCGATCAGAAAATGCTCGGCGTGTTTATTCATTGCTTAGGCGTTTATCCGCCTGGCACGTTGGTGATTTTGAACAATGAAATTCACGGCATGGTGATGTCGGTGAATCCGGCCAAGCCGCTCAAACCCGGCGTCATTATTTACGATGAATCGGTGCCGAAAGAAGAGGCCATGATCATTGATTTGATGGAAGACACGGAGTTTGCGATCACCAAAGCATTGCGACCCGCACAGTTGCCCGCCCATGTGCATGCGTATTTAAGTCCGAGGGCACGCGCAACGTATTTTTTTGATGGCAAATCACCCGGCGGAAAGTGAATCGTGTACGCACGCGAATTACTCGCCATCGCTGACAACGCCCTGCTATTGGTTGATCCCGACAATCTGCAGATCGTCGCTTGCAATCCCGCCGCTGAACAATTACTCGGATACGATGAAGCACAGCTCACCACGATGCCGATCACGGACATCGAATGTGCCTTACCGGACTATTTTTTTTGGCAAGACGTTCGCAACGGCGCGCGTCCAGACGGTTATTCGATTGAAGGCATGTATCGGCGTCGCGACGGCAGCATTGTGCCTGTCGAACGTCATTTCAGTTGTCGCCAGCACACGCAAAAGCCATTTATTGGCATTAGCGTACGCAGTGTTCAACAAGAAAAACTGATCAGCGAAAATCTAGAGCGCACCGCCGCCGTGTTGCGCGCGACATTTGAATCAACCAGCTACGGCATTTTGGTTACCGATCTCGACGGCAATATCGTTAATTTGAATCGACGTTTTGGCGAGATCTGGCAACTGCCGGACGCAATTCTCAATGGCAATGAGCCACGCGCGATCATGCGCGCGATGATTCGTCGCATCAAAGATATGGCAGTAGCACGCAAATGGTTGGATGCGATCGCCAACGCGCGCGATTTTGATACGATTGATGAACTGGCCTTGCGTAACGGTCGCATTCTTAGCGTGCACTCGCGACCGCAAACAACCAAGGGCCAAATTATTGGTCGTGTGCTGACATTTGAAGACATTTCAGAACAGGTGCATGCGCAAACCGAACTGGAAACAGCACGCGAACAAGCCGAACGCGCCAATCGTGCTAAAACCGAATTCCTACGTCATATGAGTCATGAACTGCGTACACCACTTAACGCGATTATCGGTTTTGCGCGCTTGGGGCTCGATCCCGATCATCTGCCACAACGCGATCATATTGAAATGATCGCGCGCGCGGGCGAACACTTGCTTGGTCTGATCAACGAAGTACTCGATCTGGCCGCGGTGGAAGCCGGCCGTATTCCTTTGGCATTCTCGGCGGTGCCAGTACACAGCATCGTTGTTGATTGTATGGCGCTTGTGCATCCGCTGCTCGAAAAATATCAGATTGCACTGCAACCGTTCAGTGTCTCAGCACCATTATGGGTGCGCGCTGATCAAACACGACTGCGCCAGATCTTGCTCAATTTGTTGTCAAACGCGATTAAGTACAACAAGGTGCACGGCAGCGTTAGCGTCAACATCGACTGCGATGCGACAACAGTGCGCATCACCGTGCGCGACACCGGCATCGGCATTTCAGTGGCTGATCAAAAAATGTTATTTGAAAACTTTTCGCGCGTTGGCACCAAACAAGGCGAAGTCGAAGGCACCGGCATTGGTCTTGCTTTTTCACGCAAACTCGCGCGTTTGATGCAAGGGGACATTTCATTCAGCAGCGAAGAACATATTGGCTCGGCATTCTGTCTCGAGTTGCCGATTGCCACATCACAACTCGATGCAACAAGCGCGAACGTTGTTCAAGACAATGTGCCGTGCACTGTACTGTATATCGAAGACGATTCACTGGCACGCAAGCTGGTGCAAGCGGCGTTAAAAAAGCACACACAATTCACCTTATGGACCGCCGAGAACGGCGCGACCGGCATTAATATGGCACTGCAACAGCGACCCGATATTGTGCTGACGGATATGCACCTTGGTGACATGACCGGCTACGATGTGTTGCGCGCCTTACGCGCCAGCGATGAAATGGCCGACACACCGTGCGTGATGATCAGCGCCGGTGTCATGAAAGACGAGGTCGAATCAGCACTCGAAGCCGGCTTCGATCGCTACCTGACTAAACCGGTGCAGATCCCGACGCTGGTAGCGACACTCGGCCAATTAAAACGGCATGCGAATTAACCGGGAAAGACCTTCTGTGTGCATTAAACGCAGATGCAAATTCAACACGAACCACACCAAGACCTCCCGTTACAAAAAAAACCGAGCGGTTTATCGTAATTCGGCGAGAGCGCCATAACGGCATTGCTGTTGTCTGCGTTGTGTTGAATTTACGCTCTGGTTCTGAAGCTCATTGTGCTTACGCAAGCCTGCGCCGTGGAGTTTGCACGGCGCAGGTTTTATGACTTAGTTTTGATACGGTGTGTTCTCAGCAAAATATTCATGGTTGTCAGCATTGTCGATCGCTTTGGTCGGATTGCTTGATGCCAGCGATTTTGCCGCTGATTGACCATAGGCATGATCATCGGTGGCGGCCACGACATTGAAGTGACTCATTTCATGAACCAACGTGCCGGCTTTGGAATCGGTGCCGGTCATTGGTGCACTCCAAAATGCTTTGCAAACATAGATTTTGTAAGGCTGTGTTGGATATACGTAGGCGTAGTAGCTTTGTGTGCAGCTGCAATCAACGACGACCGGCTTGGTATCAAATGCGCCTTTGATCGCCGAGAAATGCGATTTTACCGTTGAATAACGTGATGACGTGTAAGCACCAAACCATGTTGTGTATCGCGCACCGCGTGTACCGGCTTGCAAGTAGTTATTCGAATTGTTGGCGTAGCTCTTCGCGTTGTTGACCGCTGTCGTTACCGTCGATTGTTGTGACGACGTGCATTTGCTGAAAGACAAGCTGGCGACAGCGGCTTGCAGCGGTGCTTGCATAAGCGCTGGTGACACCAACTTGCCACGATTGCTGCCTTCGATCCAGATCAATGCTGCATCCGATTGCAACACACCATCGTCATCGCTGACCATGACCTTGCCTTGTTTGTCGAATTGACGTGCAAATAATTGGCTGGATTCGGTGCGGTATTCAATCGTGTAGCTGCCACCTTCAGTCAAATCGTACAGCGCTGACAGCTCAACGGTTTTGGTATAGGACTTGCCGGGTTTCAACACGTAATAATCTTTTGCCGTTGGTTCCGGGCGTTTGTAATGCGCACCGAGATACGGTACGTCGATACCATCACGTTTGATCGTGAAAATGTGTTCTTCAACATCACTAAAGGGGGTGTGCCATTTGAGCACGCGTTGCGGCACCGCAGTGTTGTTGGTGAAGGTCACTTTAACGAACACATCTTCGTCGTTGCGCAGCTGCGCTTTGGCGGCGGTGACGTTGACATTGACCGGCGCGGCGATCGCGGCGGCGGCGAACAGCAAGCCACTGATCGTTTGCAGCAGTGTTTTGATTGGTTGTTGCATGATTTTGTCTCCGTAGACGTTGGGTCGCGCTCTGGCAATACACAAACCACACACACCTTACAGCGCATGACAACTTTGGTCGGCATGAAACCGGAACGCGTTGGATAGAGGCTCGAACCTTTTTTTGGTTGCTTATGCGGCTCCGCCGCCAGCGTGGACCGCCGTCAGATCTTTGTCATAGTCCAAACGGATGAATTTTTTATGCATAAAGTTTTCCCGACACGGCTGGTCGCGCTGCTCAAATGCCGCTAGGCTGCTCGCGCGATATAACGCTGGAGATCGGGTATGAATAAACGTGTGCACGCCGTCGCGCTGATGGCGCTGGCATGGACATTGGGCGGCTGTCAGCAAGCGGACGAGAGCGAACACCAGACGGTTGTCGGCACGCCGACGATTGATCAGCTGATGGATCACTATCTCGACGCCTCACTGCAGTTGCAGCCGGGTTCAGCGTTGTTTTTTGACGATTCGCGATTTAATGATCGTTACAGCGAATACGACGAAACCACCGAGGCGGCCGTGCGTCAGTTGACTCGTGACACGCTGGCACAATTGGCCCGCATCGATCCAACAACGCTCAGCGACGACGAGCGCATCAGTTACGATTATCTGAAATTTGATTTAAACACGGCGCAACGCGGCGAAGCTTTTCCAGAAGCTGAAATGCCGATCAACCAGTTTTACAATGAATTGAATTTTTTTGCCCAATTAGGCTCGGGGGAAAGTGCGCAACCCTTTCGCAACGCGCAAGACTACGACAATTTCTTGCGCAAGATTGATGGCTTTGTACGCCGCTGTGATCAACTCATTGTGTGGTTGCAAAAAGGCGTTAAGCACGGTGTCGTTTTGCCCACCGTGTTGGCCGAACGTGTCACACCCCAGTTGCAAGCGCACATCGTCGACAACGCAACGGACAGTTTATTTTACAAACCGGTCGCCCAATTTCCCGAGGCCATTGGCGCCACCGATCAGGTCCGTCTACGCAAAGCCTATGTTGACGCCATCACCACCAAAATCGTGCCGTCGTATCAGAAATTATTGGATTTCTGGCGCCGCGACTATTTGCCACATACCCGTGCCAGCCATGGTTACGGCGCCTTGCCCAATGGCCAAGCCTGGTATCAGTTTCAAATTGTGCGCAATACGACTTTGAGCGACAAAACCGCGGAACAAATTCATCAGATCGGTTTGGACGAAGTGGCACGCATTCACGCTGATATGCAAAAAATTCGTGCAGAATTGAATATCAAAGGCGATTTGTCCGCGTTGTTTCAGTTTATGAAAACCGATCCGTCACTGTATTTCAGCGATGCCGAGCAAGCACTGCAAGCGTATCGCGATATCAAATTGAAAATCGATGCGCAGCTGCCGCAGTATTTTGATGTGACCCCGCGTTCACCGTATGAAGTACGCCGCGTTGAAGCGTTTCGTGAAGCATCGGCCTCATCGGCGGAATACCAAGCCGGATCGGCCGATGGCAGTCGTCCCGGCATTTTTTATGTGAACCTCGCTGATATCAAACTGCAGCCACGTTACGGCGTCACAACGTTGTCATTGCATGAAGCGGCACCGGGTCATCATTTTCAAATCATGTTGGCGATTGAAGCCAAGGATCTGCCCAAGTACCGCCGCTATGGCGGCAATACGGCGTATAACGAAGGTTGGGCGTTGTATGCCGAATCTTTGGGTTATCCGATGCAATTGTTTGACGATCCGATCCAACGTTATGGCAATTTGAGCGACGAATTGCTGCGTGCAATGCGCTTGGTTGTGGATACCGGTTTGCACGCAAAGGGGTGGACACGCGAACAAGCCATCGCTTACATGAGCCTGAATTCATCAATGCCTGATGCCGATATTCGCAGCGAAGTCGAGCGCTATATGGCGATTCCGGGTCAGGCGCTTGGTTATAAAATGGGTCAGTTACAGATCTTGTCTTTACGGGCCCTCGCACAGCAGCAGCTTGCCGATCGCTTTGATTTGAAAGCGTTTCATCGCGAAGTGTTGCGCATTGGTCCGGTGCCTCTGGATGTGCTGCGCGCGCATGTCGAACGCTGGATCGCCAAACAAAAAACTGATTAGGTAGTGGTCTCGCCATCGTTGCCGTTCATGCTGCACAGCAGCGCCGATCGTCGCGCTTGACCATCGCCAGTGCGCTACACTGGATGGCGAGGTTTTTACGATGGCAAGCAAAGACAGAGAAATTGCCGCGCTTTATCCGCGCGAAGGACAGTATCGCGTCATTGAGTTAAAACTCAGTGAAGCGCGGCAGTTTTTTAACACGCTCGATCCCGCTCCGTTTCATATGCGCGAACTGGATGCCGACGCCGCACAGTGGCTGCTCGATGCAGGTCGCGATTTGGTCAAACATAAGCACATCAAAGTCGCGTTGTATTTGCCGCCGGGGGATACGGCCGTCAGTCGCGAAGCGTTTGAACAAGCCATTCATCATTATTTTCGCTATCACGCGTTAAAGCATCAACAGCACCTGCGCCATTTGTTTCGCATCGGTCGTCACGCTTTGTACGTCGGCATCGGTTTTCTCGCGTTCTGTGCTGTGCTCGTCAACAATGTATTACCAAAACCGGATTCACCGTTTGATTTTGTGCACACGAGTATTTCGATTTTGGGCTGGGTCGCGATGTGGCGCCCCATCGATATTTTTTTATATGAATGGTGGCCAATTCGACAGGATGAAAAGATCTGTCAGCGCCTCTCCGAGTTGCATGTTGAATTGCGCGAACGCCGTCAGCCCATCACCGCAGTCACATAACCGTCACCGTTTTCGGTGATTCGATTTCGTCGCTCGCCCACTATGCTGACAAGGTTAAGTTTCCTTAAGGCCTTGCCAATGAGCCACATTGTGCTGTTTGACACGGATGACGACATTGCACAGCGCTCCGCTGCGCGTAACGCAACCCCCTCACACAAAACACCACGACGATTGCGCGGCGTAATTAAGTGCCCAGATCTGCTGTTAAGTGAAGAGATAACGCATGCATTGGCCGAACAGCAGATCGATCTGGTCACCCAATGGGACGAACAGTGCGCGTTTGCCTTGGTGGAACTGACCAGCTCGGCAACCTCGGCTTCCAACGCCTTGACGCCAACGCACAGTCCGATCATTTTTTTTGGCGAACGCGATCACTGCTGGCAAGCGTACGATCAAGGCGGTTTTGACTTTGTGTTGCACTCACCGCAAATGGCAGAGGAATTGCCGTGGCGTATTCGACATGCCGTGAGCGCATTTCAGCAATTTCACGAACTTGATCAACGTGCCCGTCAATCACAACACGTCGCGATGCATGCACTGACGTTGAATGCGGAACTTGGCAATATTTTGCACTGTCTCGAGCACTGTTTTAATTGCGCAGATATTGTGGCGTTATCGCACGAATGTTTCGCCTGTTTGCGTGATATGGGCATGTCGGCATGCATGACTTTTTTCCTGCATCGTCAAATCAATTTTTATTCCGACGATCGCACACTGCGTCCTATCGAGCAGCAGATCATCATGCAGACACGCGGCAAGCAGCGTATTGTCGATCACGGTAGTTTTTCAATTTATCATTACGATCATTTGTCCGTGTTGATCCGCACCATGCCACTCGACAACGCCGAACGTTATGGTGTGTTGAAGGATCATATTTGCTTGTTACTCAACGGCGTCGAAGCACGCGCAGCCGGACTCGAAGCAGAGGCCATTTCTGCCTCGCGTGCACAACGCTGTGCTGCGACCGCTCATGTTATTCAAGACATTATTGTCGATATGGATGCACAGAAACGCCAATTCACCAATCGCAGCAGTGAACTGTTGGAAACATTATTGCTGGATCTGCGCGCCGAATTTTCGCAACTCAGCCTCAGTGATGTTGAAGAAGGTCGATTGAATGCGTTAGTTGAAAACACCGGACAACGCATGGCTGCATTGTTTCGTGAAACCGAGGCCGCTGATAAAACCTTTTGCGAGATCCTCGCCAATCTGGCGACCACGTTGCGACGCTAAACCCTCACCAAACGCCGGTGTTCACGGTGCAAAGTGGACGGACATCGCGCACCTACAAAATGCTACACAAGCGATGTCTTGATTCCATTAAGCTCGAACGCAGTGTTGAAAACTTCACGGCTGTGTCGGCTGCGGAGTGCTCAATCGTTCCCAACACGCGGCACTGGCATGATGCCCTGCCCTATTAAGGAAATTATCATGGCGATGACACGAATCCCTGCCTACTGTCTTTCTGCGTTGACGCTCGCTGTTTTATCCGGTTTATCGGTCGCTCATGCCGAATCGGTTATCTCACATCAGGATCATCGCGTAACGCCCAAATTACTGTTTCATCCCGCCGATGCCGGTGCCGTCTATAAATCACCACAAGCGGCCGCCGAACATTGGGTTCAACGCAATGCCAAACGCCTCGGCTTAGACGGGCAACATTCGCAGCTTGTATTACGCCAACAACGCGAGAGCTTAACCGCCACGCATTACTATTTTCAGCAATACCACAAAGGCATCGCACTGCATCAGGCTGAAGTGATTGTGTCAGTCAGCAAAAAAGAAGGTCGTGTCAGCCGCGTGTTTAACAATGCGCAACCGGACGCGTCATTTGTGTCGACATCGAGCAAGGCCACACTGTCAACTAATCAAGCGTTGGAGCGGTCTTGGCAAAAATTGCAGGCCGCTTCGTTGCACGCAAAACCGCGCGCTGATCTGGTGTTTTTGCCGGTTGGCAATCGCTTGCTGCTGAGTTATCGCACCGTGCTGGCGACCGCCAAACCGACCGGCACATTCGAAACGTTTATCGATGCCAGCACGGGTCATGTGCTGAAAATCAAACAAATTGACACGCCCAATAAGACATCACGTCTGGCCGGAAAATGGATCAGTGCCGGCACCAAACAATCACCCGCGTTTGCACAGGCGTTGCGTGCGTTTGAGCAGCGCTCAGCTCAGAATAAAACCGCTGTAAATGGCTTCAAAGCCGATGCCAGCGCGCAAGTATTTGATCCGGATCCGCGCACGACATTAAACGATGGCAGTTTGGTCGATACGTCGACCGCCGGATCGTTCAATGCCGCGTATTTAACCCGCACGCTGCGCGACGTGACGTTTGCAGGCGGCACCTACAGTTTGACCGGCCCGTGGGTCACCATTGCGGATATTTCCGCCCCCACTACCGCCCCCAGTACGACGACTGACGGGCAATGGAATTTTGCACGCGGTAACAATGCGTTTAATGACGCGATGACGTATTTCCACATCGATCAATCTCAGCGCTATATGCAATCACTGGGATTTACCGGCAGCAAAGCGATTCAAGACGGTTCCATTCAAGTTGATAGCGACGGCGTCGATGGCGGTGACAATTCCTTCTTCTCACCCGCCGATAATCACCTCGAATTTGGTCACGGCGGTGTCGATGACAATGAAGATGCCGACGTGATCCTGCATGAGTACGGCCATGCCATTCAGTGGGATATCAATAACAACTGGGATGGTGGTGACACCGGCGCCATGGGCGAAGGGTTTGGCGATTATTGGGCCGGCTCGTACAGCTACAGCACGCCGAATGGTCAGATCTTCAATCCTGCCTGGGTCTTTACCTGGGATGGTCACAACAGTTTCTGGCCAGGTCGTCAAATGGATCGCACCGATTTCCAATACGACCCCAACGCAACCTATGGCGCGCATGACGAAGTCGGTGGTGTGCTCGGTGACGAACTGTGGTCAACACCGTTATTTCAATCACTGGTTTCATTGATGGCGGCGGGCGTGCCGCGTTCGCAAGTCGATCAAATTGTGTTGGAATCCCATTTCGGTTTGGGCACCGGCATGCGTATGCCGGAAATGGCGCAAGCGACGGTGGACGCCGCAGCCGCTTTGTTCCCTAGCGGTGATCACGCCAATGTTTTTCTCAGCAAGTTTGTTGAAGTCAATATTTTGCAAGACGGGCTTGCGCTTGGTGAGGTCAGTTTTACTGAAACCGAAGGCGACGGTGTAGCGGATCCCGGCGAAACCCTGTCGCTTACGCTACCGCTGAAAAACAACAACAATGTCACCGCAACCGCCATCAATGGCTCGCTGAGCACAACAACCGCCGGTGTGACGGTGCCCGTTAATGCCAGTAGCTATGCCAATTTGGCGCCCGCTGCCACAGGCAACAACAGTACCGCCTATACGGTTGCGATCCCGGAAGCCCATGTCTGCGGCACCCCCATCGCGTTGCATTTGCAGGCCAATTACTCCACTGGCAGCAATCGTTCCGATGGCTTTGATTTTGAAATTCCGGTCGGTGAACGCGAGTTGAGCAGCGTGACATCGTCCACTCCCGTCGCGATTCCGGACGATAATCCGACCGGAGCCACCGCTACCTTGGTCGTCAGCGGTACCGGTCGCACGGTCTCTTCCGGCTTTAAACTTGGCGTCAATATTTCGCATACCTATCGTGGCGATTTGCAGCTCGATCTGACGTCACCGGCCGGTACGACGGTACGCGTACTCGAATCAAGCAACGACGGTAGCGAAGATTATATCGGCGATTTTCCTGGTGATTTCGAGCCTGCCAATTCATTGGATGCCTTCGTCGGCGAACCACTTGATGGCACCTGGTCACTCAAAGTGGTGGATACCGTCGGCGAAGATGTCGGCACATTGAACGCTTGGTCCCTGCGTAATTACGGACCTTGGGACTGCGGTGAAACTGCGAGCAATACGGCGCCAGTCGCTGCCGTCGCTAACGGAACCATAACAACAACGGCAGGCAATTCAGTTTCGTTGAACGGGTCCAGCAGCACCGACGCCGATGGTGATACCTTGAGTTTCGCTTGGACTCAAACCAGCGGCACAATCGTGACGTTGAACAATGCCAACACGGCCACGGCCACGTTCACGGCTCCCAATGTCAGCAGCGCCGCCACTCTACAATTTTTGTTGACGGTATCCGATGGCAATGGTGGTACCGACACTGAAACGGTTAGCGTTACGGTTAACCCCAGCGCCGGTAATGGAGGCGGTGGAGGCGGCAGCGGTTCGTTCACGTGGTTCGGTGCCGCGTTTTTGGCATGGGCAGCAACCCGTCGTCGCCACAAGCGCTAAGGGTGTTCTATTTGCATTGAAAAATCCCCGCTGAATGGCGGGGATTTTTTTTACTGGTTTACGCGATTAAATTTAGCGCTGCGTTGAATGTGGCACTCGGACGCATCGCGGCATTGGCTTTGGCGAAATTCGGTTGATAGTAGCCGCCGATATCTTGCGGTTTGCCTTGAGCACCGTTGAGTTCGGCAACAATTTTTGCTTCGTTTTCACTTAACAATTTGGCCAGAGGCGCGAACTTGGCTTTGATCGCCGCGTCGCCGTTTTGTTCGGCCAGCGCCTTAGCCCAGTACAGCGCTAGGTAGAAATGGCTGCCGCGGTTGTCGAGTTGGCCGACTTTGCGGGCCGGCGATTTATCGTTGTCGAGGATGCCGCCGTTGGCGACGTCCATGGCATCGGCGAGCACTTTGGCGGCCTTGTTGCCGCTTTTAATTGCCAGATCTTCGAGCGACACCGCGATGGCCAAGAATTCGCCGAGCGAATCCCAGCGCAGATAACCTTCTTCAAGGAATTGTTGTACGTGTTTCGGTGCGGAACCACCGGCACCGGTTTCGAACAAACCGCCACCGGCCAGCAACGGCACAATCGACAGCATTTTGGCGCTGGTGCCGAGCTCAAGGATTGGGAATAAGTCGGTCAGGTAGTCGCGCAGCACGTTGCCGGTGACCGAAATCGTGTTTTGGCCGGCTTTGACACGTTTGAGTGTGTATTTGGTCGCTTCGATGGGCGACAGGATCAGGATCTCCAGGTCTTTGGTGTCGTGATCTTTTAAGTAGGTTTCGACTTTTTTGATCAGCTCGCGGTCATGGGCGCGGGCATTGTCGAGCCAGAACACCGCAGGTTGGCCGGTAAGGCGCGAACGAGTAACCGCTAACTTCACCCAGTCTTTGACCGGCAGATCTTTGGTTTGGCAAACGCGGAAAATATCGCCTTGGTCAACGTTTTGCGTCATCACCGCTTGGCCGGCGCTGTTGACGACGCGGATCTGGCCTTTGGCGGATGCGATAAAGGTTTTGTCGTGTGAGCCGTACTCTTCAGCCGCTTGGGCCATAAGGCCGACGTTCGACACATTTCCCATCGTTTTCGGATCAAATGCGCCGTTTTCACGACAGAATTTAATCGTTTCATCATAAAGACCGGCGTAACACCGATCCGGGATCATCGCCTTGGTGTCATACGATTTGCCGTCGGCGGCCCACATCTGGCCCGAGGTACGGATCATCGCCGGCATTGACGCGTCGATGATGACGTCGCTCGGTACATGCAGATTGGTAATGCCTTTGTCAGAGTCGACCATCGCTAAACGCGGTTGTTTGGCGTAGATCGCATCAATTTCGGCCTTGATCGCGGCTTGTTCGGTCTCAGTGAAATTACCCATCTTGGTGTACAAATCGCCGATGCCGTTCTTTGGATCGATACCGACACGTGCAAACGCCTCTCCGAACTTGTTAAACAAATCAGCGTAATAAACGGTAACCGCATGGCCAAACATAACCGGATCGGAGTTTTTCATCATGGTTGCTTTTAAGTGCAACGACAACAGCACATTTTGCGCTTTGGCATCAGCCACTTCAGCAGCATAAAACGCCTTTAATGCGGCGACACTCATCACCGAGGAATCGACCACTTCTCCGGCCTGCAACTTCAGAGCTTCTTTCAACACCGTAACAGTGCCATCGCTAGCAACGTGTTCAATCTTGAAAACGTCGGCTGCATTTAAGGTCAGCGATTGCTCACTGCCGTAAAAGTCACCCGATTTCATATGCGCAACATGGGTTTTGGAATCTTTGCTCCAGGCACCCATGCTGTGAGGATGTTTTTGTGCATAGGCTTTGACCGGTGCGGCCACACGACGATCCGAATTGCCTTCACGCAGAACCGGGTTCACGGCACTGCCTAACACTTTGGCATAGCGGGCTTTGATGGCCTTCTCTTCATCGGTTTTGGCATCGACCGGGTAATTCGGTACGTTATACCCGTGCGCCTGAAGTTCGGCGATCGCGGCGGTAAGTTGTGGAATTGAGGCGCTAATATTCGGCAACTTGATGATATTGGCTTCGGGTGTTTTAGCCAGTTCACCCAGCTCGGCCAGATGATCGGGCTGCTTTTGGTCGGCCTTCAACTGGTCCGGAAACGCGGCCAGAATACGGCCGGCCAGAGAAATGTCACGCGTCTCCACCTGAACACCCGCCGCTTTGGCAAACGCCTGCACTATCGGCAGCAAAGAATACGTGGCCAGCGCCGGGGCCTCGTCAGTAATGGTGTAAATGATGCGCGACATAAAAACTCCTTAGGGGATGCAAGCGGGGGAAATCGGCGGCAAATCGTGACGGAACACGCGCCTTGAACGGATGCTATAGATTTTATCTGGGATTTCTAAAACCGGGGCATTTTCTGCGCGGGGTTTTGACGCAGATTCTGGTTTTTACCAGCCAAGCTTGTTGACCGGCAAACAACTAACGGTCAACGCGCAGACGAGAAAGCACCTCGCGTAACCTCGTAATTGGTCACGAAATAAGCTTCTGAAAAGTTAACAATCAACAGGCATCCCCTGTTTTTCGCTCCCAACGATGATCCTTTTGCGCCGCCAAATAAACAGGCATTTTTCTGCTGTTGCGCACTAGATTGTTGAGTCTAAACGTATGTCGCTATGATGCGTAACCAATCTGTAAGTTCACTCAAAGCGGTGTTTACAAATTTCGGCATCACACGATGACAAATCTTGGCGCACTTTATTGGCGAGTATCAGGAATGATCAGAACTATTTTCATTGTCACTTTAGTGATAGTACTGTTGGGTGCCTGCAGTGACGGTACACAACAAGAAGCAGGCGCCGTCCAAGACCTTCCGCCATCGGAAGCTACTGCGAATCAAGTCATCGAAAGTTCCACCGTGGATTTTGTCGAATCGCCCTATGACGAAACAGAGCTAAGTTCATCCATTGCCGACACGATAGAGCGATTGAACGAAGCTCACTTTGAGACAGTGCGATCTGGATGGGATTTTGACTATGGCTTTAACTCAGAAAGTGGGCTTCTCAACACATACGAGTATTTGCACACGCTCACAAGTTTCGAGAAATTGAATTCCATATTGCCGGTCCCAATTTTTGTGAGCGGGCCACATAAAAACAACTCACTGGATCTTGAAAATGCCTACGAGTTTGGCCATTACAACCCTGAATTCGTTAGCTTGTTTCGTGAAGCTATACGAAACGTTGTTCAACACAGTGACTTTGTGTCCCGCACCCGTGATGATGTTATCCGCTTTGGAGTTCTTCAAAAGCTGAAGAACCTTGAACAAATACACGACTACATCGAGTCCAACCGTGACGAATTTATGGGCTTTAAGACAAGGTATGAACGCCAGATTCGTGAAAAAACCTGGCGCAAAGAAGCTTACCGAGACTATCTCCCGGCGGAGCTAAAAACAGAACCGTATTGGAACTGGTCTGAGTCGGTGTACTACTTCTGGATTCGACGCGAAATTGATGGCACAAGGGCACTGTGGAATTCAACCATTGTTGACATACTGACCGCTTACGATCGCGACACATCGCTAACAACTCCCCCTCTGGAAGATAGGCCATATGCCGCGCGATTTAATGAGCTTTTGGATGCGAAATTCGATCCCGCCGAAAAAGTTGAACCAGCAAAAATGGCTGAGTTATTGGCAAGTGTCGGCGAAAAAGGTCACCTCGATTCACTTGATGAATGCGACCGCAATTCTGCTGACGTGCTTGCCCCCTTGGCTGAGCAACGTTATGGAATATTGGTTCCTGGAAGTCCTCAGCAAAGACTGGTTGCGATTTACTTTCAACGGTGCAGCCAACCTTATTGGTTTCGTGAAAGTCACTTGCAACTGTATGAAAATGACAAAGTGATCGCCTCAGGCAAGATCGATTGCATGGACAGATTTTTTCTGGTGCCACACCCGAGCTCCGCCAAGAACCAGGCCATTCTCGGCATTTGTGGCGGCTCAAAGCATGGGTATACATCTACGAAAGCTGTGCTTTTCGAAGTCAGCGGCAATGGGTTTATTCAAATCGGGGATTTCGGCAAGGTTTACGGCGCAAACTGCGGAACTTCCGAGTCTGTTGCAATTAGTGTATTTGCTGTCGTTACGTTCGAGTCCAATAACGGCTACACGGTACGAACCTACAAAAGTCCTTGCGCGGACTCTTACACCGCGAGTTTTCTGCATACTGGTTGGCCAACAGATGCGGACTATAACTCGCCTTTGCCTGGCGCAAACCCCCTTGACGAAAGTGCTGAGGCCGAATTGCAGGAAGCGGTTGCTAATGAAACCAACGATGCCACTCAGGTTCCTTAGGAATTTGCGACCTTGTAGTTTGTACAAAGCAAGGTATTTAAGCCGGCTTATTCACCATCAACCAGTAAACGAACACGAGTGCGCTGAAGGCCGGTACACCGAGCACAATCCAATATTTTTCGTAACGCCAGTAACGCGCAGGTAAAGGTTGATGGTGTTGCTGCGCATACTGAGCCATGTCTCGCATACGTAGTTGCAAAACCACTACCGGTAACCAGCACAATCCGGCGAGCGTGTACAACAGTAGCGACATCACGATCCACCGTTGTTGCCAATCAAACCCCGCTATCGCGATCAACATACAACCGGTGACCGGTTGTGCGATCACAGTCGGTGTTGTGAACCACCAATCCGCGCGCACCACCCATTTAGCGACTTCAGCGATGACTTCTGTTTTGCCACTGCGATTGGCGACAAAAAAGTAAAACGCCGTGCCTAGTCCAGTGCCAAATAAAATGGTGGATGACAAAATGTGCAACCATTTGATCGTCAGATAATCCATTTAACGCTCCTGTGAATTATTGTCGCGTAGCAACTGAACCAATAGCCACAACACCGCCAGATTTTTGCTCAGTGCACCATAGGGGTGTAGCCACCAAATCGGATCAAATAGGGAGATCAACACGGTGTAGATCACAATAACGCCAATCTGCAGTTGCCATAAGCGGCGACACGGCCAACACCATGTCAACACACCCAACACCGCGTCCAGCGCCGCACCGGCAAAAATGGCGATCATTTGCAGGTTTTCGGATAACGGTAACGCCCGGATAAGCGTCTGCGATTGCTCGAAATTGATTACCGACACCAACGCCGTAAAAAGCCAGATGAAGCTCAGCACAATGCGCGTTACAAAGTCCGAAAATTGCCGTTGCCAAAACGCCGCCATGCGGTTCGACACAAATTGATCCGGTGATTTTTCGCCAACAAGTTTTTTAATGTGTGAATCTTCGCTGGCGATATTGTCGTGCTGCATCAAATCGAGACTTTGTGTGGTGAACAGTGATAGCACAACGCGCGGTTTTATTTTCAGTAGCACGTAAAACCAAGCCGCCGGAACTGAAAGTAGAATTGCGTTTTTACCGAGTAATTGCCGGCGCAATCCATTCAAGTAGTCAGCAAAAGTGAGTGTCTTCGGCCCCACCATTTCGACAATTTTCGCAGCTGGTACGGGCTCCACTTTATTGATTAAACGGCACACGTGTGCCACCAGATCATCCATGTGGATCGGCTGAATCAGCGCATCGGTTTTTGGCAGGATCAGCAACGGTGATAATGCCAAAGAACAGAAAAACTGTGTGCTGCGGCCGCGTTCGGCAAAGACCAGCGAAGGCCGCACTATGCAAGCATCGAAATCACGTGTTTGCAATTGCTGATCGGCCCAGCCTTTACTGCGTGCATAATAGTTGTTCGCCCGATGATGCGCCCCCAACGCCGAAAAGTGCAGCAAGCGACTTTTGGTTTGTTCACAGACCGAAAAAACTTTTTGCGCCGCTTGTTGGTGAATCGCCAAAAACGTTTGGCCGGGATGTTCATCAAAAATGCCAACACACATAACGACACAATCGTGTTCTAAGCACAGCGCACGCAAATCACTGTCGGGCATTGTCAGCAGATCGGCGGCGTACCAATCAATTTGGCCAAGACGACGGTCAGGGTGACGACAAAGTCCCGTTACTTGATGATGTTGAGCAAGCAATGCCAGCGCAAGGTGACGACCGATCAGACCGCTGGCACCAAGAATTAAAATTCTCATACTAACCTCGCGGCTTTTTGTGCCGGCTCGACAAACGATTTCCACACAAGGCGCGCCAACACCAGCAACGCTAACGAATGCCCGATCAGTATTGGTGCAATCACAGACTTAATCGCTCGCACAAAACTGTAACCCGGCTCAAAATCACCAAAGCTGATCACCAGTAGCAGCGGCGCCATAACCAGCAGCAGATTCAAAATTCGCAACCAGAACTCGCCCCCGTATTGTGGGCAAGCGTTGTTAACCAAACCGGCTAAAACCTTTTTGAGATAGCGGATCACAAGCAGGCTGGTCGATATCGATAGCAGCATTGCCAACAAAAGCAGCAGCAGATCGCTCATTGTGTTTCCCCTTGTTTCACCAGCGGCCAACAATGTGATGGTTGATTCATTCATCGCGTTTTTCCTTATTTCTGTATAAACAGAAATCAATGGGTAAATTAATAGCGGTTTTGACAGTAAGTCGACGAACAGCCGTAACCAAGCCAGCGACTGATGCGATTGCGATGGCGCGCAAATAAGCGGTAACTGTTTTGCCACAACGGACGCAGCAGCCGAATTTTAAGCGGCCAGATCAAATAGGCTTTGCCGACCAATTCGTAAGCTGCCGTGATTGCGTCAATACCGATTAACCACGCACCGTTTGCAGTTCTCGCGTGCAATTGCTGATCCACATCTTCAAAGCGTAATCCGAGGGTTTTGGCGTCGAACGTCGCCGAACGTATATCGATATAACCAAGTTTTTGACACCTGTCCCAGCGTGCCAGTCGCCGCATTTCTGCCGCACACAATGGGCAGGCGCTATCAAATAGCAAAGTTAACTCGCTCATGATTTACTCCTTTTTGCTGTCAGTGGCGGCTGGCAATAGACGCGCAAGCGAACCGCCCATTGCCATCATGCGTTTTAAGGTGGCGGGGCTTAAGTGTTTGAAATCGTCGTACGCGCTCATCAACACCTCCATGAAGTCGAGCACCTCGGCCATGCGTTGTTTGGTCGCTGCCGCCAGCTGCGGATCGTTGTCGGCTTCCAATGCGCATTCGCGCAAAACCGATAAGGTTGGATCGAGCTCACGTTTTTTGCGCTCTTCCATAATGATGCGAAAGATGTCCCAGGGATCTTGGTGCGCGACAAAGTGGTCGCGTCGATCGCCTAGCACATGGCTGATTTTGATCAGGCCCCAGCTTTGTAGTTCTTTTAGACTGGTGCTGACATTGGAACGGGCGACATTCAAGGTTTCAGCAATACTTTCGGCATTGAGGGGCTGATTGCTCAAAAACAGCAGTGCGTGGATCTGCGCGACGGTGCGGTTAACACCCCAGCGCGTACCCATTTCGCCCCAATGCAGGATGTATTTTTGTTCGGTTGGGCTAAGCATCAGGCAATGTCTCTAATTTCTGTCGTTACAGAAATTAGAGACCAAAGCAGAGATGAAGTCAAGCGACTTTCAATCTGAGCCGGCTTACCGATACGGCGTTTGCCCCAGTTTCCATCAAACCCCCAAACCAAAGCGGTACAGTGCCGTCATGATGTCGAAGAGCGGTTGTTGTGCGTTGAGCGTGCCATTGTTGCGATCGATCTGTTCAACCGAGTCTTGATTGAACAACAGCACAAAACCAACCTGAGTAAACGGGTTATAGAACATCCAGGCGGTGGTGCCGATATCGCCACCGGTGTGGCCGTAAAACGAACCGATTTGCAACCAAAACAGACCTTGTTTTTCATGCGGACTCAGCGCCGTTTGTGATGACAGCAAGGCATCCACACTGGCCTTTGATAACACGCGCACACCATTTAATTCACCGCCGTGCATGATCGCATTTAAGTAATGCGCGACATCGTGAGCACTGGACCATAAACCACCGGAATAAATATCGGGATAACGATAGTGCGGCACCGGTAACGCCGGTTCTGTTGTGGTTTCACTCAGTAATCGTGTGTACAAGCGCGCCGGCGTTATCGCGGTTAATTGTTCGCGCGACCAAGCGGTGTTGTGCATCGCGAGCGGTTCAAACAATTGCTGCGTCATGCTGCTGGCCAATGGCACGCCGGTTTGCGTTTCAATCGCGTAACCCGCCAACGCACTGGCGGTATTGCTGTACGCCCATTGTTGACCGGGTGCTGCGATAAAGTGATTGCTGTTATAGATCTGACCGGCTTGCGATAGATACGCATTTAAGAAAACTGGCAGTGTGGTGATGGGGGCTTGTGTGCACGGATTGTTGTCAGGCATTAAGGCGGCATACAGTGATGAACCATCGGCTTCGAGAAAGTATTGGCAAGCATAAAGAGTCGGATCATCAACAATGCCGGAAGTGTGCGTGGCTAAATCACGCAGGCTCGGTTGGCGGTGACTGGCAAACGGATTGTCGATGAACAGATCCATCCGCGCACTCGACAACGGCGCATCCAAATCAAGTGCCGCCGATTCAACCCATTGCATCATGTGTGTGCCAATAAATGTTTTGCTGATCGACGCCAAACTCATCGGTGTATTCGCTGTCATTGCGATCTGATTTTCAACATCGGCCAAACCAAAACCGTCTTCAAATACCGTGGCATTGTCGCGAATCACCGCGACTGAAAACCCGCTGATATTTGCCGAACGACGCAGCTGTTCCAATGTGTCTCGCAACACCTCAGCGTCAGCCTTCGTTGGTGTTGTGTTCAGCTGTTGCGCCGCTGACGCCAGTGGTGTTGATACACCGGTTTGCAGATCAAAACTGGCATACGCGGGCATGATGCGTTGCGGCTGTACGCCATCACCTTCCGGCATTTGATCGTGGCTGTCGGTGTAGATTTCATTCGACAAAGCGAAGATACCGCCATTGGGTAAACTGACCGTCAACACATCGGAAAAAATGCCCTGTGTGGCCTCGCCAATCACCGTTGTTTGCGGCAATGCTTGCAAGGCCAGCGTCATTACTTCGGCGGCTGAAGCAGTGCTGCCACCGATCAACACATACACCGGTTTTATGTACGGCGACGAACTCGCCGCCAGCACAATGTTTTCGGTAACGGGATTTTCGCGCGTGTGACTGCGTGCAATAATTTTTTGCTGCGCATTAAAATAACTCGCGATACGCAAACCGACTTGATCGGCACCACCAAAGTTAAATCGCAGATCAATGATGAGCGCTTTTGTTGACGCCAACGAGCGTTGGATCTGCGGCATCACTTCATCAACGTAATTCAAATCATCGTTTAGCCCCCTCAAACTTTGCAGCCAATTGAACTCGTTAATTTCTGCGCGCAACGACGATAAACGGTGAATGCGCAAATAGCCGATGTCCTGATTTATTTTTCCCCACACCAGTGCCGGTTCCGCCGTCGCCGTGGCGACACTGGTTTGTCGACTCTCTGGCAACAGAAAACGATCGGCGCTGTCTTTGTGCAATTGGGTGAATTGCTCAAAGCTGCTCAGGGAATCGGGTAAAAAATAGGGATTTTTTGGCCACTCTTTTTGCAACCCTTTGATCTGGGCTGAACCAAAAGACACACTGGCACGGTCAAGACTAAAAGCGACATGCGCATCCGGAAACGCGCTGATGATGTCGTCATAAATGGCAGCAACCTCGTCCGGTGTTTTGGCGGCAACAATGCGTGGCCGCTGCGTTTCAAAGATCGACGCCCAGTCGATGCCGTGACGCGAAAAAAAAGCGTAATGGTCATTCATGGTTTGCCAGAAAAAATCAAAATTGACGGCGTTGTCGCGGTTACCATTCAAGGGCTGCACACAACTGGCGGGCAGCTGGTACAAGCGTGTCAGCCGATAGGGTTTGGCGGCCAATCCCGTCACCGTCATCTCATCCTTGCTGACGGTCGTCATAAACTGTTTGCTGCGATACAGCTCAGCCAATGGTTCGGTAGTTTCCTGCACACAACCGACCGCGTTGCGGCTAAAAACCGTCAGCTGTTTGTTGTCGAACTGCCAGATGCGTCCGTAGCCTTTTTGTTCCCACACGCCGTCACGTGACTCGTGCTTGCTGTCGTCGACATGACAAGCGCTCAAGCCAGTGATGACGGCGAGCACACACGATAACTGTTGTACCGTTTTCTCTTTGAAAACCCATTTCTTCATCGCTGTATTCCCCCTTGCTCAGATTGGTCTTAAGGGGAGAGCTTGCGTGATGGTTGGGTGCGATGCGTCCGCGTTGATGGGTCAGCACGTTTAGGGTGTCCGAGAACATCGGCCGCCGGGCCAATAGGACGTCAACACGGCCTGTGACGATGTCGCTTTATCCACAACGGAAGAAAGGAAAAACGCTTATTTTTGTTTTGATTGTTGCCGAATGTCGGCGATCTGCTGCCAAATGGCTTCAGCGACACTTTGCTGCTGCTGATAAAAGGACTTGGAAAACGCCAAATAGTAATGTTCGTGATCGAGCGGTTCGGCCAATGCTTCAATTTTGTCGGAATATTCACGCTGTACCAATTCGAGTAAATCATCTCCGCCGGCGATGAGATCAAGACGCTTTGCGATCAGTCGCTGCGCCAAGGAACGGATATCACGCGAATTGTCATCCGGTGTACCACCAAACTTGGCAACGGACAGGCTGTTGACTTGATAGGCGTAGAGGATGCCGACCGGCGTTTTCAATTCAATAAAACGTCCGTCGCGTAAATCGACGGCACTGCCTCTGCGCCGAAACAGCGTCGTGCGCACACGGCCCAGCGCTTTATCGGTATCGGGAAAGTGACCCCGCATCGGAAACACGGCGACACTGATATTGATTGCCGCAAAGCCAGCGCCAGCGATCGCTTGCACCTTATTTTGATCAACCCATTTTTGACATTCACGCCATGAGGCAAACACTTCGGTCACTGACAGGTTCATTTTCGCTGCCACCGCGTACATCAGCTGTTGTCCCGGTGCTGGCCGCGATTTATCCGGATGGGTCAGTGGTCGAAATTCTTTGTTCTCGCTGCAGATCGTGATCGGTTCTGCCGCTGCCCAAACGCAGCAGCCCATTGGCCAAAGCAGGCACAACCAGCGAATCATGATCTTCTCCGAAGAGACAATGCCATCGTCGACACGATGAAGTGTAATCAAGAATTGGCACAAGTTTGAACAGGACAACAAATTCACCGGCAAACAAAAGCCCCAATCGCCCTGCCGCCGATCGGGGCTTTCAACAATCAAGTTTTAGCGAGGCAACGCGTTCACCAGATCGAGCCAGACGCTGCTAACGTCTTTGTCGTAGCTGTTCGGCGCCTCTTCACGGCGTGTCACACTGCCACCATCAAGCATGTCGTTGATGAAATGGCCGACATTCACGGCGTCGGTCTGGATCTCGGTGCCGGTCCATTCAACGATGGTCGTGCAATGCGATTCATTGACGTTGCGCAAGTAAGGCACGTAATACGCCAGATTGGCGCGCGTGTTGTATTGCGCGATCATTTTCTGGATGTCTTGATTCCACAGCACGCTGATCTGCTCTTTTTGCGCCGGATCGTTTTCGTCGAGATTAAAAAAGCGCGCATAACTGTACGCCGAATAATTGCCATCACGCTTGAACAGCGCCAATGCCAGCTTGTCATTGGGCCAACGATCGGCCAGTGCCGTGTTAAGGCGACCAAAATCGATGTGCTGCATATCCGGAAACTCGTTCGGAAATTCGACCTGGTATTTGGCCAGCACATAATCCAAGTTCCAAGCCGAGCGGATCTTGTCATGCAGTGGTTTCTGATTGCTATCAGACGGGAAGATCGGGCCGGAATCGTTCAATAAATAGCTCTTGGCCGGGTTCAGGGCTTTACGAATAAAGTGATAGTTGATCAAAGATCCGGTGCCACCGGCGCTGCAGCCACTGACCATCATCTCTTTCGGCGTGTTGAAGTTGTTTTTCAGCCAGTTCACGACCAATTCCATGTTTTTGGCACCAACATGGCGGTAAGTGATCGATTTTGTCGCATCATTCGGATCGGTATAGGTCGCCACTGTGTTACCGGCATACACATCGCCGGTGCAATACGGTAAAAACACCTTGTTCCACGACGATGTCACCACGTTCTTACCTGATGGGTGATTTTTAAGGATGATCGGCGAAATGATCGCATTAACACTGCCACCCGGAATATTCGGGTCAAGCGCTGCCGCCACATTCATATGATTGTCCGGAATACCGTTCGGATTGGCCGCCCCGCGTATACCGGTTTGGCCGGTGCAGGACGCGTAATCCCAACAGGCGCCACCCGGTTCCATATAAACCGTTAAACGGCGATTGTTGCCAAGCAAGTAGTCGATAAACGTGTTCGCGCGATCGACGAAGATCTTGTATTGCGAACCGTCGCTGCAATAGGCGCCCGGAATGGGCACGACATCGTATTCGCCCCAAATCGCGCCGGTGATGTCGTCAAGCAGGTTTGCGCTGGCCGTACCGTTAAACCCGGCCATCACCGCCGCACCAATTAATGTGCGCTTTTTCATTGTGTCGTCTCCGTAAGTGAGTAGGTACTAACGACACAAAAGCGCCACACCAAAACGAAACAAACCATTGCTCGCCGCTTTTTTGCCGTCAGCTCAAATTCGGAAGTGTCTTCGCGCCGTCAAAGCAATATTCACTTCCGACAACGGCGGCGCACAACGGTACAGGCGTACTAATTAGGCCGAAAATGCACCGATGTCAAATCGAATGTGCTCACTTTTTTGCAGAGACTCTTTCAACATTAAATGGCGCTATGCGGCGGGGTAAGTCTGTCTGGAAGGCGCTCGTGACACGAGCGCCAGAGCAACGCAATCGACATGGAAACAAGCACGATTTTGGCCATCGTTAACGGCTGATCACGGGCATTTCAGTTTGGGCAGTTCGCGAAAACCTGGATGCTCATTACAACGCCCGTTCCACGCCTCGATCATGATATTGATGGCCTGGCATTGTTGCGGATTTGGCGAGGCTTGATAGTGCACCAAATGTGCCGTGATCAAATTCAAGCTACCAATACATTCCTGAATGGCTCGCGCACGTTCGTTGTCACGTGCAATGGCGTTGATTTTGGCGGCAAGCACCATGGCTGCGATACAAATAAGCGCACCTAAAAGTATAACTTCGATAAGCATATTGGCATTCTCCGTTGCGGTAATGGAGATGTCATTTTAGTTGCTGTTTTAGATGTGAGGGGGCTCACTCACTGATGGGGTGTGGATAAGATATCTGCAACTATGTGGTTGATAAATAAGAGAAAGGCCCTTTCGGGCCTTTTCATTTAGACGTCTATTTCCATTAATTGTGAGATTTATTTCCACTTTCTGTGAGATCCCACAACACTTGTGGGATCTCATTAAACATGAAAACTCTGCATCGTTGATTTTAAAGGGGATTTTCATTTAATGTGAGATTTTCAGGTGTTTGTTTTTCTCACAGTACATGGAAATTTCTCCCTAAATCTCACAATTAGTGAAAAAGCAGCTTTCGTTTTCATATTCACACAACCACCGACCGCTAGTATCAAACAATTTGTGCTTCTGTATTCGTATCGCCGAGTAGGTTTCGATACTGCAGTTGCATATAATTCACGCGAATAATTCTCTCGACAGATTGTGGCAAATCGCGTTTCAGCTTGCGAAATTCGACGAAACCCATTTGAGCTATTTTTTCAATATGAGCATCCAGCTGCGCAAGCGGTTGGTGTGATAGTTCCACAGACAAACCGCGTTCAGCCGTCTTTAGAAGCACCGATCGCAAGGCTTCAAATGGCAGAAGAAGAGTCGTTGATTGAGACGATGATCCGTTTTGATTAGATTTCGGCTTTAAACGCTTCAGCTTCTGCAGCGACTGCGCAACAAGCCCGATAGCGGGTGTCGAATCAAAATGCAAAACGTCCACTGCATTGGCGCGATCGGGATAGATCAAACTCAGCGGCTCAGCACTAAACTCGGCACCGTACCGACGAATTTTCGCAATCAAAACCGTGCCATTTACCAAGTCCCCCGCGGACAAGTTTTCGATGCGTTCAATCGCGTGTTCGTTATCTTCGGAGTAAGGAATGTCGACGTTTAATTGCTCGCCCTGTTCGTCATACAAAGGCCAAATCAGTTTTTGCCGAATCGAATCAAATTGCGCATCACCAAATCGTGCTGGACGCAGCGAGACCCAATCTTGCATTGGCTGCGGCTCTGCTAACACACTCTGACGCGACAATGCATATCGGCCTTTCAATTCACGCCAAGAATTGCAGAGATCTAATTTGTCGATAAACGCTTGCGCACTCACCACATCGCTTGTTATCGCCGTGGTGTTCTCACTGGTAGAAAGACGGCCATTGGCGCTGAGTTGTGCCGCCATCAGCTGAATTTGTTTACCACACATTGCTGCTGGAGATGACGCACCACGCCATGGTCCTGGTGCAGCAAAACGTGCGCGCGGATTAAAGTTACGCTGACTTTCGGGGCGGGCGTCTGTACAGGCAAAAAAGGCTTTTTCCTTTGGAGACCAGAATATCATTGTTAAACCAACATAGCCCGCTGCCGAACGCCAAGGCATCGCCCCCAAACCAAGCAATTGCAAAGAATCAACAACATCATATTGATTGCGCGCCTGCCCCGTTAGTGACGTTGATACCATACCCTTTCGCTCAGCCGCCATCAGCGCTTCGACCAGAGCATACGCACGAGTCATATCGTCAAATAGGCGAGACTCATCGGCGTCACGTGAGCGCGCAAGCAGTTGCTCTACATGGTCAGCCAGATGACGCAACAATCGTGCTAAGCGGTAGTAGTCAGCGGCCTGCGCCCATACAGCGAGTGTTGAAAAGCGCTCCCAAACCGCTGACGATAAATGCGATAAACCCAATCGAAGACAATCAAACATAAGCTGACGCACAGACTCACATAATCGTTGTCGTGACTGGGTTTGCGAAACATTGTTATCGGCGAGCTCATGATCTTTGCCGAAGTTCAGGCTTTCGTTGTGTTTCTTACGAGTGGGTTCAGGTACGGCATGAACAACACCGTGTGCAGATTGATAAGCGAGAATGGCGGCGACTTGATACTTTTCTACGCTCGCTAAATCTGTTTCCGTTATCAACGCTTCGGGGCCACCACCCAAATAACGAAATCCGATCCGACGTCGTGGAAATCGGATCACAATGTAGCGATCAACTAGCAATTGCAAGTCGTTTTCCAGCACCAAATCATGCACAAACTGCCAAGCCCATCGATACGCAGCGGTACCAGCATATTTAGTCAGTTCAGCACTGCTCGTTTGCATCAATTTGGCGTGCAACTCACCCGTTTCTTGATTGTTATAAGCCGAGTGATCGGTGGTGTCCGCTGTTTCGCTAGTAGCTCGTTTATCATCAATTGCTGCGCGATCGTTTTGAGCGATCGAGGATTCATTTTCTTGGTTGTTTTCACGCTGTAACCAGATCGCGGCTGCAAGAATGTGCTGACAAATTGATGACGACGGGCAGCTACATACGGCCTGCGCTGGTCCTCGTTTATCAAATTGAATGTCGAAGGATCCGAAAGAAACGATCAGCGCCTCATCGGATTCTTGACGAATTTCGGCGACAACTGTTTCAAGATCTTTATGGGCTCGGCGTAATAAACCTCGATTCGCCAGTGCGACAAAAGCTTCATCATCATAGCGGCTCAATTGGGCCAACAATTGTGCACGCAAACTCATGACACAACCCTCACCAACCACTGTGCCAAACGCTGCGGTGTTAACGCCGCGATTTCCATACCGCTAGCGGCTAGCCGTTCGGCCATTTCACGATCATAAAATGGTTGTGATTGCGCATCGAGCGATGCCAGACCAAGCAGTTTGACGCGCGCTTCGGCTAACGCTTTGGTTGCTCGCAGTAATTCGGCGGGCGATCCACCTTCACAGAAGTCACTGACTAAAACCAAAACAGTTCGATGCGGATTTTCCACCAGCTGGCTGCAATAGCGCATGGCTTGTGCAATATCGGTTCCGCCACCCAATTGCACTTGCATTAAAATCTCAACCGGATCGTCGGCATAACCAGATAGATCAACAATATTGGTATCGAACACTACGATCTTGACGCGGAAAGCCGGCAAAGCCGCAAGAATTCCTGCCATGATCGCGCTGTGTATGACGGAGTCCGCCATGCTGCCACTCTGATCGACACATAAAATAATGTCCCAGGGTAGTCGCCGACTATTGCGTTCAAAAAAGCGCAACTGTTCGATCACCAGTTGTTGGCGTTCACGATCATAATTTTTCAAGTTACGACGCACCGTACCGCTTGCATCGAAGTTCTGAAGCACCGCCATCGGCGAATGGCGAAACCGATTCAAACGCCCCGACAGTGTTTGCCGTATTTCGGCTTCGAGCTGACGCCGGATTTCTGCAACAACTTGCCGAATGATACGTCGTATGGTTGGCAAAACATTGTCATTCAAGTGACCACGCAAAGTCAGCAATGAGCGCAACAATTGTTGATTCGGTTCCAGTTTTTCCAGCGTTTGGGGATCGGTTAGCAGCTCGGTCAAACCATAACGATCGAGTGCATGTTTTTCGATGACTTCAATCGTTTCTTGCGGAAACAACTCGCGCACTTCGGCTAGCCAAGTCACCAATGTCAGCTGCGTTGCATCAAGCGAACCAGGACCCAGTTCTTTGCGTAATCCGCGTGCGCTGTATTCACGCCCGTAAAGGTATTCTAGTGCCGAGTCCATTCGCCCATGTGCACCGGCTAAAGTGTTTTGATTGAGCAGTTTCTGATTGGCATATTTGCCAAGAATAAGTCGCCATCTTTCAAGCTGGCTCATGACTCTCTCCAACTTGCTAAACCGTCTGCACTCAAAAGTTCACGCACTTGGCGCGACCATTCCAGGTTTTGTTGCAGCTCATGTTCGTCAATTTGATAATTAATTAACGGTCCTAAGTGGCTTTGCTTATGCAAAGCAGCAACCGCTGCTGCGATTCGATCAGTTTCTTTGGGTGTCAATTCGGCAAACGCGAGACGCAATTCAGGCAAGTTAGCGACAAAATCCGCGTCCGACCATTGCGCCAACAAGTCGTCCAATACGCTAAGCAGAATTGGTTGCTGCCAAGCCGCTTCACGAGCGGTGTGCAAAAGACCACGCAGAAAGGCAACGGCTTCGCTTGGCTGACTGAGGCCTCGTAAATGCCCACTCAATGTCGCAGCAAGCGTGGATTCACCAAGGCGACCAGCACTGTAGAGAAGACCGGTAGCGGCACCACGTATCAACGCGACATCGTGTGCAGTTTGCAGACTCTCGATCATGCCCCAGTAAAGCGAACTGTCTAAATTTGATCCTGCTGTGCTCATCAACAACTCACGCAACTGCATAAGCGCCTGGATGGCGTTATTCGGTTCGCATTGTTGACCGCGCATTTCTCGCCCGAGGTAGATAGCACGCTCATATGCCGCCTGTAGCAGAGTCGGTAGCTCCGGCACGTCACGCGCTTCGAGCGGTTCACGAGATTCCCACAACACTCCGAGACTGGCCACAGCGGCGGTAACGGATTCAAACGCTGCATCGGATCCGATCACTTGGCGCAATAAAGCCACCACACGCGGCAAATGATCATGCAGGCCCAATACGCAGGCGTGATTCATCAGTGCCGCCGCGCGACGAGCATTAGCCAAATTATCTTCAGCTTGAAGCTGATCTAAGCGCGCAACAAATCGATTGGCGACGGCGAGCGGCACCGTAACTCCATACAACGACGCTTCAACCAATGCGGCTTCAGTCGCGGCTGAATGATGGTATTCCCATTGTTCCTGTAATCGATCTAGAGCAAGGCCGGTGACAAAATCCGGCCCGGCAATGCGGACGCCTAACGGCACTCCGAGTAAGAGCAAACCGTGAAAAAGACGACTTGTTTGTCGATGCGTTGCATTTCGGTAAATGTCAAGAACGGTTCGGTGCGATGCCGCATCATCGATCTTTAATCGCTGCCGCCGTGCGCGATAATTAAAGTCTTTGACTAAGGGAGGAAGATTCGCCGATGGCGGCACCTTTCCCATCGCTACGCCGGTGAGGATTTGTTGCGCAGCTGCGCGTACAAAAACACCATCGCCGTCTGCATCACCTTTGACAAAACAACTGGTTATGGCATCCAGCACATCATCACGCACCGGTGCCACGCGCTGACGCAGTTGCGCTAGACGCAGGCATTGCTCATAAGCTGCGGTCAACGCAGGCATAGGTAGTGCTAATTTGTATTTTGTTCGCAGCTCTTCTGCCAGATCCATGAGCACTTGCAAAGCAACCGTGCGGCGAGTATCAACAAGATCTAGTGACACACGCTTCTCGTTTTTTTGCATTTGTTGCCAAAGCGTTTGATGCCAGGCCGGTGATGTCATGCCGGCTGCGTAACCGTTTAAACGGTCGAGCCTTTCAAAGCTATAACGAATTAACGCGGACGCTGTATCCGTTACCTCACTGCGTTGTATCGAAGGACGTTTTGCTCCGGCGTCAATGCAAGTCTTAATTGCCGCTGCATGAAAACCACCTACGACGGCGATCACCGGCCCTTCATCCGCCTGGCGTTCTAACAGAGCTTGTTGAATATGCCAGGCCATTTCTGCTTCGCGTGTCAATGTTCCGTCGGCAATTAATTCTTCTTCACGGCTGTCAAATCGTGCCAACTCACAATAGGCGACCATATGTTCAACATGTTCCGCCAAAGTTAGATTCGCGGCTGGCACCTCAAATAAATGCTCCCACAGTTCTTCGTGATCGCGGCAACCAATGCGAACGGCCAGCGCTTGCAAATACTGGCTGCGGCGATAATGTTGTTCATCAAGCAAAGACGCATTTTCTTCAGCATTTTCTTCGTTTTCAAATTGACATTGCTCGGCAAATTCGAGGTCGATAAATCGAGCCGCAATTCCGCGTTCTTGGGCATAGCGCAGCGCAATCAGTTCTGGCGAGTAATCACAGAAGGGATAGTATGCAGCGCGACGCTGTTCATTGCTGCGTTGTTCGGTTTTGGTCACCGCGTACGTATAAATCGCCAACGGCATTCGTGCTGCGGCATCGGTGAGTTGCGGAATCAAGCTGTTGAAAGATCGTGGACCTTCAACCAACACCGCCGACGGTGTACAACTCGCTAACAAACGACGCAGCTGCCATGCGCAAGCGGGGCTGTGATGACGAACGGGAAAAATAATCAGGTCCGGTCGAATCAATTTCGCCGCAAGCGCACGTAACTCGGCTGACGTCGGTAACATCGGCTAACTCAAATAAATCAGCGGTCGAGTTCGCGACGGGCATCAAGCACCCGCTGCCATTGTTTTAAGCGCTGCGCACGTTGCTTGATCACAACATCAAAGTAGTGACGCAATTTTTTTCCGTCATCCGGATTATCTTTGAGCACGGTACCAATCAACTGACGCGCAATATGATCGCCCGCCACTTCACCGTTACCAAAATAGTGTGCATCCAAAGCGGCGGCATAACCCACCGCTACCGCTTCGGCAGAAGACATGATGGCCGTTGGTTTTTCCACCACTATGCCTTCAGCGGTTACGCCATTTCGCAAATCATTGAATGTCGTTACCAATAACTCGACGGCATCGACGCTGAAATTGACATCGATTTGCGCCTGTTGCAGCAGCACCGTTGTCTGATCGCGAACCAGTTGCATCTCCAGTTTGCGATCATTGATTGGTCGTACCGTTTCAAAATTGAAGCGACGCTTTAGCGCGCTCGACATCTCATGCACGCCACGATCGCGAATATTAGCGGTCGCAAGCACATTAAAACCACGTGCGGCAAATACACTGGCGCCGTCATCGTTCAGCTCTGGCACATGCAGCACTTTGTCGGACAACAAGCCGATCAAACAATCTTGAATTTCCGGTTGTACGCGCGTTATCTCTTCGAAGCGACAAATTCGCCCTTGTTGCATCGCCTCATACAAAGGACCACGCACCAAAGCTTTTGGCGACGGCCCTTCCGCAATCAACAAGGCATAGTTCCAAGAGTATTTTATTTGGTCTTCCGTGGTACCAGCGGTGCCTTGTATCGTGCAATCAGAATGACCGGAAATCGCCGCCGTTAGCAGCTCTGACAACATGGACTTGGCAGTGCCCGGCTCGCCGACCAGCAATAAACCGCGATTGCTCATCAGTGTCACGATACAGCGATCTATCAGCGCATCATCACCAAAAAATTTGCGGCGAATCGCGAGTTTGTCATCACCCAGAATAAACGTGCGTACAGCACGAGGAGACAAGCGCCATCCTAACGGGCGTTGCGATCGGTCTTCAGCCAGTAAGCGCGCCAACTCTTCGGCATAAATGGTTTCGACAGGCGCCCGTAACATTTCACCAACGGCTTTCATGATGAATCAGTACTCCGATTTTTTTCGCCAATCCGGATCAAATCCAGCACCGTCGGCCGCAATAAGACGCAGATCGTTGTAGCACTCTGACAGCAATACTTTTGGCACGCTGGCAAGACGATGAGCATTTCTCTGCCAGGAATCATTTTGTGCTGAGACAAACGACATATTGAGCAAAGCAACCAAACGATTTTCTTCCGGTAAGGGGTTGCCGGTAAATTCAAGCACAGCAATTAAACCCAGCGTTGGAAAACGTTTCTCATAAACATGAAACCAGCCACCGTCTTCAGCCGCGCCTCGCGTATAACCCAGTTTTAATGCACGACCGCGTAGCGTGAACGCCTCGATCATATGACCTTCAAAGTCGGTGATTAATTGTTCGTTTTGTTTGGTCGCTGGTAAAGTATAAATACCTTTTCCAAATTGCTGAAACAACGACGATATTTCGTAATCGACAAGATGCTGCTGCCATTTTTCAACCAACTCGTGCGGAAGATTGCTGTCATGACTTATGCGTATTTGCGCAGTATCAGGTAGATGAATTTCATTGTCGTCGCAGTCCGTCAGTGTGCCGTCGTCCAGGGGCCGGAACGTCGCGACAACAACATCGTCGTCGCGCGCGGTCCACACCAATCGCTGCAGTAAACGTCGCATAACAGGATGTTGATTGAGGTAGCGACTCCAGTCCTCAAATGACCAGTTCCGCTCGGTGCAGAGCGCTTCGTAAAGGCGCTCGGATTGCAAATCAACAATGGTCTTAATTTCCTTCTTGGCGGCCGAAAATGCCTTCTTGGCATCACGTGCAAGCTCGGCATCATCATCTTGTCGAGGCTCAGGCAACGCACTAATTTTTTTCCCGTCCGGGTTAAATATTTCGATCTTAAAATCAGGCATCAATTTGGCACGGAAGATTCGTTGCCCGTAACTGAGGTCCTGTACACCAGTTTCATCAAATCCGGCTGATGGAATTGTTCGGTCAGACAATTCTGCCAAGGTCCAGCCTTTGCGTTCAGCCAACGCTTCGGCTTGACGAGTTGCTTCTTCTTGAAAACTCTTCGTACGAAAACGATTACCGACTGACAGCATAAGCTGTGTTGCTGACGAGTGTTCAATCCACGCCAACATCGCAATCAATGCTTTGCCTTGCGCGGCACGCGTTCCGTAATACTCTTTCAGAAAACGCGCTACCGGCGCTGCTGCTCGTTCCGCTGCGCACGCAGCGGCGACTGCGAGCAAGCCTTTGCTTGCGATTGCAGAACCCGCCGGTTGACGCAAATACCCTGGCAAATAAATCGCGGTCAACTCCTCAACCGAGCGGCCAAGATTCGGATCGTCCTGATAATATTGCGGCGAGCGTGACATATAACCATGTACCGTTTGCGCTTGACTGCTAGCGCGTTTCATCGCTTCTTCGGCACTAATCGGTTTGATGTCTTCGGCAAGCCATGATTCAAGCACAAATTGCCCAAAAGCCTCTCGATCACGAGGCACAAACATCGCACAATATTTGCGCACAATCGCGTTTGGTTCTGGCGATTTTTGTTTGACGGCTTGAGCCAAAAGCCAAATCAAAACATCATGTTCAACCAAGGAGTTATTGTCTTGCCAACGTACCGTTGGTAGCGCCTGCAAAGAAAACCATTCCAGATCTTTGGGTAATCCTTTAGCTAAAGATTTTTTTGCTTCTTTTGCTAACGCATCGCGGTCGAGGTATCTTTCAACAGGTTGACCGAGCAGTTGCAAGGTGTCCAACATTGCACCTTTAGCCACATCATTTTTTTCTTTGCGTACTGCCTCTTCAAGCATCGTGATCGCTGGCGCATAACGCAGTCGACCAAGCCACTGCGCCGAAACGGCCCGCACTTCGGCTTTGCCGTCAGTTAATGCATTTATGATTCGCGCCTCTTTACCAGGTAATTTATTGAGTGCTTCCTGCGCCAATGGGCGATCACTTTTGCCAGTTCCCAGCGCCAAATCAAACATGGCGTTTACAGCGGCGTCCGGCGGTATCGGCAGACTTGCTACGGCGCGATATAACGCCGAGCGGTCAAAGTAGTAGTCCTTGGTTTTGCTCGGGTTAAATGCTTGGATTAATGTATCAAGATAGTGCGCAAAAAAAGGCCAGACGTTTTCAGCCGGCCATCGATCGGCTAAGGGACTCCAATTTTGGCAATACGCGTTGAACACGGTTTGATGGCCATAACCCATGCTCTCCAACATGTGTGCAAGCTCGAGCAAGCTCGGGCGGCCGGTTGCTTCTTGTTGCGCATTGATAATGTTGGAGGCAGCGCGTGAGAGTGTGCTGTCACTTTGTATCAACAGATCAAAGAACGCCATCGTTTTGACTAAGACAACGGGCGTGATTTCACTGCTTTTGGCCAGCAAAAATAAAGCAGGTTGCACGTGTGACCAATTGAAATCGCGCGGTCGGCTACACGGTGATTCGCTTTGCGGATTTTCCGACGCAATATAATCACAAAGACTGCGTAATTCACTTGATTCGATGATCGGTAGTTGCCGAAGTTGAATATTTTTATTGCCTTGCTTCTTTTGCTCTTCGTAATAACTCAATGCTTGTTTGTTTGATTTCTCGATTGAGTGATTAATCGTGCTCCATAGCTCAGTCAGCAAATCCTTTACCGCTGGCGTCAGTGCATCGTTCCAGTTGATAACCGGATCCGTATATTCATAGCGTACAGAATCGGCGACGCGGTTTTGCGAATTTTCATGCCATTCACTAACCAGCGCTTGCACAGATGGTGCCTTATCCGCTGCCGCCAAATCACGAATTTGTACACTTAACAATTCATCATTCGTGCTTTGAGCAAGGCGCCACAGCAAGCGTAACGCGTTTAATCGCTGCTCTGGTTTTGCTTCTTTAGCCAACCGAATGAGTTCCGCTTGAATAGACGCACCACATTGCATAACAAGCGGCTCAGCAGCAGCACGCACCTGTTTGCTCGACGACACCGATAGCTCTGCTAGTTCAACGGCAAAATGGCTAAGCTCAACGGCGCTGAGTTTTTCCAGCAAGTAGAGAACGTGCATGCGCTGCGTAACGGCAGGCTGCAGTAACAACGGCTTGATCTGTTCGCGATGACGTACTGCTGCTTCTCCGAAGCCATTTAGATCGGCGACTGCTTGAGCGCGCTGTTCAGCGCCATAACGTGTGAACATTGGACCATTAAACGCCGCCAACAAGAGCGCAGCCTCAGGTAAACCATCAGCAATCAGCAGGCGCTCAATCCCTGCAGCACTCAGATGTTTTACAAAGGGCCGCTGACTTGAACCCCCGTCCAAACTGTCACCCCCTGCATGCCAAAGTAGTGCCTCAGGCCAGTGCACGCCGTTAGGTAAAGAGAGAACATACAATTGTTGCGTAGAATGCCGCACTGATGCGTCTAGTAACTTTGCCCATCGCAACATAACGGCAGCTGGCATGAGGTCGAAATAACGATAAAACTCGGCCCATTCTGAGTTACCACGACTGTAGTGATAGCCAGTTAGGCGTAAATAGTTCGATACGCCGGGATTACCGCTGACCTCATTTAGTACCGACGTCGGCTCACCCTCGAAGACGTAGGCGAGCATTCGACCTGACAACCCTGCGCTGACATTCGCCAGCTTGTTAAGCCCAGCCAATCGCTCCACTAGTAAGTTAGCGCCTTCTTGCGGCACATCGGAAGAAACCTTTGAGCCCGCCCCGATAACCAAACCTTCGATCCACTTGAACACAAAGTTCCCCTAAAAATTCAGTAAGTCAAACTCGCGGCCAGACTATAGCGATAGCCTTTGTCAGAGGAAACTGACTTTCTTGGGTTGTTCATAGGAATTTGCTGCTTACGAAAGCTGGTCTTGTTGGCACGCCGCAGCATAGTTGTATTAAGCCACTATCTAAGCTAGTCTGTTGTCGTTAGTTGTATAAAGCACATATATAGTCCAGGAGGACCCCATGTTCGGCTTTCGCTATATCAAAACCTTACCCACCAGCTACGTCATTCAGTATCGCAACGGCAAAATCGAGCGAGAGGGCCAAGGCCTCTCCTTTATATATTTTGCCCCAACCAGTTCTTTGGTTTCAGTTCCTGCGGCAAGCCGAGATGAGCCTTTTATCTTTCAGGAAACAACACGAGACTTCCAAGAAATCACTGTTCAGGGTCGCGTTACCTGGCGCGTCAAAGACGCGCCTCGCTTGGCAAGCATGTTGAACTTTACCTTGGATACCAGTGGCAACAAGTATGTATCGGACGATCCAGAAAAATTGCCCACTCGCGTTCTTCATCAAGTTCAGGTCGCCATGCGGGCTGTTTTAAGCTCACTTGAGTTGCAATCAGCTTTAAGTTCTTCGCAAACCTTGGTCACGACGGTTCAAAACGGCCTTTCGAGCAACCGCGAACTTGAAGCGCTGGGCTTGGAGATCTTGGGTCTGTCGGTGCTCGCGATCAAACCGAAACCTGAGACAGGTAAAGCACTTGAAGCGCGCGTGCGTGAACAAATTTTGCGTGAGGCGGACGAAGCCGCGTATGCGCGCCGTAATGCCGCCGTAGAACAAGAACGCACCATCAAAGAAAACGAACTGAATACCGAAGTCGCGATCGAAAAGAAGAAGCGCCAAGTGCAGGAGGAGAAAGTCGAAGCCGAGCGTGTTCTGAAACAGAAGAAAAATGCCATTGCCGAAGAGGATCTTGCCGCACAAGTTGATCGCGAAGAAAAACGTAAAGCGTTGGTAGAAAAAGCTGCCGAAAACGCTCGTGCTGAAGCCGATGCAAAAGCGTATCAACTCGCCGCCATGCTCAACACCGTGAAGTCTGTTGACGTTAAAACATTGGAAGCCTTAGCACTAAACGGTATGGACGCATCACGATTGGTTGCACTCGGTTTTCGTGAGTTGGCTGAAGGCGCCGGCAAGATTGGTCAGCTCAATGTCAGCCCGGATTTATTACGTGAGTTGATTGCCAGCGAGAAACGCGCATGAGTGGTGAACGTAAAGTCGTTTTAGTCACTCGGCGCACACGTCTCGAAGAGTTGGTTGTGCGCCATAACTCTGTCGGACAAGCCAAATTTTATCTTGAGCATTTGGGTGCCGATTTTGGCGACTATGTCATCGAGCACGACAATTATCGTCGTGCTCTCGATCGGTGCTTGTCGCAGCTTGACCCTCTCGTTCGTTATCAACAGCTGGACCGTAGCTTTTTGCCCAATTTCGTTTTTGCCCCCGATGATATTGTGATGACACTTGGCCAAGATGGTTTGGTTGCCAACACACTGAAGTATGTGGATCAACAATCGGTTGTCGCGATTAACCCAGATCCGCAACGCTGGGATGGCGTGTTGTTGCCATTTCAAGTGGATCAAATTGGTTTTACGGTTGCCAACGTATTGGCTGACAAATATCAGTGCAAAAGAATCACGATGGCGGAAGTGGCGCTAAACGACGGCCAGCGCTTAAAAGGTGTGAACGATATTTTTATTGGTCAACGCTCACACGTCTCGGCACGCTACGCCATTGAGTTTGCGCAGCAACGTGAACATCAATCTTCCAGTGGTGTTATCGTCGCCACCGGCCTTGGCTCCACTGGCTGGTTACGCAGCGTGATCACAACGGCGCAAAGAATCTCGGCCCCACAGCAAAATGCTGACTATTCTCCTCACGCTTGGGATGAAAAGCGTCTGCACTTTGTGGTGCGCGAAGCATTTCCTTCGCGCAATACAGGGGTCAATTTAATTGCCGGGGAAATTGCTCACAATCGCGTTCTCACCATCACGTCGGAAATGCCTGAAGGTGGTGTTATTTTCGCCGATGGAATGGAAATGGATGCAATTCAGTTCGGCGCCGGCTTCACTGCCACGATTCAACCTGCCATGCAACAAGCGCGGCTGGTTGTTTAGCGTCGCCATTCGGTACAAATACGAACGATCTCGGTCAACGTTTCCTTCTGAATCCTCGGAAACGTGTTCTGTACCGCGATCAATGACTCATCAATTGAAGCAATCAATGTTTTCGGAATGGGCAGGTAGCAACTCCGCTTCGCATAAATCCATCGTGCTAACAAATTATTTTGCAAGTTGATGTCTTGTACGGCGCCCGAGTTAACGACCAACTCCAGCAAGAATGCCAAACGTTCCCACAACGGAATGAGATCACATAGCGCAACAACCCTGCCATGATGTTGACGATTTATGTTCGTCTGAATGAGCTGCTTTGTTGTCTCCAATGATAGTGCCACATGATTTTTTAAGCGGTGTTTCATGCCATAGCGAAAAATTCGCTGACTTGGATCTTCCAACATGAGTAGCACGAGGTTTTCGTGATCAATATCCGGCAATTGCCTCAGCGCCCAATAGGCCGTTGTTCGCGTTTCGACACACGGGCTAGTCGCAGCCGCCTTCAATCTGTCTAGATAGATAGTGTTTTTTTCTAGACCCATTAACCCGATCAACTTGGGTGCGGGCATTCGCTCATCGTTGCATTTTGTCAGTTCGTCATCAATCAACTGTGAAATCGCAAAACCGCCCTTTTTTGCATACCAATGAGCAACGTCCCGCACTCCTGCGGAATCATCCAATAACGCGCTTTTGAGAACCGCATTTCTGTCAAAAACAGAATTGTCGCCCGCAAAAAAAACGTGCAACGCTTTTTGCCTTACCGAAGGCTGCGGATCTTGAAGTAACAACTCAACAAACCCGATATGCGCGGATAAATCCGTTTTACAGACGTCCAGAACCATCATGCGTAACCGGCAGTCAGAATGTTGGACAACAACAGGTAACGCGGAGGCCAAAGCGTCTTCCGGCCATTTCAACATAAACGAAAAAGCATAACGTGCAGTTGAAGCCTTTAAGCACGCAAATTGCGTCAATAAAAGTGGCTGCACCGAGGGTAGCGCCAACAACGCCTCAACCATCTGCAGAGTTTTAACATGATTATCTCGTGACTGTTCGAACAGCCTGAAAAGTTCATCAAGACTATCAATTATCACCTGTGCATTTTCTTCCCGAATAAACTGGTGAACCAGTTGTCGCGACGAAATACGGACAGCATAGACCCAGTCATTTAGTCGCAAAACCAACAGTTGAAATGTGGCTGCATTACTAATAGAACTAAGGCGCTCCAGTGCCGCTTCACGGATAAATCCGTCGTTGTTTTGAGAGAACTCGATTAGGGCTTCTTCGTTTGCATTTGCAGGGATTTGTCTTCGAGCTTGCTGAAGTCTCTCCATCAGAGCTGGATGGATGTATCCTTCGTCTTCGATATAGCTTTTATTGCCTTCCATTCGCAGACGAAGTTTTTCTATGAAATCAATTATCATTTTTTCGCCTCAGCCTCATCAATCATGAACAGCGTTAGTGAAACTTGTTAAAGCTTTGCGACGCTTGCTTGATGCGAACGCTCTATGCAGTAAAGCGCGCCCAAGGCGCGCTTACTCTTTACCCCTTGACGCAAACGACTTGACGCAAGGTATGCACAACTTCAACCAATTCTCGTTGTGCCATAATTACAGCATCAATGTCTTTATAAGCCATTGGGATCTCGTCAATCACATCGGCGTCTTTACGGCATTCAACATGTGCGGTCGCTTCAATTTGATCGCTTACCGTAAATTTGTTTTTCGCCGCTGTGCGACTCATTACACGACCAGCACCGTGACTGCAGGAGTGAAAGGATTCAGGGTTACCAAGTCCTCGCACAATATAGCTTTTTGCGCCCATTGAACCCGGAATGATGCCGAGTTCACCTTTCTTCGCCGACACTGCACCTTTACGGGTTACCAAAACCTCTGCGCCGAAGTGCGTTTCTTTTTGCACATAGTTGTGATGACAATTGACCGCGGCTACGTCTGCGGTGAATGGTTTGCGAATAACGCGCTGCGCCGCCGCCACCACATTTTGCATCATCACCATACGGTTTCGGCGTGCATAGTCCTGTGCCCAACCAACGGCTTCAATGTAGTCGTCAAAGTGCTGGCTACCTTCTTCGAAGTACGCGAGATCACGATGAGGCAAATTAGCAATGTGTTGCCGCATATCGGCTTGTGCCAACGCAATAAATAATTCGCCAATGGCGTTACCGACTCCCCGTGAACCGGAATGCAACATGAACCAGACAACTCCTGCTTCATCAATACAGACTTCGATAAAATGGTTACCGGTACCTAATGTCCCAAGATGTTTATAGTTGTTGGTGTTTTTAAGGCGCGGGTATTTCTCTGTAATGCGATTAAAGCCCGGCAACAATTCTGCCCACATGGTGTCGACCGTCGTCGGCGCATTCTCCCAGGCACCACGATCACGTCTACCCGATGAACGACCATGCGGTACCGCTTGCTCAATGGCTGTTCGCAATTCGCGTAAATTGTCAGGTAGATCTTCAGCGCGCAGTGTCGTGCGCGCCGCCATCATGCCGCAACCAATATCAACACCCACGGCTGCCGGAATAATCGCTCCTTGTGTTGGAATTACACTTCCAATGGTTGAGCCCTTTCCGACATGCACGTCCGGCATCACAGCCATATGCTTATAAATAAAAGGCATCGTTGCGGTGTGGCCTAACTGACGTTTTGCGTCGTCATCGACCGGCACGCCTTGCGTCCACATTTTGATCGGCTTACCGTTTTCTACTTCCAGCAATTCATATTCCATAGCTGTAAATCCTATCGTCGTTTATTGCCCATCAATGTTTTTTGCAGTTGATGGGCTTGCTACTGCACTTATCTGTTATGAACCAATCTTAACCAAGCCATTCATCAGCGAATCCAAACCACCATAAACGTTCAGATGACCAATGCGCTCCGATAACTTTTCCAACGTTTCGAGCTCTTTCAAGCGCAACAACACCGCATTACCTTCCATCATGCGCGCCGTGTTGTGTAACGAACGCGTTGCAGCCGTTTCCTCGCGACGTTTGATCAAGTTGGCTTCGGCTGCTTTTTGTGCCTGCACAACTTGATTCAAAATGTCTTTCATTTCACCGGGCAAAATAATGTCCTTCACACCCACCTGATCCAGATCGATACCGTATTGCGCCAGCGATTCAGTACACTCTTTTGCAATCACACGGCTGATCGAATGTTTGTCCGCCAGCAACTCGTCCAATGTGCGCGTACCAACCGCTTCACGCAATGCCAATTGCAAACGGCGATAAACGTGATCATCAACTTGTTTCAGTTTTTGCGCGACCGTTTGTGGGTCACGAATTCTGAAGGCCGCATTCAAATTGATTCGCAGCGATACACGATCTTTGGTCAAAATTTCCTGGCCACTGATTTCCACGTTCTGCAAACGCAAGTCATAGACCTGTAACGTCAATTGACGATTAACATGCCAGAACGCGTGCCGACCGGCCGACAATGCACTTTTTAAACGACCGTTTTCATACAACAAACCCACCGATTGTTCTGGTATTAGCGCTTGCAGCAAGCGATCACCTTTTTTACTAAGGTTTACACCTTGGCGCAGGATCTCTGATAACAACGGCTCTTGCACACGATACGTATCGCTAACATCGAACGTATCGATTCGAATTGTGAACGGTGTTTTCCACCACACTACACGCTCACCTGGCTCGACTAAACGGATCAAACGATTGTCGCTATACAGCGCGCCCACTTCGTTTGCTGTCAGCTGTTTCACCATCACGTGATCGGCAAACGCGGCTTGCTTCAATAAAACGTCGAGTTGCGCATGCTGCACTTCACCTGAGCCCAGCGCGACGACATCTGCATTTAAGCGATTGCCCCAATCGATTTTACGATGCCGACCTGGCGCCAGCACGTGTTGAAACTGTTTATCATGGAACAACAAACCACGTTCGTTATCGCCAATTTTCCACTGTTTAATTTGCATCATCATTTTTTCCTTTTTTAAGAGCCGGCGAGGGGTCGACAACGTGTCATCGGCCAATTCAGTTGTGGTCATGGTGCTATCCGTCCTGTGGATCGCTTCCTTCTTTTCACCATCACGACTTCTGCGATGGCCGTGGCTACGTTGTCGACGCAGCTCGCCGGTTTGGTGCTACTGACGAAAACCCGAAAAGCAGTTTTCGCATTCACACCGTTGTTGGGCTTGCGCCCAATTGACTTAAGTGGGGTTTTCACCCCAAAGGCGTGAAAGGCCCTTTTCCAAGGAGCTTGTGCAGGATTCGAACCTACGACACATCGCATTGCTGCGATTGCTCTACCGCTGAGCTATCAAGCGTTTGAGTTTGTGATCTCCAGTCGGTACATCCTTGCCCAATGGGCGGATGCCAGTCCGGTGTAACAACCAGAACCGCTGATCCGGAGCACTTGCTCACGATTACTATTCCAAGTTGCGTGCCAAGTCCGGGCTAGAAGATTCTATACGCATCTATCTTATTGTTTTTTAATGTTTTAATTTTTATTGGTTGGCAAAAAGCTGTTGGTTGATGTGCTTGATGGATTACGTCAAACTTAACTATATAGATAGTTAATTATCGACAATGATATGAAGAAGAATGTTGTGCTCGGTATTGTGGGCCAGGCACTTGATAACCGTGGCAAGGGGTACAAACGTTGGGATGCTTGGCGCCCCTCCGTCAGTGTGTGTATGCAGCCCGATCTGCACGTCGATCGATTTGAACTGATTCATCAACCCCGAGATTTCAAACTGGCCAACGAAGTCGCGACGGATATCGCCAGCGTTTCAGTGGCGACCACGGTTGGACTGCACCCCATCGAGTTCAACGATCCCTGGGATTTCGAAGAGGTGTACAGCAAGCTGCTGGATTTCTGTTTGGCCTATCGCTTTGACAATGAAAACGAACAGTATTTTTTGCACATCACAACCGGTACTCACGTCGCTCAAATTTGCTGGTTCTTGCTCTGCGAAGCCAACTACGTGCCCGCGCAGTTGCTGCAAAGTTCTCCGCAAAAATCAACCGAACACGGAAAAGGTTCCATTCAGATCATTGATCTGGATCTGTCACGCTACGATGCGATCAGTTCGCGGTTTAAGCGGCATAAGCTCGAAGGCGAAGCGTTTCTCAAATCCGGCATTGCGACACGCAATGAGCGCTTTAATGCGATGATTCACGAAATTGAACGCGTTGTGATTCGTTCGAAAGCGCCATTACTGATCACTGGCCCCACCGGCGCCGGAAAATCGCAACTGGCAAAACGTGTTTACGAGCTGAAGCAACGACGTGCACAAGTGCAGGGTGAATTCATCGCGATAAATTGCGCAACACTGCGTGGTGACAACGCGATGTCAACTTTGTTCGGCCATACCCGCGGTGCTTTCACTGGTGCACAACAAGCGCGAAAAGGACTTTTAGCCAAAGCACATAAAGGTCTGCTGTTTCTCGACGAGATCGGCGAGCTGGGGCTTGATGAACAGGCCATGTTGTTGCACGCACTCGAAGAAAAATGTTTTTACCCGGTCGGTGCCGATGTCGCCGTCAACAGCGATTTCCAGCTGATCGCCGGCACCAACCGTGATTTGCGCATTGCAGTGAAGAACGGTCAATTCCGTGACGACTTGCTCAGTCGAATCAATTTATGGAGTTATGAATTACCCGGACTTAAAGATCGACGCGAAGACATCGAACCCAATATCGATTATGAGCTTCAGCAATTAGAAGCCGAGCAAAATCACAAAATCAGTTTCAATAAACTGGCGCGCCAACAATACCTGACGTTTGCGAAGAGCACTGAAGCGAGTTGGAGTGGTAATTTTCGCGATCTGAACGGTTCGATCCGTCGTATGGTGACCTTGGCCGATGGTGGTCGCATCACCGAAGAAGTCGTCGCAACGGAAGTAGCGCGCCTGCGATTATTTTGGGCGGATACAAAACCAGAGCAAGCTTTGCCACGTTTGGAAAATTACGTTGCCACGGACGTGCTAGCCGAGATGGACCAATTTGATCAATGGCAACTGTCCAGGGTTATTGCTGTTTGCCAAGGCACCGCTTCACTGTCGGAGGCAGGTAGGCAATTGTTTGATCGCAGTCGCTTGCAAAAGTCATCGGTCAATGACAGCCATCGACTCCGACAATATTTAGCAAAATATGGATTGAGTGCCGATCAACTGCTGCGGTAAGCCATTTGCTTCCAGTCCATGCGAAAAGACGGCTAATTACCATCTCGCCTTTGTTTTTTACACAGTCGTCACGGTTTTTTTTCAGTCGGTTCGTGAGCAGTATTTTTAGGGTTCATAGATCACTAGTGTGTGGTTCTCACTGGCTAGTTCTTCATCGATGATTTTGGCGATCACGTCCCAATTCCCGCCTGCGAGTCCCGCACCAATTAACGGATAAGCAATGCGTTTGCCGAAGAACGCGTTTTTTATGCATTTCATCGCGCTGCGAATGGCCTCGTAATCAGCTTTGTTGCGATTACCTCGCCAATCAAACTGAGTGTATGCGTTGACGACGTAAAAGGCATGATCACCCCTGCGAACCAAAACGGAACTAATTGAGCCCAGCTTTTCAACTGAACCTTTTGGTGTTTGAAGATCTGCTTCATAGGCTTCAGGGAAGTGCGCACGGATTTGCTTTGCAATCCCTGCCCCCATAACACACATGCAATTGCAGCCATGGACTATAACATCGAAATGTCCTTCCTGTGCAAGCAGGAGAAGATCGCCTTTAACGGTTATACCCATTTAATTTTTTCCCGCAAGGTTTCGATAGGAGTTTGTGGTAATAGGGTGAGTTAATTGCATCAGATACTTGCATATTTGTTCTCGTAAAGCGCTTGCGCTTTCCGTCGAATCATTTCGCGATCAACCAGCTTATCAAGCCAGCGTTGGGGGATAGCCGCAACACCGTAAAACGCGCCAGCAAGTTGGCCGGTAATTGCAGCCGTAGTATCGGTGTCTTCACCAAGGCTAATCGCTTTTAGAATGGCGTCCTCAAAATTGCTTGTAGTGGCAACACACCAAAGCGAGGCTTCCAGTGAATGAAGAACATAGCCCGAACTTTCAATGGCTTCCATCGATTTGGTACGCCAATCGCCGCGCACAATGCAGCGCAACTTGTCTGTGCTTGGCGTGAAGCTGGCATTGCTGAGCACCTGTTCCTTCGTTTCACCGCGTAGTGCACGAATCAGATGTTCAACATAAACCTGACAAGCTTCCAAACATTCGGTCGCACCGTGTGTAGTTTTGGAACTCAACGTAGCAAATTCGCGCGCCGCATTTAAGTCTTCGCAAAAATACATCGCGATCGGGGCCAGCCGCATCAAACTGCCGTTGCCTGCAGTGTTCGGATTGTTGCTGCCGGCATACGCCACACCGTTAGCGATGTACTGGCGTAAAGCCGTTGCCGTTGTCATGCCAATATCAAAACAGCGCCCGTTGCTGCTTAGGTAACCGTAATTCATCCAATTGCAGTAGCGGTTCATCTGATCAACCGGATCAAAGCTTTTGCAATACAATAAGCTTTCAGCAAGGCAAAGCGCCATTGATGCATCGTCGGTCCATTCACCGGGGCCGAGATCGAAGGGTCCACCACCAACCATTTCTGTGGGCGTTTCAAATGCGAAACGCTCACGAAATTCAACTTGTGCGCCTAAAGCATCACCACAAGCAAGGCCAAGTAAACAGCCTTCGAAGCGTTCAATCATGTCCACTTGATTTATGCTCCACTGGTAATCGTGCGCGGAAAAAAGTGTTGGCGCGTGCCATCTTTTAATCGAAACAGCTGGGCCGGACGATTAGCACCACCGCGCACGGCACCCACGATTTCTTCGAGAATCGCTGCATCATTAATACGACGACGAAAGGCGCTTTTATCAATGGGGCGACCGAGAATGATCTCGAAGGTTTTTTGCAAATCGCCCAACGTAAATTGCTCTGGTAACAGGTGCACCGGCAGGGCGCTGTACTCGGTTTTGGCGCGCAATCGTTGCAAAGCATTTTCAAGCAGCAGGTCATGATCAAATGCGAGTGTTGCTGACACGGCGTTGTCCGTGATCGGAAACCAGGCGACCGCATCGCTGTTACCACCTACCGACAGATCAATGGCATCACTATTGATCAGCGCAAAATACACCACCGTCACCGACCAACCGCGTGGATCGCGTTGCTTATTGCCAACCGTCATCAACTGCTCGACATAGGGGCTGGCGACACCGGTTTTTGTTTTGAGGATACGCAGTGCGGCGGCGTCTAAATCGGCATCTTCTTGTAATCGAATAAACCCGCCAGGCAACGCCCACTTTCCCAATGCCGGATGATCGTTGCGTTTGACCAGCAGCACCTGTAGTTGAGTGTCCTTGACCGTAAAGATCACCGTATCGACGGTCGTTAATGGCGCATCAAAGACTTTGGGGTCATAGCTGCGCAAAAATTCGCTTTCACTTAAGGTCGTGGACATGCTGATAGGCTTGTTGAAATAAGATAGTTGCATATTGCCACTAACAGGATTAGAGTACAAGCATAGTTTTACAGAGCAACTAAGTATTAAAGGGGAGCACCATGGCAAACATCATGTTGGGACTAAAAGCCCATACCGCTTGCTTCGATGTCGACGCGCAGTACACCTTTACACCGGTTTGCCCACAAGAGTTACCCGTACCTGGCGGTGATGAGATTGCAGCGGAACTTAATGCTCAAGCCCAGTTCGCGGCCGTTCGGGTCGGATCAAAAGACGCCCACTCACCTCACGCCGTTTGGGTTGCCGATGAAAAGCATCCGCAATTTTCACCGGTAGCTGGTGACAACGTTGACATCCACTGGGTGCAACACGCGGTGCCCGGTAGCAAGGGTTTTGAGTTACTGGCGACCTTGCCACACCCAGCCGATTACGACTTTTTTGTTTGGAAGGGTGTTGAGCTCGATATGCATCCTTACGGTGCGTGTTACCACGATCTGCGTGATCGCTTGAGCACCGGCGTCATTGAGTACCTGAGAGCACATCAGATCCAAACGGTTATCGTTGGTGGCTTGGCAACCGATTACTGTGTCAAAACTACGGTCATGCAATTACGCCGTGCCGGATTCGAGGTGGTGGTCAATTTGGGTGCCTGCCGCGGCATTAACAAAGACACCATCGACGCCGCTATCAAGGAAATGAAGAACGCCGATGTGCGCTTTGTTGCAACCGCGGCAGAGTTACAAAATCTGATCGCGGCGTAATTTGGGGTAACAGAAAATGATTATCGAATCGCTGCTTGATACCGACTTATACAAATTCACCATGATGCAAACGGTGTTGCATCAATTTCCATCGGCTCAGGTGGAGTACCGCTTTAAATGCCGCAATGCCGGTATCGATCTTAAAACGCTGGTTCCTGTGATTGAGCAAGAGCTTGATCACTTGTGTCAGCTGCGTTTTCAGCCGGAAGAGCTCGATTATTTAACGACATTGCGCTTTCTGAAATCTGATTTCATCGACTTTTTGCGTTTGTTCCAACTGAACCGTGACTACGTGCAGATCACGACCGATCCCGAATTCGACATCGTCATTCGTGGCCCATGGCTTCACACCATATTGTTTGAGATCCCGCTGCTGGCGATTGTTAACGAGAGCTACTTCCGTCATACACAGCCCAACGCGAATTATGACGAAGGACGTCAGCGTCTTAAGCGAAAGATCGATTTGGTCAAAAACTTGAAGCCATATGACCGCTTCCAGTTTTCGGATTTTGGTACTCGCCGCCGCTTCAATCGGCGGTGGCACTACGAGGTGGTTGATCGCCTAATCGCTGAACTACCTCATCAGTTAACTGGCACCAGCAATGTGCATTTGGCGCGAACAAGAAAAATCAAACCGATCGGCACGATGGCACACGAGTTTTTGCAGGCCTGCCAGGCCTTGGGCGTGCGACTGGCCGATTCGCAAAAGTTTGCACTTGAAACCTGGGTCAAAGAATACCGTGGCGATTTGGGTATTGCCCTGACCGATGTATGCGGTATTGATGCGTTTTTACGTGACTTCGATCTTTACTTCTGCAAATTGTTTGACGGTGTGCGTCACGATTCTGGCGATCCGTTTATCTGGGGCGAAAAGGTGTTGGCGCATTATCAAAGCATGCGTATTGATGCTCGCAGCAAAACCTTTGTGTTCAGCGACGGTTTGACGTTTCCACTCGCGCTTGAACTCTACAACCGATTTAAGGACCGCACCAACACCGCGTTTGGCATTGGCACCAACTTGACCAATGACATGGGTTACGAAGCGCTCAATATCGTAATCAAAATGACCGAATGTAATGGCCAGCCGGTCGCAAAGCTAAGCGACTCACCCGGAAAAACGATGTGTCGCGATGAAACTTATCTAGCGTACTTACGCAAAGTATTCCAAGTTGGCATCGAATAATAGGGAAGAAGAACATGAAAATTTTAATGGTACAATGCAATTTCACCGTTGGTGATTTCTCGGGTAATAAACAGAAGATCATGGACATCATTTGGCGCCATGGTCACGACCACGATTTGATCGTGTTTTCGGAGTTGTGTTTATCGGGCTACTACCCGATGGATCTGATTCATCAACCGGGTTTTTTAGCCGCACAACACGATGTGATCGGTGAGCTAAGGATCGCCACACAATCGTTAAAAGCCGCGATCGTGATTGGCTTTATCGATCAGAACCATTGGACCGGCAAAGCGCATCACAATGGCTTGATGGTGTTAGCCAAGGGCGTCACCCAACTTGTCTATCACAAGCGATTGTTGCCCACTTACAACATCTTTGATGAAGCACGCCATTTTGAGCCAGGCAATCTGCCCGGCATGTTAATGCTAAATGGCGTGCGCATCGGTTTTGCGATCTGTGAAGACTTGTGGAATGACGATGAAGATGGCGACTACGCGATGATGCCGATTAAATTGTTGGCGCGTGACAATCCCGACTTTATTGTCAGCATTAACGCATCGCCGTCGAATTTGCATAAACACAGCGAGCGTCTGGTCCGTTTCCAAAAGCTCAGCGCGAAGTATCAGATCCCGTTGGTGTATGTGAATCAAGTGGGTGGCAACGATGAGATTGTGTTTGATGGCAATAGCTTTGTAACCGATGAGAAAGGTCAGCTGCGCGTTCAACTGAAAGCATTTGCTGAAGATGAGGCCTCGATTGAGTTCAATACTGAACAGGGATTTCGGACACTGACCGAGGCCAAGTTCAACGCACCAACGGATGCTGAGTTTTACTACCAGCAAATTGTTATGGGCTTACGTGACTACGTGGAAAAGTGTGGTTTCCGTTCCGTTGTTGTCGGCTCTAGTGGTGGTATCGATAGCGCGCTGACATTAGCCCTCGCTCGCGATGCTTTAGGTGCCGAGCATGTCGCCGCGATCACGATGCCTTCACGCTACTCGTCACAAGGCAGCGTTGGTGATTCCGAAATTCTGTGTCGCAATCTTGGCATTAAATTGTTTAATGCGCCGATTGAAGCGCAGTTTAAACAAGCCACCAATGACTTCACCGCAGCATTTGGTCATGCGCCATCACGATTGACGCAAGAGAATATGCAGGCGCGTATTCGTGGTCGTATCTTGATGGAGTATTCCAATCATCACGGCAACCTGGTGTTGTCGACCGGCAATAAAAGCGAAATGTCGGTTGGTTACGCCACCTTGTATGGTGATATGAACGGTGGACTGAATTTGATTGGTGACCTATACAAAATGGAAGTGTATGCGTTGGCGCGTTATTTCAATGAAAGACACGGACGCGAATTAATTCCGCAATCGATTATTGATAAGGCGCCTTCTGCCGAATTGTTCGAAGGTCAAACCGATCAGGACTCATTGCCGCCTTATCCGGTGCTCGATGCGATTTTGCGTTTGTATGTCGAACGTGATTTGTTGATCGCTCAAGAGATTGAAGACAACAGCGCGTTGATCGCGCGTTATCCTGATGTCGATATTGATCGTGTATTACGCATGGTCGATATCGCCGAATTTAAACGTCGGCAAGCACCACCGATTATTCGTGTGCACAAAAAATCGTTCGGTATCGGCCGTCGAATTCCGATAGCCAAACAATGGACAAGCCCTGCGGATGCTGTGGTGATTCAACATGGTTAATGAAACTGTCACGCTGTTTCGTCCCACCGGACCGAATGAGCTCAAATTGGTTGAACAAAGTGGTTTTCGGCGTTGGCCACCACGGTTACCGGAGCAGCCGTTTTTTTATCCGGTAACCAATGAGCAATACGCCGCCGAAATTGCACGCAACTGGAACGTTAAAGACAGCGGTTCCGGTTACGTCACGCGCTTTCAAGTGAAGAAAGCGTTTATGGATCGCTATCAAGTTCAAACCGTTGGCGCCCGCCACCACACCGAGTGGTGGGTACCGGCAGAGGAGTTGGAAGCATTAAATGACAATATTGTTGGACTCATCGAAGTGATCGGTGAGTTCAAACGAGAATAACAACGGAAGAAGTATGAAAGACGAGAAAGTCAGTAAATTTTTAAGTTATGTGCTGCGACACAAACCCGATGCCATTGGCTTGCAATTGGATGCCAATGGCTGGGTCGATGTTGAAGAGCTGCTGGATAATATGGCTTACGCCGATATGGCGATATCGATTGAGACACTGCAACGCATCGTGCGCGAAAGCGATAAACAGCGATTTGCCTTTAGTGAAGATGGCGCACGAATTCGCGCCAATCAGGGGCACTCCATAAATGTTGATTTGGCATTGCCCGATCGAGAACCGCCCGCCGAGCTCTTTCATGGCACGGCAACACGCTTTTTGGAATCTATCAGGAAGGACGGTTTGATTCCGCGCTCACGCCATGCCGTTCATCTGTCAGCCAATTACGAAACTGCACTCAATGTTGGTCAGCGCCATGGCAGCCCGGTTGTACTGCGTATCGCTTCGGGAAAAATGTTTTCAGCGGGATTTCGTTTTCAGTGTTCAGAAAACGGTGTCTGGCTTACCGAAAAAGTGCCCGCCGAATTTATTTCGGTCTGACTGATTATTTTTAAGGAAAATAGTATTGAATCTTGTAACTCAACTCTATGTTGAGCAATTAAAACACTGGCCTGAGTCCGGCCAACATATCATGGCTCAGTTTGATGAACACTCCATTATTGTTTATCAGGCTTACCGACCAGCCATTGCGGAATACGCCGTACAGCATCAACAATTCGGTGGTGAGTTTAGTTTTGCTCGCATGAGTTGGATAAAACCAAACTTTTTGTGGATGATGTTTCGCTCCGGCTGGGCCAACAAACCCGGGCAAGAACATATTCTTGCCATTCGCTTACGCCGGCAGTTTTTTGATGAATTATTGTCGAACGCCGTGGCGTCAACATTTGATACTAAAAAATTTGAGAACCGGGAAAGCTGGAAGGCTTCAGTCGAAAATTCCGAAGTAAGACTGCAATGGGATCCGGATCATGATCCCTTTGGTGCACCAATTACCAGACGCGCAATTCAACTCGGGCTGCGTGGTGAAATGCTAAAACGATTTGCTACAACTGCGCTTTTAAGCGTCGAAGACATAACCGATTTTGTGCGAATGCAATCTCGACAGTTAGAAAGTGGCATCCAAAATTTGGTAGTTCCTATTGAAACCAGCTACAGCGGACCCGTTATTGGCCTGTGACGTCCAAAACTAGAAATCTCTGCCTATATCTGTCTCAGTTTACGGGGTGTGGACAGTAGTACTTGAGAGTGACCTGCATGCTCGTTACACGGTTGGTGCCAAAGAAGACGTAGTCGTTTGCCGCCTTTGAATCCTCACGCTCAAACGCAATGTTCTTCGACAAATCGGTTAGCGACTTCTTTATCTCCAATGGCGCATGCGACCCTTCGATGTATAAGGTGGTCATTTTTTAGCCGCTTGCTTTGCCAAAGCTGCGCAGGCTGTACGGAATGCCTCCTCTTGGTATTTGTTCAGCGAATCAGGAGAAGGGAAATCATGCTTGCGAGCCTGTGCGGCAATAGTCTGAGCAGATAGCAGTTCGACTTGTATTTCTTTGAGTAGCTGAAAGACCCCCTCAATCTTGAAGGTTGTGGGGCCTCCTGCGTATTCTCCGTTCTTCGCACGCATCTTGATGACCACGTGGGAGACCTTGTTGTCTCGAAGGAACCCAGCAACAAGATCTGCAAATGACTGAACGTTGGCGGCTTTATCGTCGTCTGCCAGTGTAATTCGCTTGGTCGCGGTGGAGATGTAGTTGAACTGTCCCTCCGCCAACTCGGTGACGGCGAAGATAGCTTCGCTGCCCTTGATCTCAACGCCGCAAACTCGCATAGAAGGCTCCTAGAATGTCTAACGTTATGCCGTCGTGCGCGCAAAATGCGATCACTGGTTGGGCCAATCCGCTGGAACAAGTGCAGGTGGCTTGGTCCACGGCTCCTCAACCAGCGCATCCTGAAACCACTGATCGCGCAGGTTCGCATGCTCAGTGACAATTAGTTGGAAACCTGGAACATCGTTCTGGGTGAACTTTAGCAACAAGTCGAACAGCCGGCGCACAGCATCTAGGTCGGCGTCGGCTTCCGTCTTCTGCACCGAACCATCAGCATCCCTATAAACCTGCTCAGAGGGGAAATAGACCTGGGTTGGTTGGTCGATCAACAGGAAGCGCGGAATCGGACGGTTGTTCTGTGCCGCGAATAGATGCAGGGCGAGCAATGCTGACAGGTGGTAGGCCAGATGGTTCTCGCCGCCACCGGTCCTGCCCATCGACACAGGACGCTCGGGTCGATCGAAGATTATTGTCAATTGCGGCAGGTTGAGCCGCGCAGGGTAAGGACCGAATTCGGCGTTGAACTTTTGGATGTATCGCGACACCTGTGCGGAGATGTTGTTGAGGATCGATGTCAGGCGTTCGCTGCTGTCGTCAGCACCGATCTGCTCCTCAAGCTGCTTCACTTTGTTGCTGAGACGGCGATTCTCTGCTTCCAGTTTGGCAAGATCCTCATTCGGGAGGAGCGTTTCTAGGAACAGGCTGATACGGCCGACCACGCGCGCGGCCGCGTTGTTGCGGGTTCCCATCTGGGCGATGAATTCATTGGCCGAGATCGCCGCGGATAGCTCCGCTTCCTTCTGCTTGATATCGCCTGCGATCCCATCCGCTTTGCCTGTTAATTCGGCAAGGTAGGCTTCGAGCTTGGGGCGCTGGCCGCTGGCAATGCGCAACTCATTTTCGAGCGATTCCAATTCATTGAGCAAGACGATGGCGACTGGGGATTCCAGCGCCAAGTTCTGCTCGCTGAACGGCCATTGCCATTCGCCGCTGTCTGGATTCTTCGGCAGTGCCTTGATTGAGGCCAGCCGGTCTATCTGTTCGGCGGCCTCATTTTCGTAGCCGCCAGCCCGCTTGGCGAACTGTCGTGCCGCGTCAATCCGGGCCTGCGTATCTCGGCGATCCTGACGCAGTTGGGCCAGCTCATCTTCCAGAAACGAGACCCGGCTGCCGTCGTCGTCTGGCACGGTTTCGGGATTCCACGACAGCGCCAACCTCAAGGCATCAATGATCCCGTCGGTATTCGAGTTCTCGTCGGTGTTGCGGATGACCCCGACCGTTTTGGCTTCTGAGTAGAGGCCGATAGCCTGTACATGCGACGTGTCGACGGCGTCGCGCGCCTGCTCCAGCTTCTTGTTGCTAATCCTCAGATCGCGCTGCGCTAAGCGCAGCTTGGATTCCAACTCGTAACGATCGTGAGAGGAGACGCCAAGCAAGATTGGCAACGTGTCGCGGATCGCTTGCGGTTGAAACTGCTCGTTCTGGCGATAGAAAAGTTGATCCTTGTTGGCGACAAGCCCCTGCTTCTGGAACAGGTAATAGAACGTGTGCTTGACGTTCGCGTCGTAGCTATCTCGACTGTGCTCAAGAGCGACTTCGGTGCGGTTCTCGGGAATTCCAAGCAAGCGCGACAGCAGTTCGACAATGCTGTCATCGTCAGTGTTGACCGCCAGATCCTTGAACTCGGGCACCTGCAATTGGGCCCCCCTTCGCAACATTGCCGTGCTGCAACTGGCGCCACCCCCGGGCGGGGTCGGCTTGGCAACCAGCACCTGTTCTTTCTCGAACTGGTAGATCACGGCGAACCAAGACACTTTGTCACGGATGATGCCTTCCGGAACGTTGAACGACGAGCGTCCCATGCAGTATTCGATAATCTCGGAGAGCGCAGACTTGCCGGTGGAGGAGCGGCCGGTGATAACGTTGAGTCCGTCTACCTTGAACCGGAGGTCACGGCGCTGGCTGCCATGGCTGTAGATGTGGATAGATCTGATCTTCATGGACGAATCCCGAAAGTCGTATAAACGGTCGCCCGATCGGCGATGCGTGCAAATTCCTTTCCGACGATCCGCGCCACTTTCTGGCAGGCGACGGTTTCGGCGGTTCCATCGATGCTCTTGCGGACCTTTCTTGATACGGTCTGGATGCGGCCATCGTCCGCGACGGTGATGCAGCCTCTTTCCATCAGTAAACCGAACCCCTCGAAGGCATACGGCAGTATCTGCGTAACCCGGTCGGCGAAGCCCACCATGATTTGCTGGTTCTTCTCTACGGTCTTGAGCAGGTAGCTGCGTGGACTGCTGGCGATCACCTCGCGCGAATCCTTATGCAGGCACAGGGGCAGCACAAGCAGCGACAGCGAGAATGGCATGCCGCGAGCGTCTTCTTCCTCGTAGCCGTGCAGGGCGCGGAACAAGACCAAGCCACAAAAGGCAGGATTGAACAGGTTCCGAATTTCAAAGGGGCGCTGATCCCATCGCTTCACGAGGCCTCCCCCAGGATCTTGCCAAGACGGTCGAGGAATCTGGGATGCCAGTAGACCTTGGGTTTGGGGGTGGAATCCGCCAGGATGTGGAAGCTGCCGCGAAGGACATAGGGTTCCGTCACCCGTGCACGAATGCGTAGAGATTCGATCTTTCCAGTCTCAAATTCCGCCCAGTTATAGAGAGTCGCGCCGGCTTCGCGCAGTGCTTTTTCCGCGCTATCGTCCTTCAGCTTCTCGAAAGCGAAATCCTTGTAGCGGCCCCACTCATCGGTGAGGCGGTCTTCGTACTCCTCGACCTCTCCCAACATAAGCAGGTTCTCGCGTGCCCAGGCCGATCGTTGTTCGAACGCTCGGTAATAATCCAGAATCGCGCTCCTGATCCGATTGGAGGAAATACCGATCTCACGCAGTTGCGCCACGAACAGGCGCGGATCTGTATCAGTGTCAATCTCATCGGCGGGCAGCTTTCCGCGGAAGGTGATAGGCAGGTTGTCCGCCTTGTATTCCTCGGCGAAGTTTGAGAGCTTGTCCGACACTTCGTAGCCGAAGATCCCTTCCGGCCTAGCTCCGGTCAAATGCTTGATCACGGCATCAGTCCACCAGCCCTCCAGCCGCTCGAAGACAAACTCGCGGTGCTCGCGCCGGATGGGCCGCATGTGCTTGTCTCTGATGAGCGCCGGGATGTCGTCTATGCGTGGGCTGCCATCGAGGATCAGGATGCGTCCGAGAAAGTCCTGCTTTTCGGGGTCACTTAGTTCGTTGAACGCTGCGGCTGTCGGCGCGATGAGTTTCGATGTCGATTTGGCAAGCGCCGCATCGGCCAGTTCGGAGAGCGCTGCCGCATCACGCGAGGCGACAGGCTTATCGGGGAGAAGAAGGGCAAGAAATGAGCCGGTGGACACCGTGCCAGTAGTGAACAGGAAGAACCGCATGTTCGATGCAGCGCGGCCATCCCGTTTGTAACGCGCCAGCCAGATATTTACGGACTTCCAGAAATCGGTCGACAGGTCGGTCAAACTATCGCCAATCGCCTTGTGTTTGAGTGAGGCTAGGGACTTGCCACCGCTACCGTCGATAAAGTCGAGGTCGTCGTCCTTTTCTAGGAAGATGGCAGTGTCTTCAGGCAATTGAAGCAGTTGCAGCAGCGCGAGACGTGCCTGGTAGATATATCCCAGCCCCTGCTCGCCGGCAGAGTATTGGTCAGTGGCTTTCCTTGTCATTGGTATAATCACCCCTTAGCATCGACACGCCATCGACGACGATACATTCTCTCCGTCATAACGTGAGTTCGGCCCCCGAGTAGGGGCGTTTTCTCACGCCTTTTAGGTGGATATATCCGGTTTCGATGATTGTAAGTGCCCGATTTAATTCGACCTCACCAGAAATAGGGTCGATTAGGGCTCAAAAGGATAGGCGCCTTGGACGGCAAACTTAAGCTACTCCGGCTTGGTCGACAAGAGCCGCATTTCCGTTCTCACAGATATCAACTCGACCGTCTGCTTCTGGCCGATAGGCGACATTCAAGCCTTAATATATATGCTGTAGGCATTTTATGTGTTGCGATAAAATGGTAGTTCGCGAAGGCTGTTTGCTACAACATCAATCATCCATAAATTTACAAAAGCATCGGAAAAGCCGAAAAATCGCCAAGAATAGATTTTTGTTGTTAAATAATTGATAAATATGGAAAAGGCCCTTTCGGGCCTTTTCATTTAGACGTCTATTTCCATTAATTGTGAGATTTATTTCCACATTCTGTGAGATCCCACACTTATGTCAAACGTCCAGATTCGCGACCGCCAGCGCATTCGTCTCAATGAATTCGCGGCGCGGTTCGACGGCGTCGCCCATCAGGCAGGTGAACAGTTGATCGGCGGCGACGGCGTCTTCGATGGTGACTTTAAGCATGCGGCGCACGTTCGGGTCCATTGTGGTTTCCCACAGTTGTTCCGGGTTCATTTCGCCCAAGCCTTTGTAACGTTGGATCGAGAGGCCGCGTTTGGATTGGTCCATCAGCCAGTCGAGGGCTTCTTTGAATGAGCTGACTTCGAGTTTGCGCTCCCCGCGTTGAACGTAAGCACCTACTTCTAGCAGAGACCTTACTTTGTCGCCGATCGCAACGATCTTGCGGTAGTCACCGGAGGCAAAAAAATCACGGTCGAAGACATTCAGCGATTCGACGCCGTGGTGGCGCATCGAGATCACGGGCAGGAACAGGTGGCGTTCCGGATCTTCTTTGACATGGGCCGAGTACTGGGTTGGGCGAGCGCCGGCCGGCACGTATAGGCGCGTGGTCAGTTCTTCGCACCAGGATTGCACAGTGGCGCGATTGCTCAGATCGTCAACGCTCAGGGCACGGAATTCCAGCAGTGAGTGCAGCACTTCCTCCGGGTATAAACGGTTCAAGCGCTGCGCGACGGCTTGTGCGGCGCGGTAATCTTTGACTAGCTCTTCTAGAGCGCTACCCGGCAAGGCCGGCGCGTTGGGGTTGACGTGCAAGGCCGCGTCATCGAGCGCGAGGTTGATCAGGTAATCGGTTAACGCGTTGTCGTCTTTGACATAAGTTTCTTGCTTGCCCTTCTTCACCTTATATAAAGGTGGCTGGGCAATGTAGACAAAGCCGCGTTCAATCATTTCGATCATTTGGCGATAGAAGAACGTCAGCAACAGCGTTCGGATGTGGGCGCCGTCGACGTCAGCGTCGGTCATGATGATGATGCGGTGATAACGGGCTTTGTCTGGGTTGTAGTCTTCGCGGCCAATTCCGGTGCCGAGGGCGGTGATCAGGGTCGCAACTTCTTGGCTCGACAGCATTTTGTCGAATCGGGCTTTTTCAACGTTCAAGATCTTGCCTTTTAATGGCAAGATCGCCTGATTTTTACGGTTTCGGCCTTGTTTAGCGGAACCGCCAGCCGAATCACCCTCGACGATATACAGTTCGGACAAGGCAGGGTCACGTTCCTGACAGTCGGCCAGTTTGCCGGGCAGTCCAGCCAGATCGAGTGCACCTTTGCGGCGTGTCATTTCGCGGGCTTTACGCGCCGCTTCGCGGGCACGGGCGGCATCGATCATTTTGCCGCAGATGGATTTGGCTTCGTTCGGATTTTCGACCAGATAGGTTTCCAGTGCTTCAAACATGGCACTTTCCACTGCCGGTTTCACTTCGCTCGACACCAGTTTGTCTTTGGTTTGTGAGCTGAACTTCGGATCTGGCACTTTGACCGAGACCACGGCAGTCAGGCCTTCGCGGGCGTCGTCGCCGGCCGTTTCGATCTTGGCTTTGGCCAACATGCCTTCTTTGGTCATGTATTGGTTCAGCGCACGCGTCAGCGCGGCACGGAAACCCGCCATATGGGTACCGCCGTCACGCTGCGGGATATTGTTGGTGTAGCAAAATACGTTTTCGTTGTAGCCATCGTTCCATTGCAGCGACACTTCAACAGTGACCGGTGGTGTGCCATCCACGATCTTGCTGAAGTAGAACGGCTTGGCATTGACCAGCGTTTTGTTTTTATTGAGGTACTCAACGAAGGCTTGAATGCCGCCTTCGTAGCAGAAATGGTCCTCTTTGCCGGTGCGTTCGTCGATGAGTTTGATGGACACACCAGAGTTTAAGAACGACAACTCGCGCAAACGTTTGGCCAAGATGTCGTAATGGAATTCGATATTGGTAAAGACGGTGGGGCTGGGCAGAAAACGCACGGTGGTGCCAGTGCCTTGTGCATCGCCGGTTGCGGCAATTGGCGCTTGTGGCACGCCGAGTTTGTAGTGTTGCTCCCAGATCTTACCTTGGCGGCGGATGGTCAGGAACAAATCATCTGAAAGCGCGTTAACAACTGACACGCCAACTCCGTGCAGACCACCCGAAACCTTGTAGCTGTTTTGGTCGAACTTGCCACCGGCGTGCAACACCGTCATCACAACTTCAGCCGCCGATACACCCTCTTCCGGGTGGATATCGACGGGGATGCCACGACCGTTGTCCTGTACCGAAACAGATCCGTCCGGATGAATCGTCACCGTTGTTTCGGTGCAGTAACCGGCCAAGGCTTCATCAATCGCGTTGTCGACCACTTCGAAGACCATGTGGTGCAGGCCGGTACCATCATCGGTGTCACCAATGTACATGCCCGGACGTTTGCGGACGGCATCCAAGCCTTTAAGAACAGAGATGCTGGATGAATCGTAAGTATTATTCGGAGTTTGTTCGTTGGTCATAAGACTATTCCTGGTCCGGCAACACCGAGCTGATGACGCCATGTTCCACGTGAAACATAGCGGTATTATACCGTTTACGGATGGCTTCCGGGCAGCGCAATGTCGACGTGACAAAGACTTGAACGCCAGGCAACGCCAGGGCTTGGTCTAATAGCCCCTGCTGTTTCTGCTGATCTAACTCGGCCCCCATGTCATCGAGGAGCAGAATGGCCTCTTCTCTACCCTGTGCAAGCAACATCTTAAGCTGCGCTATATATAAGGCTTGCACAACGACTTTGTTTTGACCGCGAGACAGCTTTTCACTGGCGCTGATTCGCCCGGTACGTACGCGAATATCCGCTTTATGGGGTCCGCTTCCGGTGGCCGCCCGCTGAAAGTCAGCATCACGTTGCACCCGCAGGCACTCGTACAGCGCACTATGTTCTTGCGTCCAACCACGGTAGTAATCGATAGTGAGTTCAAACGGCAAATTCAAGCTTGCCAACTCAGGGCGCAGATTCTCAAGAAAGCGGTACCAGCAACGACGGCGCACCTGTTCCAAGGCTTCGCCTGCGTCGGCGAGCTGCTTGTCCCAGATATCGAGCTCCTTTAGCGTTGTAGTTTGGCGCAACAAGGCATTACGTTGTTGCAACAACCGACTGTAACGGAGATTCAATCCGGCGTAGTCATGTTCCACGTGGAACACAATCCAATCGAGAAAGCGCCGACGCTCGCGCGGACTGGCTTCCAGCAATAAATAGGATTCGGGTGTCAGCGCCTGTACCGGCATCACAGCAACAAGTGACGACAAGCGTTTTCCTTCCTGACCATTGATACGGATGGTCGTGCTGCCATCACGCACCCTGCGAATACCGACGCGAGCCGATTCGTCGTGCTTTTTCAACAAGGCTGAAACAGACACGGCATCACAACCGTCGCAAATCATCCGCTCTATGGTCGTTGTTCGAAAAGAGCGACCATTTCCAACCAAATACAGAGCCTCAAGAAAGGATGTTTTCCCTGAACCATTGTCCCCGTACAGCCAGTTCAATCGTTCAAAGCCCGATAATGTCTGCTCTTTTAAGTTACGGCTGTTATGGATCCAGATCTCGGAAAGACTCATCTTGCTCGCATTCAGTTTGGCAGAAAGCAAAAACGGCAGACTGAGCTGCCGTTTTGGTCAATATTCATTGTTTACAACCGCATTGGCATCACAAGATACAGTGTACCGCTACTGCCCTGCTCTTCAGCCAAGGCTGAACTACTCGAATCAAGCAGCACAAAGCGTATGGATTCCCATCGAACGGCGTTAACAATATCCAGCAGATAATTCACGTTAAAACCGATCTCAAGGTCACCTGCGGAGTAATCGGCATCGACAACAACCTCCGCTTCTTCCTGCTCGGGGTTATTGGCAGTCAATTTGAGCACACCGGTACTGAGGTTCAACCGAACGCCGCGAAATTTCTCATTGCACAGAATGGCCACGCGACCCAAGGCTTCCTTCAACACTTCGCGATTGATGACCAGGTATTTGTCGCCATTACGTGGGATCACACGCTCATATTCCGGAAACTTACCGTCAACGAGCTTCGACACAAAGTGATAATGTTCGGTTTGGATGCGAATATGGTTGCTACCAACGCTGATACGGATACTGGCATCGCTCGGTTCCAACAAACGCAGTAACTCAAGCACGCCTTTGCGCGGAATAATGACACCGAACTCTTCGCTACTATCAATGGCCTGCTTCGCGTCAGCAAGCGCCAGACGATGACCATCGGTGGATACCGTGCGCAAACGACCAGCTTTCAGTTCCAGAAACAAACCATTCATGTAATAGCGCACATCGCCTTGCGCGATGGCAAACTGCGTACGCTCCAATAAAGAGCGCAACTCCACTTGCGGCAGTTCAAAGCTCACGGTACCGACACCTTCTTCCAACGCCGGAAATTCCGCAGCGGGCAAGGTCGTCAACGTAAAACGGTTGTTACCGGAACGCAGCAATACCTTGTTTTCTTGCAAGCTGAAATTCAACTGGGCGGTATCAGGCAACGATTTCACGATATCGAGCAATTTACGCGCAGGCACTGAAATCTCGCCCGGTTCGGCATTATCGAGCGGTACTTGCGCTTTCAATTCCACTTCGAGATCGGTGCCGGTCATCAATAAACCTTGTTCTGTAACGGCTAACAGTACATTGCTCAAAATAGGCAATGTGCCTTTACGTTCAACGGCACCACATACCAACGATAACGCTGGAAATAATTGTTCACGGGTTAACGAAAATTTCATGATGAGCGCTTTTAGGTCATTAAGTTTTAGGCGGACAGTATACGTAACAAATTCGCGTAATCTTCGGTCATGCTGCGATCACTGTCACGCAATTCTTTCACTTTACGGCAGGCATGCAGCACCGTCGTGTGATCTTTGCCACCAAACGATTCACCGATCTCCGGCAAAGAATGATTGGTCAATTCTTTGGCCAAGGCCATGGCTACTTGCCGTGGGCGAGCGATTGAGCGTGAACGCCGTTTAGACATCAGATCGGACAATTTAATGCGGTAATACTCCGCGACGGTTTTCTGAATATTCTCTATCGTCACCATCTTTTCTTGCGCTGCAATTAAATCGCGCAACGCATCTTTGACCAGCTCGACTGTAATCGCATGACCGGTAAAACGGGCATAAGCGGTGACCTTATTCAATGCGCCTTCCAGTTCACGGACATTGGAACGGATTCGTTTACCAATAAAAAACGCAACGTCTTGTGCCAGCTGCAAACCTTGCTTTTCCGCTTTGGCTTGCAAGATCGCGACACGCGTTTCCAAATCGGGGGGTTCGACAGCAACGGTTAAGCCCCAACCAAAACGCGACTTCAAGCGATCATCGAGGTTGGCGACTTCTTTTGGATACTGATCACACGTCAAAACGATCTGACCATTGGACTCAAATAACGAATTGAAATTATGAAAAAATTCTTCCTGCGAAAAATCTTTACCGGCCAAAAACTGAATATCATCGACCAACAAGCAATCCACTGAACGATAATTACGTTTGAATTGTTCAATAGTGTTTGTCTGCAATGCTTTGACCATGTCTTGCACATAACGCTCAGAACGTACGTAAACGACTTTGGCACCCGGACGATTTTTTTCGATGTAATTGCCAATTGCCTGCATCAAATGGGATTTACCCAAGCCACTGGCACCATAGATAAACAACGGGTTGTAGGACTTCACCGGATTCTGTGCAACTTGCATTGCGGCGGCTTTGGCAACTTGATTTGATTTGCCTTCGACGAAATTATCGAAGACAAAATTAGGGTCAAGATTGCTGCGATGAGGCAAAGTCACCGGTTCGGCTACGGCGCGAGGCAATTCAGCTACGGGCTTTTGCGTCACGGCGGTTTGGGCTGGTCGAACGGTGGTGGCCTGACGGCTATCGCCGACCATGACAAGGACCACCGGTGCTTTGTCACCCTTGTTTTGCACCAACACATCCCGGATACGGGAGCTAAATCGTTCACGCACCCAATCCGCGACAAAACGATTCGGTGCAAACAAACGCAATTCGGTTTCTGATTCCGTGGCCTGCAGTGGTCGAATGTACATACCAAACTCGTCCGGTTTGAGTTCGTCTTGCAAACGTTGCAGGCAGAGATTCCAGAGCATGGCTATCCGTGTACAGGTCTTAGGGGATTATTTTCTTGTTTTGATCCCTTAGCGCTGATTCATCCACAGAGCCCAGTGCTAACGGGGTGCGAATTGTGCGATCAGACGCTACCCAGCTGTCAAGACTTGATCATTTTGAGCAATTCTGGATCGTTAATCTGGGGGAAAGTATAAAAATTACCAATAAAACGAAATACTATTCACAGTAATAACAGCCTTAACCACGATTCCCCCCGTTTACGATAAAGTTACTAACAGACTTAAAATAAAAAATAAGCAATATTTTTCAATTAGTTAATTGACTTACAAACAGAACTTTACGCACTAATAGTTATTAACATAATTCTATTTTATTATTTAGTTAACCAAGATCTAAAACCTAAAAAACAAGGAAAACACAGTCGGAAAGCGTCAAAATAAAAAAAAATACTGAGCGAAACGGGAAAACGCTGTGGATAAATTCACGCGCAAGCGGACGCCAAAACTTTATGAACAGAAAATAGCCTTGTTTTGGCCGAAAGTGCGTTCCACATACAAGCTATTGTGTTTTAAGGTTCACAAATAGCTATAGATAGCTTTACATGACGTTGCAAAAAGATCTAAGTATCGGAATTTCAAGGTTTTCTTGATCTTTGTGGAAACTTCAAAGTAGAATGCGCGCCCTTTTGAAGCACCTGGTCCTTGGACGGGGTGCCCTAGCGCGTCGAGCTTAACGGTTCGACGCCGAAGTTAAGCTGAGAGTTATCATGAAACGTACCTTCCAACCGAGCAATCTGAAGCGTAAACGCGATCACGGCTTCCGTGCCCGTATGGCTACCAAAAATGGTCGTCTGGTGTTGAAACGCCGTCGTGCCAAAGGCCGTAAGCGTTTAGCTGTCTAAACCCACTAAGGTTTGGCGTCGATGGCAGCCTTCGCTTTTCCGAAAGCTGCCCGACTGTTACAACCGGCGGAATTCGAGTTCGTTTTTGCTAAGGCAGAAAGGCACTCGGCCGCCGGTTTAACCGTTTTGGCGCGAGCAAACGGTTTGTCCTCGGCACGCTTAGGTCTAGCAGTTGCCAAAAAAAATATTCCGAACGCTTCACAGCGCAATCGCCTGCGACGACTGGTTCGAGAATACTTTCGCTGCCACCGATCCCAATTGCCGGCCTGCGATCTGATTTTCATGGCGCGCGCAGGCAGCGACAAACTCGACAATGCCGCCATTGTTGCGGCATTGACCCGCTGTTTTGGTGGTGTCATCAAAAATTCCGCTTTATCAGGATCTTAAAACATGCTTGAAACCCAACGTGGATTTTTAGCGATAGCTTTTGCTGCGCTGAGCTTTTTCCTGTTTACGACCTGGCAAAGCGAAAGTAACAAAACAAAAACTGACGCTGTGCCGGAAAAAGTCGTTGCATCAGTGACGGAACAGCACGATGTGCCGCCGGCAGCAGAAACCCCGGTCGCCAGTGATGCCGACGTCCCCGCAGCCACAACGGAAAAAGTTGAAGTGGTAAGTGTTGTCAGCGCTAACCGTTACACCACCTTGCAAAATGATGTACTGCGTATCGTCATCGATCGCGTGGGTGGCGACATCGTCGAAGCCGACTTGCTTAGTTACAAAGAAAGCATTGATGCCGAATCCAAACCAATCCGTATTCTGCATAACAGCAATAACCGCGTTTATGTCGCCCAGACCGGTATAGCGGGCAAAAATGGCCCCGATGGTAACGGCCGTGGTGAATACCAAGTTGCGGTAAACAATGACAACACCGAAGCGACGCTAACCTGGACTGGTACAACGGGCATCGTCGTCAAAAAGTTAATCAGCCTAAGTCCGGGTAGCCATTCGGTTGCAGTGCGCTATACCGTGCACAATCAAAGCAGCGACACTTTCACTGGCCAGATATTCACGCAATTCAAACGTGACCGTTTTGCACCGACGGCCTCAATCACACAGATTGGTACTTACACTGGTGCCGCCTATGGCACCACTGAAAAGCGCTACAACAAGTACAGCTTCGATGATATGGATGAACAAGAACTCAAAACCGTTACCGACGGTGGTTGGGTTGCGTATATGCAGCACTATTTCCTGACCGCTTGGGTGCCGGGCAGTCCACAGGGCAACGAAATTTCGACGCGGGTGCAAGCCGACAAAAAAGCCATCATCGGTCTGTTGCAACCGGCCTTCACAGTGGCGGCCGGCGAAACAATCGAACAAGCCGCGACATTGTATATTGGCCCCAAGATCCAAGCCGATTTGGAGAAGATCGCCACTGGATTGGATCTGACGGTTGATTACGGCATCCTCTGGTGGATCGGTCAGCCGCTGTTCTGGTTCCTGTCAAAATTGTTTGCGCTGTTTGGTAACTGGGGTATCGCCATTATTCTGGTCACGATCACGGTGAAAGCGCTGCTTTATCCCTTGTCGAATGCGCAATACCGCAGCTTTGCCAAAATGCGCAAACTGCAGCCAAAACTAGAAGCACTAAAAGAACGTCACGGTGACGACCGTCAGGCCTTTGGTCAGGCGATGATGGAGCTGTACAAAAAAGAGAAAGTAAACCCGCTCGGTGGTTGCTTCCCGCTGTTACTGCAAATGCCGGTGTTCTTTGCGTTGTACTGGGTTTTGCTCGAAAGCGTCGAAATGCGTCAGGCCCCGTTCTTTGGCTGGATCCATGATTTGTCGGTGATGGACCCGTACTATGTACTGCCGTTGTTAATGGGCATCAGCATGTGGTTTATGCAAAAACTACAGCCGGTCAGCCCGACAATGGATCCGATGCAGCAAAAAATGATGCAGTACATGCCCGTGCTGATGACCGTATTCTTCATTTGGGCACCGGCGGGTCTGGTGCTGTACTGGTTCTTCAACAATCTGTTGTCGATTGCACAGCAGTGGTACATCACCAAACGCATCGAAGCCGAAGACGGCAAAAAGAAATAAAGTGAAGAGCCCGCGGAAGCGGGCTTTTTTCTAAGCTGTAGAAATGGCATTTGGCGCCTTCTTGAAAAGAGCGGTTTGACGCGTCTGCTCTGCCGACAGCACTATGGGTGATTTTGATCATGATAAAGACCCGCGACACCATCGCCGCGATCGCGACCGCACCCGGAAAAGGGGGGGTCGGTGTCATTCGCATTTCGGGCGACAAGTCGCTCACGATTGCAGAAGCCATCACACATAAAACCGCCACTGCCCGCCAAGCGCACTACCGACGTTTTTTTGATCAAGAGAATAATGTACTTGATCACGGCATTTTGCTGTTTTTCCCTGGCCCCAATTCTTTTACCGGCGAAGACGTTATCGAGCTGCAAGGCCATGGTGGACCCGTCATTCTCGATCTCATTTTGCAACGCGTGTTGGCACTGGGTGCGCGAATCGCGCGACCCGGTGAATTTTCCGAACGCGCCTTCTTAAATAATAAAATCGATTTGGCTCAAGCCGAAGCGATCGCCGATCTGATCAACGCACAATCACAGCAGTCCGCAAAACTAGCGATGCGATCGCTCGATGGACAGTTTTCACAGCAGATACATACGCTCGTCAAAAAACTGATTTATCTGCGCATGTATGTCGAAGCCGCAATTGATTTTCCAGAAGAAGAAATCGACTTTTTATCCGACGGAAAAGTGCAAAAACTGACACAGGATCTGCAGCGCCATTTCGTTGAATTGCTGCGTGCTTGCCAACACGGAAGTGTGTTGCGCGAAGGTATTCATGTCGTGATTGCTGGCAAACCCAACGCGGGAAAATCCAGCCTGCTCAATGCGCTTTGTGGTCGTGACAGTGCCATCGTTACGGATATTCCCGGCACCACGCGTGATCTGTTGCGCGAACATATAGTGCTGGATGGTTTGCCGATACATTTAATTGACACGGCCGGTTTGCGTGAAGCGCACGATCGTGTCGAACAGATCGGCATTGAACGTGCGCAACAGGCGATTCAACAAGCGGATGTCATCTTGCTGGTTGTCGATGCGAGCACAACGACGGAGTCCGATCCTAAAACATTATGGCCTCTGCCCTCCGCACTTCCGGCCAAAGACATTATTGTTGTTCACAACAAAATCGATCAAACCACGCGCCGCGCAGGCAAGTTGTCTCATCAACACATCGCACTGTCGGCTCAAAGTGGCGAAGGTCTCAATGACCTGATTACTCTGTTAAAACAACACGCCGGTCTTGGCAACAATGACGAAAGCCTGTTTCTGGCACGTCGTCGACACATCGATGCAATTCAACATGCGCAAGACCACGTTGAAACCGGACTAAATGAATTGCAGAAACGCCGCGCTGGTGAATTGCTCGCTGAAAATTTACGGCTTGCACAACAACACCTGAATGAAATCACCGGCGAATTCAGCAGTGATGATCTGCTTGGGCGAATCTTTTCGTCGTTCTGCATTGGTAAATAACCATGCGATCAGCTTTATTGGCGATCGCGCTGTGGTCCAGCTTGACTAGCTTGATTGTCCTTGTTGGCGCAATACCACCATTCTTATTGACCGGTTTGGGGTTAATTTTAGGTGCCTGCTTTTTGCTACCGTGGTGGAAACAGTGGCGAGTAACGATCGACGTATTTGTACTGGGTAGTGTAGCGCTATTCATCTATCATGCGGCGTTGTTCACAGCGTTACAAACAGCGCCGGTTGTCAGTGCTAATTTGATCAACTATCTGTGGCCGCTATTGATTGTGCTGTTGGCGCCGTTAATTGATCAGCGTTCAATCTGGAGCGGGCGCAGCATTTTGGCGGCGCTGTTAGGTTTTTTAGGCGCTGCGTTAGTGATAAGCGGTGAGCGCGAACTGACTTGGTCAGTATCAGCCATTAGCGGCTACTTACTGGCCTTTTTCGCAGCGGTGACTTGGGCTGTTTATAGTTTATTGCTGAAACGAATGCGCCCATTTGCAAGCGCTGCCGTAGGTGGTTTTAATTTGGCTGCCGGCACAATGTCGTTGCTGGTGTCGGTGCACTACGAAAATTGGCCGGCGTTCAACACAAATCAATGCATGGTGTTATTGCTGATTGCGCTGGGGCCCTTGGGTTTCGCGTTCTATTTTTGGGATCACGCCGCAAAAACACTACCAGCAAAAAAACTGGGAACCTTGAGTTTTTTTACGCCGGTACTATCAACGAGTTTTCTTTTATTGCTGCAAGGCCAGCTTCCCGGAGTAACAGTTGTTTTGGGTGCGACATTAGTTGTTTTCGCCAGCGCAATCGCACTCTTTTCAAAGGAATAGACAGTCTGATTTTCTGACGTAATCAAAACGTCGATAATATCGAGTAAACCCCTATCGCCACCGCCGCGCCAACGACTATACCAGCAGCAATTTCCACTTTGCTGTGTCCGATGCGCTCACGCAATGTATGACGATCGGATTGATTCGCCATCAACAAATTAATCGCGCTGGCCTGCAAACCGATTTGGCGACGCAAACTGTTTGCATCCAACAGGACAATAAACGCCAACGTAATCGCGACACCAAAAGCGGGATGCGCGATACCCTCACGTAGAGCGATTAAAACGGCGGTACTGCTGACGATTGCACTGTGATTGCTGGGTAAACCACCATAACCGATTAAACCAAAGGCAAGCTGCCCTGCGCGAATGCTGTTGATCAAAAACTTTAACGATCCGGCAACTGCCCATGCCAAAAAAGGTGTCACCAAATAACTGATATCCATTACACACTCCCCGTTGGCAACATGGCCCAAATACAGACACCGATCCACAACGCTAAAGTGACCAGCAACTGCCAATCTTCGAGCACCGCGTCGGTGGGTGATTCACCTTCGTCATGTTGTTCAACCACATACCAATAACGAAACAAACCGAACAACACCAATGGAACCGTTGCGACCAAGGCAGGTCGCGATGCCATCACAAACAAACTGTAAAACACCAGTGTCATCGTACCGGCCATTTCGGCATAGCGATCGACGAGAGAAGGCGAATAACGCTCCAGCACCCGTCGCGCTTCACTGCCACTGTTATTCAGTTCCTGCCGTCGTTTCACGGCAGCCAAATACAGAGCAATGCTCAAGGTAGTAACGAACATCCATGATGAAAGCGGTACCGCCAAGGCTACCGCGCCGGCATAGACACGCAAGACGAAACCAACGGCGATGGTAAAAATATCAATAACCGGTTGATGCTTTAACACGTAGGTATAGGCAAGGTTCAGCACCATATAGCCGATCAACACGAGCACGACATCCGCGGCAAACGACCAGGTCAAGGCCAGTAACAAATACAAAAACAACAACAAGCTGAGGGCCAACGGACGCGTAACAACGCCACTCGCCAAAGGTCTTTTTTTGGCCTTTACCGGATGCTTACGATCCCGCTCAATATCATGCCAATCATTGATGATATAGGTTGCTGATGAGGCAATACAAAACAGCACGGCAGCGGTCAGTGCGGCCCATACTGAACTCAGGCGCATAAACTCACCGGCAAACAAGAGTGGCGCTAGCACAAAGCCGTTTTTTATCCACTGCTTTGGACGTAACAACTGAATCAAACCCCAGGCCCGAGCTAGAGGCGTTACAGTGACTTCGGTATCATGCATCTCTTTTGGCCTTGGCGGTCAACTGACTGACAGAATGATCAAATTAGCATTCAATTATGCGGCGTTTGCCTGCATCGCGATCATAGCGAACATTCTATCGCAAGACCTGTTCACCCGCATTTATCACGGGCCGTGGGCCGTTGCACTGTCGGTCTTAGTGGGTACCGGTGTTGGTTTGGTCGTCAAATATGTGTTGGATAAACAATATATTTTTCGCTTTAAACCCGCGAATCGCGCTGAAAACGGTCGTGCATTTGTGCTTTATGCTGTGATGGGATTGATCACGACAGCGATCTTTTGGGGATTTGAGTTTGCCTTCGACTATCTGTTTGATAACAAAACGATGCGATATGTTGGAGGTATTATCGGCCTCGTCATTGGTTACATCAGCAAATATCAGCTCGACAAACGATATGTGTTTCGTGGTGACAGTCGATGACGATCTTGTCTTGGGGGCGTATTAATCGTGCACCACAAACAACGATCACATTACATGATCGGAAACAACGGTTATCTCCATTGGCAGTACCAGGTATTGCTTATGGCATGGGGCGCAGTTATGGCGATCAATGTTTTAATCGCAACGCAACAGTGTGGTTGACGCGCGGTCTTGATCGTTACATCGCGTTTGATGCAAACAAAGGGCGTTTGCGTTGCGAAGCCGGTGTAGTGTTGCGCGATATACAACGCCTGTTTATGCCACGAGGCTGGATGTTGCCGGTTGTACCAGGAACGCAACTGATCACGGTAGGCGGCGCTATCGCCAACGACGTGCACGGAAAAAATCACCATGGTTACGGCACTTTTGCCCACCATATTACGGAACTGGTGCTGCTTCGTACTAGCGGTGAGCGAATGATCTGTTCGCCTACCCAGAATAGCGATTGGTTTAATGCAACGATTGCTGGTATGGGTTTAACCGGACTGATTATTGAAGTGGAATTGCAACTGCGGCGGGCGAACAGTTTGTGGTTGGACACTGAAACCCTCACTTATCAAGGGTTGGACAATTTTTTTGCGTTATCGCAGAAAAAAAGCGCCGATTGGGAACACACCGTGTCGTGGTTCGATTGCACGCGTGCGCAGCAGATCAGAGGGGTGTTTTTGTCAGCATCGCCTAGTGCGACACCACCTCAAGAGCGGCCGTCGCCACGACACGCGAAAACGTGGCCGTTCGAACCACCGTTGTCTTTGATGAATCGTGCCTCACTGGCGCTACTAAACAACGTTTATTACTGGTCAAAGCGACATCAAGCAGCGCAAAAATTGGCCGATTACGAATCCTTCTTGTTTCCGCTTGATGCGATCGACGGGTGGAACCAGATCTATGGCCCCAACGGTTTTTATCAGTATCAATGTGTTCTACCAAATGATGGCGCGCGTGAAGCCGTAATGGAAATTGTGAACACGATTGCGCGCGCAAAAGCGGGTTCTTTTTTAGCCGTGTTAAAAACATTTGGTGATCGCCCTTCGCGTGGCATGCTCAGTTTCGCGCAAGCAGGTGTCACGCTTGCGCTGGATTTTCCAAATCAAGCGCAGCACACAATGAGGCTGTTTTCTCGATTGGATGCAATCGTGCAAGCGGCGAAAGGCAAACTGTATTTAGCCAAAGATGGTCATATGTCGCGAGCACTATTCGAATCGACATATGAACATATCGATCAATTTAAACGGTATCGCGATCCGGGCATTAGCTCGTCGATGTCGCAACGTTTGATGGGGTTCTAAGATGCCAAAACGAATTGTTATTGTAGGCGCCACATCGGCGATAGCGGAACATTGTGCCAGGTTATGGGTACAAGAATCCGGCAGTTCGATGGTTTTACTCGGGCGTGATAATGCAAAGCTTGAGGCGGTGGCCAATGATCTGCGTGTGCGACAGGTAACAGCGCGCATCGATACGATTGTATGTGACTTTTTTGATCCAATGGCGATTGCGAAAACGGTTACCGAAATAGCCCAACAAGGTCAAATCGACATCGTTTTGATTGCACACGGCCACTTGTCCGATCAACAGGAATGTCAGCAGGATCTCGCAGAACTAAACCACGCACTACAGATCAACGCGGTGTCCCCCGTGCTTTTTGCCGAAGCGTTTGCCGCACAGTTACAACGTCAAAGCCACGGCCAATTGGCCGTGATCGGCTCGGTTGCGGGTAATCGTGGGCGTCAATCCAATTACGTTTATGGCGCTGCCAAAGGTTTAATCGCTCGGTATGTTGAAGGTATGCAACATCGATTCGCTCACAGCAATGTCCATGTTAGTCTAATAAAACCAGGACCAACAGATACACCGATGACGGCAACGCTTAAAACACAGGGTGTTGCATTGGCACCGGTGGAAAACGTGGCACAACAAATTGTCCACGGCATTGAAAAGAACAAACCAGTCATTTATGCACCAGCCAAATGGGCGCTGATTATGCTGATCATTCGTCATCTTCCGCGCTTCGTATTTAATCGCATGAAAATTTGATTCTGATGTTCGTCAGCACACGCAACACAACCGTTTTGACCAGTGCCCGGCCCCCGTGGTTTTGGCCACTGCTGTTCTTAACTCCCATTCTTTTTTGCCTCGTTTTTGCCTTTTACGGTTGGTCACAAGGTGACGATGGCTTTATTCTGGGTTACAGCTGGCGCCTATTTAACGGAGAGGAACCGTATCGCGATTTCATCTATGTGCGACCACCCTTGTCGCCGTTGCTGCATTCGTTCTATTTTTACATCCTACCCGATCAATACATCTATCTGGCGAGTCGTATTTTTGTTGTGTTGCAGCTGTATATCTACTCGCTGTTAGCCGCCAAATTGTTGTTTGCGGTATCACCGGTTGACGATCATGAATGGCAACAATGGTTGCAATGGGGCTGTCTCGGCTTTTTTGTGTCCGCCACGGCGTTTACACCGATGCCTTGGCACACGATCGATGGCGTATTGTTTGCGGTGCTGTCGTTCTATTGGCTGACTAAACCGTTGCGCGTTTCCACGATATTGTCCGCGTTGTTTCTGTTGTTGGCGCTGCTAACCAAACAATCATTTTATCCACTGTTACCGCTGTTTCCTCTGCTGCTGCTATTGCAACGTCGCTATCAAAGCGCAGGAATTTGGCTAAGCACTTTTGTCATAGCGGGTTCCGCACTGTATGTTTTCCCATCCACCGCAACTATGCTTGCTCGCTTTCACGAGCTGACAATCGGGATCTCGGCGCCAAACGACGCGATACAAGCCGGTGTTTTCGCCTACCTTGAATCGCCGCTGCGACTGATTGCATTGACCGTTATTTTCACTACGGTGTTCTTTTTTTTCGCGCGTAAACGTCAGCGCTCACCGCAGATGTTGCACTATTTTCTAATCCTATTGAGTGTCGCACTTGCCCTTAGCGTTTATCTGCAAATAAAAGGTGATGGCTGGCTGAGTCAACGCAGAACAGGGTTGATGCATGCACTATTAATCATGAATGTTATCGCGATGATTCATTTTTGGCAGCAGCAACAAAAAGAATTAGCGGTGCGGTTATGTGCGCTGACGGCGATTGCATGGTGTGCCAGCATTAGCTGGGGATTTCAGACGCCGGTTTTATTTTCGACACCACTGATCGTAGGCGCTTATACCTATTGTTTGCAGCAATCGGTCTTAACGCCGGCGACCACGCTTTTGTTGCGACGCTGGGTAATCGCATTATTGGTGGCACTCGCTTTGGTGATCGCGTGGCAACCGTATGGTGATCGCAATCGTGATGAATTAAGCTGCCATTTGGGGACCGTATCGCCGAAACTGTTTGGGATTAAATCGCACGCTGAAGCCTGCCGTAAGCTCGACGAAGCAAAGCGGTTGGCCGAACAACTTGACCAAGCAACGGCCTTTTTGCCTGCGTTTGATCTGGCGTATTTCCTCTTCGATCGTCACAATCCGCTGCCATTGGATTGGCCGATGGTGGCCGAGATCGGCAATGCCAACGCCCAAACGCTAAAAGCATTGACAGACAAAACGCGTTTTGTCGTCATCGATCGGGCCGCACTCGCACGCAACGACGAAATCGGCAGCGACAATCGTTTTTATGTACCGATGGTGACGCTGGTTCAGCAAACCTGGAAAAAGACGCACAGCGGAAACTACTACGATGTGTACCAAAATCCCGGTCTTTGATCAGCAGAATTGACCAGCAAAAACGGTGATATGAGCAATCCCCCAGGTGTTGTCCTGATCCAGTTAAGGGAAAAAGAAGTGCCGTATTCATTCCATGTTCGCCTGCTCATCGCGATCTTGCTCGGTGCACAAATGTGCACCAGTTTCGCTGATGTTAGTGCGTATATTCCATTGCACGATCGCTATTTGACCGATCGGATAGAACAGCTGCGGGTGGCGACGCAAATGCCGGTCATGCGCCGCCCTTATGTGGTTGCTGAAGTGCGATCGCATCTCAACAAAGTCCGTTCTTCGATGCCGGGTTTATACGGCGAGATCGATCGCTATTTGCGCCGCTATGAGCAACCGTTAGCGCTGACCTACGGAGAAGTAACACTTGCTCATCAAAAACAAAATCAGCCGGATCAGTTATTAGCGAACGCGCAAGGTGAGCAATTTTCTTCGGACTATCGTGTCGCGGCCGAACTATTAATAAAACCGACCAGCTTCCTATTACTGTCCGCAGGCGCAAGTCGTCGTGGTGCACCGGCTGAAATTGTTGCATCGAATGCCTATCTCGCGCTCGGTGGCGAAAACCTGCAGCTCGAAATGGGTTATCGTGATCATTGGTTGTCGCCGTTTGATAATGGCGCGATGTTGTTTTCCAATAATGCCGAACCGCCGTTATCAATTGGGATCAGCAATCCGATCGCGTTTGAAAATTGGTGGAACCTGCACTATGAAATTTTCGTCGCGCGCCAGAATCGTATGCCGGTGTATTTGGGTACAGAATTGTCGATGGGCAATCCCGTGATTCTGGGATCACAATTTAGTTTTTCACCATTGGACGGTTGGACGATTGCGTTGACGCGCGCAATGCAATTTGGTGGTGGAGAACGCGAGGTCAACGGTCGCGCGCTGTGGCTGGCCTTCAGCAATCCACAAAGCGATCACGGAATCCCCGGCGAAGAGTGTCACGATGCTGAACGATTGTGTGAATTTGGCAATCAGCTGGCCGCGCTGAGCAGCCGCATCGATGTTGGCGGTGAAACCCCATTTTCGATTTATTTTGAATACGGCGGCGAAGATTCCGAACAAATAAGCAATCATTATCTTGGCAATTTGTCGGCAGCCATTGGTGTGTACATTCCCTTTATGCCTGACGCATTACTGGGCGCCGATTGGTCATTCCGCTATGAATATCAGCAATGGCAAGATGCGTGGTGGGTGCATTCGATTTATCCGCAAGGTTATACCAACGATGGTGTAGTACTGGGTCACTGGGCGGCGAATCATCGTGCCGTCGGTGACGCGGTCGGTGCCACTTTGCATGCATTGACATTCGGTCAGCAATTGGGTGCGCATAATCGGGCTGAGTGGCGGTTTAACCAAGTACAAAATCAAAATTATGGTCAACAATCTTACAAGACTTATCACGATATTGAGTGGCGTTACTACGACCAGCTTTGGCAACAGGATGTGCAGTTCAGTCTCATACACGGCAAAGATATGATGGGTGAAAAATTTTGGCGCGTCGCCGCGCAGTGGACGTGGTAAATGAAAAAAATTATCTTCATTTTATTGGCTTCTGTAATCGCGCTGACTGCTCGCGCGCAAGAAGACTGGCATTTAACCGCCAACGCAGGGGTCAGCTACTTTCGACATGACAATATTACGGCCGGCCGTGATCGCAATTGGCGACCAGTGATCGAACTTGGCATAGTGCGCGAAATCAGCCCGAACTGGCGTTTGCAAACCTCGGTTGAATGGATGCTCGATCGCGATGATGAGATCGTGTCGGGCAATTTCGTCAACTGGCACATTGGTGAAATCGACTATCGTCTTTTCGATGATTTAGCGCTCACGATTTACGGGGGGATGGCGCGCTACTATCGCGAGCAGCCGTCTTGGGGATATAGCCGAGGTATGGGTTTTAAATATCGACTCGGTAACAACTGGCTATTGAGTCTTGATATCGCGCGTGCGGCGGTTGATATCAGCGACTCGGTCCCGCAATCGAACACGCTACACAACCGCGAATTTTTACGCTGGACCAATTTGACCCTGGACTATCAATTTTAAATCGAATTATTTGAGCAACAGTCCACTCGCTTTGTCGTCATGAAAATGCCGCTTAAACGGCACATCAGCCGGTTCCGTTTCATCCGCTTCGCGTGCAAAACGATGGCCGGCATATACAGCGTGCGCGATTAAGCCGGGCGCCAAAGCATCGCCAATACAACTGACATTTTTAATGCCGGCAGATTGCCACTCGGATTGGCGTTGCTGCAATTCTGCATACAATGAATCGTTTGGCAGCCGGGCCGTGATCATGACGACGCTGTGACAGCCAATGCTTTGTTCTTTGTCGTTCCACACATGCTGTAAACGTGCGTGCTGACCATCAAAACGCAACAGATTATGCGCAACAATTTGCTGCACATTCAGCGCCGCCATACGCCATTGGATGTGGCGATAATCGAGCGTGTTAGCGCTCCAAGAAGCGACGGTATCGTCGGGCGTCACGTAGATCACGTCACGGCCTTCTTTACACAATTTTTCGGCGATGACGGAACCATAATAAAAATAGTCATCATCGAAAATCAGCACCGGACCGTCCGGCGTGACGCCGTCCATAATCGTATCGGGTGTGAATACGGCGTCGGTGTTTAACGCGGAAATACCGAGGCCATTGCTGCGTCCGTATCCGTCACTACGCCACTGACACCCAGTCGCGATGACGACCTGTTCGGCACCAAAATCGATCACATCTTGTGCCGACAACGGTGAATCCAAATACACATTCACATTCGTCATCTTCTGAATTTGAGTGACACGCCAATCCCGGACACGTGCCCATTCGGCAAGACCCGGTAAACGGGATTCACGTGTCACGCGGCCGCCCAACTCTTTGCGTGCTTCGGCCAGGTGCACTTCGTAACCGCGTTGTCCCAATGCTCGTGCCGCCTCCAAGCCGGCTGGCCCGGCGCCGACAATCAAAAATTTTTGATCTGATTTCTTTGCGGCGATGTTTTCTGGATGCCAACCTTTGCGCCACTCTTCGCCCATGGTTGGATTTTGTGTGCAACGGATCGGCGTAATGGTCATGTCCCCGGAGACGCAAATATTGCAGCCGATGCATTCACGAATATCGTCAATACGCCCTTCTTTAATTTTATTGGGTAAAAAGGGATCAGCGATTGAGGGGCGCGCGGCGCCGATAAAATCAACAACGCCGCGTTTGATCTGTGACACCATCGTATCGGGTGAGGTAAAGCGGCCGACACCGACAACGGGTTTCGTTGTGGTTTTCTTCACGAAATCGATAAAGGGTTCCTGCGCGCCTTCGCGCGCAAATCGTGACGGAATCGAATCGTTATACCAGGCCGCTAAATTGACGTCCCACAGATCCGGGATCTCGGCCAACATCGCGATAATGTCTTTTGCTTCGTTTAACTCTATCCCGCTGGGGCCCAACAATTCCTCGGTCGCAAAACGCAGCGCAACAGCACACGTGTCCCCCACCGCTTCTTTGGTATCGAGCAACACTTCACGCAGCAAGCGCACGCGATTTTCCAAACTGCCGCCGTATTCATCATGGCGGTGATTACGCCGTCGCTGTAAAAAATGCATGGCCAGTGACAGATCATGTGCGGCGTAAACATAAATAATATCCATACCGGCCTTTTTGCCACGCAACGCGGCATTGCGGTGCCAACGCCGATACTCGGCGATATCGTGTTTGGTCATCGCGCGTGCCTGCGCCGGATAACCGTATTTGCTTGGCTGATGTGATGGCGCCAGCAGGATTTCGCGCGAATATAAATTGGACGCAGTGGGGCCATTGTGGGTCAACTCGACGGCAGCCAACGCTCCGTGCGCATGGACTTTGTCGCACATCAGTGCCAGCGCCGGAATATCGCGGTCATCCCATAAACGCGCTTCCACATACGGCGACACATCGCCGGACGGATGAATTTCGCATTCTTCGGTCGCGATCACTGCCCAGCCGCCCTCGGCTTTCACTTCGCGCATCGCGGCGTGAGCGAGCGGCATGGCGTGGCCCATGCCGTTGCAATGCGGTACCTGAAAAAAGCGATTTTTCGCGGTGACGGGACCGATCTTGATCGGCTCAAACAAAACATCGTAACGGGGATCGCGGGACATTAGTGTGCTCAGCGGGGCAGCAATGGCCGAATCTTACCCCCGCATTCGGGTGAAAACGCAAGTCAATCCGTGTTGCGATGCCAAGCATCGCAAAGCCGATCTATACTTGTCGCTTTGGTGTGAACTGAGTGTAGGCAATGAAGGCATTTGCTCATTTGAAATTGAAAAGCAAATTCTTGGTCGCGTTTGGTGTGTTGGGCATCACGATCATCGTATTGGCGACCACCGCATTAACGCAGCTGGCGGCGATAAACGACGCAACGCGAACGATTGCCGAACAGCGTATGGCCGAACAAAAAAAGATCGGCGAGATTCGCTTGACGATTGCGCTGCTGCGCCTGAACACGCTGCAACATATCAATGCCGGCAGTCCCGAGCAGATGCAAAGCGTTGAAACTGAGGCGATGACGCTGTACTCACAACTGCAGTCCGCCAGTGATCATTTGCATCTCCATTTGGACAACATTGAGTTGTCCTCGCTAAAACAACATCTGAACGACGTTGATGACAAACTGCAGCAGTGGCGACAAGAACGCGACGTGGCCATCGTGGCATCGCGTAATAACGATAAAGCCGCCGCCAAAGAAGCATTGAACGGCAATGTCAAACAACGCTTTTCGGCATTGCAAGAAGCACTGTCTGAACTGAGCGAACAATCCGAACACGAAACCAGTGCATCGGTTAAGGATGCTGCCGCACGCTATCAGGCGGCGTGGTGGCTCGCGATCATCATCAGCGTCGTTGCCGTAATCGTCGTCATCGCGATGTTAAATTTGCTGATCATTACAATCCGAAACCCGATCGTGCGCATCAATGCGATCGCACACGAAATTGCCGGGGGTAATTTAACCGTACAAGTGGATAACAACAATCTGAGCAATGATGAAGTGGGCGATCTGCAACGCGCATTTGCACAAATGCAGCATTCGCTGCGCGACTTGTTATCGCAGATCGGCGACACTGTGCAACGGTTAAGTGCGGCAACACGGCAAGTGAACACGGTGGCGCGACAAAACAGCGATGGCGTTAAACGTCAGCAAGACGAAGTGACGCAGCTGGCTACGGCGATGAGTGAAATGGTCGCGACGGTGGCCGATGTGGCGCGCAACTCGGTGCAAACCGCGCATGCCGCCAAATCGGCCAAATCCGAAACCGATGCCGGTGAACACGAAGTTGCATTGACCGTCAGCAATATGAAAGCGCTGCTTGGTGAAGCGCAAGATGCCAATCAGGTGGTGCAAGAATTGGAAAAAGACAGCGCCAGCATTGGTGTTGTGCTTGATGTGATCCGCAATATTGCAGACCAAACCAATTTGCTCGCCTTGAACGCGGCGATCGAAGCGGCGCGTGCTGGCGAACAAGGTCGCGGTTTCGCCGTGGTGGCCGATGAAGTGCGTACACTGGCACAGCGCACACAACACTCGACGCAAGAAATCAACAAGATCATTGAAGTGCTGCAGAATCGAGCCCGGCAAGCGGCGCAGGTGATGGAACAAAGCCAGAGCAAAACGCAGCAAGCGAATCAGCAAGCGCAGGCGGCCGGTGAAGCGTTGGTCAATATCGACAAAGCGATCACGCACATATCGGACATGACAACGCAGATCGCGAGTGCTGCCGAGGAACAAAATGTCGTTGTTGAGGCCTTGAACAAAAACGTTGTGTCAATCAGCACCATCGCCGAAGAAACTGCGATCGGTGCCAAACAAACGGCCAGTGCTTGCGAAGAGTTGCATCAGTTGGCAGAGCAGTTGAGCAACACAGCAAGTAAATTTCGTTTGTGAATGGGCCGCGACATTTATGAGATGCCATTAAGAATTCAGGGTCGCTTTTACGGCCGGTTCCGTAATGGTTTTACGTGAGCGCCGCATCAGCCAAAACACCGGCAAACTACAGGCACCCAAGACCAGCGACCACCAAAATGCCTCGGCGCCCATGCCGTAATACGCCCAGGCCGAATACACGCTGGCGAGTGCGGCGCTCGCCAGTAGCAGCAACGGTTTGTCGTGCGTGACAACACCACGTTTAAACAATTTGATCAACGCAATACCGCCGATTAAATACAGCGGCAAATTGGCGGCGGTCACCATCAAACTCAAAAACGTAAAGCCCTGTGTCAGGCTGCGTGAATAATTCATCAGGATCATCACGCTGGCGAGCACGCCGCTTAACAGTAACGCACGTGTTGGTGCACCATAACGATTGGGCTGCGCGAAAAACGCCGGGAACACTTCATGTTTGGCAAACGATACCGTCACTTCGCCGGCGATTAAGGTCCAGCCATTTAGCGCGCCCAGCCCGCTGACGAGCACAAACAGCGCCAACACAAAACCGCTGTCACCGCCCAAATAACGATTAAACAAATCGACAAACGGTGCCGTTGATTGCGCTAACTGATCTTGCGGTAATAACAACATCGGAATCGCCGAAATCGTGATGTACACCACCGCAATAATCGCGGTGCCGATCAAGGTCGCGCGCGGCAGCGTGTGCTGTGGATCATGGACTTTGCCGGCCGGTACGGTTGCGCATTCAACACCGAGCATCGCATACAGTGCGATGGTGCCGGCGGCGGCGACGCTGGCAAAACTGATTTCCGTTTGAGGGATCTGCGCCGTGTACGCAGCGGTGTCGGTTAGCAGCAGAAAGAGCCCCAGTACAATCACCGCGACCATTGGTAGCAGTTTCAGTGCGGTGGTCAGCATTTGCACCCGGCCGCTGGTTTTGGCGCCACGCCAATTCACCAACACAAAAAACCAAATCAACGCCAGCGCGATCAGCGGTTGCACCCATGTGTTGTGTTGAATCGGCGCAAAAATCGCCGCGAGATAACCGACAATGCCAACAGCCAGTGTCGCATTCGTGATCCACACCGAGATCCAATAACACCACATGATAAAAAATGCGGTGCCATTGCCAAATGCACGACGCGTATAACCATAAGGTCCATCGTCATTGGGCAAGCTGCGCGCAAAATTAGCAAACACATGCGCGATAAACAGACAGCCCAGTACGGTAACGGCCCAGCCAATAAACGCATTCAAACCATAAGGGGCGAGTGAGGCCGGCAAGGTAAAAATGCCCATGCCAATAACATTGCCCACCACCAACGCCGTGCACATCCAAAAGCCCAGCGGCTTTTCATTTTTCATTATTATCTCCGCCGCGCTGGGTCGAACGATGATTACCACTTAAACCGCGTTGGCATACACCTTGCGCAGCAAGTTTTGAAAATGCCAAACACCGGATTCGCGTTTGGGATTTAAGCGACCGGCTTCATAGGCGCCTGACATCAAGCCTTTTTGTACGTGTTCGCAGATCATGATGTCCTCTTGCTGGATCTCATGCGCAAACTGCTGCTCGTTGTGAATGCGCGACTGCGTTTGGGCATCGTTGGTGTAATAATGATCAAATTCAACAAAACAGCGATCGTGACCATTCGGAATAATACGATTGGTTTGCAAGCGGCCCGGCAAAATATTCAACATGATGTTCGGGTAGACAAAGTAATAATACGCATTGCCATCGCCGTATAAACCTTCGTTATTGCGCAGCGGTGAAAATTGCAAAGAATACCAATCAAATAGCTCGGTATCGTACACGCGGTAATCGAGGACTTTTGACAGGCCCGGGTGCACAAACGGCAAATGGTAACCTTCAAGAAAATTGTCGATATACACTTTCCAATTGCAGGCGATGTCGTAAACAACGCGGTTGTAAAACGTCATTTGTGCGATATCGATGGGCTTAATGCGTTCGACGATACCGGCAAAAATCTGATCAAAGGAAGTGACATTCGGCGACAGCGCCACAAACACGAGGCCCTGCCATTCGCGCACGTGTACGGGTGTCAGCTGAATGTTCGTGACATCAAACTCGCAGGCGGTTTGCATTTCGGTGGCGGCGCGCAAACGACCATCCAGCTGATAAGTCCAACCGTGATATTGGCAATGCAACGCTTTTGCTGCTTTACCGTTGCACGTTGCCAGCGGTCCGGCGCGATGACGGCAAACGTTATAAAACGCTTTCAATGTGCCATCGGCTTGTCGCACGGCGATAATCGGTTTGCCGGCCACCTCGCCGACAATATGATCGCCGCTGTTGCGCAAATCGCCGCTGTGGCCAAATAACTGCCAGCTGCAAGCAAATACATTTTCGTATTCAAAGCGCAGCCATTTGGCATCGCGATAAAACTCGGCATGTAATGCGGTGGCCGTGTTCAGTATTTGTTGTTCGCAGTGTGCACGCATAGTCGATGGTTTGAATTTGGCAGGCGCTTATGGTCCACTGTAGCGCGTGACGCCAGTCAACGAGAATGCTTGATGAAAAAAATAATCCTCGCGTTATGGTGTTTGCCGTTATGGGCGGCAGAACCGCGTGCTCGTGATTTGGGCATTCCGTTTGATGGTGAAACCGGAACGTGGAATGCGATCACCGATGTCGCGGGCGTCGAGGTGGGTTATCAAACGTTGATCCGCGATTTGCCCAACAACCGTGCCGTGCGCACGGGTGTGACAGCGGTGTTGCCGCGTGGCAAAAACGCCGCAGCGCAACCGGTAATGGCGGCGATCTTCAGTTTGAACGGCAATGGCGAAATGACCGGTTCGCACTGGGTCGAGGAAAGCGGTTTTCTCGAAGGACCGGTCATGATCACAAATACACACAGCGTCGGTGTCGTGCGCGATGCGGTGATCGCCTGGCGCATCAAACAGGGCCAGCCTGATGCGAGTGGTTATTGGTGGAGCCTGCCGGTGGTCGCCGAAACCTGGGACGGTTATTTGAACGACATCAATGGTTTTCATGTCAGTGCGACGGATGCCTTTCTGGCGCTTGATAATGCACGCAGTGGACCTGTCAGCGAAGGCAGTGTCGGCGGCGGTACCGGCATGAGTTGTCATGAATTCAAATGTGGCACCGGCAGCAGTTCGCGCCGAGTAAACGTGGGTCAACAAGCGTTTACGGTCGGTGTGCTCGTTCAAGCCAACTATGGTGTGCGCGAAGAACTACGTGTCGCCGGTGTGCCGGTCGGACGTGCGTTGCCGACGCCGCAACATAAAAAGTCCGCCGATACCGGCTCGATCATCATCGTTGTCGCCACCGATGCACCGTTATTGCCGCACCAGTTAAAACGCTTGAGCAAGCGTGCAGCTTTGGGCTTGGCCCGCAATGGCTCTTATGCCGGCGACGGTTCGGGCGACATTTTCATTGCGTTTTCGACCGCCAATGGCAGCAGTGGCCAAACGGAGATCAAACACCTGCAGGCGCTACCCAATGCCGAACTCGATCCGCTGTTTGTCGCAACGGTGCAAGCCACCGAAGAAGCCATTATTAACGCGCTGGTCGCCGGGCGCGACATGGTCGGGCAGCTCGGTCATCATGTGGAGGCAATTAATCACAGTGACTTGCGCCGCCTGTTAGCAGAAAATGGCCGTCTCAATCAAAAATAATAAGTTATCCACAGCAATTACACCGATCTATGCCGTGGAACATGGTTCCACGGATCTATTATCCTTGCCGACCCGGACTTTTGAGGTTCGGCACCCCCGTTTTCAGGAGCGCATCCGATGGGACGCATCATCGCCGTAGCCAATCAAAAAGGTGGCGTAGGCAAGACCACCACCAGCATTAATTTGGCCGCATCGCTGGCCGCCACCAAGCGCAAAGTCTTGCTGGTTGATCTCGATCCGCAGGGCAATGCCACGATGGGTTGTGGTGTGAACAAACATGATTTGGCCGCCACCAGCTATGACGTGTTGATGGGCGATATCGACGCCGCCCAAGCCGTTGTACACACCGAAGGTGGTTTTGATCTGTTGCCGGCGAATCAAGAATTGACGGGCGCCGAAGTGCATTTGCTCGAGCTCGATCAAAAAGAAACGCGCTTGAAATCAGCGCTACAAGCCTTGCTTGATCACTACGATTACATTTATGTCGATTGCCCGCCCAGCTTGAATATGTTGACGGTCAACGCATTGGTCGCCGCCAACACCGTATTGATTCCGATGCAGTGCGAATATTTCGCGTTGGAAGGGATCAGCGCCCTGCTGCAAACCATTGAACAGATCAAAGCCGCGCTGAATCCGAATCTGGAAATCGAAGGCGTGCTGCGCACGATGTTCGATCCGCGCAACAATCTCGCTGTTGATGTCGCGCATCAATTGCAACAACATTTTGGTGATCGTGTTTACAACACCGTGATCCCGCGCAATGTGCGCTTGGCCGAAGCGCCCTCGCACGGCATTCCGGCGCTCGTTTACGACAAATTGTCTGCGGGCGCCAAAGCGTATTTAACGTTGGCGGGCGAAGTATTACGCCGCGACAATGTGCCGTTTTCAGAAATCACCGTGCAATAATAAATCCCAACTTCAACACGAAGATCACGACGTACGCAAAGAACACGACGAAAACCCCATTAATTCGACTTTGTGTTCTTGGTGATCTTGGTGTGCTTCGTGTTGCAGTTAATCTTTTAGGTATATACAAATGGCAGTGAAAAAACGCGGACTCGGCACCGGCTTGAGCGCCTTGATCGGACAAAACACCGTGACGGCTTTGCAGTCCGGTAAAACCTTGTCGGAAACCGATGGTGATTTGAAAAACTTGCCGGTGGAATATCTGCAGCCGGGTCGTTATCAACCGCGCCGTGTCATGCAGCAAGACGCGTTGCAAGAGTTGGCTGAATCCATCAAAGCACAAGGATTGATCCAACCTATCGTCGCACGTCGTGCTGGTGACAATCGTTACGAGATCATCGCCGGTGAACGCCGCTGGCGTGCCTCGCAGTTGGCCGGCTTGAATGAAGTACCGGTGCTGATCAAAGAAGTCAGCGAAAACGCCGCCGGTGCGATGGCGTTGATCGAAAACATTCAGCGCGAAGACTTAAATTGCATCGAAGAAGCGATGGGTTTGCAACGGCTAATGCAAGAATTCACGTTGACGCAAGAGCAAGTCGCTGCTGCGATTGGCAAATCGCGCGTCAGTGTCACCAATCTACTGCGTTTGCTGCATTTGGCAGAAGACGTCAAAACCATGCTGGAACGCGGTGACATTGAAATGGGCCATGCGCGCGCGTTGCTGAGTCTCGAAGCACCACAGCAAATTCAAGCGGCCCGTGATGTGGTTGCCAAGCAGCTGACCGTGCGCGATACCGAACGATTGGTGCGCAAATTGCTGGCACCGCAAAAAGCCGGCGACGGTGGTGATAAAAAAACAGACGGCAATGCCGATATCATTCGACTAGAGCGTCGCTTGTCCGAACACTTTGTGACGCCGGTAAAACTCGATCACGGCAATCGCGGCGGCAAAGTCATTATCAATTACAGCTCGCTCGATCAGCTCGACGGTATCCTCGCGCGGATCGGCATGAGCGAAGAATAAAGCCATCGAAGAAGTGAGCAACAAGGCGGCCTAACAGCCGCTTTCGTTTTTACCGTATTACAGGGAAATAATAATGAAATCTAATCGTTTGACGTTGTTCATTTTGATCGGCTTGGCGCTCGGTTTGATCACCGGCTATTTCATCAATACCCTTACCGATCCGGGACAACACAAAGAAATCGCCGAAGGCTTTAATGTTGTCACCAAGATCTTTTTGCGTTTAATCAAAATGATCATAGCGCCGTTGATCATTTCCACCTTGGTGGTCGGCATTGCCAAAATGGGTGACAGCAAAGCAGTTGGTCGCGTCGGCTTGAAAACCCTGGGTTGGTTTGTCTTTGCGTCGTTGATCTCACTGACGCTGGGCTTGCTGATGGTCAATCTATTTCGCCCGGGTGATGCGTTGCATGATGCAACACAACAGTTGTCTGGCGACACGGGTGTGGCCGCTGGCGCGTTGTCATTAGCGTCATTTATTGAACATGCCGTGCCCGCTTCAATTATCGATGGCATGGCGAAAAACGAAATTCTGCAAATTCTGATTTTTTCTCTGTTCTTTGGTATTGCCGCTGCTGCCGTCGGTGAAAAAGCCAAAGCCTTGGTCGATACGATGGACAGTATTGCGCATGTGATGTTGAAGGTGACTGGTTATGTCATGCAGTTGGCGCCGATCGCGGTATTTGCGGCCGTGACGGCCACCATCACAAAAAGCGGATTAGACGTTGTCGCAACGTACGCCGTATTTATGGGCGAATTCTATTTCAGTATCGTGCTGCTGTGGATGATTCTGATCGCCTTGGGTTTTGTCTTTTTACGCGCCCGCGTGTTTGATTTGATCAAACGTGTGCGTGAACCCTTGTTGTTGGCGTTTTCAACCGCCAGTTCGGAAGCGGCTTATCCCAAAACACTGGAGCAACTGGAAAAATTTGGTGTCAGCAATCGCATCGCGTCATTTGTGTTGCCACTCGGTTATTCGTTTAACCTCGATGGCTCGATGATGTACTGCACGTTTGCAACGCTGTTTATCGCACAGGCCTACGGCATTGAATTCACGCTCGCCGAACAGATCACGATGTTGTTGGTCCTGATGTTGACCAGCAAAGGTATGGCCGGTGTACCGCGTGCTTCCCTTGTTGTGATCGCGGCAACGCTGGTGCAATTTAATATTCCAGAAGCCGGGTTGCTGCTGCTGCTGGGCATTGATCACTTCCTCGACATGGCCCGCTCGGCGACCAATGTCGTTGGCAACAGTGTTGCGTCGGCCGTTGTCGCCAAATGGGAGGGCCAGTTGTCGGAGCCGCAAAAAGAGTAAATTCTGCGATAATATCTTCACTGTCAGGCCGTTATAGAGGACATCTTTAACGGCCTTTGTTTTTGTATCGTTTAGCCCTTGATGACCGATTCCGACGCGCTTACCGCCTGCCCTGACTGCGATCTGCTGGTGCACTTGCCCGCCGATCTGTCGGGGGCGGACGCACATTGCCCGCGTTGCAACAAGCTGCTGGTGGAAGCGCATAAAGATGGCTTGCAACGGGCCTACTGGCTCAGCGCCTTTGGTCTGATCATTTACTTCCCGGCAATGGTGCTACCGATGTTGGAATTGCATCTGCTTGGTAAGGCGCATGCAAGCAGCTTGGGCGCGATGCCGTTTGCGTTGTACGACAGCGGCCACCGTATCACGGCGCTGATCGTGACCGCGATGATTGTCTTTGCGCCGCTAATCAATCTCGCGGTGACGTTTGCGAGTGTGTTGATGGTCAAGAAGGATTGGCCGTATACGTCACTGCTGCTACGAATCAATCACCATGTGCGGCACTGGAGCATGTTGGAAGTCTTCATGATGGGTGTCATTGTGTCGGTGATTAAAATGCGTGAGCAGGCCGATGTCATTTTGGGCCCGGGCTTGATTAGCTATGTTTGTCTGATGTTGATCACCGCCGCGCTGGCGTGGGCCATTGACGATGCGGTGTTCTGGGAAGCCTACGATGAACACCGCTCGCGCTAAACAATACAAGCTGTGTCAGGTCTGTCGCCAGCTGAATGGTGACACATCGGTGACGCACTGCCCGCGCTGCCATGCGCCGCTGCATTTTCGTAAACCCGAGAGTTTGGCGCGGACATGGGCCTTTGTTATCACGGCGATTATCTTGCTGATCCCGGCCAACACGATTCCGATCATGGATGTCATGAGTTTTGGCAAACACGATCCGTCGACGATTTTAAGCGGCATTATCAAGCTGTGGCAGCATGAACAATTTCTGATTGCCATCATTGTTTTTGTCGCCAGTTTTTGTGTTCCCTTGTTCAAGTTAGGCGCGTTGTTGATGCTGCTCTTGGCCGCGCAAAACGTTTTTCCGGCCGATCCACTAAAATGGACGCGCCTCTATCGTTTTCTCGAATTTATCGGCCGCTGGTCAATGCTCGATATTTTTGTCGTCACCCTAATGGTGGCGGTGGTGCAGCTTGGCAACGTATCACGCGTGATCGCCGGCGGCGGCAGTTTTGCTTTTACTTTGGTGGTTATTGTCACGATGTTGGCGTCGAGCTGTTTTGATCCGCGCCTGTTGTGGGACAAAGAAGAACGTCAGTGGGATAAAAAACGTGTCTGAAACACAAGACGATGGCGTGGTCGCCACGATTAAAAAACATCGACGTTGGTCGCCGGTGTGGTTTTTGCCGATGCTGACGTTTATCGTCGGTATGTGGTTGCTGTGGCAAACCTGGCTCAATCAGGGTTTGAGCGTGGATATCGAGTTTCCGACCGGCGAAGGCATGGTCGCCGGTGAAACGCAGGTGCGCTACAAAGGTATCCCGGTTGGTGTCGTCAAAAAGCTGAGTCCGAATGAAGACAACGACAGCGTGATCGCGATGGTGCAATTTCAACCCGAATTTCGGCGTTTGGGTTTGCCTGAAGACACACAGTTTTGGTTGGTGCAAGCGCAGGTCAGCCTCACGGGTGTCAGCGGCCTCGGCACGTTGTTAACGGGCAACTATCTTGCGATTGTTCCGGGCAAATCAGACAACACCAGCAGCGCATTTAAAGCGCTCGATAAAGCACCGCCGTTAAGCGAGACAACACCCGGCCTGCATTTGAAATTGACGGCTACGCATCTGGATTCCGTTAATGCCGGCACGCTGATTTACTTTCGCGATATCGCGATTGGCAGCGTGCAGGCATACACCTTGTCCGACGATCGCACGCGGGTAATCATGGACGTGCATGTCAAACCGGAATACAGCAATTTAATCCATAAGAATACCCGCTTCTGGAATGCCAGCGGTATTGATGTGCAAGCGAGTTTGGCCGGTATCAAAGTACGCACCGGTTCGATGTTATCGTTGTTGTTTGGTGGCATCGCGATCAGTGAAAACGATAGCCACGATGCGGTCACGGCACAAAACGGCGATGAATTTACGTTGTACAAAGACTTTGATGCCGCACAAGCGGGTATGCAGGTGCGCCTGACCTTTAACAACGCGGACAATTTGCAAGCCGGCGTGACGCGTGTCATTTACAAGGGCGTTGATATGGGGCGCCTGCAAACGATCACGCTGGATGAACAACAGCGTCGTGTTGTTGGCGTATTTGGATTAGATCCACGGATTGCCAAATTCATTACGAATAAAACCCGTTTCTGGCTGGTGAAACCGGAACTCAGCTTAAGCAATGGCACCAATCTCGATAGTTTGTTGCGTGGTGGTTTTGTGACGTTTGCGCCGAATGACAGCGGCACACCGACCAGCGAGTTTATCGCACATGATGGGCCGGACTTGATGGACTTTGATGCACCCGGTTTGCATGTGTTGCTGTCAGCACAAGAACTCAAAGGCTTATCGAACGGTTCGCCGATTTTCTATCGTGATGTGCGTGTGGGGTCTGTGCTTAGTCAGCGATTCGATCGCAAAAAAGATCGCATCGATGTGCACATTGTCATCGACGAAGAATATGCTGGTCTGATTAACAACAAAACCCGTTTCTGGAATTTAAGCGGTGTGCAGATCAATGCGAGCCTGTCCGGTGTCGAAGTGAAAACCGGGCCATTGGCGAGCTTGATCAGCGGCGGCATTACGTTTGACTCACCCAATGACAGCAAGAGTCAACCGGTGCAAAACGGTGCGCGATTTGAACTGTTCCGTGGTGAACGCGAAGCGATGCGGGGTTTTGCCGCGCAAGTGAAATTTGATAGCGCGGCAGGCTTGCAAGCCGGTGTCACCAAGGTGATTTATCGTGGCATTGAAGTTGGTCGCGTTGATGCGGTCGATGTCAGCAGTGATTTCAAATCGGTGACCGCCGATATTGGCTTTGTGCGCGACGCCGAAAACCTGCTGCGTGAAGGCACGCAATTTTGGCTCGTTAAGCCGGAATTGAGCTTGAGCAATATCAGCGGACTTGATGCGTTGTTCAGCGGTGCCTACATCAGTTTGAAACCGGGCAAGGGCAATAGTAAAACCGACTTTATTGCGCTGAAAAGTGCACCGCCCGATGGCAGCGGTGATCCAGGTCTTGATCTGATTCTGTTGGCACAAGAAGGCGGCGGATTAAGTGTGGGTTCTCCGGTGCTGCACAAACAAATTGTCGTGGGTTCGGTACAAGAAGTGGCGCTCAGCAGCGACAAAAAGGCTGTCCAGGTGCGTGTGCACATTGCACCGGACTTTGCCGGTCTTGTGCAAAGCAATACGCGTTTTTGGCAAGCCGGTGGTGTTCAGGCCAATGTTGGATTGAATGGGCTCGATGTGCGCAGCGCGTCGCTCGCCAGCATCGTGCAAGGTGGCATTGCTTTTGCGAATCCAGAGGGGCCGGTGAATCGGCGCGCGATCGTGAATGGCGATCAGTTCACGCTGTACAGTGATGAAAATGCCGCGCAAATGGACGGTGTCGAAATTCAATTTAAAACCGATCGCATCGACGGCATTCGGGTTGGCACCGAATTGCGTTATCGCGGTGTTGTCGTGGGCCAAGTGATCGCGCTGTCTTATCGCGATCAGTTCAACACGGCCCAATTGCTTGCGCGTCTTAATCGTGATGCCAGCGCTTTTGCGGTCAGTGGCAGCCTGTTTTTCCGTGTCGACGGCAGTTTAGGGTTGGCGCGCAACGAAAATGTGATGGCTGCGATCAGTGGTCCCTATATCGGTGTGATCCCCGGTGGTGGCGACGCTCAAACCGAATTCGATTTGTTGCCGCGCGAACCGGCGCTGACACCGAGTCAAACCGGCTTAACGCTCGCCCTGCACAGTGATCGTATTGGTGGTTTGAGCAAAGGCGATCCGGTGCTGTATCGCCAAGTAAAAGTTGGAGAAGTGTTGTTTGGCGAACTCAACGCCAAAGGCAACGGCGTCACCATTCATATCCTGATCTGGCCCGAACACCGTCAACTTGTGCGGCGCGGTTCGGTGTTCTGGCGCGCATCGGGTTTGAGTTTTGATGCCGGTATCTTTGATGGTGTGCAAGTACGCAGTGAGTCGCTGGAAACCTTGATCGCCGGAGGCATCTCGTTTGCAACGCCGGATGAAGACGCCAACGATGACGAAATGCAGGCCATCGACAACCATGCCGGCTTCACTTTGCACGAAGAAGTCGATGATGATTGGTTGGATTGGGCCCCAGTACTGAAATAACAAGTCGAAGCCATAGTTAGGCGTCATAGATAAAGCCACTACATCTAGTGGCTCTGTCGATTGATCACCCCGCTAACGCTAAGCCTTTGAAAATCCGGAATTTCGTATGCATTTGTTCATTGCTTAAGCGAGAACCCATCCGTATAATTCGCGCCCGCCGCGGCGGGCCATCCAAATGGCCGGCCGTCGGGTTCTAAACACATCCGTCCCAAGAGCATCAAGATGCCGCAGCACCCCATCGAACGTGGCCGCGCCTACGTCGCCAAGGTGCATGCCGGAATGTTAGGCCTGGCCATTATCGTGGCCGGACTCTCGGGATTTGCCGGTTGGCAGCAGGCACAAGCCGCGCTGGCTGGTGCACTGGCGGTACTGCTACCGCACTGGTGGGTGGCGAAACGATTACTACAGCCAATTGGGGCGAACCAAGCAGCACAGTTTGCATTGGCGCTTTGGGTTTTCCAGAGCCTCAAATGGTTTTTGACAGCAGTTTTACTGGGCCTCGCGTTTTACTGGTTTAAGTCAGTCGCGGTGTTCGTGTTTATCGGTTTTATCGTCATTTTTCAGGGGCTGTGGATCATTCCGTTGATCCTCGCCCGTAAAGGTGTGCAATGAGCGCTGAAGTAGCCCAAAAAGCTCCAACCTCCGGTGAATATATCCAGCACCACCTGCATCATTTGCAGAGCCATCATCAAGAAGCGCTGGTTGATTTCAGCGTTTACAACATCGACACGATTTTCTGGTCGTGGCTGGCCGGTTTGCTGGCGCTGTTCGTGCTGTGGAAAGGTGCGCGTCGCGCCACCAACGGCGTACCGGGTCGTCTGCAGTGTTTCCTCGAAATGCTGGTCGAAATGGTCGACGAGCAAGCCAAAAACATTATTCACGGCAATCGTTCGTTTATTGCCCCGCTCGCCTTAACGATTTTCGTTTGGGTGATCTTCATGAACGCCTGGGACTTCTTCCCGGTTGATTTAGTGCCGTATATCGCGCACAACGTTTTCCACCTTGAATACATGCGCATGGTGCCAACAGCCGACATTAACGGCACGCTGGGCCTGTCCGTTGGTGTGTTTGTGTTGATGATTTTCTACGGTTTGAAAATCAAAGGTTTTGGCGGTTTTACGCATGAACTGGTCGCCGCACCGTTTGGTGACAAAGTCTATTTGTACCCGATCAACCTCGCGATGCAGTTGGTTGAATACGGTGCCAAAACGCTGTCACTGGGTCTGCGGTTGTTCGGCAATATGTACGGCGGCGAACTCGTGTTCATGTTGATCGCGATGCTCGGTGCGATTGCGATGCCGTGGGAAAGCATGGGCGGTGCGCTCGGCTTTCTCGGTGCGTTTATTGCGCAACTGGCGTGGGCGATTTTCCACATTTTGATCGTGGTGTTGCAGGCGTTCATTTTCATGATGTTGACGCTGGTTTATCTGGGTCAGGCTCACGACGCGCACTAAAAGATTGGGCGCGTTGACTCAAATCGACGTGCCACAAAGTTTTATTGATGCCATGTCATCGATAAATGTGTTTTAAATGAAGTTTTAAATTTCCATACAGCGAGGAAACAAAAATGGTTGCTATTGCATGTGGCATCATCATCGGCTTGGGCGCTATCGGTGCCTGTATCGGTATTGCTTTGATGGGCTCGAAATTCCTGGAAAGCTCGGCACGTCAACCTGAGTTGATGGGTCAACTGCAAACCAAAATGTTCTTGTTGGCTGGTCTGATCGACGCTCCGTTCATTATCGGTTTGGCGATTGCGATGCTGTTCGCGTTTGCGAACCCGTTTGGCGCCTAAGACCAACGTTGAGCCGGCGTTAAACGTTTTTGTTTAACGTTTTGAACTCCTTGAATTCTTAAGGAAGATCTGAGCATGAATCTGAATGCAACACTGCTCGTCCAGATGGTCACCTTTATTGTGTTCGCTCTGTTCACAATGAAATTTGTGTGGCCGCCGATCGTGAAAGCGATCGACGAGCGTCGTCAGAAAATTGCCGAAGGTCTTGCCCAAGCGGAACGTGGCAAGCAAGACATCGAGCTTGCCCAGGCCGAAGCCAAAAAGATTTTGCGTGAAGCGCGCGATCAGGCGTCGACGATTGTCGACAACGCGAACAAACGCCATGCCGAAATCGTTGATGCCGCTGCTGGTGATGCCCGTAAAGAAGCGGAACGCATCATTGCCGGTGCCAAGGCTGAAGTCGGTCAAGAGATCGAACGTGCGCGTGAATCATTGCGCGCACAAGTGGGTGTGTTGGCGGTTGCTGCTGCCGAGAAAATTCTCGTCAAAAGCATTGATGCCAAAGCCCATGCCGATCTGGTGAACCAACTGGCGCAAGAACTGTAATTCGTTAACTCTACGCAAGTAGCCAAACGAGAAGTAGCGAATGAGCGAACTTAACTCGGTTGCCCGTCCGTACGCGAAAGCGGCGTTCGAGCACGCGTTGCAAAGCAAAGCGCTGGACAAGTGGTCCGAAATGTTGAATTTCGCCGCTGTGGCCAGTGCCGATCAAGCATTGCGCGCATTGCTGGACAACCCGCGTGTTGCGGCGGCCGACAAAAAAGCGGCACTAATTGCCGTTTGTGAAGGCCGTTTGCCCGACGGTGGTAAAAGCTTCCTGGAGCTGCTCGCTGATAATCAGCGTTTAGCGGCTCTGGCCGAAATCAGCGTGCTGTTCGAAGTCGAAAAAGCGCGTCATGAAAAAACGGCCACGGTGCAAATCACTTCGGCAGCTAATTTGTCGGATGCTGAGAAAAAAGCATTGACCGACAAACTGGCCAGCAAGTGGGGCAAAAAAATCAACGCTACGTTCAGCGTCGACGCCAATTTAATTGGTGGCGCGGTGATTCGCAGTGACGACGTGGTAATCGATGGTTCGGTACGCGGCAAATTGCAGCGTCTGGCCACTACCGTACGTGTTTAAACAGCTTTAACGCCAAACACTGGTTGAACACTTTCACCAGATTAAGCGAACAGGAATAGCCAAATGAGCGTGCAACTGAATCCGTCAGAAATCAGCGAGCTGATCAAGCAACGCATCGCTAATTTCAAAGTGCAAGCGGAAAGCCGTAACGAAGGCACCATTGTGTCGGTGTCGGACGGCATTATCCGTATTCACGGCCTCGCTGATGCGATGTACGGCGAAATGATCGAATTGCCAGGCAATAAATTTGCTTTGGCGCTGAACCTTGAACGTGATTCCGTTGGCGCCGTTGTGCTCGGCGATTACAACGGTGTGGTCGAAGGCCAAACCGCGAAATGTACCGGCCGCGTACTTGAAGTACCGGTGGGTGAAGCGTTGTTGGGTCGCGTTGTTGACGCACTCGGCAACCCAATCGACGGTAAAGGTCCGATCGCACAAACCCGTTTTGAACCGATTGAAAAAGTGGCGCCGGGCGTTATCGCCCGTAAATCGGTCGCCCAGCCGGTACAAACCGGTTATAAGTCAATCGACTCGATGATTCCGATCGGCCGTGGTCAACGTGAGCTGATCATCGGTGACCGTCAAACCGGTAAAACCGCGATGGCGATCGATGCGATCATCAACCAAAAATCGACCGGTATAAAATGTATTTACGTCGCCGTAGGTCAAAAGGCCTCGACGATTGCCAATATCGTGCGCAAGCTCGAAGAAAACGGCGCCTTGGCTCACACGATCGTAGTGGCCGCGTCGGCTTCGGAATCGGCGGCATTGCAATTTATTGCACCGTTTGCCGGTTGCACGATGGGCGAATATTTCCGCGATAAAGGCCAAGATGCGTTGATCGTGTATGACGACTTGACCAAACAAGCGTGGGCTTACCGCCAAATTTCTCTGCTGTTGAAACGTCCGCCGGGCCGCGAAGCGTATCCGGGCGACGTGTTCTATCTGCACTCACGTTTGCTTGAGCGTGCTGCGCGCGTTAACGAAGAATACGTTGAGAAGATGACGAACGGTGCGGTTAAAGGCCAAACCGGTTCGTTGACCGCTCTGCCGATCATCGAAACGCAAGCCGGTGACGTGTCGGCATTCGTTCCGACCAACGTGATTTCGATCACCGACGGTCAGATCTTCTTGGAAACCGACTTGTTTAACGCCGGTATCCGTCCTGCTGTTAACGCGGGTATTTCGGTATCACGCGTTGGTGGTGCGGCACAAACCAAGATCATCAAAAAGCTCGGCGGTGGTATCCGTTTGGCACTGGCACAATACCGTGAATTGGCGGCGTTCTCGCAATTCGCATCCGATTTGGACGAGGCGACACGCTCACAATTGGAGCACGGTCAGCGCGTTACCGAATTGATGAAGCAAAACCAATACGCGCCGATGAGCGTTGCCGAAATGGGCATTGCGTTGTTCGCGGTGGAAAAAGGTTTCTTCAAAGATGTCGAACTCAACAAAGTGTTGAGCTTCGAGCGCAAGCTGCAAGCGTTCATGAAGTCGGATTATAAAGCGTTGGTCGATCACATCGATGCAACGGCCGACTACAACAACGACATTGAAAAGCAGTTGACCGAAGCGATCACCAAGTTCAAAGCCACACAAACTTGGTAATCAACCCCCTGGGGTAATGAAACGCGTTGCTGATGTGCATGGCATATCAGCAACAATGTAAAGCTCCGACGGATAACCTTCATGGCCGGTGCAAAAGAAATACGTACCAAGATCGCGAGTATCAAAAATACTCAAAAGATCACCAAGGCGATGGAAATGGTCGCGGCATCCAAAATGCGCAAAGCGCAAGACCGGATGAAAGCGACACGCCCTTACGCGCATAAACTGCGCGAGGTGATTGGTCATTTGGTGCACGCCAATTTGGAATACCAGCATCCGTACACGATTGAGCGTAAAGCACAACGTGTCGGTTATATCGTGGTCTCGACCGATCGTGGTTTGTGCGGTGGATTGAACGTTAACTTGTTCAAGCGCTGCGTTGGCCATATGAAAGAATGGTCAGATCAAGGTGTGCAAATTGAAATCGCATTGATCGGTGCCAAAGCGGCTGCGTTTTTCAAACGCGTCGGTGGCAACGTGCAATCGCAGGTAACGCATTTGGGCGATCGTCCGCAGCTGAATCAGCTGATTGGCAGCATCAAAGTGATGCTCGACAAATACGAAGCCGGTGACATCGATCGTTTGTTCCTCGTGCACAATGATTTCGTGAACACGATGACGCAAAGCCCTGAAGTGCATCAATTGTTGCCGTTGGCAGCCAACGATGACAACAGTGGAAAACGTGATCATGCATGGGATTACATCTACGAACCGGAAGCGAAACCGCTGCTTGATATGTTGCTGCGTCGCTTTATCGAATCGATGGTGTATCAAGGTGTTGTTGAAAATGTCGCCTGTGAAATGGCGGCACGTATGGTCGCGATGAAAGCCGCTACCGACAATGCCGGCAATCTGATCACCGAATTGCAATTGATTTACAACAAAGCTCGCCAGGCAGCTATTACCCGCGAAATTGCGGAAATTTGCTCTGGTGCGGCTGCGGTATAACGCGGATTAATTTAGAGGAAAATGCAGATGAGTAACGGTGTAGTCGTTCAAATCATCGGCGCGGTTATTGACGTCGAATTCCCGCGTGATGCCGTACCTAATGTGTATGACGCATTAACAGTCGAAAGCGTTAACTTGACGCTGGAAGTGCAACAGCAATTGGGCGACGGCGTTGTCCGTACCATTGCGATGGGCTCTTCCGAAGGTATGAAGCGTGGCCTGAAAGTCACCAATACCAAAGCGCCGGTGTCGGTTCCCGTGGGTAAAGAAACCCTGGGCCGCATCATGGACGTGCTCGGCAATCCGATTGACGAAGCCGGTCCGATCGGCGAAAAAACCCGTTCAGCGATTCACCGCAAAGCGCCGTCGTACAGCGACCAAGCCAACACGACTGAGTTGCTCGAAACCGGTATCAAAGTTATCGACCTGCTCTGCCCGTTTGCCAAAGGCGGTAAAGTCGGTCTGTTTGGCGGCGCCGGCGTCGGCAAAACCGTCAACATGATGGAATTGATCAACAACATCGCGAAAGCGCACTCGGGTTTGTCCGTGTTCGCGGGTGTTGGTGAGCGTACTCGTGAAGGTAATGACTTCTACCACGAGATGAAAGAATCGAACGTTCTCGACAAAGTGGCGATGGTCTACGGTCAGATGAACGAGCCGCCGGGCAACCGTCTGCGCGTCGCCTTGACCGGTTTGACGATGGCCGAACATTTCCGTGACGAGAAAGATGCGTCAGGTAAAGGCCGTGACGTGTTGTTGTTCGTCGACAACATTTACCGTTACACCTTGGCCGGTACCGAAGTATCCGCTCTGCTCGGCCGTATGCCGTCAGCCGTGGGTTACCAACCGACCTTGGCCGAAGAAATGGGCGTTCTACAAGAGCGCATTACGTCGACCAAATGGGGTTCGATCACTTCGATTCAGGCCGTTTACGTGCCTGCCGACGACTTGACCGACCCGTCACCGGCGACGACCTTCGCCCACTTGGACGCGACGGTTGTTTTGAGCCGTAACATTGCTGCGTTGGGTATCTACCCAGCCGTGGACCCGCTGGATTCAACCTCACGCCAGCTCGATCCGCATGTTATTGGCGAAGAGCACTACAACACTGCCCGTGGCGTGCAAGCCGTGTTGCAGCGTTACAAAGAGCTCAAAGACATCATCGCGATTCTGGGTATGGACGAGTTGTCACCCGAAGACAAATTGGTCGTACAACGTGCGCGTAAGATCCAACGTTTCTTGTCGCAACCGTTCCACGTGGCCGAAGTCTTCACTGGCTCGCCAGGCAAATACGTGTCGTTGAAAGAAACGATCCGTGGCTTCAAAGGCATTTTGGGCGGCGAATACGATCACCTGCCAGAACAAGCGTTCTACATGGTCGGTTCGATCGACGAAGCCGTCGAAAAAGCTAAAACGCTGAAATAACGTAGGTTGGGCTGCAAGGCCCAACTCGAATATTTGCTGTGTTGGGCTTAATCGCCCAACCCACAAAGCACCCGCAAGGGGGAGTCAATGGCAGTGTCATTTCATCTCGACATCGTTAGCGCAGAAGGTTCGCTGTTTAACGGCCGTGCTGAGCTATTGGTCGTCAACGGTGTCAACGGCGAGCTCGGCGTACTGCCGAACCACGCGCCGTTACTGACGTCGCTGAAACCGGGTGCCGTCAAAATCACGCACGTCGGCGGTGAAGAAGATTTCTTCTACGTTTCCGGCGGTATGTTGGAAGTGCAACCGGACACCGTCACCATTTTGGCTGACACCGCCGTGCGCGCTCACGACATTGATGAAGCGGCCGCACTCGAAGCGCAAACCAAGGCGCGCGATGCACTGAACAATCGCAATGCCGAAATCGAATACGGCGTTGCCGCGTCCGAACTGGCCGAAATTGCCGCCCAGTTGCGCGCGGTGCAACAGCTGCGCAAAAAAGTGCGTTAATTCTTTGTCGGTTTGGCAAAAAAAGGTCGCTGCGGCGGCCTTTTTTGTTGTCTGAAATTTGGCAGAGGACGATGTCGTCGTCGCATTTGTAAGCCTTCTCTGCCCCATTTGGGTGCTGTGTTTGTGGGTCGCCGGCCTAAACTGTGTGGGGATTTCTACTCCACTGTGTTGGGAACAAATCGTGGCCTTTCTAACGCGTTATTTGCGCTTACAAGCCAAGCTTGTACTCGCTTTTTTGCTGGTCGCTTTAACGGCCGTGTTGTCGATTAGTCTGTTGGTGCTGCGCGATGTGGAAAGCAGCCTCAGCGACCGAGTGCTAACGCAACTCGAAGCCGCGCGTGATGCCAAGAGCGCCGCGATCCGGAACTACTTTGAACAAGTTGCGATCGAGATCACGGTGTTTGCGCAGGCCGAAACCACACGCGCCGCGTTCAGCGAGTTTCGCGCCGGTTTTGCTGAAAATCCGCTGCGTGATCAGAATACGGCGTCGCTGCGCGCGTTCTACGACAACGATTTTGCCAAGCGTTATCAAGAATTGAATCCCGGTACGAGCGTTGATACACAGGCGTTATGGCAACAACTGAATCCCGCTGCGACCGCATTGCAACAACGTTATATTGCCGCCAATCCGCATCCTCTCGGCAGCAAACATCTGCTCGACAGTGACGGCATTTCGTCACGCTATCAACGCATTCATCAACGCTTTCATCCTGAAACCCGCGATCTGCTGACACGTTATGGCTTCTACGATATTTTTCTTGTCGATGCGAACAGCGGCGACATTGTCTACACCGTGTTCAAGGAAATTGATTTTGCGACCAATTTAGTCACAGGTGCATTTCGTGACACGCAATTGGCGCAGGCATTCAACGCGGCACGAAGTGCAAAAAATGATGCGATCTATCTCAGTGATTTTGCACCCTACACGCCCAGCTATGATGGGCCAGCCGCTTTTATGTCGACGCCGATATTTGATCAAGGACAACTGCAGGCCGTGTTGGTGGTGCAACTGCCCCTCGACAAAATCACACAGGTAATGAGCAATCGTGCGGGCTTGGGCGACAGCGGTGAATCCTATTTGCTTGGCAGCGATCGGTTGCTGCGATCGGACAGTCATCGCGCGCCGGACACCTATAACGTCAGTAATGTGTTCCGTGCTGGCGACAAACTGAAGATCCACAGCGAGCACAGTGAACTGGCGTTGCAAGGCCAAAGTGTGCGTGGGCAGTTCCGGAACTATTTGGACGAAAACGTGTTCAGCGCGGCCGCACCGATCCGCCTTTTCAATCAGCAATGGGCGATCGTTGTGGATATGGCTAGCGATGAAGCGCTATTGCCGGTGCGCAGCCTGCGCAACAACATCCTAACGATTGCGGCGATCATTGCGTTGCTGGTTATCATCGCGGCATTTTTATTGGGCCGTTCGATTGCGCAGCCGATCAGTGCGGCTGCCCGTGTTGCCAAAGGCCTCGCGGCCGGCGATTCCTCCGAAGTGATCCCTCAGCGTGATGGGCGCGATGAGATTTGCCAATTGCTCGAAGCGCTGCGTTACACGCGCGACGTCATGTTGGCACAAATGGCGCGATCAATGGCGGATATGACGCGGATAAAATATTCGCTCGACTATGTGCCGACCAATATCATGGTCGTTGATGATGAATTTCAGATCCGCTACACCAATATGGCGCTGGTCAATCTGTTTGCGCGCAGCGAAACGCGGTTGAAACAAGTTATTGAAGACGGCAAGCCTGTATCGGCCTCACTGCTGCACACCATCGTTGAAATGTACGAAAGCGAAAACAGTGGCATGCGACAAAAACTGCTGACGCTGAACGAAACGATAAGTGAGGACTATCATTTCGATCAAGCCGTGTATCGCGTTGTGTCGACACCGATCCGCGATGAAAAAGGCCAACGTTTTGGTACAGTCGTCGAGTGGCGTGATCTAACCGATGAGCGCAGCGTCGAAGCCGAAGTGCAAAATCTGATCGATGCCGCGACGCGGGGCGATCTAACGCAACGTGCCCGCACCGATGACAAAAGCGGGTTTCTCAAATCAATTTGTGAACGCATCAATGCACTGCTGAATTCGGTCGGCGAAAGTTTTAACGACGTGTCCAACAGTTTGAATGCGCTCGCCAAAGGTGATTTAAATTGCGAGATCAGGCGAGATTATCAAGGTGATTTTCTGCGCGTTAAAAATGCCGTCAACACCACGGTGCAAAATCTGCGCGATGTGATGACGCAAACACAACAAGTGGTGCGCCAAGCCGAACAAGGTGATCTCAGTCAACGTCTCAACAGCGAAAACAAGCACGGTGTTTTTGCCGAGCTGGCCGTGCAACTGAACAATTTGATGGTGACGACCGACACCGTCATCAGCGAAACCGTTCGTGTCATGAACGCGCTAGCGCTGGGTGATCTAAGCCAATCGGTACGCCATCAATACGATGGCCAGTTCAAACAAATGCGTGACAGCATCAACAGCACGATTGCACGGCTGAATGAGGTCATCGGTGAAGCACAGCAAAGTGTTGCGGCGGCGCAGAATGGCGAGTTGCAACGGCGCATTACATCGGAGGACAAGCACGGCTTCTATCGCAGTTTTGCGGATAGCTTGAATCTTTTGCTGCAAACCGTCGCGCTCGCGTTTACCGAGGTCAGCGCGGTCATGGAGCAAGTGTCGCGTGGCAATTTGAGTCAGCAGGTGCGAGGCGACTATCGCGGTGAATTTGCGACGCTGCAAAACCACATCAATATGTCGTTACAGCAGCTATCGGCGACGCTGGCCGATGTTGATCAATTGGCATCGACCGTGGCTGACACCTCGGCGCAAATCGCCGGTGGCAACAACGATATGTCGCAACGCACGGAACAACAGGCCAGCGCCGTCCAGCAAACGACCGGCAATCTGCAATCGTTAAGCGATGATATCGGGCGCAATGCACGCGACACCGAAGAAGCCCAGTTGTTGATCGCCCGTGCGGCGCTGCAGGCACAGATCGGTGGCGACACCATGCAAAACACCATGAAATCGATGACGGCGATTCGCGCGGCCAGCCATCAGATCAGCGATATCAGTGGTGTCATCGATTCGATCGCGTTTCAAACCAACCTGCTCGCCCTCAATGCCGCCGTCGAGGCGGCACGTGCCGGTGAACACGGTCGAGGCTTTGCTGTTGTCGCCCAGGAAGTGCGGCAGCTTGCCACCCGCAGCGCGGCTGCAGCCAAAGAGATCAAGCAGCTGCTGCAAAACGCCGAAAGCAAGGTCGACGATGGCATTGTGCAGGCCGAACAGATGGAGGCGACGTTGCAAGAGATTGTGGCGGCGGTGCAGCAGACCAACCAACTTGTGCAGCGCATCAACGCCAGCTCGAACACGGAGGCGCAATCGATACGCGAAATTGCCGGTGCGCTGAAGCAGATTGAGAAGACGACCGAGCAAAATGCATCCCTGGCCGAACAGACGGCCGCCGCCAGCGTGAACCTGCAGGAAAGCGCTGTCAGTCTGGGTCAGCGCATGCAAGCGTTCCGATTGTCTTGATGTCTTGTGTTATGAAGTCATGCGCTTGTCGCTTTAAGGACGGTGGCGGATCGCGATAAACTGCGCACCCCGCGAATTAGCTGCTCGGAAGCACATGTCACTGTCAGTCATCGTCTTGGCCGCCGGCCAGGGCACCCGTATGAAATCCAACCTGCCCAAAGTCTTGCATTGCCTCGCCGGCAAACCCTTGGTGCAGCACGTGATCGACAACGCGCACGGATTAAGCGCTGAGAAAATATTCCTCGTCTATGGCCATGGTGGCGATCAAGTTCAGGCCACGATCAAAGACGACAAAATCGAATGGGTGTTGCAAGCACAACAACTCGGCACTGGCCACGCCGTGCAACAAGCGTTGCCCAATTTGAATGATGCACACAATGTGTTGATCTTGTACGGTGATGTGCCATTGACGCGCACCGAAACATTGACCGCCCTGCTCGCCAAGCAACCGCACAATGGCATCGCCTTGCTAACCGTTAATTTGCCGGATCCAACGGGGTACGGACGCATTGTGCGCGACAACGGTAAAGTGGTGAGCATTGTCGAACAAAAAGACGCGAACGATGCGCAGAAAAAAATCAGCGAAGTGAATACCGGCATATTGTCCTGTGCTGCGAAAGATTTGCGTCGTTGGTTGTCAAATTTGAAAAACAATAACGCGCAGAAAGAATACTATCTCACCGATATTATCGCGATGTGCGTCAGCGAAGGCGGCGTTGTCGAAACACATCAACCACAGAGTGCCGATGAAGTTGAAGGTGTCAACAATCGTTTGCAACTGGCCGATCTTGAACGCCGTTATCAACGCCGTTTGGCCGATCAGTTGATGACACAAGGTGTTACCTTGCGCGATCCAGCGCGTTTGGACATTCGTGGTCATGTCGCCATCGCCAGCGACGTTGAAATTGATGTGAACGTCATTATCGAAGGACGCTGCAGCATCGCCACCGGTTGCAAGATCGGCGCGAACAGCATTCTGAAAAATGTTCGTTTGGGCAATCATGTCGAAATTCTGCCGAACTCCATTCTTGAAGACTGTGTTGTCGGCGAGCTGTCCGTGATTGGTCCGTTTGCACGTCTGCGCCCCGGTGCCGAACTGGCGGACAATGTGCATATCGGCAATTTTGTTGAAGTCAAAAAAGCCAAGATCGGCAGCAAGAGCAAGGCCAATCATTTGGCCTATATCGGCGACGCCGAAATCGGCAAGAGCTGCAATATTGGCGCCGGCACCATCACGTGCAATTATGACGGTGCCAATAAACATTTAACCGTGATCGAAGACGACGTTTTTGTCGGGTCCGACACCCAGCTGGTGGCACCGGTGCGCGTAAAAAAAGGCGCGACGATTGCTGCTGGCACCACGGTGACCAGAGAAGTCGCTGAAGACACGCTGGTGTTATCACGCGTGCCACAAAAAGAAGTGATCGGCTGGAAACGGCCGCGGAAGAATAAATAACGGTTAATGGTTGCGGGTTCGGGTTGCGGGTAAAAACACAAACAACACATCGTGAACTGATGTGGCTGTTTACCCGAACCCACAACCCAAACCCGCAACCGCTTTTCAAGTGCTAATCCGTTTGTCGCATGGTCGCGGCAAACAATCATGAGGTAAACAACATGTGTGGTATTGTTGGCGCGATCGCGCAAAGGAATGTGGTTCCGATTTTGGTCGATGGCTTGAAGCGATTGGAATATCGCGGCTACGACTCATCGGGTGTCGCGGTACTGGACGGCGAAATCAAACGCGTGCGTCGCGTTGGTCGCGTCGCTGAAATGGAAAATGCCGCCAAAGAAATCAATTTAAGCGGCGTGCTTGGCATTGGTCACACACGCTGGGCCACCCACGGTGGTGTCACTGAGTTCAACGCGCACCCGCATGTATCGGGTGGCCTGATCAGTGTCGTGCACAACGGCATCATCGAAAATCACGATGAAAAACGTGATGAGCTGAAAAAGAAAGGTTACGAATTTACATCACAAACCGACACCGAAGTGATCGCACATTTGGTGCATTCGTATTACATCAAATCACATGATTTGTTCGCCGCGGTGCAAACCGCCGTGAAAGAGTTGGTGGGTGCTTATGCGATTGCCGTTATCGCGCAAGACAAGCCAGATCAACTGGCGGTCGCGCGCATGGGCTGCCCCTTGCTGATTGGGTTGGGCGAAGGCGAAAACTTTGTCGCTTCGGACGTTTCTGCCGTGTTGTCGGCAACCCGTCGCGTCATCTATCTCGAAGACGGTGATACCGCTGACGTGCGTCGTAGCGGCGTCAGCATTTTCGATAAAAATGGCCATGCCATTGAACGCAAAATCCATTTATCGGATGTGTCACTCGCTTCGCTGGAGCTTGGTCCCTACAGCCACTTCATGCAAAAAGAAATTCACGAACAACCGAAAGCTTTGGCCGATACGATTGAACCGATTCTGGAAAACGGTTTTGTGCCCGCATTGTTTGGGCCGAATGCAGCTGACGTGATGAAAGATGTTGAAGGCGTGCAGATCATCGCCTGTGGCACATCGTTTTACGCAAGCTCTGTTGCCCGTTACTGGATGGAAGAAATCGCCGGCATTCAATGCAATGTCGAGATCGCCAGCGAATACCGTTACCGCGGTGTTTACGCCAATCCCAAAAATCTGATCGTGACGATTTCCCAATCGGGCGAAACGCTCGACACCATGGAAGCATTGAAATACGCGCAATCGAAAGGCCAAACGAAGACGCTGTCGATTTGCAATGTGCGTGAATCAGCGATTCCGCGTTCATCGAGCATGGTGTTTTATACACGCGCCGGTGCTGAAATTGGTGTCGCGTCGACCAAAGCGTTTACGACACAGTTGATCGCCTTGTTTGCACTGACCATTACGCTGGGCAAATTGAAAGGTCGCATCAGCAAAGAACAAGAAGCACAATATCTGGATGATTTGCGTCATTTGCCAGGTAGTGTGCAACATGCACTGAATCTGGAACCGCAAATCCGCAGCTGGGCTGAAAAGTTCGCGCCCAAAGAGCATGCACTGTTCCTGGGCCGTGGCGTGCATTACCCCATCGCGCTTGAGGGTTCATTAAAGCTCAAAGAAATTTCGTATATCCACGCCGAAGCGTATCCAGCAGGTGAACTCAAACATGGCCCCTTGGCACTCGTCGACAACAATATGCCGGTTGTCGTTATTGCCCCTAACGACAGCCTGCTCGAAAAAGTAAAATCCAATATGCAGGAAGTGCGTGCGCGCGGCGGCGAATTGTTTGTGTTTGCCGATCTCGATTCGCATTTCAGTGAGTCCGAAGGCGTGCACGTGATCCGTACACCGCGTCATGTCGGTGTGCTGTCGCCGGTTGTGCACGCGATTCCGGTACAGATGTTGGCCTATCATGCAGCGTTGATGCGCGGCACGGATGTCGACAAACCACGGAACTTGGCGAAGTCCGTCACGGTCGAATAAAGCAAGCCATAAAGGAGCCCGTCAGCGGGCTCCGCAACTATTTAACGGGAGAAAACAATGAAACTGTGGTCGTTTGTCGTCGCGGCACTGTTCGCGTTGAATGTACACGCCGCCGGCAATTGGGAAGAAGGCAAGCATTTCAAAATTGCCAATCCGGCCGGTAAATCTGCTGAACCGACCGTAGTTGAAGTATTCTCGTATGGTTGCCCGGTATGTTTCCGTATGGAAGCCAATATCGGTGAATGGAAAAAAGTAAAACCCAACAACATCAAATTTATTCGCATTCCGCATTATGGTGTACACGATGAAGGTGAATGGCTGATCAAAATGTTCTACGCCGCCGAAGTGTTGGGTTTAGCCGACAAGATCCATACACCATTGTTTGAAGCGTTGCATGTGCAGAAAAAGCATATTCACAATGAGAACGAAGCCGTCGCGTTTTTGGTTCAGTTCGGCCACAGCGACAAAGTGGTTCGTGAAGCCTTAAATGGTTTTGCCGTGATGGAAAAAGTGCGTGTGGCGAAAGAATTTGTGCACAAATTCCGTATCAGCTCAGTACCGACGTTTATCGTCAATGACAAATTCATGACCGACGGTGCGATGGGGCGCGAAAATCTGTTTAATGTCATCAACGATCTGGCATTACGATAAATGCGAGAGAACTTTTCCATTTAAATACGTCTGTTTCGATAAGTCATAAGGTGCATGATGATTAAAAAAATTCTGTTGTCGCTGGCGCTGATGTCGGGTGTAGCCATGGCGGCACAATGGCAAGAAGGCACGCACTATAAAATGGTCAATCCTGCCGGCAAAACCAATCAGCCGGTTGTCATCGAGATCTTTTCTTACGGTTGCCCGCATTGTTATGAAGCGGATCCGATGATTGAAAATTGGCTAAAAGAAAAACCGGCCAATATCAAATTTGAGCGTGTTGCCGCTTATGGTTTTAACGAACAATGGGACGTTTTCGCCAAGGTATTTTATACCGCGCAAGCCCTTGGCATCGCCGATAAAACCCATCACGCCGTGTTCAGTGAAATTCACGTGAAAGGCAAACGCGTCTGGAAAGACGAAGACGTGATCCAATTTTTTGCCGGCTTTGGTAAAGACGAGAAAACCGTCCGCGCCGCGATGGATGGCTTTCATGTCAAAACAAAATTGAATCAAGCCAAAGCAATGTTGAAGAAATACCGTATCGGCGGCGTACCTTCGTTTATCGTGAATGACAAATACTTCACCGATTTCAAAATGGGCGGTGCCGATGCGTTCAAAATCATGAATGACTTAGCGGCTAAAAAGTAAAATTTTGCACAATAAAAAAGGCGCTGAAAAGCGCCTTTTTATTTGACCGTTTATTTCCGTGACCGGTACCGCGCCAACGGTAACAGACACAGCAACCACAACGCGAAACTGCCACCGCCACCGCTACCACCGTGATCGACATTACCGGTGGTTTTGGTCACCACAACGGTTTTGCTGCTGGTTTGTGCGGTACCGCGACTGTCGGTGACCGTCAGCGTCACTGTATACGTGCCAGCACTACTGTAAACATGGCTGGGTGTTGCCTGTGTGCTGCTGCTGCCATCACCAAAATTCCACGCATAGGTGTACGCGCTGACACCACCACTGACGGTGCTGGTGAATTGCACGGATAATTCGTTGGCGACAAAGGTGAAATCCATTACCAAGGCAGCGATACTGGACACCACAACCGATTTATTGACGGTGCGGGTAACGCCATCGGCATCGCGAACATTCAGGGTGACGCTATAACTACCATCAGCGCTGAAAGTGTGGGATGGATTGGCCTCATGTACTACCGCTGAGCCATCACCGAAATTCCAATCGTATTGATAAGGTGCCGTGCCACCGCTGATCTGCGACGTGAACGTCACGTTGCGTTGATCGGCGGTAAACGTGTAATCACCGAGTAAGGCGGCCGCTGCCACCGTGATCGTTTTGCTCGCGGTTTGGCTGCGATTGTCGGCATCAAAAACGGTCAATGTAACAGTGTAGCTGCCGTTTTGTGCATACGCATGTTGCGGTGACATTTCGTGATTAATGGCACTGCCGTCACCAAAGTTCCAGTCGTAACGCAAGTTGCCATTGCCACCCAATGAATGGTTGGTAAACGAAACGGTGCGTGCTGCGATGGTCGTGTCAAATGCGGCAGACAGCGACAACGCCTGGTTGCTCAATTGGATAGTAGCGGTGCTGCTGTCATTTGCTTGTGCACTGACGGTAAACGTAAAGCCATATTTCGGTAACACCAGGCCGGCTTCTGGCGCCTGTGGCGCGCTGTAATCGTTCGCGTCATTAAACGTTGGCTGGGCATCCAAATGAGTGTCACCGCTGCGGCCGCTCATTTGCGTGTAACGACTAAACGCCGCGTCGCGCACCTGTGTGCCGGAACCGGCAATGCGACCGCTATTCATCACGACAACTTGATCGCTATCGACGACACCAATAAAACCGTAACCCGGATGATTACCGACGCGATTGTCTGTGTAATTCGGATTGTTGAACCATAACACGACACCCGGATCGAGACGTTCGGCAGTCAATGCGTTGTCATTGCCACGCACACTGCGCAATTGCAGCCAATAATTTTGCGCCAAACCATTCCGTGTGGCACCGATGCGTTCGAAGCCGTTTAATGTGACGCGACCGTTGCTTTCAGCATCGTCGCTATAGGCCTGACCGGCATCCGACACAATGCGAATATTGTCGGCCACAAAACCGTACTCGTTGACGCCTTCATCGGTGACGTATTCAATTTTAAATGTGACGGTACGACCAGCAAATGCGCTTAACGGAAATTCAGTATCAACCCAACCATACTCGCCTTCAGCGCCTGTCAGTTTGCTGGATTTACCAGAAATAAATTTATCAACGCCGGAAAAATGCGTGCTGGTATTGGTGGTACGATTGCCGGCGAGCGCGGTGTTGTCGGCGTAAACGCGAATATAATCCCACGCTTGGCTCGGATCGTCGTTGTCCGCTTCGATATGCCAATGCGCTTTCATCGTCAATTTGACATTCGCTTCATTCGGCACCAAGGCGCTAAATTGCACGCTGTGGTGTTTCAAATGGCCAGTGCCGGAATAATATTGAAACGCACCGCTATACGGGGTTTTGAAAGGCAATTGCGCCGGCGGTAAATCAACACGAAGCTGGTTGATGGCCGTGTGATTGTTGGTATCCACCAGTTGAACGGTTTTGGCGCCACTGTTCAACTCGTCCAGTGTGTAACGTTGTTCGCTGATCCAGTTGCCGCCGTGCAGACGTTGCAATTCATCACGTGCATAAGCAGAAAACGACGTTGGATCAGCACCCGGAATATTGATGCCAGCCCAGCTGCCGCCGGACATAATGGACCACATGCCAACCGGTTCACCCAGTTGTGATTCACCCGTATCGTATTCGTCTGGCAAACCCAGTGCATGACCAAATTCGTGAGCAATCACACCAATCGCGGCGTCAATCGGTTGAATCGTGTAATCAAACAGTTTTTTTCCGCTGTTACCAACGGTCATGCCGTTGCTACCGACGTTAAAACGGTGCGACCAAATGGCATCCCCTTTCAGCACACCGCCGCCCGCTTCTTCACCGATACTGGAATGAAACACCATTACATAATCGATAAAACCATCCGGTTCCAACGTATTGCCATCGCGATCGCTATCGTAAGGATCTTCGTTGTCAAACTCGTTTAGATCGATAGTATTGGCCGCGTACGCTTTGGTGACGGCTTCTTTGACCAAGTCTTGTGCACGGGAATCGCGGCCATTGGTGTTGCCACCATAATGAACCGCATTATTGTCTGCACGCACCCAATTAAAAACGGTGCCGTTAAAGACAAAATCGTTATCTGATTCGGCGGCATAATATTGGCGAGCCGTTTTGAGGGTTTGTCCTTGTGGGCCAGCAAAACCCGAGGTTCCAAACATCATGTCTTGATAGTGTTGGCGCGAGTAATTGCTGTAATACATCGACGTGTCACGATCAGTCAGGCGATTGTTGTTGTAGGGCAGATCAGGGAAATCGATCAACACCGTAAGGACGTTAACGGTTTTGCCATCGGCTTTCTGTTTGATCAATCGCCCCACTTGCTTTTGCAATAACAGGCGTTTACTTTCACGCAACTCGGCCGGTAGTTTGGCGGGTAACGTATTTAATGTGCCAATAAACTGATCAATCGCCAGTTCACGAGTTTTGGCATCCGCTTTCTGCGAAAGCTGGTTATTTTTTTCCAACCAGTAAGCAATGCGTTCACGATTGATCAAGGCAGGATCTTGTGGTGTTTGTGTTGTCGTTTTCGCTAAAGCCAAGGAGCTGACAACACCCAACGTTAATGCGGTAACAACAGAACTGAACTTCTTCATAACGGTTCCCATTATTTATTGCACTTCAAAAACTGTTCATTTCTTTTCGCGATATAGGCACGAATGGCATGTTCCTGTTCGTCCCGACTCATCGCGTCGTGAATGACGCCCTCTTTGCGTAGCATGGGCGCTAACGCCCAAATATCGCGCACCGGTGGTGGGGCGCTGCAGTTGGGTGTTGGCAACGGTGATGTATCGGTAACAACTGACGGCGTGGATGAACTGCTACACGCCGTGACAGCGAGCAACACAACACCGATCAAAATAACGCTGGCCGGCAAACGGATAAGCATCAAGTTGACGCCTCAAGGAAATTGGCAGTCGATCTTAAAGCGTGAAATCTGGGTTTTGCAGTGCTGTTTTGTAGCTCTGTGACTGGGTTACGCTACAATAGACGTGAAAATTGTGTAATTGCGACGGTGTTTGCAAGGATTCGACACCAATGACTGCTACAAAATAGTGCGGATTTGCTGATAACAAAAAGCAATAAAAAAGCGCCCGAAGGCGCTTAAAATCAGTGGAGATGAAACTAAAGCAAATAAATTGATTATTGCACCAATTCTTTATCGGTAAACACACCATCAAACAAGGCCGTTGACAGATAACGTTCGCCTGAATCGGGGATCACAACGACAATGGTTTTGTCTTTGAATTGCGGCTGTTGTGCGACCCGCAATGCGGCGGCGACCGCCGCGCCGGACGAAATACCAGCCAAAATACCCTCTTTCAGCATCAACTGACGTGCGGTGTCGATGGCTTCTTCGTTCGAAACGGTTTCAACCTGATCGACCATTTCGAGATCAAGATTTTTTGGAATGAAGTTGGCGCCAATACCTTGGATTTTATGCGGCGCCGGTTGCAGCGGCTGGCCTGCGCGCGTTTGCGTGATGAGCGGTGACACGGCCGGTTCCACCGCAACCGACGTAATCGCTTTGCCTTGCTTCAGTTTGATGTAGCGAGACACGCCGGTGATCGTGCCACCGGTACCGACACCGGCGACGAGTACGTCGACTTTGCCGTCGGTATCGCGCCAGATCTCCGGGCCGGTTGTATCAAAATGAACCTGCGGATTGGCCGGATTTTCAAATTGCTTGGCTTCGAAATATTTATCAGGTTCGGCAGCGACCAGCTCGCTCACTTTTTCAACGGCGCCGCGCATGCCTTTGGCCGGATCGGTCAACACCAAGTTGGCGCCAAGCGCCTTCAGTAGTTTGCGACGCTCAAGGCTCATGCTGGCCGGCATTGTCAGCGTCAGCTTGTAACCGCGTGAGGCGGCAACAAAAGCCAGTGCGATCCCCGTGTTGCCCGATGTCGCTTCAATAATTTCCATGCCGGGTTTTAGCTTGCCAGTGCGCTCGGCATCCCAGATGATCGCGGCGCCTATCCGGCATTTGACCGAATTGGCCGGGTTGCGGCTTTCAACTTTGGCATAGACATTGGCCGAGGTTAGGCGACTTAAGCGAACCAATGGCGTATTGCCAATCGATAATGAGTTGTCTTGAAAAACAGACATGGCAGACTCCTTTAGGCCGTTAGGCGTGGTCAATATAACGGCAAACAATGATGGTGGTGATGTTCCGCGCTTGGGCGGGGAGCGTCAACGCGATCGCCATAACAAGGCGTTATGAGGATATACATGGCGTTTCATATACGCGTTTGGTCAACGATTAAGGCGTTTTTCCTGATCACGGCGATAAGAATAACGGCCTGGTTGCCATTGTCGTGGGCGCAGGCGCTTGGCAAGGCGATCGGGCAATTTCTGATTGCGATCAATAACGGCAATATCCGTGTTGCACGTTACAACCTGGCGCGATGCATGCCGCAATGGACCGACGCGCAACGCGAGCAATGTGCACGCGAGTCGGTCAAACACATTGGCATGACGGTGCTTGAGGCCGGTATCGCAATGTGTTGGTCGCGCGACCAGGTGCGTCGCCATCTGCAGCCGACGATCGGTGAAGCGCATGTGCAGACGCTGTGGCAGCAAAAACGCGGCGTCATTTTGGTGATGCCACATACCGGCAATTGGGAGTTGCTGCCGCAGGCATTGAACACGGATTCACCGCTCTGCGCGTTGTATCGCGAAGCGGAAAACCCGCACCTGGATCGATTTGTTCGTGAAGGTCGCATTCGCAATCACGTTGAAATGGCGGCCGCCAATCAAAGTGGCGTCAAACAGTTGCTGACCAATTTAAAAGCGGGCTACACGCTGATTGTGCTCGCCGACCACGAACCCAGCAAAGGCACCGGCGTGTTTGTACCGTTTTTTGGCAACACGGCTTACACCGGCACGCTGGTGCCAAAACTCGCCCAAAAAACCGGCGCGGCCATCGTCATGGCGGCCGTTGAACGTTTACCGGATGCGCAAGGTTTTCGCTTGCGTTTGCAACCGGGGCCCGATTTGGCCACTGAAAAAGATCCCGAACGCGGCGCCGCGCTGTTGAATGCGGCACTGGAGCAATTGATTTTGTGTGCGCCAGAACAATTTACATGGAACTACAAACGATTTCGCCGAGTGCCGCCCGGCCAGAAAAAAAATCCATATCGGGAATTAACATGATCTTTTTACGCATTGGCGTTATTTATGTTTTGCTGGCTGTCGCGCTGGGCGCGATGGGTGCACATGCGTTGGTCGCCACGCTGCAACAGTTCGACACCGCTGTAATCTTTACCACGGCTCGTGATTATCTCGCGTATCACGGTTTGGCCCTTGTCGCCGCTGGATTTGCCGACAGTCGCGTCAAAGATTTGAAAATCGAAAAAGCGTTGTTGCTATTGGCGATTGGTGCCGCGTTTTTTAGTGGCGCCTTGTTTGCCTTTGCGTTAAGCGGTTGGAAACCGATCACACATTTGGCACCACTTGGTGGCGGATTGATGATCGTCGGCTGGATCATGATGTTGTTTCGCGTGTGGAAGCGTTAACGTCACGGTGCATTAGGGTGTTGTGACAGGTGTAAAGGGCTGCTCTTGTGAGTCATCAACACCATTGGGATTATTTTTGGGGGAAGAATGAAAGCACTATGGCGTTTGTTATTGGCCGCAATGGCGTTACCGCTTATCGCAGCTGAATCGACGGAGCATGTACCGCAACCGTTGAAACATTTTTATCGTGATTACTTGGTCAGCAATCTGTCCTTGTCACCGAATGGTAAACAATTGCTTGGCCTCAAAACGATCGATGGCATGACCGCCGTAATGGTCATCGATCTCGAAAAAGGCAAAGCGATCTTTCCCAGCAAAACCGACAACAAAGAATTCAAATTCAACTGGGTGCGCTGGGCCAACAACAATCGCATCCTGATGAGTCTGCGCTTTACCAGCAAGCGCGATCTGTTTTCCAACACCCGTTTTGACGAAACACGTTTGCTGGCAATGGATGCCAAAGAAAATGCGCCGCTGACCAATTTAGTGCGACCATCATCAAAGCAAAACAATGCGAATTGGATCAGTCAATTTCAGGACAACATCATTGGCACATTACCGGGCGATCAGGACCATGTGCTGGTCAGCGTTGATCGTGAAGTCGTTGGTTTGCAATCGGTATACAAGGTTAATGTTAACAACGGTGATATGGAATTAATTCAGGCCAATCGTGGTGACGTGCGCAGTTGGATGGCGGATCGTCAAGGCGTGGTACGTGTTGGCGTTGGTTATGACGATCGCACGCGCAAAACGACGATCCGCGTGTTGCCACCCAATCAGGAAGACTGGATACGTTCATGGCAGTACACCGTATTTGATGAACCCAGTATTGATCCGATCGGTTTCGGAAATGATGCCAACGAACTGTATTTGTTGGCCGATCACCAGGGTCGACAAGCATTGTTCAAAGTGGATCTGTCAAAGCCCGATCTGCCTCGTCAACTGATCCACAGTGATGATGAGTTCGATGTTGAAGGTCATCTGATCTATTCACCGGCGCATCAGCAAGTAGTCGGGCTCTATTACACGGATTCTTATGAACACAATGTGTTCTGGCATCCACTCTTTCAGCAACTGCAAACAACCATTGATGAGCGTCTGCCAGACACGCAAAACTACTTGGTCAGTTGGAGCGATGATCTAAAAACGATTGTCGTACACAGTCATTCAGCAACGATACCGGGCCGTTATTATCTGATCAAAGCAGATGCTGCTGAGATCACACGTTTGGCGGATGTATTGCCTGAATTGACCGAACAAATATTGGTGGCCAAGCAACGTAAAGTATTTAAAGCTCGCGATGGATTGGAGCTCGACGGCTATTTATCGTTGCCGAAAAATTTCCGTGGACAACCGATACCTGCGATCCTGCTACCGCACGGAGGTCCAATGGCCGAAGACGGTGCCGAATTTGATCGCTTTAGCGCATTTCTTGTTGATCGTGGTTACGCGGTGTTTCAACCCAATTTTCGTGGATCGTCAGGACGTGGTCATGAATTCATGATGAAGGCGGTCGCCGGTTATGGCCTGGCGATGCAAGACGATCTCGACGATGCGGCACAGTTTTTGATTGATAGTAAAATTGCCGATCCGAAAAAAATGGCCATCGTTGGAGCCAGTTATGGCGGTTATGCCGCATTGATGGCGGCCGCGAAAACGCCCGATCGTTTTCAATGTGCGATCAGTTTCGCCGGACTCAGTGATCTGCTGCGCTTTCGTGAAACGTTGGCGGAATACGCGCTGAAAAACACCTATCGCACGCAGTTTGGTAACGACAAAGATCAACTGGCGAACACGTCACCGGCTAGGATGGTGGACAAGATAAAGATCCCGATCTTGTTGATTCATGGGGACAAAGATACATCCGTGCCCGTCGCCCAAAGTCGTCGTATGGCTGACGCACTAAAAGACGCTGATAAAACGTATCGCTATATTGAGCTCGAAGATGGCACACATCATCTGGATTATCTTCCCCATCGCCGACAAACATTTGAAGCAATGGCGGAGTTTTTAGCTCAATATCTGCCGGTTATGTGAATAAAATTACCTCTCACGGTTAACCAAAAATATCTTTCACCGCGAACAAGTTTTCAATATCGGCGACACGTTTTTTATCAGTCAGGAAGATGATCAGATGATCGTTTTCCTGAATGACGATATTGTCGTGCGCGATCAGCACTTCGCTTCCGCGTACGATCGCGCCGATGGTACAGCCGATAGGCAAAGCGACATTTCCAATCGCGCGACCAACCACATTCGACGTGCGCTCATTGCCGAGCGCCGAACATTCGATCGCTTCGGCGGCACCGCGCCGCAGTGCATACACACGCGACACAAGGCCCCGTCGGATATGCGTTAACAACGCACTGGTCGTGACTTGCTCAGGTGAAATCGCGACATCAATATCGCGGCCCTGCACGATCTCTGCGTACGACGGTTGATTGATCAGTGCCATCACTTTGCCGACACCCAATCGTTTCGCCAGCATGCCCGACATGATGTTGGCCTGATCGGAATTCGTCACCGCAATAAAGACGTCGGCAACATCAATGTTCCAATCCTTCAACGATTGCTCATCAGTCACATCACCGCACAACACCAAGGCATGTTGCAGTTTTTCGGCGAGCATATCGGCGCGACGAGTATTGCGATCGACGATCTTCACTTCGTAATCGTGCTGCAATGCCGCAGCCAAACCGGCGCCAATGTGACCGCCGCCGGCGATAAAAATGCGTTGGTAGCGTCGTTCTTGTTTTTGCAACTCGCCGATCACCGCTTGAATGTGATTGCTGGCCGCCAGAAAAAACACTTCATCATCCGCTTCGATAATGGTGGAACCGAGCGGCTTAATCGGTTTGCCGCGCCGAAAAATGGCGGCGACGCGTGCATCGACTTTGGGCATATGTTGTTTTAATGCTGCAATCGCAGAGCCGACCAAGGGACCACCGTAATACGCACGGACCGCGACCAAACGCACTTTACCACCGGCAAAATCCATAACCTGCAATGCGCCGGGATAATTGATCAAACCCAGAATACTTTCGACAACCAAGGTTTCAGGTGAAATGACCACATCGATGGCAAAGCCGCGATGATGTTCGATGTCGTCGTACTTGCTGTCGGGATCGCCGAACAACTGGGTTTTGTAAGAGAAATATTCGGGCGCACGTACGCGTGCGATTTTTAGCGGTGTGTGAAACAACGTGTGGGCAACGCGGCAGGCGACCATGTTCACTTCGTCGCTGTTAGTAACGGCTACCAACATGTCGCACGTTTCGGCGCCGGCACTACGTAACACTTCGGGAAACGCGGCATTGCCTTGCACAACGCGCAAGTCAAAATGTTCGCTTAAATCTTTCAGGCGCAATTCGTCGGTATCCACCAGCGTGATATCGTTGTTTTCGCTGGCGAGATTGCGTGCCAACGTGGCACCCACTTGACCCGCACCCAGAATCAAGATCCGCATCGTTCAGTTTCCTTGTTTCTTGCGCAGGCGCGCATAGAAAAATCCGTCCATCTGGTCTTCACCGGGCCAGATCTGCCACGTATTTCTGCCATTGGGTAATGGCAAGAATTCAGCATCGCCGTGTGCGGCAACAAAACGGTTTACGACATTGTCGTTTTCGGCACGCAGAGTTGAACAGGTCGCATACAACAATAGGCCGCCGGGTTTCAATACCGTCCACAATTTCTTCAGCATGCGGGCTTGGGTATCGGCCAATTTCGCGATGTCTTCAACGCGACGCAAACTTTTAATGTCAGGATGGCGGCGGATAACACCCGTGGCCGAACACGGTGCATCACACAAAATACGATCGTAGCGCGGTGTCAGCCATGCGGCTTCGGCCGCGAATACATCGTCGACAACACAATCGGCCTGCAAATGTAAGCGCATCAAATTATCGCGCACGCGTTGCATCCGTTGCGCGTCATTGTCGAGCGCCGTCAATTTCAATGACGGCTCATGTTCCAACATATGCGCGGTTTTACCACCGGGCGCGCAGCAGGCATCCAGCACCGTTAAATTGGGTTGCAGATCGATCAAATCGACCGCCAATTGCGCGGCCGCATCTTGCACACTGACCTCGCCAACATCAAACCCCGGTAGCGCTTGCACATCCATCGCCTGATTCAGCACCAGTGCATCACTGGCCAATGGATGTGCGATGGCATCAATACCGGCATCGCGCAACTTTTGCTGATACTGCTCGCGCGACAGTCGTGAACGATTGACGCGTAACGTCATCGGTGCGGCCTCGTTATTTGCCGCCATGATCTGGCTGAGATCAACACCGGTGCTTAACCAACTGTCAGCCAACCAACGTGGGTGCGAAAATTGTGTGCACGGATCGCGATCCACTTTGCTTAAATGCTTTTCACTTTCGCGTTGTGCGCGACGCAAAATCGCGTTGACGAGCCCTTTGGTTTTGGCTTCTTTGATGTCGGCGCAGGCGTTGACCGTTTCATTGACGGCCGCGTGGGCACCAACACGCAAATACAGCAATTGATACAAACCCACCAACAACAGCGCGGCCAGTGCGCCGTTATTGTCTTCTAAAGGTTTTGATAACAAGCGATCACGCAACGCTTGCAAACGCCAGCGATGACGCAGCACACCAAAACAGATCTCCTGCAACAACGCGCGATCACGCGCATCACTGAGTTCGCGGGATTGCGCCGGCAAGGCTTCCGACAACGATTGACCGTTAAAAACCGCTACGACAGTAAGTGCCGCGCGTGCGCGCAGGTTCATAGTTTTTCCTCAAAGCGAACGCCGACGCGTAAGCGATCACGTTTGCTGTTCAATAATTCTTTGACCGGTAATTTTTTTCCACCCGGCCACTGCATTTCAGTGATCGCATAAACACCGTCACCACAAGCAACGTGCACAGCGTGATCGTCGACCGCGACAATCGTGCCTGCCATCGCTGTATGCGATGGCGGACTGACAAACCCTGCGTGAATTTTAATCATGTCATGCTGCAAATGACTGCAGGCGATGGGAAACGGATTAAAAGCGCGGACCTGCCGATCAATTGCCTGCGCCGCGTGTCGCCAATCGATCAGCGCTTCGGCTTTTTCAATCTTGTGGGCGTAGGTAACCCCTTCGCTTGCTTGCACTCGCGGCGTCAATGTTTGTGCGAGCAGTGCCGGCACGTTTTGCGACAGTAATTGCGCGCCCAATTGCGCGAGACGGTCGTGCAAGCTCGCGGCAGTATCGTTCGGCAAAATGTCGGTTTTGATTTCGGCGAGAATGGCACCGGTATCGAGTCCGGTTTCCATTTGCATCAATGCGGTACCGGTTTCGTGATCACCAGCGGCAATTGCGCGTTGAATCGGTGCCGCACCACGCCAACGAGGCAATAAACTGGCGTGAACATTGACACAACCACAACGCGGCATCGCGAGTACGCTGGCGGGCAAAATCAAACCGTAGGCAACGACAATCATCAGATCGGCGTGCAATTCGCGAAGCGTTTGTTGCGCGGATTCATCACGCAATGTTGACGGTTGATAGACCGGGATCTGATGCGCTTCGGCGAGCAATTTCACCGGCGATTTTTGCAATTGCTGGCCACGACCGGCTGGCCGATCGGGTTGCGTGTAAACGGCGATCGGCGTGATGCCGGACGCCAGCAATGCCCGCAAATGAATCGCAGCAAATTCAGGTGTACCGGCGAAAATAATTCGAGACATGAAAGTGGTCAGTTATCCGTTGTCAGTTGCCAGTTGTGTTATTGTCGAAAACCGACAACCTCCAACTGACAACCGGTTTATTCTTCGCCACTGTCACGTGCTTCTTGGCGATGCTTTTTTTCCAGCTGTTTGCGAATGCGCTCGCGTTTGAGCGGCGACAGATAATCGACAAACAACTTGCCTTCGATGTGATCGAACTCATGTTGAATGCACACGGCCAGCAAATCGCCGGTATCGAGTTCAAACGGTTGGCCATGGCGGTCGAGCGCACGGATCGTGATCTCGTTGGCGCGCTGCACCTTGGCGTAAACCCCCGGAAACGACAGGCAACCTTCTTCCATTTCTTCGATGCCGCGCTTGTCGACAAACTCCGGGTTAATGAAAACCAGCGGTTGTGTGTTGTCTTCTGAGACGTCGATCACGAACATCTGCTTATGGATATTGACCTGTGTCGCTGCCAGGCCTATACCCGGTGCCGCGTACATGGTTTCAAACATATCGTCGATCTGGCGCTGCAGGGCGGCGTCAAAAACGGTGACCGGCTGGGCTTTGGTCCGCAGGCGGGGGTCTGGAAATTCCAAAATTTCGAGCTTAGACATTGGTTTATTTGAAATACTTCTAGTAAAGTTTGAAAATGCGCTATTACTATGTGAATTGTAAAGGATAGGCGCCGCTAATGCTGCCCCGCCCCTATCCGATCTGCATCAAAAGGAATGCCATCATGAAAAAAACCTTAGTTGCCGCGATCGCCATGACCACTTGGTCACTGGCTTGGGCTGCCGAACTTGCGCCCGGCGCGCCCGAGGTTTACGTCGTTCAAAAAGGCGATACCTTGTGGGATATCGCCGGCCGTTATTTGCAAAGCCCATGGGCTTGGCCTGAAGTATGGAACGCCAACCCGCAAGTGGATAACCCGCATTTGATTTTCCCTGGTGACGTGTTGAGTCTGGTCTACGTCGCTGGGCAACCGCGTGTGCAACGCACCGCCGGTCCTGGTACCGCACGCACCGTGAGCTCCGATATTGGTGGCAGCGTCGCTGATGCCGGCAACGCCGTTGTCGAAAGCAAGTTACCCGATGGTACGACACGCCTGTCGCCCAAGGCACGTGTGTTGTCCGAAGGGGAAGCCATTCCTACACTATCACGTGAAATTATTGGTCCCTTTCTGACCGATGCCAAAGTCGTGGAAGCCGGCGCCATTGAAGCGCTGCCCTATGTGGTTGCCTCTGAAGGTGAACATGTTGTGGTCGGTGCCGGCGATCGCGTGTACGTACGTGGCATTGATACCGATGTCAAAACCTACAGTTTCTTCCGCCCTGGCAAGGCCTATGTCGATCCGGATACCGAAGAGGTGTTGGGTTATGAGGCGCAACACGTCGGTTCCGGCATGATGGTGCGCGAAGGCGATCCCGCCACGTTTGATCTGTTGAAAACGAATCAGGAAGTTCGCGTTGGCGATCGCGCACTGCCGGTCGATGAATCACATCTCAACCCAGTCTTCATGCCGCAACCTTCACCGGATGGTGTGCAGGCGCGGATCTTGTCGGTCTATGGTGGTGTAACCCAAATTGGCCAATACAACGTTGTTGTGATCAACAAAGGTGAGCGCGAGGGCATTCGCACTGGCCACACGATGTCGGTGATGACAGACGGCAAAGTCGTCAAAGACAAAGTGGGTCGTACACCGCAAGCCCGTCCGGCCGTCGCGACACAAACCGTCAGTGCTGAAACACCCGCCGCTAGCAACGAACAGGAAGAAGCCGGTTTCTTCAGCAGCATCGGCAACACCATCTCGGGTTGGTTCGGTGGTGGTGACAGCAGCGATGGCGATGTTGAAAGTTCGGGCAATGTTGGCAACGGCGATGACATCAAACTGCCGAATGAACAGGCCGGAACGATTATGGTTTTCCGCACGTTTGATAAGGTCAGTCTGGCCTTAGTCATGAAGGCGACACGACCGCTGCATGTCGGCGATTGGGCGGTATCACCGCAATAAGCTAAGCAAGCACTAACTTACGGCCGACCATTGTCGGCCGTTTCTTTTTAGGGAAAATTTTATCGGGGAAATACGATGACTGAAGCCGAACGCCTGGCCTGGCTAACCTTAAGCATGACACCCAAGATGACGCCGTTATTGGTGCACCAGCGCCTTGCACAGGGCGATTGTGGCGTGGTTGATCTGCTAGCTCGCGATGCCTGGCCGGACGGTGTACTTGCGGCCGAAACCGTCGAATTTCTGCAACAACCCTCCCAAATCCGCATCGATGAAGCACTAAACTGGGCTGTTAACGGCAAGCAATTGCTCGCTTATGGTGATGCAAATTACCCCGAACAGCTGCTGGATCTGGCTGATGCACCGCTCGTTTTGTATGCCATTGGTGATGTGGCGATACTCAATCAGGCGCAAATTGCGATAGTGGGCAGTCGCTCGCCAAGTTCCGGTGGCAAAGACAATGCCACCGCCTTTGCCAGCGAACTGGCGCAGGCGGGTTTCATCATTACCAGCGGCTTGGCGCTGGGCGTTGATACCTGCGCCCACCAAGGTGCGTTGCAAGCCACCGGCAAAACCATCGCCGTCATCGGTACCGGTGCCGATCGCGTTTATCCCGCGCAAAATCAAGCGTTAGCGCGTCAGATCGCTGCAAATGGCTGCATTATCAGTGAATTTTGGCTCGGCGAAAAACCGCTGAACTGGCATTTTCCACGGCGCAACCGAATCATTGCAGCCCTGTCGCAAGCGACGCTGGTTGTCGAAGCGGCATTGTCGTCCGGTTCCCTGATCACGGCAAAACAAGCGTTGGAATTGGGGCGTGAAGTGATGGCGATTCCTGGCTCCATCCACAACCCGCTGACACGCGGACCCCACCAGCTGATCAGGCAAGGCGCCAAACTGGTTGAAACGGTCGCCGATATCATCGAAGAGCTCGGCGGTACCGTAGCGCGCTCCTTCGGCGTGGCTAACGAAGCAGTCGATCCTGAACACGAAACGTTGTTGAACGCGATGGGTTTCGATCCGGTTACACCGGATTTGCTCGTTGATCGCACCGGTTTTAAACCAGAGGCGGTCGCCAGCATGTTGTTACTGCTCGAACTGCGTGGCCAGATCGACAGTCAGTTTGGTCAGTACCAGCGTCGGCGTTGACCATTGACGGCAAATTCGGCTGTTTTGCCCGGTGCCAATTCGTTAGCATAAGCGCCCGTTTTTTGTACCAATTGTGAGCACCGGAGTTCGTCATGAGCCATGTTTTTGTCGCCATTCTGATGGGATCGGATTCCGATCTTCCCGTCATGCGCACGACCTACGATACCTTGCGCAAGCTGGGCATCAACGCCGAGATCAAAATCACGTCAGCCCATCGCACACCGGCCGAAACGCATGCCTATGTTCACGATGCCGAAGCCCGCGGCTGCGCCATTTTTGTCTGTGCGGCAGGTATGGCCGCACATCTGGCCGGCACCGTTGCCGGTTTGACGACTCGCCCGGTTATTGGTGTACCGATGGAAGGCGGTGTCATGGGTGGATTGGACGCGTTGTTATCCACTGTGCAGATGCCCGGTGGTGTGCCGGTGGCAACGGTTGCGGTTGGTAAAGCCGGCGCCAAAAACGCGGCGTATTTAGCGGCACAAATTCTCGCGTTAAGTAACAAAGAACTCGCTGCAAAAGTGCAGCAAGATCGCAAAGACAACGCGGCGGCGGTGGTGCAAAAAGATCGCGATCTGCAAGCGTCACTTCATGCTGGTTAATGCACGCCGCGCGGTGGCAATCAACCTAGTCATTAACAAAGCCGCGCGCGTGCTTAAACGAGGCGGTCTGATCGCGTACCCGACCGAAGCCGTGTGGGGCATCGGTTGCAGCATTGCGGATCTGGATGCCGTCAAAAAAGTCATTCAGTTAAAACGGCGTCCGCTGCACAAAGGTGTCATCGTGGTGGCGGCCGATCTGACACAAGTGCGTCATTTATTGCAGCCCTTAAGCGACGAACAACTGCACGCCACACACCAAACCTGGCCGGGGGCGCACACCTGGTTACTACCGGCGCACACACAATGCCCGCGTTTGTTGCGTGGCCGTCATCGCAGCATTGCGATTCGCATTAGCGCGCACCCATTGCTGCAAGCACTGTGCAAAAAAGCGGGGCCGATTGTGTCGACATCGGCGAATCTGGCCAAGCGACCACCGGCGCGCAGCAAACTCGCCGCCTATCGTGCCGTCGGCACCGGCGTTAATTATGTGGTGCCGGGAAACACATTAGGACTGCTGCGGCCAACGCCGATACGCGATTTGGTCAGCGGAAAAATGGTTCGACGTTAAGGGATAACTAAAATATGTCTGTTCCAATTGCTGAAATAAAATCGTATTTGCTGACATTGCAAGACACGATCTGCGCACGTTTAAGTGCAATTGATGGGCAGGCGTTTATTCGCGATGAATGGTCACGCGCCGAAGGTGGCGGTGGCATTACGCGCATTCTGGCTGGCGGAAAAGTTTTTGAAAAAGCCGGCGTTGGTTTTTCGCATGTGTTCGGTGACAAATTGCCGCCGAGTGCGACCGCCAATCGACCGGAATTGGCCGGCGCTAAATGGCAGGCGCTGGGTGTTAGTCTGGTCATTCATCCACGCAATCCGTTTGTGCCCACCTCGCATATGAATGTGCGTTGTTTTATCGCGCAAAAAGACGGACAAGACGATATCTGGTGGTTTGGTGGCGGTTTTGATTTAACGCCGTATTATGGTTTTGATGAAGACTGTCAGCACTGGCATCAAACGGCAAAAAATGCGCTCGATCCGTTTGGTGCCGATCTGTATCCGAAATACAAAAAATGGTGCGATGATTATTTCTATTTAAAACATCGCAACGAACCGCGCGGCATTGGCGGTATTTTCTATGATGATTTGCACGAAGGTGGTTTTGAACGCTGTTTTGCGATTATGCAAAGTGTTGGCAACGCATACTTAAACGCTTACGAACCGATTGTGCAGCGTCGCAAAGACCTGCAGTTTACCGAACAGCAACGTCAGTTTCAGGCCTATCGTCGTGGGCGTTATGTTGAATTCAATTTGGTTTTTGACCGTGGCACCATTTTTGGTTTGCAATCCGGTGGCCGCACCGAGTCAATTCTGATGTCGTTGCCCCCCATCGTCGAATGGCATTACAACTGGCAACCCGAACCCAATACGCCGGAAGCACGCTTGTATGATCACTTTCTCAAACCGCAAAACTGGATTGATGCGTGATGGAACATTCAAACGATAATACCCGTTGGTGGCAAAACCCCAGCTGGATCGCGGCGTTATCGGCGCTGTTGATTGGTGTTAGTGCACTCGCGGTGTCGTTGTATCAAGCGTACTTAATGCATCAGCAACAACGCATGAGTGTGTGGCCCTATTTGGCGCTGGCACACAGCAACGCAAACGGACGTTACGCCTATACATTAAGCAATGAAGGTGTTGGCCCTGCTCGCATTCGCTACATCGACGTGCTGTACAAAGACGAAGCGATGACGAATTGGAATCAACTGCTTAGCAAAACGTACACCGGTGAGGCGACGGTGGGTTCGTATTCCTACCTAAGTCGTCGTGTGGTACCGATGAACACGACGATTGAGGCATTTCAATTGCCCTTGGGTGACGCCGCAAAAGCCTTTCGTTTGGCTGCTGCCGATACACGCATTGAAATGTGTTATTGCTCGATTTACGATGATTGTTATTTTTACGTTAATGCTGACACCGTCACCGTTGAGCCAGTTTCAACCTGTCCTGAAAACCGTCCACATATTTTTCGCAATTGAGAAACCAATGAAGAAAGCGTTTGTGATGAGTCTATTTTGTGCGGCGATCACCGCCATCGCCGACATCAATCCTTGGCAAAAAAATGAGCTGCAACATTTACTCAATTTTGTTGCGGCCAGCCCTTGCGAATTTGAACGCAACGGCGACAAAGTCAGTGGCGAAGACGCAGCGGATCATATGCTTAAAAAATACAAACACTTTGCCGATCAAATTCAGACAACCGAAGATTTTATTCGCTTGGCCGCCACCAAAAGTGAGGTCAGTGGCAAACCGTATCTGGTTTATTGCAAAGGTGTTCCGGCAACACCCAGCGCGGATTATTTGCGCGCCGAACTGGGTAAATACCGCGTCACGGCAAACAAATTGCTTTGACGTTGACGTTATAACGCGACGGACAAAATGCGATGGCCGCGACGACCAGGCGGCAAGGGTTTGGGCGTTGCGGTATTGTTTTGTTGCAGATCCGGATCGGCTACAAACAAGAACCGATCGTTGTGAACGGCGCCGGTTGTCGGATTCAACAGATCGGGATGATTGCGCAGTTGCAATTGCAAATCGGTGATACGTTGATTGGCGGCATCTACTTTAAAAGACCAGATCCGGCCGCGCCCAATTAAATTTTGAATCGCAATTACCGTGTCGCCGCGGCGCGCCAAACCATCCATTCCACCAAAATAACGCGGCTCGGCTAACTGCAATTTAAATTTGATGGAAGGCATTGGATGTTGGGCGGGCAATAGCCACAGCCCGTGAAAATCAGCAACGATGACATCGTCATTGGCCATTGCAACAATGCCATTGGGGCCTTCAAAACTGCCATTTGGCCACGCAACTTCTATGGTTTGTTTTGCGGCAACCCAGCGATAAATGGCGCCTCCCATTGACTCGGTAAGCAACACATCACCGTTGCTGAGCAATGTCAGATCATTGGCCAATCCTTTAACTGGTAACGGATAATGTTGAATGACACGACCATTGCTCAAATCGATCAGAGACAGTTGCGCTTTTCCCGCGGTGCTGTCATCGCTGTTTTTCATAAACGGTGCGTGAGTATTCGCAACCCATAACCGATCGTGAGCTGCATCGACTTGCATGCCGAGCACGGCCAACAAACCGGTGTTATCGCGAATAATGTTGCGGCATTGCCCGTCGGCTTTGACAGCAAAAACACTGCGTTGATGTCCACTGGAGATTAGCAATTCTTCGCGTCGCGCATCGTAGGCAGTACCTTCTGGCAACAAATGGCTGCATTGCGTTTCGGCAAATAGCGTGACCTTACCGATGGCCGGTGCGTTTTTTTGTAGCTGCTGCGCAAGTTGTTGAAAGTCCGTGTTGTTTGACAGCGCCGGAAAATCGTTCAGCTCCAAGGCATCATCAAAACCTAATGCGTGCAGCTGCTGCAAATAGTGCATGGCGCGCTCAAGCTCACCTCGGCGCGCGGCAACGCGGGCGGCGTAGTAACGCGCGCCCTGATGGTTGGGCTCACGTTGTAACAACTCATCAATCGCTGCTAAAGGATCGTCGACACTTCTTGCACTAAACGTCACATTCAGCAACAACAGCAGCGTTAATGTTCGCCACATCGGAAAGTCCTTATGTTGGATGCTGGCAGTCTAAGCGAAAACATCGGTACGTCGCTTGGCATAATGCGATTGCTCAACGTGACTTCTGCACTTGACAGGCCCGAACTCGCGCTAAATCTTATTGCCCGGTTTGATCGCGAGCCACCCACAGATAGCCGATCCACGTGCAGACGGCGAGAAAAAGAAAACTAAACGCCTGACTAGGATTGTCTTTAAGCATCCACCAGACCAAACCTTTGTCACCATCAAACAGGAAGGCAAACGGCATCGCGGTGAAAAAAATCGCGAAGGCCATCAATAGGGACTTTTTGCGTTGCAAGCGAGTGAAGTTCATATACGTTTCCTTTTCTAAATGCGCGGCGGGTGATGTCACCGTTTCGGGCAACAACGTGGTTTTGTTGTTTTCGACCCAGCGGGCAAATTCGGGATCGGCATTCAAGAAGTTTTCGATCAATTGCTTGCTGTCTTCACTGGCCTCGTTCGCCAGATACAGTGGTAACAGATCGAGCACTACATCACGTGTAATCGTCATGATGGAACATCCTCCAGAATTTGAGTCAGGCGAAAACGCGCGCGGTGCACACGCACCTTCGCGGCAGCAACACTGATGGTGAGCAACTGTGCAATCTCTTCATACGTCATGTCATCGTAAGCTCGCAGCAATAACACCACCCGTTCGTGTTCCGGCAATTGTTGCAAGGCTTGCAATAACTGCTGGGTGTGTTGTTGCTGGGTCAGATCTTGTTCCACCGACAGCTGCTCGCCATGACTGTCTTCATCAAACGATGTCTGGCGGGAAGCGCGCTTACGTTGCTCCAAAAACAGATTGCGCGTGATCGTGAACAAATACGCTTTGACGGTTTGCGTTTGCAGTGGTCGAGCTGACGCCATCGCGCGCAAAAAGGTTTCCGACATCAGATCTTCTGCGATGGCACGGTTGCCTGATAAGGCCATTGCAAAGCGATACACATCACGGGCGTAGCGCTGATAAATCTCGTGAAATCCTTCCATCTTTCGTCCACTTCACTGTTCTGCGTGGATAATACGGTGCAATCCGCAAAAGGTTACCGAGAAAAATGAAAATGATTCAAAAGCTTGATTTTGTACAAAATGCGGACGCTTGACCGCTGTCATCAAATCGACACTTGGCTGTCATAGACTGCGGCTACGCACAGGTGGCGGCGGCTATAATGCACCATCGCCTGTCCCTGGAGTTTTTCGATGTCCACCCTGCCCGGCCTTTATCCGCAACGTCGTCTGCGTCGCAACCGTGAACATGACAGCACCCGCCGTCTGGTTCGCGAGCATGTGCTGACCGCCAACGATCTGATTTGGCCGCTGTTTATCATCGAGGGTGACAATCGTCGCGAACCGATTGCGAGCATGCCGGGGGTTTGGCGTCTCACAGTAGATCAATTGCTGATTGAGGCCAAAGAAGCGGCTGATTTGGGCATTCCGGCGATTGCACTGTTTCCGGTTGTACCGACCGAAAAGAAATCGCTGCGCGCCGAAGAGGCTTGGAATGCCGACGGTTTGGTGCAACGCGCCGTGCGTGCGTTAAAAACCACGGTACCTGATATCGCCGTTATCACTGACGTTGCTCTCGATCCGTTCACGACGCATGGCCAGGACGGCATCATCGACAACGCCGGCTATGTGATCAACGACGTGACAATTGAAGCGCTGGTCAAACAGGCGTTGTCACATGCCGAGGCTGGTGCCGACATTGTGGCACCGAGCGACATGATGGACGGTCGCATCGGTGCGATTCGCAACGCACTCGAAAACGCCAAACATCACAACACGCGCATACTGTCGTACGCCGCCAAATACGCGTCGAGTTTTTATGGTCCCTTCCGCGATGCGGTCGGCAGCGCCGGTAATTTGGGCAAAGGCAATAAATACACGTATCAAATGGACCCGGCCAACGGCAACGAAGCGCTGCATGAAGTGGCGCTTGATCTGGCTGAAGGCGCCGATATGGTCATGGTGAAACCGGGCCTGCCCTATCTCGATATCGTGCGCATCGTCAAAGATGAATTTAAAGTACCGACATTTTTGTATCACGTCAGTGGCGAATACGCGATGGTGAAAGCCGCCGCCGAAAAAGGTTGGGTCAATGAAAAAGCCATCGTGCTGGAATCATTAACCTGTGCCAAACGTGCCGGTGCCGACGCGATACTGACGTATTACGCGAAGGACGTTGCACGATGGTTGCGCTCATAGATTCCCACCGCGAATGGCAAAATAATGTGGAGATCATCGATCTCCACGACCCCTCGCTGTACATCAATCGTGAACTGTCTTTTCTGCAATTTAATTGGCGTGTATTACAACAAGCGCTTGATACATCCCTGCCTTTGCTTGAACGTTTAAAATTCATTTTTATTTGCTCCAGCAATCTCGACGAATTTTTTGAAGTGCGTGTGTCCGGCCTCGTACGCCGCAGCCAGGGTCACGCTGCCGCCCGTAACAGTGACGTGTTGTCGCCGATTGATGCACTCGAACGCATCGCTGAATTAGCCCACCAATTAGTGCAAGAGCAATACCGCATTTTTAACGACGTTTTGCTGCCGGAACTGGCCGATCACAATATTCTGTTTTTAAAGCGTAAAGACTGGACGGTCGATCAGCAAAAATGGATCGCGCACTACTTTGAGCACGAAGTGATGCCGGTTATTTCGCCCATAGGTCTAGATCCGTCACATCCGTTCCCGCGTCTCGTTAACAAATCGCTGCATTTTATTGTGTCGCTCGAAGGGGAAGACGCGTTTGGCCGCGACGCCAGTTATGCGGTGTTGCATATGCCACGTTCCTTACCGCGCATTATTCGTTTGCCCAATGAGTTAACGCAGGGTGGCGAACACTATGTGTTTCTATCGTCGATTATTCACGCCCATGCGCATGAGTTATTCCCTGGGATGATCGTCAAAGGCAGTTATCAATTTCGTTTAACCCGCGATTCCGATCTAACCGTTGATGAAGACCAGGTCGATGATTTGGCGCGCGCGCTCAAAGATGAGTTGTTGAGCCGCAATTTCGGTACGGCCGTACGTCTGGAAGTCAGTGACAAATGCCCGGAACGCATCGCGCAGTTTTTGTTGCAAAAATGCAATCTAACCGAGCGCGAGCTGTACCGCTGTGACGGTCCGGTGAATTTGACGCGGCTAATGCCGTTGACAGAGCTGATCGAACGTCCGGATCTGTGTTTTCACCCCTTGGTGCCGAGTATCAGCCTGCAATTGCAAACGCAGAAATCGATCTTCGATTCGATCGCCCATCATGATGTGCTATTGCACCATCCATTTGAAAGTTTCGAAACCGTAATCGATTTTGTACGCCAAGCGGCTGTCGATCCCGATGTGCTTGCGATTAAACAGACACTGTATCGCAGCGGCAAAAATTCCGAAATGGCGCGTGCACTGATCGACGCGGCGCGCGCCGGCAAAGAAGTGACCGCCGTCGTTGAATTACGTGCACGCTTTGATGAACAAGATAATTTGGATCTGGCGGCGCGTTTGCAAGAAGCCGGTGTGCTGGTTGTTTACGGTGTTGTCGGTTTTAAAACGCATGCCAAATTAACTTTGGTCGTTCGCCGTGAAAAACGCAAATTGCGCCGCTATGTGCATCTGGGCACCGGCAATTACCACGCCCGCAATGCCAAATTGTACACCGATATCAGCCTGCTGACGGCGGATGAGGCGTTGTGTGAAGATGTGCACAAAGTGTTTCAGCAACTCACTGGCATGGGCAAAGCATTTGAATTGAAGCGATTGCTGCAAGCACCGTTTACGTTGCAAGAAAGTTTGATTGGCTTAATCGATCGTGAGATCGAACACGTGCGCGCCGGTCATAAAGGCAAAATCATCGCAAAGATGAACGCGCTGACCGAAGCCAAAATGATCCGCGCGTTATACAAAGCATCACAAGCTGGTGTCAAAATTGAGCTGATCATCCGTGGTGTTTGTTGTTTGCGCCCGGGCATTCCCGGCGTGTCCGACAACATTACGGTGCGCTCTATTGTCGGACGCTTTCTTGAACATTCGCGTGTTTATTGGTTTCGCAATAATGGCCACGAAGAGGTGTATTGCTCGAGCGCCGATTGGATGGACCGCAATCTGTATCACCGTGTTGAAATTGCTTTTCCGATCTTGAACAAAGCTTTGGCGCGTCGCGTAAAAAAAGAAACGCTGACCAATTACCTGCACGACAATATGCAAGCCTGGTTGCTGCAATCGGATGGCACGTATTTACGCCGCGAAGACGCCACACAAAAACCACATCGTGCACAAAGCAAATTACTGGATATGTTGGCGGCAGAACGCTAAAAAACACCTTCTCCTTTCGAATGAGAAGGCCGGGATGAGGAATGGTTTGAACTGATCTGCCGGCCCCAGCTAAAACCGACTACACTAGTCGCAACGTAGCTCATCGGAATCCGCCAGCATGACCGAATCCACCGCCCGCTTTTATCCCAAAACCTCCGAAGAAATCGTGTCCTGGGATTTTGTGTTCCCCAACGATGCCAATCCCTTTGGCACCATGTTCGGCGGTAAAATGCTGGCGATCATGGACACCACGGCTGCGATCGCAGCGATTCGTTATTCCGGTCGCACCGTGTCCACCGCTGCCGTCGAAGGCGTCGAATTTCTGCAACCGGTGGTCGTTGGCGATCGCGTCAAAACCACCGCCAAAGTCGTGCACGTTGGCCGCACATCGATGATGGTGAAAGTCGACGTTTATGTTGACCACAGCGGCCAATTCAAACACTGCACCACCGCACATTTTGCCATGGTCGCGTTTGACGACCGCAAAGTACCGACCGAAGTGCCACCACTGGAATTCGCCAACGAAGAAGAACGCCAAATGTCGGAAGCGGCCGCCATGATCCGTGAACAAGCCAAAGCACGCGCGAAGGCGGCGAAAGAACGGGAAAACAAATAGAAAATTTCGTGGAAGACATGGCTTACCATTAGCAGTATAAAAATGAAAAATTGCCATTTGGCCAATTTTGGGAAAAAAGTAGGATACGTATGAAAATCATCAAATGTCTTTTTATATGTTTGGTTTCAACCAATTTTCACGCTTACGCAGACTCCGGTAACTTCAAATCTACACGCTATCCATTTTTACCAGTCGTCGAATCCGGTCAGGATAATCCTGTATGCAAGGTAGTACGCAATTTTTACGAACAGCAATTTTTGGGTGATGATTTTAGGCTTTCGTGGGCTGACACCAACCGATTCCAAATGAACAATATTGATCCGGTTTACAAAGGGATGAACTGGGTGCAGTGGGACATCTTAGGTGACGAAAACGCTACGCAAGCCGTATATCGTCCAACAAGCCGCAAAAATGATTTCCTCAAGAAGCTGCTGTACACGCGGTCAGTTCATTCTTGGAGAGGAAATATTCACCAACTTCATCTATTGGATGAAAAAGAAATGAATTCACTTGAGAATAAAATTCGCGCAGGTGAAAGAATAAACTTTGATACTTTCAAAAGCAGAAATGATCTATCTCAAAAAGCTAGCTTAAACGAATGGGCGGCAAACAATGTTTTTGAAAGCAATGGAAAATACTTTGTAATCAATGAAACAGGCGAGCTTTCTGACCTAGAAGGTAAAAGAACAGTTTACGAACTTGGCGCAGACATTGGTGCGACACCAGTCTGCACTATTCGTGTTATGGATGTGACTTTGCTGAACAGACCTGAATTAGCCTCGGTGCGAACGGTAAAGGAATCCATGAGATTTATTGCTGGCACTGAAACCGTATACTGCGGAACATTGAATGCCGATCATCGAGCTAAATTAAGTGCGCAAGAAGCCGCCCAACGATTGGTAAATCGCCCTTGGTTAATTGACGAACAACGCGGTGCACCACTTGGTGAAAATGAGGCCGAATCAGTATTTCTTTCTGATTGGGCGTTATCAGATATATGGAATGAGCGTGAATTGTATATCTACTACAGTGCAAAACAACGAGCGATTCCTGATCTTGCCGCTTACTATCAGAAAGAATTTGGCATCGATAAAGCTCAAGCATTGAGCTTAGCGAAAACCAACTTGACTAAACTCCTTGCTGCCAACATTACCATACCATCAAGTTACAATGAATTTCGGAACGCTGACGCATTTGAACACCTGAAGAGGCTTAGCTCTGGCGGTTCGATTAGTGTACTCGATGTGTTTAATCGGCATAAAGAGAAAGCTCTTGCTCAACCCCAAAAGATGGCCTATATCACAATGGCTTTGGATGACTTTGATAACTTGCAAGAGGTCTCAAAAGACAGTCTACTCGTTCAGCAGAAGAATGCTTTTGGAAAAACGGCACTAATGTATGCGGCGCATATGAATCTTTTTGAGAGTGCAAGCGGCCTACTGCGAGAAACAGAGTCCATTGAAGATCAGACAACGCGAGATGCTAATCCGATAGATTGCGATGATGGGCCGGAGATTGTTGGCCGAACGGCATTGATGTACGCAGCCGAAAACGCATCGCTAGAATTGATAGAGTTGCTGTTGAATGCCGGTGCAAAAACCGACGTCAAAGATTCAGCTGGCCGTACGGTTACTCACTATCTAGCACAGAATCCCAGATTGAATGGACTTGCAGTTAAGACCCTTGATGATCTGCATAAAACCTTCACGAGTGAAGCCTACAAAGCCTCTCGCTTTAGCGCCAGCTTCGATTGTCAACGAGCGTCAACACCAATCGAAAAACAAATTTGTGCCGACAAGTCTTTGGCCATTTATGATCGTGAAATAGGTAAGGCGTATTCAGCGATAGTTCAATTTAGCTCGAATGCAGAACGCGAAAAGGCTGACCAAAGATACTGGCTTAAAGAAAGGCGCAATGGCTGTTTGTCCAATGACCTAAATAGAATGAATGTATGTTTAAAGAAGGAGCTTAGAGCTCGTGAACGCTATTTGTTGCGTCGCTTAGAAGAAACCCAAGGGCGTGGTATCAGTCAATAAAGCACTAACTGAAAGCTATCTGTCCTGTAAACATCCCTGATGATCTCCGTTACACTAGCCGCCGTTTCATACAACAAGATAACGGAGGCTGCCTTGTTAAATCTTGCATGGCCGCGTATTGCATTGTGGGTGGTGTTGGGTTTAGTCGCGACCGCCGGTTTGGGCGTCATTGCGTTGCACCGTGGCGAAACGATCAACGCCATGTGGCTGGTCGTTACCGCCGTGTCAGTTTATTTGATTGGCTATCGTTTTTACGCGCGTTTTATTGCGTCGCGCGTGTTACAGCTGAACGATCAGCGTTTAACGCCGGCACATGTGGTCAATGACGGCAAAGATTTTGTGCCGACGCATAAAGCGGTTTTATTTGGTCATCATTTTGCCGCGATTGCTGGTGCTGGTCCGTTGATTGGTCCGGTGCTTGCTGCGCAGATGGGTTATTTGCCCGGTACGATTTGGTTGATTGTGGGTGTCGTGTTCGCCGGAGCTGTACAAGACATGGTGGTGTTATTTGCGTCGGTGCGTCGCAATGGCAAATCACTCGGTGACATGATCCGCGAAGAGATCGGCAGTTTCGCCGGCAAGCTCGCGATGTTTGGCATTTTGGCGATCATGATCATCTTGCTTGCTGTGCTCGCACTGGTTGTCGTCAAAGCGCTAATTGCTAGCCCCTGGGGTGTCAGCACCTTATTAATGACGGTGCCGATCGCTTTATTTATGGGCGCCTATCTACGCTATTGGCGACCGGGCCGTGTGGGTGAAGTATCGATCATCGGCGTTGTTTTACTGATCGTGTCGCTGTACGCCGGTCAGTGGATCGCCGAAACACCGTCACTCTCACATTATTTTGATTTGTCCGGTACCACACTCGCGTGGGGATTAATTGTTTACGGTTTTATCGCGTCGGTGTTGCCGGTGTGGTTGTTGTTGGCGCCACGCGATTACCTGAGCACGTTTTTAAAAATCGGCACCATTGTTGGTTTGGCGATCGGTATTTTGATCACGATGCCCGATATTCAAATGCCAGCGTTCACACAATTTACCGACGGCAGCGGTCCCGTGTTTGCCGGCAGCTTATTTCCATTTTTATTTATTACGATTGCCTGTGGTACCGTCTCCGGTTTTCATTCGCTGGTCGCTTCTGGCACCACACCCAAACTCATCGAACGCGAATCGCATATTCCGGCCATTGGTTACGGCGCGATGTTAATGGAATCGTTTGTTGCGGTGATGGCGATGGTTGCTGCTTCTGTCTTAACACCCGGTGTTTATTTTGCGTTGAATAGCCCCGCTGCACTGATCGGTACCACGCCAGAACACGCGGCACAAGTGATCACGCAATGGGGGTTTGTGATCACGCCCGATGTGCTGACACAAACGGCAAAAGACATTGGTGAAAACAGTATTTTGTCACGCGCCGGTGGCGCACCAACATTGGCCGTTGGCATGGCGCAAATTTTCAGTGAAGTGTTTGGTGGTCCGGCGATGATGGCATTTTGGTATCACTTCGCGATTTTGTTTGAAGCGCTGTTCATTTTAACAACGTTGGATGCAGGTACACGTGTCGGTCGTTTTATGATTCAAGATCTGCTCGGCAATTATGTGCCGAAATTGGGCCACACCCATTCATGGACAGCGAACTTAACGGCCACATCGTTGTGTGTAATCGGCTGGGGTTATTTTCTGTATCAAGGTGTCGTTGATCCGCTGGGTGGCATCAACACGTTGTGGCCGCTGTTTGGTATTGCGAATCAAATGCTCGCGGCGATGGCGCTGATGTTTGCGACGGTAATGTTATTCAAAATGCAGCGCGGCAAACTGGCGCTGGTTACGGCAGTGCCGACGATCTGGTTGTTGATCGTCACGTTGACAGCAAGCTGGCAAAAACTATTTCACGACAATGTGCGCATTGGTTTTCTGTCGCATGCCAACAAATTTAATGATGCCTTTGCGCGTGGAGAAATTCTGCCGCCTGCCAAAACGCTGGACGATATGTCACGCATCGTCAACAACGACTACATCAACGCGGGTTTGTGTGCGTTGTTTGCGTTTATTGTGATCGCGATGGCGATCGTGTCACTGCGGGCCTGTTGGCGAATCATGCAAGGTGAAAAGCCACAATTGCGTGAAGCACCGTTTCAGGCGGTGGCAGAAAGTTAAAAGGGCAATCTCAATGACGACGAAGACAAAGGTCAACCAATGAACACATTCAGTACCGCGTTGAACGGTTGGCGTGAAGCGATTGATCGTTTTTTTGGCCTGCCCAATTACGAACGCTATCTCGCGCATCAACACGCTTGTCATCCTGATCAAGCACCGTTGACGCGCGGTGAGTTTTACGCGCGCGCCGAACAACACCGCTACGGTCGCGATGGCAGCAAAAAATGTTGCTAAGCTGAAACTAACGACTCCCAGGAAAACACAATGCAACGCGAACTCACCTTACGCTTTTTGGCCGAGCCGACCGATGTAAATTTTGGTGGTAAGGTGCACGGTGGCGCCGTGATGAAATGGATCGACCAAGCGGGTTATGCCTGTGCATCAGCGTGGGGCGGTTCGTATTGCGTGACGGTGTATGTCGGTGGCATCCGCTTTTACAAGCCGGTGCACATTGGTCATTTGGTTGAAGTGCGTGCGCGCGTCATTTATACCGGCAACACGTCAATGCATATCGCGGTTGATGTCAGCTCTGCCGATGCACGCCAAGGTCAGATGACACAAACCACCCATTGCATCATCGTGTTTGTCGCGGTGGATGAAAATGGCAAACCGCAGCCGGTTGCACAGTGGCAACCACAAACCGATGAAGATCGGGCGTTGGAGGTTTATGCCAAAAAGCTAATGGCGCTGCGCAATGAAATTGAAAACGAGATGAAGCCATTTCTGCCCAATTAGAATCTATAAGAAAGCACTATTAAAACGTTTTGGCATGAACCACCAAAATCTGTGAAGACCATCACGTCCGAGCGATATAAGGAGCGCCTAGTCTGCGCTCCAGTTCGTACCAAGTTAGCGCGGCAAGCGCTTCTTTTACCGCATCGTCTTCATGGCGCCAACACTGTATTTTTTACGGCGCTACACAAGGAGTGACAGGCATGAGCACAAAGCAAAAGACGGGAATCGCGCTGCTGGTTTTATTGCTGGCCGCCTGTGGTGGCGGTGGCGGCGGCAGCGACGGCGCCCCAGCACCTGACCCCGTTAAAAACCAATGGGATCAAATGAATTGGGACCAAGGACAATGGGCTTAAACAGAAAAGGAGTTATTCAATGAAAACGAAACATGCGATAACAACGTTGTTTACGATGGCGGCCTTATCTGTGATGGCCGCCGAACTCACGATTCCTCATACGTTTACAGCAGGAACGCCGGCCAAGGCATCCGAAGTGAACGCGAATTTCAACGCGGTGAAGTCGGCTGTCGATGACAAAGAAACCCGTGTTGATGCGCTGGAAACGGACAACGCCGCCAACAAAGCCAATATCGCCACGCTACAAAACAGCGTTGGTGAAAAGCAAAATCGCGTTACGGGCAGTTGCAGCGTTGGCAGCGCGATCAGCGAGATTAAAGCCGATGGCACCGTGGTTTGTGAGGCATTTACACCAGCCGGCAAAGTGGTCGTTGGTCCAGCGTCGTTTTTTGTCAGCGATGTGTCAAAAGTGATCTCGGGCGAATGCCGACCTTTGTATGATGTCGGGTACTATTTGAAAGGCACAGTGAGCAGTCCGTTTTGCATTTCATATGCACCGGTGAATTTGCCGCAAGCTGCGACGATCACTCAATTGTCGTGCACAGTAGCCGATAGCAGCATCTACGCTAACACGGATATATCCGCCGGTATCGTTCGCTTGTGGCGATTCAATCCAATTAACGAATCGGTGACAGGTACGTTGGCTAGTGTCAGTTCAGGTGAAATCAGTGCGCCACCATTGGGCGGCAGAGCGGATGTCGACAATACGCAATACACGTACATGCTGCGGCTCACGATGCGTGCATCAACCATATTCGATAATGTGGTCGATGCTTTGGCCATGCACAGCTGCGAAATAAGCTACACAATGCCGTAGAGAGATTGATGTTGTTGTTGGTTTGCGTGACAAACGTTTAGATATCTTAAAAACAAATTCGATAACGAGTGTGTTGGAGTAGCGTGATGAGACTTGTAGGTTGTTTTGCATTGATCGGCGTCTGCGTTGCGTTAACTAGTCGCGCCGCTGAATTGACCATTCCCCATACGTTCACGTCCGGAACACCGGCCAAAGCCAGTGAGGTAAACGCCAATTTCAACGCGGTAAAAGGCGCCGTTGATGCGGCCGATTCGCGACTAAATTCACTTGAAACCGACAACACCGACAACAAAAGTGATATCGCGGAACTGCAAACCACTACCACGGCAAACTCCGCTGCGATCACCACACTGCAATCGACTATGAATGGTAAACAAACGCGCGTGTCAGGGACCTGCACCGTTGGCAGCGCGATTAGCGCGATCAATGTGGATGGCAGTGTGCAATGCGAGGCGTTTCAAAAATCTGGCAAAGTAGTGGTCACGCCGCAACACTTTCATCCGACATCCGAGAACTTCGCCGTTACCGGAAATTGTCAGGCTACCTTGGGTGACGGCGTGGCATTTACCAGCGGTACACTCAGCAGCTGTTCCATGCTGGCGGCCGTTGAGCTACCGCACGGTGCAACAGTGACGAATTTCCAGTGCCTGGTGCTCAATACTGGCGTCAATAATCCAAGTGCGCGGATCTATGCTGAATTATCCAGTGTTGCTATTTCAGATGCGACGGTCAATTTTCTGGCGACGACGGTGAACAGTAGTAATAGCTTAAGCCTGCAAACGATCGCAGTTGCCGGTACGATGCCGGCGATTACAATCGACAATGACAATTATTTCTACCGCGTAAAGTTGGACTTCAGTGCCGGAAGCAGCGCGTTATCCACGATCGGTTTTGGTCATCAGCGGGCGTATAACTGCACCATCAGCTACACGTTATGATGCGCACTCAGCGACAGGTCAGCAGCACAAAATAAGTTAACTCAATGAAATGGTTGCAAGTGTTTTTATTTGGGATCACGTTGGCATTGGCGATTGGCCCCATTGCGTTGCTGATCATGAATACGGCGTTACGTGATGGACCTAAAGCAGGCATTCATTGCGCGTTGGGTGCAACAACCGCAGACTTTTTGTTTGCGTTGGCTGCGTTTTCGGCATCGGCCGTGATAGCGCCGATCTTAACGGCGCACCAGCATGTGCTGGGAACGGTCGCGGCGTTTGTGCTCATCGTGTTGGGTGGCCATTTGTTATGGCGATCATGGCGGCCAAAACAAACGGCAAGGGCGGCGTCACCACAGCGTCACTATTGGTCAACGCTGTTGCTGACCATCATCAACCCGTTAACCGTGTTGGCCTTCGCCGGCTTGGCGTTGCAATGGCAACAACAACTCACCGCAGTGGACATTGTCTTGCTGGCGATCACCGCGGCATTGGGCAGTGGTGGTGTTGCGATTGTACTTGCGCTATTGGCGGCCCAACTGCGTCACGTCGTCACATCGTCGCGAACCGTGCGTTTGACCAATATGGTTAGCGCCAGTGGAATTTTGTTATTTGGTGTTTGGGGCATGTTGCGATCAGTGTGGTGGTGAGTAAACGAACGCAACGACGGAACAACAAATTACGACGCTTTCCAACCGCAGTAAATACATTTGGTATCGGGTTTGGGAGGATGACGTGCACAATGACCGCACGGTGTTTTGGCATCGCCACCAGAAGGAACGCCGATATCAACAGCAAGCACTTCGGATAGCAGCGATGCCAATCGATACGAACTCGCTGCGTGATCGTGTTGATGGCGGGTGGATACAACCTCACTGATTTCGGCATCGCCAACAAAGCGCGCTATTGGCAACTTCAGTTTTGACTTCAAAACAATCGCAACGCCATACCATTCCAAATCATCCACCGCGCCGGGTGCAAAGGGATGCAAGAGGCGCAGCCAATTTAACCAGCCGATTTTTATATCATTAAAATCGTAATCCAGATGGCTGATGTCATCAAAACGAACGAGCTGCAGCGCGTGCCAGAAATAATAGCGTCGCGTCTGAAATGTGATCAGACGTCGCCGACGATCAATCGTAATTTCTTGCAGAAACGAGAATAAGCGAAACCAGCGTGACAAAAATTTATCTGCAGCGTTATCCGAACCCCATCATCACGAATGCGGGGCTCGATCACACATCCGCCCCCAACGACTGCAATTCGCGCTCAACCGCCTGCGGTGATCCGGTTTTGCGCGCCAGCAGACTGTAGGCCATTGGCACGACAAATAACGTCAAAATGGTTGAAACCAACACACCGGCAAAAATAACGACACCCAAAACCGCGCGTGATTCGCTGCCAGCGCCGTGCGCGAGAATCAACGGGATCGCGCCCATGATCGCGGTGAAACTGGTCATCACAATGGGGCGCAAACGGCGTTGCGATGCTTCCAGTAAGGCCTCATCAAACGATTTGCCCGCATCGCGCAATTGATTGGTGAACTCAACGATTAGAATGCCGTTTTTGGCGGCAAGGCCAATCAGCATCACAATACCAATTTGCGAATAGATGTTCAGCGTCATGCCCCACAGTTGCAAGCCGGCCAGAGCACCCAACACGGCCAGTGGCACCGTCAGTAAAATAACGAAGGGATGCACAAAACTCTCAAACTGTGCGGCGAGCACCAAATAAACAATGGCCAGTGCCAGCACAAAAACAAAGCCTGAACTGCTCGATGATTCAATAAACCGTTTGGTTTCTCCTTTGTAATCGACGCGCGGCTCGTTGTTCAACTCGTTGCGTACGACGCCATTCAAATATTCAAGGGCCTGCGACATGGTGTACTGACCAACCAGATTGGCGCTGATCGTGATCGCACGAATGCGGTTGTAACGATTCAACGTCGCCGCGCCCGCTTCTTCGACACCGGTAACGAGATTGGCCAATGACACCAGCTCACCGGTTTTATCCGACCGCAGATAAATCGAACTCAAATCGCTTGGCGTGCGAAAGTCACGTTCTTCCCCTTTTAACCAGACATCGTATTCTTCGCCACCTTGATTAAACGTTGTCGCGCGACGACCCGATAATAGTGCTTGCAGTGTGATGCCAACGGATTGCACGCTGATGCCGAGATCGGCGGCGCGGTTGTGATCAATCGTCAGCAAAAATTGCGGCAACGTTTCTTTGTAATCGGATTGAATATTGGCGAAGCCTGGGTTTTCACCGGCACGTGCCATGATCAGATCGCGCCAGCGTGTTAACGTTTTATAATCGTCGCCACCAATCACAAATTGCACTTGATTACCGCTGCCGCCGCCCAACCCACCGCGAATGGATCCAAACGCCCGCACACCCGGCAACGCGGTTAACTTGGCGTTGACTTCGTCGAGAATTTCAAACCCGTTGCGACGTTGTCCCCAGTTGGTTAAACCCACGACGGCAAAACCAGAATTCATCGCGTTGCCACCAAAACCTGGCACACGTGTTAGCAAGCGATTGGATTCGCCGCTGTCGACATAAGGTTTCAAGATCGCTTCAATTTTCTGCACGTTCGCAATCGAGTGATCAAAGGTGGCGCCTTCTGGCCCTTGCATATTGACGAAGAACTGGCCGCGATCTTCTTTCGGTGCCAACTCGCTCGGCAATTTTTTCAAAAGCCCAACGATGCAGACCATCACAATCGCCATGCTGAACAAGAACACGGCGCGATGTTGCATCATGCCTTGCAAACCCCGGCCGTAGGCGCGTTCGATGCGCGCAAATGCGTGACTGACTTTGGCCTCGACGCCAGTTTGTGCGTGTTGTGGTTTCAAAAAATAAGCGGCCATGACGGGTGTCAATGTCAACGCGGTGATGCATGACAATGCGACGGCACCGGCAATGGCAAAGGCAAATTCGCTGAACAACTTGCCAAGATCGCCTTCGATAAACACAATCGGTACAAACACCGCGACCAAAACCGCTGTCGTTGCCAAAACAGCAAAGCCGACTTCGCGTGTGCCGTTGAACGCCGCCAATAATGGTGCTTCGCCTTTTTCGATGCGATGATGAATATTTTCGAGCACGACGATCGCATCATCGACAACAAGACCGATAGCGAGTACCAAGGCCAGCAGTGTCAGCAAATTGATCGAAAAACCAAACGCCGCCAAAATGGCGAAGGCACCAATAAGCGAGATCGGTACCGTCACGGCCGGGATAATCGTCGCGCGCAAACTGCCAAGAAAAACATAAATAACAGCAATGACTAACACCATCGCGATTGACAGTGTCAAATACACTTCTTTGATCGCTTGCTCAATAAACACCGAGCTGTCATACGACGGAATAATGGTGATGTTGGCCGGTAACGATTGTTTAATGCGTTCGTATTCAACGCGCGCGGCGCGCGCCACCGCCAGGGTATTGGCGGTCGATTGCTTGATAATACCGATGCCGATCACGTCACGGCCTTCGCTGCGAAAATACAGATGATCTTCGATACCGCGCAGCTGCACCTTGGCCAATTCGCCCAAGCGGATCAAATGACCGTCAGCGTCTTTGCGAATGACCAGATCGCGAAAATTCTGCTCGTTGGTATAGCCGCGCAGCACCCGTGCTTGCAGCTGACGGTTGTCGCTGCGCAAATCACCGGCCGGCAATTCGATATTTTCGGCGCGCAGTGCGCGCTCAATATCCGTCACCGTGATCTGACGTGCTGCCATCGCATCGTGATTCAAATCAATGCGCATCGCATAAGTATTGCCGCCACCGAGACGAATGCGGGCCACGCCATCCAGAGCCGAAAAACGATCTTCAATATAACGATGGGCGTAATCAGTTAGTTCCAAGGTGTCGAGTTCATCGCTGAGCAAATTGAACCAAATGATCACATCTTCGTCGGCATCGGCCTTTGATACTTCGGGCGGGTCAACATCATCGGGTAATTGATTAGTTGCTCGTGACACGCGATCGCGCACATCATTGGCCGCTGCATCGATATCACGATTGGAATTAAATTCGATGGAAATATTCGAACGACCATTGCTGCTGGCCGAGCTAATTGATTTGATGCCAGAAATACCGGCAACACGATCTTCGAGCAGCTGTGTAATCCGCGATTCGACAATCGCCGCCGACGCGCCGGGATAATTGGTCGACACCGTGATGATTGGCGGATTCACGTTCGGGTATTCGCGCAAACTCAAGAAACGCAAGGCGATTAAACCAAACGTGATCAACAACAAGTTGATCACGATGGCGAGCACGGGACGACGAACAGCGGTATCGGAAAGCCACATGGTAGGAACCGGTAGTTTGTTTACAGTAAGTTGTTAACGAAATGTCTGCGTAGCCGCCATCACGGCGACGTACGATCTATTCCGCTACCACGCTAATTTTTTGGCCATCACGCAATTTGTGCGTGCCTTCAACAACGACCTTGCTGCCTTCCTGCAGACCTGAGATCACTTCAACAAAACCCACGCGTCGGCGTCCGGTTTCGATCGGCAGTTGCTTCACGCTATTATCGTCATTAACCAACAACACGAAGTGCTGATCACCGAGACTGATCAAGGCACCTTCCGGCACCGCGAGCACAGGTTCCTCGGCACGAGTGACTTGCAGCTCCAACAACATGCCGGGTTTTAATTCACGTTTTGGATTATGGATTTCGGCGCGCGCCTGCAGCGAACGTGTATCGGGGTTGATCCGCGTGTCGATATGCGTGATAACACCGTCAAAGGTTCTGCCAGCAAAAGCGGAGACGGTCGCGGCGACTTTCATGCCTTTGCCAATTTGCGCAACGGCGGCTTCCGGCAAGGTGAACTCCACACGCACCAAGCTAATGTCGTCCAGTGTCGTGATGGTGGTGCCAGGCGTGATCAACGCGCCGGGCGACACGTGGCGTGCGCCGAGCACACCGCCGAACGGTGCACGAATATAACGCTTGTCGAGCGCTGCTTTGGCGACTTCGACCTGTGCTTGCGCTACGTTCAGCGCCGCTTGTTTGTCTTCGATCGCTGAGCGTGCGACGGTTTTGTCGCTGCTTAAACTTTGCAAGCGTTCAAGCTGACGCTCGGCATCGGCCAATTTTGCTTCGGCTTCATGCAATTTGGCGCGCTCTTCGTCGTCATGCAGTGTGACCAATAACGCGTTGTTGTTGACGGCATCGCCGTCGCGAAAATGGATCTGTTCGACAATGCCCGATTGCTGCGCCGTGATCGTGACGCCTTCGCGCGCTTGCGCGGTGCCGAGTGCACGAATGATATCGGTCAGTGAACGTTTGCTGGCGGCTGCGACAGCCACGGGCACTGCAGGCCGTTCCTTGCCGGCGCCACCACTCTTATCGGCTGCCGGCCACCATAACCATGCGGCGTATCCGGTTAATACCGTCAAGCCGACGACAACAGGCCATTTTTTCATTGTTTTTTCTCGTGTACAGCAAAGCGCCGCGAAGTATACGAATTGTGTGCGCCGATCTGTTCGTCATCGTCGCCCTGGGGGCGACAAAAAATTGTCAAAAAAAGTGTAACACCAGAATGACGTGTTGATAGTGGTCAATCACGGTGAGCGCATCACCGCGTAGCGTGGCGCCATTGCAACGCACAGCAGAAGGAAAATTCGATGGAGTTGGTGTGCCCGGCGGGTTCTTTGCCTGCCGCCAAAGCCGCAATCGATCATGGTGCTAACGCGGTGTATCTGGGTTTTAGTGACGCGACAAATGCACGGCATTTTGCTGGCCTCAATTTCACTGCCAGCGACGCTGAACAAGCCATTCGCTATGCGCGCCAACGCGGCGTCAAGGTGTATATCGCGCTCAACACTTATGCGCTGCCGCAGAACACGGCGTTATGGTTGGCGGCCGTCGATCGCGCCGCCGATCTGCAAGTCAATGCGATCATTGCCGCTGATTTGGCTGTGCTGACCTACGCGGCTGAAAAACACCCGCAGTTGCCGCGTCATTTGTCGGTGCAAGCTTCGGCGACGAATCCATTAGCGCTGAAATTTTACCAACAGCAAGCGGGCATCAAACGTGCGGTATTGCCCCGCGTGCTGTCGTTAAAACAAGTACAGCAAGTCGCCGCCGAAACGAGTGTTGAATTGGAGGTATTCGGTTTCGGATCGTTGTGCATCATGGTCGAAGGTCGCTGCCATTTGTCCTCGTATTGCACTGGCGAATCGCCGAACACCGCCGGTGTTTGTTCACCGGCCAAATACGTGAAATGGCAACAACACGGCACCGTTTTGCAAGCGCGCTTGAACGATGTGTTGATCGATGAATATCAGGCCGGCGAAAACGCGGGCTACCCGACGTTATGCAAAGGACGTTTTGAGGTGGAGGGTAAAGTGTCGCATGCGTTAGAGGCTCCGACTTCATTAAACACCTTGGCGCTATTACCTCAATTGCAGGCGTGCGGCATTCGCGCGATTAAAATCGAAGGTCGGCAACGTTCACCTTCCTATGTCGCGCAGGTCACCACGGTTTGGCGACACGCCATTGATGCAATGAGCACCGGTCAATCGGCGTATGCCGAACACCCGGCACAGAAGCAATGGCAGCAACAATTGGCGCAGCTGTCAGAAGGTGCACAAACAACTTTGGGTGCCTATGAACGGGCGTGGCGATAACGCCGTAACGCAATAAAAACGAGTTAAAAGCCATGAAAAAAACGTTGGCCAGCATTCCGTACTACTGGAGTAAAAACGAGATCCAATCGTTCTATGCGCTGGCGGTAGAATCCGATTTCGATGTCATTTACTTAGGCGAAACCGTTTGCAGCAAACGTCATGAACTGCGTTGGCCCGACTGGTTGCAACTGGCGCGCGACTTACGTGAATCCGGTAAACAAGTGGTGCTGTCATCATTGACGTTGATCGAGTCCAGCGCCGATTGGCGACAACTCGAAAAATTGTGCGCGAACGGTGAATTCTGGATCGAAGCCAATGACATTGGCGCGGTACAACTTTGCAGTGAACAACAATGGCCGTTTGTTACCGGCAGCGGTATCAACAGCTACAACAGGCTGACGTTGCAACGTTTTGCGACGCTTGGCTGCCGTCGCGCCGTGTTGCCATTTGATTTGGCCAAACCGGCGCTGGCGGCATTGATCACACAGTGTCGAGATCTGGCGATCGAATTTGAATTGCAGGTGTCCGGACCGTTGGCACTGGCCTATTCCGCGCGTTGTTTTACGGCACGTCATTACGACTTACCCAAAGATGATTGCCAATTTCGTTGCCGCGAACACCCGCAAGGTTTGACGTTATTCAGTCGTGAGCAACAGCAATTTTTGACGATCAATGGCATTCAAACCCAAAGTGGGCAGCGCCTGAATTTAACCGACAAATTAAGTGAGTTAGCGGCCATCGGCGTCACGCATGCGCGTTATGTGCCTTACTCGCTGTCGCAATTGCCAGACATCGTCGAGCACGATCACACGGCGTTAGTTTGTAATGGTTTTTGGTCAGGTCTAGCGGGAATGGTGCGGATTAGTTAGGTTTCTTAGCTACCATGAGCCGTCAACAGGGCATCCACTTTCTGAATCCCCTGCTCGATCCACGCAAAACGTGAATCAAACTCAAACTGATCCAAAAAATTTTTGATGTACAAACCCAATTCGGTGTCACCGGTGATCAACAAGCGGCGTTGAAAAAACAGCGTGTCGGGATCGACACGGCGCGCGGACAACTGAACAAAGGCGCGACTGTCCGCGCTGATGATGACATCAGGGGTTTGCGTGGAATAAACCAGACGGCGCGATTGCACACTGATCTGCAATGGCACCGATAAATCCGTGACGACGATCGCACAACATTTGTCAGCGAGAAAATCGAGTTTGCCAGCCGTCAATGCGTTCGCCAACACGGGCTGCAAGGCCCGTACAAAAAGCTGATTCAGTGGTGCGCCAGGCAAGTGATGCAACAGTGCTACCAAGCGCGCAGGCACCGTGGTCACGATCATGATTTGCTGTCCCAGTATTTTTTCTGCACAGCGACACTGTGCTGCATGACCAATTCAAACAACGCGCGTGCAAACATCGGATCGAGCCCCATGTCAGCGGCCCAACGTTCGCGACTATCCAGCACCTGTTGATGGCGTTCGTCGTCAAACAGGTTCTCGGCGTTTTTCAGTGGCGCCAATTGCTCGACACACACAAAACGCTCGGCAAGCAGTTGTAAAACGTGTCTATCAAGGCTGTCGATTTGCGCGCGCAGCCCGATCAACATGGCCGGGTGATCACGCCGCATGACCGCATCCGCAATGAGCACCACCGCAACTACCGGTGTTCGCGCGCAGACCGCGCATTTCTGCCACTAATTGCAGCGCGCTATCGTGTAAAAGGCGATCGGCCAGTGGATACAAAATGTTCTCTTCTTTATCGTTGTGCGCGTTCAGTAATTCCTGCAGTTGTTTGGTCGCGACATTGAATGCCAACTTTTCGCGATCGCGGCAGGCGGCGTACAGCAGTTCCAGCACGTGATGGATCTCGTCGTGCTCAATATTCATGACATGACAAGGGCCACTGACATCGGCGACGCGAGCCAGTGCGGGAAACAATACCTCGGTTTCCATCGCGATGTGTTCGCGCAGTGCGCGGGCAAAACGCACGATGGCCACTTTCGCGGCAGACCAATCGGCGGCTTGCACATGGTGACGGGCGAGCGCAAAACGGGCATCGAGATCGCGGTGATCTTGGTTCATAAAGGTGCTGATCGGGCTCATGTTCGGTCCACGGATTCGGGCAAGTTCAGACAGTATGCAGCGCGGCAGGGGTGAGACCTTGCGCCAAATCAAACGCGGATATAGTTGACATGAACACTCGGTCTTTTATACTGCGCGGACACCGAAGGGGAGTAGTTCTTCAACCGCGAACGTCGTCAATACGGTAGCCCCGCGCTACCCGGCCTCGTGGGCAACCCGTAACGTTTTGATGGGTTGTGAACAAGACCTTTGTCGCAATGACAAGGGTTTCGTGTGCCTCCTGTAATTGCGTTGACGTTAAGGCACCCCTTCTGCGGAGAGTTCCCGTGTTATGCCCCAATCCTGCTTGCACCGACAAACAAGCGACCTTGCTTGTTGCCGATCGCCAAGGCATTGAAATCGATTATTGCCCGCATTGTCGCGGCATATGGCTTGACCGTGGCGAACTCGAAAAACTGCTCGAGCGCCTTGGCCCTGCTGCGGCCGCCACGCCGGCGCCGCGCTATGACAGCCCTCGCGATCACGATGATTACGCCCGTCGCAGTCCGTATCCCGCGCACCCACAACCGTCACACGATCCACACGCCTCACGCGACGCTTACTACCACAAGCGCAAGCACAAATCGTGGCTTGGCGACATGTTCGATTTTGATTAAGGAGAGCACCTGATGGTTACCATTGGTACGTGGTGGATGTGGTGCATTTTCGCCGTATTTGTCGTCATGGCAACGTTCGTCGATTTGAAATTGGTCAATCACCAAGGCGCACACCGCGTCAGTTTTCGTGAAGCAATGAAGTGGTCGATCATCTGGATCGGCCTCGCGATGTTGTTCAATTTGTTGTTGTGGTGGTACCTCGACTTCAATTTCAGCCGTGAACTGGCCAATCAAAAAGCGACGGAGTTCTTTACCGGCTATTTGATTGAAAAATCACTGGCCGTTGACAATATTTTTGTGTTTTTGATGATTTTCAATTTCTTTGCCGTGCCGATGGAATTTCAGAAGCGTGTGCTGATCGTCGGCGTTATTGGCGCCATCATTTTGCGTGTCGGCATGATTTTGATCGGTGCCTGGTTGATCGCAAAGTTTCATTGGATCTTGTATCTGTTCGGCGCATTCTTATTGATCACCGGCATCAAGATGATGATTTTTTCTGATCACAAACCCGATCTGAACAAGAACCCGCTTTTAAAATGGCTGCGAGGCCATTTACGCATCACCGAACAATATCATGGCGAAGATTTCTTTTATGAACAAGACCGGCTGCGTTATTACACACCGTTGTTTCTCGTGTTCATTCTGATTGCCGTTACCGACGTGATCTTTGCGGTGGACAGCATTCCGGCCATTTTCGCCATCACCGAAGATCCATTCATCGTGATGACATCCAATATTTTTGCGATTCTTGGTTTGCGCGCCATGTATTTCATGTTGGCCGGCGCGGCTGAGCGCTTCCATCTGTTGTCATATGGTTTGGCTATAATTTTGATTTTTGTCGGTGTGAAAATGCTGATTGTGGAATGGTTCAAGATCCCGGTCGGTTGGTCGCTGTTGTTTGTGTTCGTGACATTGATCGCAACGATGGCATTGTCATGGCTGACCAGTCAGGAAAATGTGAAGGAGAAAGTGCAGTGAAAGCGTTGGTTGGCATTGTGATGGGCAGCGACAGCGATTGGGCAACGATGCAACATGCCGCCAAATTGCTGCAGCAAATGGGTGTGTCGTTTGAAGCACAAGTCGTTTCGGCGCATCGCACGCCCGATCGCTTGTACGAATACGGCAAGACCGCGCAAGCGCGCGGGCTGCACTACATCATTGCCGGCGCCGGTGGCGCTGCGCATTTGCCGGGCATGATGGCCGCACTGACCAGTGTACCGGTACTCGGTGTTCCGGTCGCTTCCAAACATTTGCAAGGCAATGATTCACTGTTATCGATCGTGCAAATGCCGAAGGGCATTCCCGTGGCGACGTTTGCCATCGGTGATGCCGGCGCAGCGAATGCCGCGCTGTTTGCGATTGCCTGTCTTGCTAACCACGATGCCGACATCGCGAAAAAGCTGGCGGCATTCCGTGCGGAACAAACCGCCGCGGTGCTCGCCAAAACTTTGCCGGAGTTGTAAATGACGACGTACTTTTCACCGCTGTTGCCGGGCGCAACCGTTGGTGTTCTAGGTGGCGGCCAGCTTGGCCGCTTTTTCGCGTTGGCGGCCAAAACGATGGGCTATCGTGTTGTCGTCTGGGATCCGGACAGTGAAGCGCCGTCGGCAACGGTGGCCGATCATTTTATTTGCGCGCCATTTAACGACGAGTTGGCGCAACGCCAAATGATCGCGATGTGTGACGCGATCACACTCGAAAACGAAAACATTGCCGCCGATGTACTGACCACGATCGCTGACCAAAAACGCTTGTGTCCGTCACCGCAGGCCGTGTCGATTTGCCAGCATCGTGTACGTGAAAAATCGTTTATTAATGACTGTGGCATCGCCACGGTGCCGTGGATCGTCATTGACCGTACCACTGATTTTGATCATGTCGACCACACCTTATTGCCCGGCATTTTGAAAACGGCAGAATTTGGCTATGACGGCAAAGGTCAGCGTCGCGTCAAAACGATCGCTGAATTGCGCAAAGCGTATCAAGAGCTGGGCGCCGAAACCTGCGTGCTTGAAAAAATGGTCGATCTCGATTTTGAAATTTCGGTTGTGCTCGCACGCAGCGATACAGGTGACAGTCGCGCATTTCCACCGGCCTGGAATGAACACGAAAATGGTATTTTGTGGGTGTCTACTGCACCGGCCCCCATGCCGGATGATCTGCTGCAGGCAGCACAAGAAACCGCGAACAAATTGGCCGCCCAAATGCGCTATGTTGGCGTGTTGGCGGTCGAATTTTTTGTCACCAAAGACAAGCAGTTATTGGTCAATGAAATGGCACCGCGCCCACACAACAGCGGCCATTACACCTTGAATGGTTGTGTTACGTCGCAGTTTGAACAACAGCTGCGCGCATTGACCGGTTTGCCTCTTGGCAATACGGTACAGTGGCGTGCAGCGAGCATGGTCAATTTATTGGGCGATGATTGGCTCGCACGTGGACAAATGCCGGATTGGCAACATCTTTTGCAGCATGACAATGTGCACTTACATATTTATGGCAAAAAAGACGTACGCGCTGGTCGCAAATTGGCGCACTTTACCGTGACCGCTGAAACCGCCTCAATGGCCCGTGCGCAAGCACAAAAACTGTATGCCACGATTACGGCAAAAGCACCCATTCAGAACGCTGGCCAAGTTCAGGCCTAAGCAATTGGTGACACAGATGAAATAAAAAAGGCGGCCCGAAAGCCTAATGCCGATCAGTTAAGCTCAATCAATCTTTTGTAGGGCGGGCTTTAGCCCGCCGGTCGGCGGCCTGAAGGCCGCCCTACGAAGATAAGTTGTCTTAACTGAGTGGCATTAGGCCCGAAAGCCGCCTTTTTTCGCACGCATTGTTCTACTCGAGATAGGTATAACCCGATAATCCCGCGCGCAAAATATCGAGACATTGCTTTTTGTGTTCGGTCGGCATTTTTGAGCTCATGATCTGTTCCTGATAAGAGCGCGAAATGGTTTCCGGTTCAAAATGCACGTAGCGCAACACATCAGCCACGGTATCGCCTTCTTCGCATTGCGTAATCGTGTAACGACCATCGGCTTCCACATTGATCATTGCCGAATCGGTGTCGCCAAACAGATTGTGCATATCCCCCAGAATTTCTTGATAAGCGCCAACCATAAATGCGCCGATCAAATACTGTTCGCCTTGACGAAAAGCCGGTAATGGCAACGTGCTTTCCAGATCGGTGCCGTCGACGTATTTCTCGATACGGCCATCGGAATCGCACGTCATGTCTTGCAACACGGCGCGTGAATCAAAGTTTTCGTTCAAGCGCTGCAATGGCATTACTGGGAACACCTGATCGATACCCCAGGAATCGGGCAGTGATTGGAACAACGAAAAGTTGCAGAACAATTTATCAGCCAGTTTTTCGTTCAAGTCTTCGAGAATTTCCTGATGCGCGCGTGATGTGGTGTCGAGCAAGCCGCGCAGTTCACGGCAGATCGCAAAGTAGATCTGCTCGGCCAGCGCCCATTGCGGCAACGTCAACACGCCGAGCACATACATTTGCTGCGCTTCGCCAAACAAATAATAAGCATCGTGATAACACTCAAGTGCTGAGCGCGCATTCAGCTGGTTATACGTGATCCACATTTCTTTGATGACATTAGGATCGTCTTCGCTTGGTGCTTTCGGTTCGACATGACCGGGCGCACTTTCAGCATCGACGACATTCATAATCAGCACGGCGTGATGTGCCGTCAATGCTCGGCCCGATTCGGTAATGATGTCGGGATGCGGCAGCGATTGCTGTTCGCAAATTTCGCGCAACGCGTAAACAACGTTATTCGCGTATTCCTGTACCGAATAATTCATTGACGAATACGAGCGCGTTTGCGTGCCTTCGTAATCCACGCCCAAACCACCACCGACGTCGACGACGCGGATATTGGCGCCTTGCTCATGCAACTGGGCAAAATAACGCGCGCATTCTTTCAAACCGCGTTGAATGTCGCGAATATTGGCGATCTGCGATCCCAAATGAAAATGAATCAACTGCAAACAATCGAGACGGCCGGCTTCGCGCAAACGATCGCACACTTCGATCACTTGTGAAGCCGACAAACCAAACTTGGATTTCTCACCGCCGGTGTTGGCCCATTTGCCTTTGCCAATGGACATTAAGCGTACACGCACACCGATGCGCGGCGTCACGTCGAGTTTGGCGGCCTCTTCCAAAATGAGCTGCAATTCCGTCATCTTTTCGACAACGATAAAAACACGGCGACCGAGTTTTTCGCCAATCAGCGCCATGCGGATAAATTCGCGATCTTTATAACCGTTGCAGACGACGGTCGAATCGTGCGGCATCGGCATGCCGAGTACGGCCATCAATTCAGGTTTGGAACCGGCCTCGAGACCAAAGCGCTGACTACCGCCGTGTTTGACCAGCTCTTCAACGACTGAGCGTTGTTGATTGACCTTAATCGGATACACAAGCGTGTAATTGCCGTTGTAGCCATTGTGTGCAATGGCGGTGTTAAACGCGTCGCACAAACCGTCGAGGCGATTATCAAGAATGTGCCCAAAACGCAGCAGCAGCGGCAGGCTCAGGCCGCGTTGGGTGACCTCGTCAACCAGCTTGGGCAGCGCAATTGCGCTGTTTTGTTCGCCACGACGCGCCAACACGGCGACTTGACCGCTGTTGTCGATATCAAAAAAACCGCTACTCCACTGACGAATATTGTAGGTGGCGCGGGCCTTGTTTAAAGCGGCCTCGGACATGGTGGCTCCCAGCGTTTTGGGTGTTGCGGTCTAGAAAGGGGCGCGATTGTAGGGCCAATGGCGATGAATGAAAACACGTTGAAAATAATAGACGGAAATGGCGGTTTCACTTAACGGGCGGGCCTGGCTGTCGCCTCTCAGGTCAATGACCGGCGGGGTGAAGAGGTATGCATTTTTACCAGACGGGAATACCAACCCTGACGACGCCAATGGCGTCTGTTTCAGCCATGATAAGACAATGGCACTTCGTCCAATGCACGCTATCAGCACGGCGTTAGCATTAACCTTTAAGCAGGTACATCATGAAAATCAAATTCGTGTTCGCTTTAAGCCTTTTATCAATTGCTTGCTGTCAGGCCAATGAACCCAGCCATTCTGCAGAATCGTTTTATCAGCTAGTGGATCTGACCGATGATTTTGCTGCATTTTTTGACCGCAGCGGGGATCTGCCTCTGGCCCAACGAATATCCGCTATGCAAACTCAGTTTTCGACGTTGATCCCGGGATTTTATGACTTCAAACGTGTTGCTTCGTTTGCTACCGCTGAGCAATATGAACAGCTGTACAACCAATCGTTTACGCAGTTTCCGCAGCAACGCAGCAAAATTTTGCAAACGGCCACACATTTTGAATCAATGCTAAAACCGGCGTTGGTGAACTTCAAAGCACAATTTCCTGATGTCGCGCCATTGGGCACCATTTATTTGCTGCACAGTTTGGGTGAAATGGACGGCGGCACTCGCACCATCAATGACAAAACCGTGTTTGTTTTTGGTGCCGATGTGATGTCGAAAATTTACCCACTTGGTCAAGAGCAAACGTTCTTCCATCATGAGATCTTTCATATGTATCACCGTCAGTTTTTTAACGATTGTGATCAAGTGTGGTGTTATCTGTGGAGTGAAGGTTTAGCGGTTTATGTTTCTCATGCTCTCAATCCAAAGGCCGATGATTTACAGCTGGGATTGACCATGCCGAGGGCAATTCGTCCAGAAGTCGATGCCAATTTGAAAAAAGCGATATGCGCCGTGACGGAGCGTTTTAATTCAACAGAGACCTCAGATTATGGTTTGCTTTTTCGTGGCAAAGCAAGCCCAGAGGGATTGCCGCCACGCTTCGGTTATTACATTGGCTACAAATTGGCGGGCGAAATCGCGAAAAAACATTCGCTGCAATCAATGGCGCATATGTCCATAGCGGAGGTCAAGCCGGCGCTGGAAAATGCGTTACGGGCATTTCCAGCTTGCCCGTGATGAGTTGATCATTGACAGTGCGCGAGCGCCTCACGCAGTTTGCGCTCGTATTCTTTGTCTTCGGCATCGTTCAATTCGCGGATCTGACCGTTTTTGTCTTTGACGATGCGACGACTGCTGATTTGAAAATTTTCCCATTCTTTTTTGATTTGGGCGCATTGCTGATCACGTTTTTGTTGTTCTGCTTTTTGTTGCGCTTTCTGCTGATTGCGTTCGGCGCGTTCTTCATCAAATGCACGCAACAACCGTTGTGAATCGTTCACGTGATCGCGCGGCGGTTGCGGTTCAGCGGGCGGTGCATTATCGATTGCATGCTTTTTGATATCGACGGCGTTTTCCGGCGGTTTTTCACCAAAATGACGCACACCATTGGCATCTCGCCAGCTGTACACGTCTGCTGCGTGTGCCAATGCAAACGCGCAGCACAGTACGCTCATAACCAAACCCCAACGCATCGCGGCTTTCCTCCAGTTGATGGCGGCAGATATACGCCGGCGGCGGCGCTCTGGCAAACTGCCGGCCTTACGCCAAATAGGAAGCTCGCCATGCTGGATGCCAAACTGATCACCGACTTGGCTCAACAATTGACCAATGCACTGCCGCCGCAGGCGCGTGCGTTGAAAGACGAAGTCAGCAAGAGCTTTGAAGCCGTGCTGGCGACACAATTACAAAAGCTCGATCTCGTTACTCGCAGCGAATTCGATGCGCAGGCCCGCGTCTTGGCGCGCACCCGTGAAAAACTCGAGGCGTTGGAAAAACGCTTAAACGAACTAGGTTAAATGCTCACACAGGCTTAAGCCAGCCGCCCTTCGCAAATACCGGGTAAAGGCAGACAATTTGTTGCGCTTCATTTTCGACTCAGGATGAGTCATGAGCCTTTCCATTGTTTATACCCGCGCCGGCCTGGGTGTGCAGGCGCCCTTGGTGACCGTTGAAACCCATTTGTCGGCCGGTTTGCCGGCGTTCAATATTGTGGGTTTGCCGGAAGCTGCCGTTAAAGAAAGCAAAGATCGCGTGCGTTCGGCACTCATCAATGCGCAATTTGAATTTCCGGCCAGACGCATTACGGTGAATTTGGCGCCCGCTGATCTGCCCAAAGACGGTGGTCGTTTTGATCTCGCGATCGCCCTCGGTATTTTGTCTGCCTCCGGTCAGATCCCGGCCGATTTACTCACTCATCATGAATTTTTAGGCGAACTCGCCTTGTCCGGTGAGTTGCGCCGTATTCACGGCGTTTTGCCGGCCGCGCAAGCGGTCAAACAAGCGCAGCGTGCACTGGTGTTGCCACAAGCCAATGCCGCTGAAGCAGGTATCGCCGCCGCCGATAACACGCGCACGGCACAGCATTTGCTCGAAGTGTGTGCCTATCTTGCCCAGCGCGGTGAACTGGCCAAAGTGACGACCGAGTGGCCCACCGAATACGCGACGGTTTCCGATCTGATCGATGTGCGCGGCCAACACACCGCCAAACGCGCTTTATTGCTGGCAGCGGCCGGTGGCCATCATCTGCTATTTCTCGGCCCGCCTGGCACGGGCAAAACCATGTTGGCGAGTCGTTTGCCGGGCATTTTGCCTGAGCTAAATGATGAACAAGCGCTCGAAGTAGCGGCAATTGCATCGATCAGCTCGCAAGGGTTTGATGTCGCCAAATGGAAACAACGTCCCTTTCGTCAACCGCACCACACGGCATCGGCAGTGGCCTTGGTGGGCGGTGGTCAAAATCCCAAACCGGGCGAAATTTCACTCGCGCATCGCGGCGTTTTATTTTTGGATGAACTGCCCGAATTTGATCGCAAAGTCTTGGAAGTGTTGCGCGAGCCGCTGGAAAATGGGCGCGTGTGTATCGCGCGTGCGGCGGCACAGGTGGAATTTCCGGCGCGCTTTCAATTGGTCGCCGCGATGAATCCGTGCCCTTGTGGACATTATGGCAACGCGAATCGTTGCCGTTGCACGCCGCAAGAAGTGCGACGTTATTTAGGCAAACTATCCGGCCCCTTTTTGGATCGCATTGATTTGCAAGTCGAAGTTCCACCGCTGCCCAAAGCCACGCTTTTGCAAAGCACGCAAGATGACAATGCTTTGGACAGCGAAAAAGCGCGCCAAATCGTGTTGCAGGCGCAGCAACGACAGATCCAGCGACAAGACAAACTCAACGCATTTTTAAGTGGCAAAGAACTCGAGCGCGAGGCCAGACTCAGCTCAGCACTAAGTCAATTGCTTGAACAGGCGATTGAGCAACTGGGGCTTTCGGCGCGCGCTTGTCATCGTGTGCTGCGCGTTGCACGATCGGCGGCGGATTTAAGTCACAGCGAAAACATTGAACAGCATCACCTCATGGAGGCCTTGAGTTTTCGTAAACTGGATCGTTTACAAAAACAATTGCCAACGTTGTGAAAAGCGCTGGTATGTATGAATAGATTTTAACAATGGACGGCGTCATGTCGCGTATCTGCCGGCAACGTATCAACGGTGCCAGCTATTTTTTTACCGTGGTCACACATGAACGGCAAACGCTGTTATGTGATCCGTTTGTGCGACATTTATTGCGTGAAGCGTTTAAAGAAGTCAGCAAGCGTTATCCGTTTCGGATTGATGCCTGGGTGCTGCTGCCGGATCATCTGCATTGTATTTGGACATTGCCGGCCGGCGATCAGAATATTCTGCAACGTTGGTCGATGTTAACGCGTTATGTCAGCGTGAAATATTGCCAACAACGCTCACAAACCCGACGCGATACGGGCGCCGAAAGGTTCACCTTTTGGCAACCGCGTGTGCGGGGGCGGCGTTTGCGTGATGACATGGATAAGCGCCGCCACAGCAAACGCATTCATATCGAACCGGTCAAACATGGCCTTTGCTATACCGTTAACGAGTGGCCGTTTTCGTCCATTCACCGCCACGCCACGGCCAAGCAATACCAGATGGACTGGCCGCTCGTGGTTCAAGAACGCCGCGCCCAATACGCCAAACGCTGACATCATCCTTTCTCCTTCAATACAAAGTATCGCATTGCAATACTAATCAAGCCAATTCGCAGTACAAAGCGCGGTTTCGTTGGCAAAAAGTGATCTCCTGCCCATTGTGGCGTCCGCCGAGCACAACGTCAGTGGACGCTCGGCCAATCCAAGGAGATGACGATGAAACTGAGCAAAGCCCTGAGGCAAAACAGCCGAATCTGGTTGTGCAGCAGTGTGTTACTGGCGACAACCGTCGTCGATGCAGCCGGTTTATTAAGCCCTGCCGATGGCAGCGTACCGGCGTTAGCGATTCGCGAGCAACATGTCACCGTTGTGATCGAAGACGGTTACGCGGTGACCACTGTCGAACAGGTTTTTCACAACCCGAATGATCGCGATCTCGAAGCGCTGTATTCGTTTCCTATCCCCGAAAAAGCCGCCGTCGGTGAATTCACCTTTTGGATCGATGGCAAACCCGTGCACGGCGAAGTGCTGAAAAAAGCGCAAGCCAAACAAATTTACCAAGAAGAAAAAGCCGCCGGCCGTGAAGCCTCATTGACGGAGCAAGATCGCTTTAAGACATTTGATATTGCCGTGTCGCCGGTGCGCGCCAACAACGATGTCAAAATTCGTTTGGCCTACATTCAACCTGCCCACGTTGATACGGGCATTGGTCGTTATGTTTATCCGCTCGAAGACGGCGGTGTTGACGAAGAAAAATTGTCGTTCTGGACCTACAACGAAGAGGTGCAAGAAAAATTCAGTTTTGATCTGCGTCTGCGTTCCGGCTATCCGATCGATCAGCTGCGCTTGCCGCAGCACCCGCAAGCGCAAATCACCAAGATCAACGAACAAGAATGGTCAGTGCACCTGGAGTCAAATAACAGCAGCAATGCGAGCACGGTAAACGGCGACACTGTCAGCGTGAACACGCTGGAAGGCGCATCAGTTGCCGCAAATGCCACCACCAGTGCCAACAGCGGCAGCGCCGCCTTTCGACTCGATAAAGACATTTTGTTGTACTGGCGTTTGAAGCCGGGGCTACCCGGTTCCGTGGACGTTGTCAGTTACAAAGCCGAGAACAGCAACACCGGTACGTTCATGATGACCATTACACCCGGTGAAGATTTAAAACCGATCACGGAAGGACGCGATTGGATCTTTGTGCTCGATTATTCCGGTTCAATGGAAGGCAAATACCACAGCATGTTTGAAGGCGTACAAAAAGGCCTCAAAAAATTGCAAACCAACGATCGCTTTCGCGTTATCACATTCAACGATTCGGCAAGCGATATCACTCGTGGCTATGTCAACGCCACTGCCGACAACGTAAATCGGTTTTTGCAATCGTTAGAAGCGATGCGTCCAACGGGCAGCACTAATTTATACGAAGCAGTTGAACTCGCCCTAAAATCGCTGGAAGCCGATCGCAGCAGCGGCATTATTCTGGTTACTGATGGTGTGGCCAATGTTGGCGTTACCGAGAAAAAGCAATTTCTGCAGCTGCTCGATAAACGCGATGTGCGCCTGTTTACGTTTGTGATGGGCAACAGTGCTGATCGCCCGTTGCTGGAAGGTATGGCCAAAATATCGCAAGGATTTGCCGTCAATATTTCAAACAGTGACGATGTTGTCGGAAAATTGTTGGAAGCGACCAGCAAGCTCAATCATGAAGCGATGCACGATGTGCGCATCAATATCAATGGTGTGCGGGTCAGCGATCTGTCGCCAGAAAACATCGGCAGTCTTTATCGTGGTCAGCAGTTGATTGTATTCGGTCATTATCAAGGTGCCGGTGCGGCCGATGTGGTGATTGATACCAAAATTTCGGGCCAAGACAAACGTTATAAAACGCGTTTTGACTTTCCGCAACACGGTGGCAAATACCCCGAAATCGAACGTTTATGGGCGTTTGCCAAATTCGAAGATCTGCAAAACAAAATGGATTATTTGGGCGCTGATGCCGACACCGAACAAGCGCTGACCGACGTTGCGTTGCAATACGGTCTTGTCACCGACTACACGTCCATGATTGTGCTGCGTGAAGAACAATTTGCTGCGCGTGGTATCGATCGCCGCAATGCACAGCGCATCGAAACTGAACATCAGGCACGCGCCCAGCGCCAAGCAGCACCTGTGCAAAATCATCGCGTTGACACACAGCAGCCGATGTACAACAAACCAGCACCGACGCACAGCAGTGGTGGCGGAGGCGGTGGTGACACGGGGCCGTTCGGCGTGTTGTTGTTATTACCGCTCGTGGTCTTGCTGTGGCGACGCAAGTAGTGTTCAACAGTATGGATTACCGTCGAAAGTTCACCCACCACAATAGACTCCCTCTCCTCGTGTCACGAGGAGAGGGTCGGGGTGAGGAGTCGTTAGTTAAAATGGAGGGCAAAATGTCATCTTCACAACATCCGCTGGGGCGCTTTTGGTTAACGCTGACCGTATTCACCAGTATCGCTCTATTGCATTGTTTCACGCAAAATTTGGATCTGTTCAGTTTCAATCGTATCGCGATAGAAAAGGGTGAATGGTGGCGCCTCGTTACCGGCCACTTTGTCCACAGCGATAATCAACATTTACTGTGGAATATCGTTGCGTTAGCGTTGCTGGGGGCAATGCTCGAACAGCACTCACGTCGATTATTTTTGCAAAGCATGGTGGTCGGCATCGTGGCCGTCGATGCACTGTTGTTTTTAAGTGATGACGCACCGATGGCGTACTGCGGTTTCTCCGGTGTGCTCAATGCCATGTTTTTGGCCCTGTTGTATCGCGAATATCGCCGCCAAGCACATTGGTCCATTCCACTCATCGCTATCGCAGCGCTGTTGAAAATCGTTGTCGAAAGTCGTCACGGTGCGGTCTTTAGCCACACCGCGTGGCCAGCGTATCCGGCGGCACACGCAGCAGCCTACGCAGCGGCGACGCTGATGGTGGTGATCACATACGCCAAGCGCTATGTCGAAATTTCGCACAAACGCGGCAAAGCCCGCATTCGTGCTTAGTCAGCGGCGGTCAAATTTTGCATAATGGCTGCCGTTGTTGTTGCGATTGTTTGTGCCATGTCTCGTGCTGCTTTAAACCCCGCGCAAGCGGCTGCTGTAAAACATATTCATACGCCATTGTTGGTGCTGGCGGGTGCTGGCTCCGGCAAAACCTTGGCGATCACGCATAAGCTGGCGCATTTGACGCAATACGTTGGTTACAAACCCGAAAATATTTTTGCGGTGACGTTCACCAACAAAGCCGCGCGCGAAATGAAAGAGCGCGCCGGTAAATTGATGGGCGAAGCGGCGCAAGCGCTAAACGTCTCGACGTTTCACACACTGGGCTTAAATTTCTTGCGCCATGAACACAAGGCGCTAAAACTGAAAAGCAGCTTCACCCTGATCGATGAAGACGATGCGCTCCAATTGCTGAAAGACGCGGCCAATATCAGCAACGCCGACAAAAACCGGGTGTGGACGTTAAAACAAATCATCTCGAATTGGAAAAACGCGCTGGTGTTGCCAGAGCAAGCCGAAAGCATTGCCAGCGGCGAAGACGAAATGCTGGCGGCCAAAGCCTACACCGCTTACGAGCGCGGCTTGCGCGCCTGTCACGCGCTCGACTTTGACGATTTGATCGTGTTGCCGGTGCATGCGATGCGCAACCATCCCGAGATCAAAACGCGTTGGCAAAACAAAGTGCGCTATTTGCTCGTCGACGAATACCAAGACACCAATATCGCGCAATACGAACTCGTTAAATCGTTGGTCGGTGTACAAGCGCGTTTCACCGTTGTCGGTGATGACGATCAATCGATTTATTCCTGGCGCGGTGCCAACCCAGAAAATCTCAAACTATTAAAAGAAGACTTTCCGCAACTTGAAGTCATCAAGCTCGAACAAAATTACCGTTCGTGTGGTCGCATTTTAAAATCGGCAAACGCCCTCATCGCCAATAATCCTCACGTGTTTGAAAAGCAACTGTGGTCCGATAAAGACTATGGCGAATCGTTGCGTGTGATCACCTGCAATGACGACGAAGACGAATCGACACGCGTCGTTAATGAACTGCAAGCGCGTAAATTTCGTGGCAACTTCAAATGGAAAGATTTTGCGATTCTATTTCGCAGCAATCATCAAACACGCTTGTTTGAAAAAGCATTGCTCGAACGCAAGATCCCGTATCGCTTATCCGGTGGCCAATCGTTTTTTGCCAAAGCTGAAATCAAAGACGTGATGGCTTACCTGCGTTTGCTTGTTAACGACGAAGACGACGCGGCTTTTTTGCGCATCGCGAACGTGCCACGCCGCGAGATCGGCGTCACCACGTTGGAAAAACTGGGCAGTTATGCCCAGCGTCGTCATGTGTCGTTACTGCCTGCCTGTGGTGAAATCGGTCTCGAACACGAACTGTCCGGTCGCCCACTTACCGCACTCAAACAATTTGCCGAACTGTTAAGTCGCTATCGTGATTATTGTCAGCGCGGCGATGCGGTCGCGTCGGTCAACGAAATGCTGCGGGCGATCGGTTACGAAAGTTGGTTATACGAAAACGCATCCAGTCCTAAAGTCGCACAAGGTCGTTGGCAAAATGTGCAAGAGCTGCTGAGTTGGCTCGACAAATCCTTGAATGACGCACAAACCCCAAGCAACTTCGCCGATGCCGTCGGCAAACTGATGTTGCGCGACATGCTCGATCAAACTGCCGAAGAACGCGGCAACGTTGACGAAGTGCAATTGTTTACCTTGCACGCCTCCAAAGGCCTCGAATTCCCGCATGTGTACATGGTCGGTGTCGAAGAAGACATATTGCCGCATCACAGCAGCATCGAGTCCGACACCGTCGAAGAAGAACGCCGACTCGCTTATGTCGGTATCACGCGTGCGCAACAAACGCTGGTGTTTTCACTGTGCAAACTGCGCAAACGTTTTGGCGAAACGATCCGTTGCCAACCGTCACGTTTCTTAAAAGAATTACCGCTCGATGATGTCGCTTGGGACAGCGCACAAAAGTTAACGGTGGAAGACAAAAAGCAATTGGCGACCGATCGTCTGGCGGCGATGCGGGCGATGCTTGCTGAAGAATAAGTGAATGCCTTGCGTGGGAGCGATTAGCGCCAGCGTAATCGCACGCATGAAATGCGTGCTCGTTGAGCTGCTCACAACAAGTAGGCGCCAACAAGTAGCTACTCGCATAAGCAGGTATCGTGGTGGAGTGAGGCTTGAAGAAGCGTGCGTACGATTACGCTCGCGCTAATCTCATGCACACGCTATTGCTAATTCAAAAGAGTGCAGGAAAAAACGTGACAATAAATCCTTATGAAACAACGACTGTCGACTTAAATATCGGCGACCCAGTGTTACCTAAACGATCATTGATTTTGGTAGTAATAAATGTGCTCGCCATAGTTTTGCAATTGATAGGGTACACAATAAACATAGTAAAAGTATTTGAGGTAAACGGCGGTGACATCACTTATTACGCTGCACTCGTTGCCATCGGAGTTTTAGGGTTCGTGACGTTTTCAATGCCATACTATTTTGGTTTGAGGGCGTCATACACTCCGAATGCAAGTCAATTACTCAGGCCTTTAAAGGTAAATGCTACATATTTTATGCTAGCAACCTTGGTTGGTGCTTACTTGTTACTAAAATTCGACAAGGTAGATTTCATTTTCTTAGTGACGACACTGTGTTTACTATTACCAATTTTTCTTAACGTAGTGTTTGCGCTCAAATCAAGATAAATTACGTAGAGCGTAAAGAAAAAATCAGCAAACATTGCTTGCAATAGAAGATATCTGAACAACTCCAACTATTCTGCATTTACTGTCCGAAGTATTAGGCGGAATAGTTCAACTTGATCCAATAAGCCTGCCATGGCGGTGCCGGTAGTAATAGTTCTCTGATCTTTCTGGAAAGGCATTTTGATAAAGGCGTTGTTGGTCGGTCTGCACTCATTTCAATTTTCCCTTCTTTTGACACCTGCATGACAAGCGAAAATTCACCTCCTTCATAAACATTCAATCTGTTAATGCATTGTGTAATCAGGGGTGAAACACGTTCAGTAAAAAAAGTCGACAGCGTGACATCGTACTTTTTTCCTGCGTGGGTGCTGGAATTATAATCTGCTTTGGGCGAACCCATATCGAACAAATCGAAACACGCCAGTGCGGAACTGGTCGCAATGGCCAACATAAAAACGACAAAAACACTTTGACCTAGAATAACGCGCATTTTGAAGTTGCTTCCTATGGTACACAAGCATTAAACGACGTTAACCGATTGACTGCAAAATTTGAAGCATACGCCGTTGTATCACCTTCGGCGCCGAAATCGAGTTTGATTTGGAGCGCTGAGGCGCTGTGATCGGACACGTCGGCGGTGACGACGGTGGCAGGTTCGGTTGCGATCAATTGGCCGTGGTTGTTGAATTGCAGCGTTGCTTTATAGTGGCCAAAACTACCGATGCTGCCGTTTTGCACGTTGATCGGTGTTTGTTGCACGAACAAATACAGATCCCAAGTCAGCGGTGCGACTTTCAAAAAATACAGGGCGAGATTTTTGGTCGTGCATTGGGTGTCAGTAAAATTAACGGCGGTTGAATTAGTGTACGTCGTTGCTTGCAGATAGTTGAAGGCATTGGTGTCCAATGTTGCGGTATTAAACGGCAAATTGACAGCGATTTGCACCGTGTAGGTTTTGGCATTGTCGTTATCGTCGCTGTCGCCACTGCCACCGGAGCAACTGAGCAGCAGCGGCAACACCAGTGTGATCAGACTGCGACGATGAAGCATCATGCTCTCCTTGCTACGCGCCGTGTCATTGGTAGGGTGTAATAAGGTGCAGCCGCATTACACCGTCACAACTGAATAGCGTCGAAATGTGTCAGAAGAATCGCAAACCATCGCTAAAAACACCATGCAGCTCAACATCGACATTATAGGATTCGATGGCGCTCTGATTTTGTTTGAGCCATTGCTCACGGAATTGCTTACGCACCTTCTTTTCTCGTGTTTGCTCGACACCGTCTACAAAATTTCCATCCGTGGTTGGCGAAATCCGTTTAATCATATTTGCGCTCTCATCGCCAACCCGCATTGAGCTTTTGCAACACGTCATTGCCGGGACAGAGTTGTAGTTCGTTCAACTGATTGAGCGGTGTCGCGCAGGTATTTAAGTGTTGGTGCAGGTCTTCACCGCTTTCGTCAATGTATAGCAAGCCGGTCACAATCTCGCCCTCGGCACTGCGTTGTTGCAGGTAGTTCATCGCCGCAACGCGATCGTGAATATCGTAATCATCTTTCAACTTGCGCAGACGCACGATGCTGCCGTCGTGTTGTTCGACATCAATGATCTGGCCGGCGTCGTAACGGGCGGTTAACGCCTCGGCGTGGGGCACAATGTCAATGGCGTTGATAGCGGCGTTATGTTCGCGCACATAATCGTAACTTTTGGTCGAACCGCTGTGATTATTGAACGCCACACACGGCGATATAACATCAATCAACGCCGCGCCTTGGTGTTTCATCGCGGCTTCAATGATCGGTACCAGTTGCTCTTTGTCGCCGGAAAAACTGCGGGCGACAAAACTGGCACCCAGTTGCAACGACAATGACACCAAATCGATCGCTGAATCGTTGTTGATCGCGCCCTTTTTTGAGGCTGAGCCTTTATCGGCAGTGGCCGAGAATTGCCCTTTGGTTAAACCATAGACGCCGTTATTCATCACGATGTAAACCATGTTCACGCTGCGACGCATCGCGTGCACAAATTGACCGATACCGATGGATGCCGAATCGCCATCGCCAGACACACCAAGGTAAAGCAAATCGCGATTGGCCATATTGGCACCCGTTAATACCGACGGCATGCGGCCGTGTACGGTATTAAAACCATGGGAGCCGCCCAAGAAATACGCGGGCGATTTTGACGAGCAACCAATGCCGGACAGCTTCGCCACTTTGTGCGGTTCAATCGACAAATTGAAACACGCTTGCACAATGGCGGCCGAAATCGAATCGTGACCACAGCCAGCGCACAAGGTTGAGATCACACCCTCGTAATCGCGGCGCGTGTAACCAACACTGTTTTTCGTTAATGTCGGGTGATGAAGTTTGGGTTTAGGTAAATAAGTCATGGCGTACTCGCTATACGGGTTAAGCGCGCTTTTTGTCGGAGGTAAGCGACTTGATTTTTGCGGCGATCGCGCCGCTGATAAAGCTTGCGGTGATCGGCGTGCCGTCATAATGCAGTATGGGTAGCAACTGAGCGCTGTCCAGTTCCAGTTCATTGATTAACAAGCTACGCAATTGCCCATCACGATTTTGTTCAACCACAAAAACGTGGTCATGGCTCGCGATAAACTCCGCAACGTCTGCACCAAATGGAAAGGCGCGCACGCGTAACGCATCGAGCGCGACACCTTTATCGTGTAACTGATCCAAAGCTTCAAGCATGGCGGGACTTGTCGAGCCAAAATAAATGACGCCATACGCGGTTTTGCTGGCAGCGCTGCGCTTGATGGCCGCAGGCACCAATTGTTTTGCTGTCTCGAATTTGCGTTGCAGACGTTGCATATTTTCAATATAAGCGCTGCCTTCCTCGCTGTATTTGGCGTATGCATCCTTGCTGGTACCGCGAGTGAAATAAGCGCCTTTGGTCGGATGGGTGCCAGGATAGGTGCGATAGGTAATACCGTCGCCGTCAATATCCAAATAACGTGCGAACGGTTTGCCATTGTCGAGTTCGTCGGCGCTGATCACTTTTCCGCGATCCAAGGTGCGTTGGTCATCCCATACCAAGGGCTCACATAGTCGCGTGTTCATACCGATATCGAGATCGCTTAAAAGGAAAACCGGTGTTTGCAGGCGATCTGCCAAATCCAATGCTTCGGCAGCAAAATCGAAACACTCTTTTGGATCGTCGGGAAACAATACAATGTGTTTTGTGTCACCGTGAGACGCGTAGGCGGCACACAACAGATCGGCTTGTTGTGTGCGCGTTGGCATGCCAGTTGAAGGGCCGCCGCGTTGAATATCGATAATCACGGCCGGAATTTCGGCAAAGTGCGCCAAGCCGATAAATTCGGTCATCAGTGAAATGCCGGGCCCCGATGTGGCGGTGAAAGAGCGAGCCCCGTTCCACGCCGCACCAATCACCATGCCGATCGACGCCAGTTCATCTTCTGCTTGCACAATCGCAAAATGGTTTTTGCCGGTTTCTTTATCAACACGGAATTTGCTGCAGTATTTTTGAAACGCTTCGGCAACTGAAGTTGACGGTGTGATCGGATACCAGGCGCACACGGTGGCACCGCCATAGACACAACCGAGTGCGGCGGCGCTATTGCCATCGATAAAGATTTTGTCGCCGATATTATTGGCGCGACGGATCTTTAAACCCATCGCTTTACAATCAAAATGCTCGCGTGCGTAATCGCGCCCCAGATGCAACGCCTGCACATTGGAATCGAGCAACTTTTCTTTGCCTTTGTATTGCTCACCAAACAGTTTTTCGATTTCTTTGGCGTCGATGTCGAGCAGCGCTGATAGCGCGCCGACATAAATAATGTTTTTAAACAGCTGCCGTTGCCGCACATCGGTATAGGTGTCGTTGCAGATCTGTGTCAGCGGCATGCCAAGCACATGAATATCGCTGCGAAATTTGCTTGATGGTAGTGCACGTGTGCTGTCATAAAAAAGATAACCGCCGGGTGTGATGTCTTTGATGTCGGCATCCCAGGTTTGTGGATTCATTTGCACCATCAGATCACAACCGCCACGGCGGCCGAGATAACCTTTTTCGCTGACGCGTACTTCGTACCAGGTCGGCAAGCCTTGGATATTGGACGGAAAAATATTGCGCGGACTGACCGGCACGCCCATACGCAAAATCGCGCGTGCGAATAATTCGTTGGCCGATGCCGAACCGGAGCCGTTGACGTTAGCGAACTTGATCACAAAGTCATTGACGGCATTGATCGTTTGCATTGAATACTTTCTCCACTGACTAACTCGGAGTGCATTTATTCGTTACACAACGTCTTTTGTAGGGCGGGCTTTAGCCCGCCATGGCGGCCTGAAGGCCGCCCTACAACAAAGGCGCTTGTAGCGATTACATGCTCCTTCTTTTAGTTCCCAATTCGGTAACCGTTGCTCGGCTCAGTCGCGACAACCTTTACCAGCCTTGGTCGTGTTCAACAAAAACTTGTGCATATCCCAGGCGCCGGTTGGACAACGTTCGGCGCACAAGCCGCAGTGCAAACAGACGTCTTCGTCTTTGACCATCACGCGTCCGGTTTTTAAACCATCGGCGACGTACAAATCTTGCGTCAGATTTAATGCCGGTGCGCGCAATTTCTGGCGTAAATCGTTTTCATCGGCGTTGCCGGTAAACGTGATGCAATCCATCGGACAAATATCAATACACGCATCACATTCAATGCACTTGGGGGCATTGAACATCGTTTGCACATCGCAGTTCAGGCAGCGCGCGGCTTCTTTGATCGCCAGTTGCTGATCAAAACCCAGTTCGACTTCGACGCGCAGGTTTTTCAAACTCGATTCGAGTTCACGCATCGGCACTTTATTGCGTTTATCGGGCGTGATCGCGTTGTCATAACTCCATTCGTGCAGGCCCATTTTTTGGCTGAACCAGCGCGTTTGTGGTGCCGGGCGTTGCGCCACCTCTTCACGATGACAGAAGCGATCAATTGATACGGCGGCGGCATGACCATGCGCTACCGCCCAGATAATATTTTTAGGACCGAATGCGGCGTCACCGCCAAAAAATACCTGCGCTAAGGTTGATTGCATGGTGTCGTTATTCACGACCGGCATGTTTTTTTCAAATTGCAGGCCGAGATCACGTTCGATCCACGGATAGGCGTTTTCTTGACCAACGGCGACGAGCACGGTGTCGCAGGCAATGCGCACATCGGGCTCACCCGTCGGGCGCAGATCGCGACGGCCCTTTTCATCGTAAACGGCGGCGACTTTTTCAAACCACATTGCCGTTAGGCGACCGTTATCGTGTTCAAACGATTTTGGACTCAAAAAGTTTTTGATCAACACACCTTCGTGTTCGGCGTCTTCTTTTTCCCAAGGGCTCGCTTTCATTTCGTCGTATCCGGAGCGCACGACAACATGCACTTGTTCTCCGCCCAAACGACGCGCCGTGCGACAACAATCCATCGCGGTATTGCCACCACCGAGCACAATCACGTGTTTGCCAACGCGATCAATATGACCAAAGGCAACGGATGCGAGCCATTCGATGCCGATATGAATATGGGCGGCGGCGTCTTGTCGACCCGGCAATGGCAAATCGCGTCCGCGTGGTGCGCCGCTGCCAATAAATACCGCGTCAAAATTTTGCGCTAATAGATCACGCAAGCTTGTGATCTCGTGACCGCCTTTATAATCAACACCGAGGTCCAGAATAAATTGCGTTTCTTCGTCGATCACCGACTCGGGTAAACGAAATTTCGGAATCTGCGTGCGGATAAAACCACCGGCTTTGTTCTCGCGATCGAACACCGTTACCGCATAACCTTGCACGGCCAGATCGCGCGCCACCGTTAATGACGCCGGTCCGGCGCCGACACACGCCACGCGTTTGCCATTGCGCGGCAACGGTGTTGGCAGGCGCGCGCTGACATCGCCTTTCATATCGGCCGCCACGCGTTTCAGGCGGCAGATCGCAACGGGTTCCTTGCGCTGACCGTCTTCGACACGACCACGACGACAGGCCGGCTCGCAGGGGCGATCGCAGGTGCGACCCAACACACCGGGAAACACATTGGATTCCCAGTTGATCAGGTACGCATCGGCGTGACGACCAGCAGCGATCAAGCGAATGTATTCAGGAACGGGAGTGTGGGCGGGACAGGCCCATTGGCAATCAACAACTTTATGAAAATAGTCAGGATTCGAAATGTCAGTTGCTTTCAATGCAGAATTTCCGCTTCGAGGGCCTTATCGCGCATCCTGCTACGAATTGGCGGCGGCGACAAGAGTGAGGCGGATCTTTTATGACACTAACGTTGTCGTAACGTCATGACAACATCGCCGCGACGAAGGTCGTCGCGGCGATCACTGTCTACTATTTGCTGACAACACGTTGTTCATCGCGCGAAAAGATGCGCATCGATGACGCCGCGCGGTTTTGTTGCAACGCGCTTTGGGTGTGTTCGGCATGGTCGATCACGGCGCATAACGCGTCCGCTTTGTCTTCGAGATTATCGGCGCGGGCCTGTAATTGTTTTTCGACTTCTTTTTCCATTTTATCGGCACGTGCTTCGAGTTCTTTGGCGTACTCTTCGTTAAACACCGCTTTGAACACATCGCCTAAAAATTCCAGCGTCGCCGAGCCGATCGTCATGCCCAGCGATGTGCCATCACCAATCAGATCGAGATCGCCGTTCTCATCAAATTTGTCGGCCGGCAATTCGGTGGTGGTGACGCGTTTGCCGACTTCGGTTTGCAGGCGATCGAATTTGGTCCGAATGCGCGCGACGGAGTTGTCATCGGGTCCGAGCAAGACGCCATAAGCCGCGGTCACCGCTTCTTTTGCCACATCGAGGCCTTCGTGGGTCAATTCGGCCACCATTGGCACGGTTTTGCGCAAATCATTTTCAAGATCGCGCACTTTTTGTTTTTCGCTGGCGCTCAACGCGACAGACTGGCCATCTTTTTTCAACTCGCCATTGTTCAGCTGCCACTGCACACCGTCTTTGCCGTTAACGACAACGGCTTTCGATTCAAGGCGAATGCCGCTGCGCAGACTGATCGCGCAATGATCATTGATGTCGGTAGTGATATTGAAGTCGCCAGCGAATGTTGGCAGGGCGAAGAGGCTGACAACCAAGAGACGGGCTTTCATCGAGGGTTCCTTAGCGAGTGGGGGAAGCCTTCGCTGCGCGAAGGTGTAGAGGTGTTATAGTGAACCAACACATGTCCGTCTGCGGCAAGACGTAAGCACTTGTGTCGCACGCCCTTATGGGCTGGCAGTAAACTTTCCAAACAGGACAGCGAAGCTCAACAACACCGGGAGGCGGCAGTCCAATGGTCATCACTACCGATCCAGCCCGATTTGATTTTGACTGGATTCATGGGCAGCTCAGTCAAGCCTATTGGTCGCCAGGCGTCACGCGTGCGATCGTCGAAAAAGCAGCCAAAAACTCGTTGAGTTTTGCGACGTTCGACGACAATGGCCGCCAAATCGCGTATGCCCGCGTGATCACCGACCGCACGACGTTTGCGTATCTGGCCGATGTTATCGTCGATCCGGCCCAGCGTGGTCGCGGTGTCGGCAAAGCGTTAATTGCCCATATTCTGGCGCACGCCGAATTGCAGGGTTTGCGTCGTTTCCTGCTAACAACATCGGACGCCCATGGCCTATACCGTGCGTTTGGATTTCAGGAACTGAAGGCGCCCGCCAAAATGATGGAGCGTGTCTAAGCGCTGTGTCGGCAACCGGCTCGACTATAGTTGTCGGCAGGGAAGATTTTTGGGAAACGAAAGCAATGCCGTTACGCCATTTTTTTGGTGTCCTGTTTTGTGCTTGGCCGCTCTGCTTAATGGCGCAGGCCAGTACGACCATGGTGGTGCCGAATTGGATGCCTTGGGCCAATGAAGAGCAACAGCACAATGAAAAAGGCCTGTTAATCGATCTCACGTCTGAAATTTTTTTTTCGGTTGGGCTCAAGCCCAACGTCCAGATTTTGCCGGGCGATCGCATGGCAAGAACGATCAAAGATGAACAGGCACATTGGTATTTTTATGACTGCGCCAGCAACAGTGATCGCCAAAGCAATTTGGGTGAAATTCTGCAGTTGAATATGGTTCTGATGGTCAATCAAGCGAGTGCGATTGCAAATGAACTCGATATGCAGGGTAAACGCTTGTCACGCCCGCGTATTACTTTATCGCGTCGATTTGCCGTCGAAAGCCTGGTCGGCCGCATCAATCTCGTGGACAGCACCGTTGATGCGATGCGGATGCTGAAAAATGATCGTGCCGACGCGATTATTGGTTCGCGTGAGGTGATTGCGTGGCACTCACAGCGTGAGCCGGTGTTGTTCAGTGGTTTGCGAGCCGTCGCGCTAGCCGACGGCAAAATGCCGATCTGCTTATTTGGTCAGTTCAGCGTGCCAGCCGAGCACCGGCAATGGGTGGCCGAGCAAATTGGCAAACTGCGCGACAATGGCCGGCTAAAAACGATCATTGCGCGTTACTTTGGGGGAGCAAAACCCCCGCCAGTGGCGAATTCGCACTAGCGAAGCGCTAGACCGATCGCTACAATTGCGCACTTTTTGAACAGCCCCTCCCCTCTCTGGCTGTTTCGTTGTTCCCGGAGCTTTTATGTCGCGCAAAAATCCCAAAGTTGGATTTGTTTCTCTTGGTTGTCCCAAAGCCCTGGTCGATTCCGAACGCATTCTGACGCAGTTGAAAACCGAAGGTTATGGCATTGTTAACAGCTATCACGACGCCGATGTGGTTGTCGTGAATACCTGTGGTTTTATCGATGCCGCTGAACAGGAATCACTGGATGCCATTGGTGAAGCGTTGCGTGAAAACGGCAAAGTGATCGTGACCGGTTGCTTGGGCGCCAAAGGCGACAAAATTTTAAACGCGCACCCCAATGTGCTCAGCGTCAGCGGACCACAAGCCTACGAAGAAGTGATGAAAGCGGTGCACGATGTGGTGCCACCCAAACACGATCCGTTTATCGATCTGGTACCACCGCAGGGCATCAAATTAACACCAAAACATTATGCCTATTTGAAAATTTCAGAAGGCTGCAATCACCGCTGCGCGTTCTGTATTATTCCATCGATGCGTGGCGATTTGGTGTCGCGTCCGATCGGTGATGTAATGACCGAAGCCGAAAATCTGGTCAAAGGCGGCGTCAAAGAATTGCTGGTTATTTCGCAAGACACATCAGCCTATGGTGTTGATGTGAAATATCGCACCGGTTTCTGGAATGGCCGCCCGTTAAAAACGCGAATGACAGAAATGTGCCAGGCACTTGCCGAATTAAATGTCTGGGTCCGTTTACATTATGTGTATCCGTATCCTCATGTCAGCGAGATCATTCCGCTGATGGCCGACAAAAAAATTCTGCCGTACCTCGATATTCCGTTCCAACACGGATCACCATCGGTATTAAAACGGATGAAACGTCCGGCCCACGCCGAAAACACGTTAAACCGCATTCACGAGTGGCGCAGTATTTGCCCTGATCTGACCTTGCGTTCAACGTTCATCGTGGGTTTCCCTGGGGAAACCGAAGCCGAATTTGAAGAATTGCTGGCGTGGATCAAAGAGGCGCAATTGGACCGCGTGGGTTGCTTTAAATATTCTCCGGTAGAAGGCGCAACCGCCAACGATCTGCCCGATCAAATTCCGGAAGAAGTCAAAGAAGAACGTTGGCAGCGGTTTATGGAAGTCGCACAGAACATTTCGCGCGACAAACTCGAAGCCAAGATCGGCAGCACTATTAGAGTGCTGGTTGATGAAGTTGACGAAGAAGGTGCGATCGCGCGTTCAATGGCCGATGCACCCGAGATCGATGGCAAGGTCTATATCGATTCCACGGATGTTACCGTTGGCGATTGGGTTGATGTCGTTGTTGATGATGCCGACGACTACGATTTGTTTGCGAGCGTCGCCGCCACCGAACACTGATCGACGGAGCCCGCTTGCGGGCCTATACCGATTCAACGTTACCGCAATGGTGTGTCAAACGACACACCAAAATAGACTCGTTCCTGAACTATACTGACAGCCAATTATTCGTGATCGGCTTGTCTGTATGACGCATACCTTGCGCGATCTGCGCGCCGATGATCTGTTCGCTGCAGCCAGTACGGTATGGAAAACCGTGCTGAATCGTACGCTGAGCGACGATGGCCAGATCCCTACCGATAGCGAAGGCTCAACGTTTTACACCGCGTGGGTCGCGATGAGTGATGTACAACATTATGCGATCTATGCCGTCTGCGGCCGTCAGCTGGCACGCGAAGCGGCGGCCATCATGTTTGCCAAAGAAGACGAGCGCATAGACGATGCGGATATGCGTGATGCGCTCGGCGAAATTGTCAATCAAATCGCGGGCGCGTTGATTCAACAAAACCGTCTGCCGTCGGAAACTGGCTTGCCGCATATACGACCGCAAGGCGACACATTGCCGTTCTGTCAGCAACTGGTGTGTGCAACGCAAGCGTGGTGCGGACCGTATCATGTGTATTTTGCGGTGTGCCGCTATAACGGTGAATGGATCGTGCCGGTGGTGGATGCATGAAGATCTTAATCGTTGATGATTCCCGTGCGATGCAAACCATCGTCAAACGCATTGTTGTGCAAGCTGGTTATGAGGCCGCGCAATTTGAATTGGCCGACGATGGTGATCAAGCACTCAAAATCATTCGTGAACAAAAACCCGATCTGGTTCTACTCGATTGGCATATGCCAGGTATCACTGGACTGGATGTGTTGAACACCATCCGCGATGAAAAGGTAGCAGTCTGCGTTGGGTTGGTAACGACCGAACGTACGCCCATAAAAATTGACGCGGCGCGCAAGGCCGGTGCCAAGTTTGTGATCCACAAACCGTTTACCGTTGAGCAATTAAAAGAAACACTGGTACCGGTTTTGGCCGGCATTGATCCCAACGATGAAGAGCGGCCGCTGGTGATGCCCAAACGTGCCAGCATGGAAAAAACGTTATCGGCGTTATGCAATGCACCGGTGCGTGTCAGTGATGACAAACCGGCGTCGTTGGATCCGCAGTTAACGCCGTTTATGCTCGCGCTATTGCATGACAACAAAGACAAATTGCGCGCCATCGCGCTACTCGATCAAACCTTGGTGGTCGCGATGGGCGGCGCTTTTGGCGCGCTCGCGCCGGTGTTGGTGCAGCAGGCCATCAACAGCAAAACGGTGCCGGACAACATCAAGGCGTTTGCTGATCGCGTCATGCGCGTGTTGTCGGCGTCATTTTATGATCCAATCACCGGTGGCGATCTGACCTTAAAAACTGCGCATATGATCGATTCGAACTTTGGCAAATTGAAATCGCTATACGATAAAGCCGGTGTCGAACGTCTCGATTTTGTGATCGAGATCAAAGGCTATGGGGGCGGACGTTTTATTGTTTGCGCCGAACGTCGTTAAGGCGGGTCGGTATTGTCGTCTTCAAAAATAACCGTTTCAGCGAAATAATCTTCCAGCATTTGTTTTTCTGTCAGTGCCCGCTTCAGATGGGCTTCGGCCTGTTCGGCGCGATCACGCCAAGCATCCAGCGCCAGCACCTGTTCTTCCAGCATTGATTTTTCGGCGTTTAAACGTTCCATTTCCTGTTGCTTTTCAACAAACCGTGTTTGCACCAGTTGCACGGCCGGATCGCCGCCTTTGGCCAGTGTTTCCATTTGCAGGTTCAATTGCTGACAACGGCCATCCAGTTGCTTGTTGATCTGTGCCAACATGCGCAGATCTTTGTCCCCTTGTTTGCAGCGCGCATCCAAAATCGCAATGCGGGCTTCCTGATCCTGGTAGCGGCGTGCACGGTCAATGAATTTTTTCAGTAAGGTTTGTGCTTCGGACAAATTGTTTTCCAACGTGTCAATACACATCATTGATTCACGTAATTGATTATGCTGCGATTTTAATTGAGCGCGCAATTCCTGAATTTCTTTGTTTTCAATGTCATTCAAGTTGCCAACGTTTACGTGATCACGTAAGGCTGTGATCGCATCCTGATCGTGCAGCAATGCCGCTTGCAGACGTGCGCCTTGCTCGAGTGCGAGGCGCAGATCCGTGGGCAATGTCAACGGTGTGTGCGAATCTGCTTTCTCCATCAGTTTTTGCATTTCGGTATAACTATTTTGCAACATCTGCAGTAATGACAGCGTGTTGTCATCCGCACCTTGTGCTTTCAGTTCCTCGTGCAATTGACGCGTGATCTGCACGCCACGATCGGCTTGACCGATCACCGCCGCGCGCAAATCGTTGTACAAGGACTCAATGGTTTTTAGCCGTGCAATTTCGATTTCGGCATCGTTTAATTTTTCACGCAGCAGTTGTGCTTCTTTGCCAGCGACAATCGCACGGCGCCCGCTTGGCGGTGTGTAAGCAGGCATCACAATCGGTAATGCCTGTTCATCAAAATGCTGCGTTTCCCGCGCTAACGCTTCGCTGCGCAAAGCGCGTAAACGCCATTGCATCGGAATGTAATGAGGATCGCTGCGTGGCAGGGTTTCCAACTGACGCTCGCAAAAACGCACCGCATCATCGAGATAATCACGTGACGGTGGTGTCGGTATGGTGGTGGTGCCGCGCTCCAGCGTTTGCACACGCAACTGCAAACGCGCGCAGTCGGCGCGATACCGCTGCATCAACTCATCAATGCGGCGTTTGCTGCGCAGCATAAACAGCAGCACGATCCAGCCGGTGGCGGCGATCACGGCAACCACTTCAAACAATAACCACCAAAACGGCGAACCGGCGTGTAACACCACGATTTTCCACTGATTTTTGTCAACTATAGTGCAAACAGCCGAGATTGCATGGACAGGGAAGGTGGCCAGCGTCATGCCATTTTGCTACTAAACTGCAAAGGCTCAGTGCAAAAGCGTCTTTGCAAAACCGTATCAAAGGCGCATTTGTTAGATCAGGCGAAAAATCAGGAGTCGAGTCATGCCGAGTTTCCCGAATACAGCCGTTCAACGTGATACCGCCAGCGGTGATGCGCAGTACTGCGATCTGCGTCGGGCGGAAGTGCCGCCGTCGGTTACGTTAACCCCCGAGGGCGAAGAATACACCGACTATTACATCGGTTTGGAATGTTACGACACGCACTTTCATGCGCAGGTGGAACAGGATTTTGCAACGGAGTTGCAATTCTGGGAAAACAACCAAAAGCCGCTGTGGTGAGCGCGTCGATCTAAGCGTTGCCGACCATTTTTTTACCACGCAACTGACGATACTGCACCGGTGACAAACCGGTCAGATGCCGGAATTGGCGTGAGAGTGCGCTTTGATCACAGAAACCCACCTGTAGTGAAATATGCGCGACCGTCATATCGCTGTTCAGCAGCAGATTGGCGGCGGCGTCGATGCGCGTTTTCAAAATGAAGCGGCTCGGTGTCAGGTGAAAGATTTTTTTCATGCGACGTTCGAACTGTGTTGGTGACAAATTGGCGCGATCGGACAGTTCTTCCATACGCAGCACTTCGCCATAGTTCAAACGGATGTAATCGATCGTGTCGGCAAAATCTTTGTCGATCAAACCATCACGACTCGGTTCGGCCAGATCTTGCGAAATGCCAATCAGACCGATGACCTGGCCTTTTTTATTGTGCAACGGAAATTTGTTGCTGACACACCAGCCGTGACTGCGATCGGCAAACAAGGTCAGATCAAGACTGTCGGTCAATGGCAGACCTGTGCGCAGCACTTCTTCATCTTGTTCGTTGTAACGCTTGGCCATATGCGCCGGGAACAGATCATTGGCCGTTTTACCAATGGCGGCTTCGCGTGACGGCAGATCAAAACGTTCCATGCAGGTGTTGTTGACGCTGACATAACGTCCCTGCCGGTCTTTGATCAAATACAGCACATCGGGCAGTTTGTCGAAAACCGTTTCGAAAATGCGCAACGATTCGGTGTCTTCAAAAAAATGAAAGCGCCATTGTTCTAGTGCTGTGGTCTGCATTGCAGGGCCTGTTCGGGAAATCGACGAGAAAGTACAACAGCGCTAGCCTAGCAGCTAACCCCGTCAACAGGCCATTATGGTGGGTGCGACCGTCGCTGGCTTGAACAATTTTGACAATGAAACTGGCTGGATCGGCGTTACAGCGGGCGTTTGCCCGACATTTGGCGGTATTGGCGCGGTGACAGACCGGTCACTTGGCGGAACTGGCGCGACAACGCGCTTTGATCACAAAAGCCAACGTTGAGCGCCACATCGGCGATCGATTCGTCGCTGTGCAGCAACATATTGGCGGCAGCGTCGATGCGTGTTTTCAAAATGAACTGACCTGGCGACAGCTGAAAAATTTTCTTCATGCGACGTTCAAATTGTGCGGCCGACAGACCGGCACGATCGGACAGATCTTCAACCCGCAATCCTTCGGCGTAATGCGCGCGAATAAAATCAACGGTATCGGCAAACGCTTTGTCGATCAAACCGTCACGACTCGGTTCGATAATGTCTTGCGACAAACAGGCGAGGCCGATGATCTCGGCACGCGTATTGCGCAGCGGAAATTTATGGCTCAAACACCAACCGTTGCTGCGATCACTGAACAAGGTCAGATCAAGACTGTCGGTTAAAGGCAGACCACTGCTGAATACCTGATCATCCTGTTCGCAATAACGTTCAGCCATATGCGCCGGAAAGAGATCATAAGCCGTTTTTCCGATCGCATCGTTGCGGTTGTTCAGATCGCAGCGTTCGACACAGGCTTCGCTGATACTGACATAACGTCCTTGTCGATCTTTAATCGAAAACACGACGTCATTGAGTTTGTCAAACAGCGGTTCAAAGGCACGGAATGACTCGAGCTGATCAAAAAAACCAAATCGCCACTGCTCAAGTGAAGACGACAACAACATGACTTACCTCAAATCAGTGAGCGCAAACCAGCGCGAGCGCGGTCCGCCGTGCGCCGAAGCAATAGCCGCGGCCATGGCGAAGATTCTCCAAGGGTAATTATCGTACATCTTGAACAATCCCGTCGTCGTGCACGATGAAATCAGGCAAATGGCACGCCATATCGGTTGTTGAAGCGGTGTCGCCCGCTTTTGTGCCGCGCTTCTCACTGTCATCGATTCGTAACAAATCCCTACCGCCATAATGCGTTTTTACAATACGTGCGGCACCTCCGCTTCCAGACTCCGCAGACTCGCCACTCGTGCCTGTTTGAACGGTGCAGGAGTGGACGAGGGCGAGCAACGCCGTATTCCTCACAGAAATGTCGCTCCGCCATATCAAAAATCAACGGAGGAAGAACACGATGAACTTTCGCACGCTCAGGCTTGCGTTGACTGCGCTATTGCTGCTGCCAATCGTGGCCAGCCATGCGCGCGATGCGCAGCAACAACCACGCGATAACCAACGCGCGACGACAACTGTCGGCACCAAAAAAATTACCGTCAATGCCGCACCAACACGCCTGAATACGGCGCAGAAAAATGTGCAGCATGAACACGGACACGAGCAACAAATCAAAACGCATGCTTCGCGTCCACCGATCGCGGTCAGCAAACCGGCAACGACGGTGTCATTGCTGTCAAAGCAGGATAGGCAGGCAGCGGCGGTTTGCACCGTGTCGCAGTTTGAATCCGCCACGGGCAGCACGCTCACCTCACTCGTAAAAAACGCAGACCTCAGCTGTTTGAATCAGCTCTTTGGTGTCAGCGGCACACAGGCTTACAACATTTTTAATGAAAGCAAAATGACAACGATTGCGTATGCCTTGCGTGATAACGGTGTCAACTACCCGGGCAGCAATGCAACGTTCACCCTGCAATTGGTGACCTTTTTGCGTGCCGGCTATTACGTGCAGTTTTACCAATCGGACAGCGTTGGTACCTATGGGCAAACGCTGAAAACCGCGATTCAAGCCGGTCTTGACGCGTTTTTTAACAATGCGAACTCGATGATCGTGAATGACGCCAACGGTCAGGTGCTCAGTGAAGCGGTTGTGCTGATTGATTCAGCAACAGAGAACGCACGCTTCGTATACAAAATCAAAGACATGCTGAATCGTTATGACAGTGCATGGCAGCAATCGTGGTACATGAATTCGGCAGCGAACAGTGTGTTCACCGTGACCTTTCGCGGCCATCAGAATGCCGACTTCAAGACACTGATCCAATCGGATCAATCGCTAATTGACGCACTGTACAATTTCTACAATCGCTGGACCTCTCTGCTCGGTACCGACAACGAATATCTGGTCACCAATGCCGCGCGCGAAGTGGGCCGCTTTTTACAGTACAGCGGTACGGTCAAAAGCAAAACTCAACCCCTGGTTCGTCAAGCGATTAATCAAAGCAACATCACCGGCAGCACCGCACCGATCTGGGTGGGGCTGTCCGATATGGTCGACTATTACGACAAAGCCAATTGCAACTATTACGGCAATGTGTGCGATTACAAAGCGCGGATCAATAACGAGGTGTTGGTCGTGTCGCATACGTGCAGCAACACATTAAAAGTGCGCGCACAAGAGGTCACCAGCGCGCAGCTGACCACGATCTGCAACGATCTCGCCACATCGACGGCGCGCTTTCACACGATGTTGGAAACCAACTACACACCGGTGGCCGGCGATCTGAACGCGGCACTGGAATTGGTGATCTGGAACAGCTCAACGGACTACGGCACCTATGCGGGCGCGTTGTTTGGCATCGACACCAATAACGGTGGCATGTATCTCGAAGGCAATCCGACACAAGCCGGAAATCAAGCACGCTTTATTGCGTATGAAGCCGAATGGCTGCGACCCACTTTTAAGGTGTGGAATCTAGAGCATGAATCCAATCACTATCTGGATGGTCGTTTTGATATGCAGGGCGATTTTGGCACGTACCTAACCGCGAACACGATCTGGTGGATCGAAGGCTTGGCTGAGTATGTGGCGTATGTGAACAACAATCCATCCGCACTGGATGTGATCAGCAATGCGACGCATGTGCCGCTGTCAACGGTTTTCCGAAACACATACAACAGCGGTACCGATCGTGTTTATCGTTGGGGTTATGTCGCCGTGCGCTTTATGTTTGAGCGTCACATGAGCGATGTGCGCACGATGCTGAGTTATTTCCGCAATGGCAATTACACCAGCTATGACAGCTATTTGTTAAACACGATTGGCACTCGTTATGACAGCGAATTTCAAACTTGGCTGCAAGGCGTGCTCAATGGCAGCAGCAACCAAGCACCGACCGCGAATTTCAGCAGCACCGCGTCAGGATTGACGGTGACGTTCAGCGATAGCTCAAGCGACAGTGATGGCACGATCACATCGCGCGCGTGGAATTTTGGTGACGGCACAACATCGACCGCAACGAATCCGAGCAAAACCTATGCAACAGCGGGGACCTATTCGGTATCGCTCACGGTAACCGACAACCAAGGCGCAACGCAGTCGGTGACCAAATCGGTAACGGTCAGCAATAATTCCGGCTCAGTGTTGCAAAACGGTGTCGCCAAAACCGGTTTGAGTGCTGCGCAAGGCGCGACACTGAACTACACAATGTCGGTGCCGGCAGGTGCGAGCAATTTGCGCTTTGTGATGAGCGGAGGCAGTGGTGATGCCGATCTGTATGTGCGTTTTGGTTCAGCACCCACGACATCGACATATGATTGTCGCCCGTACTTAAGTGGCAATAACGAAACCTGCACGATCACGACGGCACAAGCGGGAACGTATTACGTCATGATGCGTGCGTATTCAGCGTTTTCCGCCGTATCGTTAACGGGTAGCTACACGGCCGGCACCGGCAATCAAACTCCGGTTGCCAATTTCAACAGTGCAGCCAATGGCTTGACGGTTACATTTACCGATACGTCCAGTGACAGTGACGGCACGATCGCATCGCGTGCATGGAATTTTGGTGATGGCACCACGTCGACGGCCAATAACCCAAACAAAACTTACGCGAGTGCGGGGACGTATTCAGTGGCGTTAACGGTGACAGACAATCAAGGTGCCAGCAACACGATCACAAAAGCGGTGACGGTCAGCAGTGCACCGACGATCACTGAATGCACAGCAGCTGATGCGCGTGCACTGGGTCAAAATTGCAAACGCAGCAATCGCACGGCGACACAAGGCAACTACGATTATCTGTTTATCAATATGCCCACCGGCGTGGCGCAGTTGAAGATCACGACAAGCGGCGGTACGGGTAACGCGAATCTGTATGTGTCAACAAACGGCTGGGCAACCCAAACGAATTACCAGTATGTGTCAAGCAATTCTGGTAACACGGAATCGGTGACCATTCAAAGTCCGCCGTCGGGATACATTTATATCTCGTTGCATGGCATCACCAACTTTAGTGGTGTGACGGTGACGACGCAGTATTGATTGCTGCTGCGCGAGAAAAAAACAACCGCGAACTTCAACACGAAGTAAGCCAAGCTCACAAAAGACACGAAGTTCTTATAGCATAGGATCAATTCAAGATCGGCAACAGCGTTTCTAACGGTGTTGCCGGACTGAAAAAATGCTTTTACTTTGTGTGTTTAGTGGTCTTGGTGTGCTTCGTGTTGACGCTAATCCATTCTTTCGCTGGCATTTGTCTGGTTGGGTTGCTGGTTAGCACGGCAATGTTGCCAAGAGGGTGGTGGGCAAGCGTGACAATCGAGTGGATCATTGGGATCTTTAATCAGACAGCGGCCACCGCAGCGCATTAACAATTCACCTTTTGTGTTGTCGACGAAATATGACGGTCCATCCAATTCCGATCGGCAATCGATCTGCAAAAACGGTTCACAGCGTTCGATGATGACACAGCCGGGTTTTAGCAAGGCGTGCAGCGCTGGATGCAAATCGTTCGTCAGCGCATTTTGCTCAGCAAAAGACATGTCTAAACCCAGCGCAAGAAACAGCATGGCTATCCGTGTACGCATGAAGACTACCCCATTTACTCAATGGACTGACGATCACAATAACGTAAAAACAGCGCAAAGCAAAACCGTAAAAAAACCTTATCGGCATAAGCAATTTTCACAAGAGCGTTTAACGCGGCGTTGCTAGATTGGAGAAATCCGTCAACGAATCGGATGGGGCGACTACGTCAAACGTGTGTCGACTGGAAAGAAAACAAATGAAATCGGAGGGTGTGATATGTCTCGTATCACTCTAAAATTTACGGCTTTTCTGTGGTTGATGATCAGCGGTGGTCTGGTGCACGCCGGCAAACCGTTGCAAGATGATCCGTCACGGCCACGCTTGACCAAACCAACGACGGCATTACATTGTGGAACCGAAAACGCCATGCGTCAGTTGTATCTCCGCCAGCCGGCATTGGAACAGGCCGCGAAAGCGGAATTTAATCGTGTTGATGGCGTGCTGAAAAGTCGTGGTGTGCGCACCAAAGGCATGCAGGCCAATAGCACTGCGCTGGAGGCGTTGGTCGCGAACCCGACCTATGTGATTCCAGTGGTCTTTCATGTGTATGGCACAACGTTTAACGGCAAAACGGTGAACGATGCCGTGATCATCGATGCATTACGTCGGACTAACGAAGACTTTCAAGGCATCACCGCCGATTACAATCAAGTCATTCCAGAATTTTCAGCGATCAAACGCACGTTGAATATTGAATTTCGTTTGGCGAAAAAGAATCCGCAAGGGGCGGCCACTACTGGGATCATCTATCACCCTGCCGCCTCCGGTTTTGGCAATGGCAGCGGTTACGATGCACAGATCCAAGCCGACGCCTGGGACAATTACAAATACATGAATGTCTACATTCAAAACGATTTGTATGCCGATGGCGTCACCAATAATTCAGGTGTCGCGTGGTACCCAGATACGTGGATGTCGAACAATAACTTGGCTCGTGTCGTGTACAACGGCGCTTACCTTGGCAACAACACCAGCGAAAATTTTCGTTCTGTTTTGACGCATGAATTTGGCCATTATCTGAATTTAATTCACACATTCCAAGGTGGTTGCAGTCAGGCCAATTTCAGCAAATGTGCTACCACTGGCGATCTGATCTGCGACACACCGCAAGTGAATAACAGCAGCCTTGGCACGGCACTGAATTGTTTGAGCGAAGTGACGAACTGGCAAAACTTCATGAACTATTCTGATCAGTACGCGAACTTCACGTTTGAGCAAGTGTCGCGCATGATCAATGCGTTGAATGTCGCCGCACGCAATACGTTATGGACGGCCGCCAATCTGGAAGCAACGGGCACCAGCGGCGGCACTGGCAATCAAGCGCCCACGGCCAATTTCGTTAGTGCGGTGTCCGGTTTAACGGTGGCGTTTACTGACCTGTCGAGCGACAGCGACGGCACGATTGCCAGTCGTTTGTGGAATTTTGGTGACGGCACAACATCGACGGCAATGAGTCCCAGCAAAGCCTATGCGACAGCCGGAACCTATTCCGTGTCGTTAACTGTGACGGATAATCAGGGTGCAACGCATTCGGTAACCAAATCGATAACGGTCAGCACTGACACCGGTTCGGTGTTGCAAAATGGCGTTGCCAAAACCGGTTTGGGTGCTGCGCAAGGTACGACATTAAATTACACGATGTCGGTGCCGGCGGGTGCCAGCAATTTGAAATTTACAATTGTCGGCGGCAGCGGTGATGCGGATCTGTATGTGCGCTTTGCTGCGGCGCCGACGACATCAACGTACGACTGTCGTCCGTATTTAAGCGGCAATACGGAAACGTGCAACATCGCCAGTGCACAAGCGGGAACGTATTACGTGATGTTGCGCGCTTATGCGGCATTCTCGGGTGTGTCGTTGACGGGCAGCTACAGCACGGGTGGCAGCAATCAAATACCGGTCGCCAACTTCAGCAACACCGTTAATGGCCTCACGGTAAATTTCAGCGACACGTCAACTGATAGCGACGGTACGATCGCGAGTCGTGTGTGGAATTTCGGTGATGGCAGCACATCGACGGTAACCAACCCGACCAAAACCTATGCCAGCGCCGGTACCTATTCGGTTGCACTAACCGTCACCGATAATCAGGGTGCCAGCAATACGATGACCAAATCGGTGACCGTCAGCAGTGCGCCGACGATCAATGAATGCACGGCTACCGATACGCGTGCGCTTGGCCAAAATTGCAAACGCAGCAATCGCTCAGGCTCGGCGGGTAACTACAACTACCTGTTTATTAATATGCCGGCCGGTGTGGCGCAATTGAAAGTGACCACAAGTGGCGGTACTGGCAATGCAAATTTGTATGTATCGACGAATGGTTGGGCGACACAAACCAATTATCAATATGTGTCCAGTAACGCCGGCAATGACGAATCGGTAACGATTCAGAGTCCGCCGTCGGGTTACATCTATATTTCATTGTATGGTGTAACGGCATTCAGTGGTGTGACGGTAACTACCGAATACTAAAAGCAGCGCAAGCAAACCCTGAGCTTGTTGAGTTCAGGGTTTGCTGTTTGGGCGTTAAATGACGTGTTTACCGTATTCAAAATTTCAGTGACGGCGTGATCAACATTTCGCGATATTGGCGCGGCGTGACACCGGTGATCAGTTTGAAGGGTCGCGTCAGCGCACTTTGATCACAGAAGCCAACTTGCAAGGCGATGTCGGCAATAGACAGTGACGTGTGTTGCAGCAAGTGGGTAGCAAGTTCGATGCGGGTTTTCAGAATAAATTGACCGGGTGTCAGCTGAAAAATCTTGCGCATGCGACGTTCCAGTTGCGACACCGACAATCTGGCCATCTGGCTCATTTCTTCTACACGAATACCTTCGGCCAAATGGTTGCGCACGAAATCAATCATGTCAGCGAAGTGTTGATCGACATAGCGTTCGCGACTCGGATCAATCAGATCGATCGACAAACACGCTAGGCCAATGATGTGACCAGCACGGTCATACAACGGCAATTTCTGCGTCAGACACCAACCACTGCTGCGATCGCCAAACAAGGTCAAGTCGAGACTGTCAATTAAGGGTTGGCCGCTGGTGAACAGTTGCTGATCTTGCTCGTGATAACGCAAGGCCATATGGTGCGGAAACAAATCGAATGCCGTTTTGCCAAGCGCCTCTTCTTTGGTTTCAAGATGGCAACGATCCACACAGCCTTCGCTGATGCTGACATAACGTCCCATACGATCTTTTATCGAAAACACGGCCGTTGGTACACGGTCAAACAACGGCTCAAATGTTCGACACGATTCCAATTGCGAAAAAAAATGCTGCCGCCAACGTTCGAGAGCGTGATTTTGCATGGACCACACGACACTATTTTGCAATAACAAGTCGCGGACGCGCCGATTTAGTACAAAATAAACGGCTGACCTGAAATTCGACAGATGAAAACCAAGAATGTGTTGTTATATTTGTGCAGCTGTCCGCGACGCCGGTAAATAATCAGCGTCTGACTGATCTACAAACTGAATACGCGCGTGATTATCGCTGTGCAATGGCGGGAAGGATTGGATGATTGGCTTGTGTTACACGAACTAAATGCGCAAAAAATACCATGCGTTTGTGAGGTTATGTTGATGGGTTCTTAAATGTCGTGCGCTAACGGAATTCGTAATCCGGCGTTCACCAATAGTTCGACTTCACCGCGATACCAAGCACCGTGTAAATCGTTAAATAAGCTGTCTTTGCCTTGTGACAGTGTCAGTACACGGCGTACGCCGATGGCACAGTTGCGGCCATGACTTTTGGCGATATACAACGCCGCATCGGCCAGTTTTATCGCCTCTTCCAAGTTCAGCGTCGTGTGATCGGGCAACGTGGTCGGCACCACTGCATAACCCATGGACGCACTGAGTTTGATGGTTTCGTTGTCGTACTGCAGCGGTGATTTGGCTAATGAATTGATCACGCGAGAGACAAACAGCGGTAAACGTTCGTAAGGCACGGATTGAGAAAAAATCAAAAATTCTTCACCACCCCAGCGTACGACAATATCATGCTCACGCAAGCACGCGCGCAGACGTTGGGCAACGTCAACCAGTGCCGCATCGCCTGCGGCATGGCCGTAGCGGTCGTTGATGCGCTTGAAAAAATCAATGTCCAGCAGAAAGACGACAGCGCTGTGAAGTTCGGTGCTGTCGCGCTGTGCCTGTCGTGCCAGCGCGTCGGCACGTGACAAGAAGTAACCTCGGTTGTTCAAACCAGTCAGCGCATCAATATAGCGCTCGGTATCCAACTTTTGATTTTGTTGTAATAACAAACGATTGCGTTGCGTTACGCGCCACGCGGTGTGCGCGATCCACAACAGCGTGATCGACAATGCGAAGGCAAACGCGATCCATTGTTTACGCCGAGCATCGGCTTGTTCGGCACGTGAACTTTCGATCAGGCGGCTATTACGCAATTCGACGAGTTCGCGATCGCGTTGTTCGGCACGCAGAATTTCACGAAATTCGGTAATCGCTTGGCCTCGACTTTCTTTATCAATATCCGCCGCGATCGTGTTGTGGCGTTTCAGTGATTCGTAGGCATCAACATAGCGTCGATTAGCGGCCAATGCCTCTGACCAACTCAACAGCATATCGCGTGTATCTACCCACGATTTGTTGCTGATGAAGTACTGAATGCCGCTTTCAAAACGCTTGTATGCTTGCACTTTGTCGCCCATATACAATTCGGCGTGCGCCCATGACACTTGGCCATAGGCTTCCAGTTCACGATCATTAACGCGCTGAGCGTACGCGATGACTTTTTCACTCCATTCTTTGGCTTCGGCAAACCGCTGACGCTGGATCGCGATATCGGCAAGATTGCTCCAAATAATGGGGTCGATATCATCTTGTTTGAGTGCCCGGGCCTTTTGTGACGCGATGGCGTAGGTTTGTTCCGCGGCGTCCAATTTGCCCGCGGCGATCAGAATAAAACCTTTGTTCAGCGTGTAATCCATGGCACGTTGTTTAAGGCCCAACGTTTCGACAATCTGCAAAGCCTTTTCGATATGTTCCAACGCGGCTTCATGATCGTCGCGATCAGACTCCAATAAAGCGAGACCGCGCAGCGATGACGCGATGCGATACTCATCGTGATTGGCGTTGGCAATCTGATACGCGAGTTGCGCGGCTTCCAAGGCGTCATTGCCGCGTCCCTGTTTGCTGGCGTAATAAACATAGTTGGTGCTGATCCAGTAGCGCAGCACCGGTGCCGTGCTGTGTTTCGCATGGTAATACGCGATGGCGGCCAGATTTTGTTGCGTGAGTGGATCGTGTTCACGATGAAATTGACACAACACTTCACTGGCCAGCGCGGCCGCTTTGTCTTCGAAGCGGCGACTGGCTTCTTGTGCGGCGTGCCACTCTTGTTCCAGTGCAGACCATTGCTTGAGTTGACTAAGCAAATAGCAGCGATACGCACGCAACGTCGCGATTTCATATTCGGCAATGGCGGCAGTTTCGATTGACTTTAATTTGTCGAGCGCCAGTGCATAATCGTTGCCGTAGTCATCGGCAATCTTGTCCATTTGTTTTTCAAATGCGGAAAACCGATCGCGCTCGTCATGGCCGATGTCGCTGGCGTAAATGACGCTGACAAACCACACGAAACAGAACAGTAAGCGACAGCAACGATTAAGGCATGTCATGGGCTTTGGGATAGCGTTGTTGAACCAATTCATCCAGGACACCACGACTGTGCAGTGCAGCGAAACTGCTGCTGAGTTTGTCAAAGACAATCGGGTCAAACGCCACATTAAAGGCAAAGAAAAGCGGCGCCGGCTCCGGCAATTGAAAGGCGCTGTCAAACGTGCCGGTAGTGGCCGGTGAAAAGTGCTGGTAGTAATGCATCTCAATGGGCAACAACGGCACCAAATCGACGCGTCGTCGCCATAATTTGTCGAGATTTTGCAAATCAGTGTCAACGCTATCAATTTGCGTTGCCGGCACACCCAGCTGCAATAAAATCAGCTGATCCGATGCACCACGTTTAACGCCGTAACGATACAATGATAACTGCTGCGGATGCGAGATGAGGATCGGCATATCGCTGCGTCGATACAGATGCACATGCTCACCATAATAGGGGCCAATCCATTTGAATAATTTCTCGCGTTCAGGTGTACGCCGCATCGCAATCACCAGCGTTTGCGGTGACTCTTGCACACTTTTGTAGGCGCGCGTCCATGCCTGCAAGGTCAGTGCAGGTGTCGGCATATTGGCGTCACCAAACATCTGTTGCAGTGTTGCCCAGGCAAAGCCGGCCGGTTTGGCGTCTTTGTCGAGATAAATAAACGGTGGGAAGCTGTCGGCAACAGCCTGAATGCCGCTGGCACGGCTTCGGGTACAACAAAAAGAAGACAGCAGCGCCAGACCACCCACCATAAGGACTACAGGGAGATTGCGCACACCAAGGGCCTAAAATGACTCAGCGTAAGCTAAAACTGTAGTGCCATTAGGCCAAATTGCAACTGACGATTGTTAACACCCCACCGCATGCTGCTGGGATACCCTACGGATCGTATTGGCCATTGATTAAATAACCGTTGTCCGGCGCGTGTGATGCGACAAGAAAGCAGCGCATGCGCGCAGTAGACTGACATTGGAAACTTTACTGGGGAGTTGCTTCGTGTCTGTAACGCATCGCACGTCACCGATAACGGTTATTGATTCGCACACGGGTGGCGAACCAACACGTTTGATCATGGCCGGTGGCCCTGATTTAGGTTCAGAAAATTTGATGGCTCAGCGTGAAAAATTCGCACGTGAATTTGATCACCTGCGTGCGGCCGTTGTCAACGAACCGCGTGGTTCTGATGTCATCGTCGGTGCCCTGTTGTGCACACCGAGCAAATTGAATTACGCAGCGGCGGTGATCTTTTTTAACAATGTCGGTTATCTTGGCATGTGTGGTCACGGCACAATCGGCACGTTGGTGTCGTTGTATCACGCCGGTAAAATCGACTTGGGTGAACACAAAATAGAAACGCCGGTCGGCGTTGTAGAAACCGTGCTGCATGACGCGAATCGGGTGTCGGTGCGCAATGTGCCGAGCTATCGCTTCGCCAAACAGGTCGCGGTTACGGTGGATGGCTTGGGTGTTGTGCACGGCGATATAGCGTGGGGCGGCAATTGGTTTTTCCTCGTCGATGATCATCAACAAACATTAACGTTTGATCACGTGAACCAGCTCACCGATGTCAGTGTTCGTATTCGTCAAGCGCTCGAGCGCGCCAACATTCGCGGCAAAGACGGCGCGATCATCGATCACATAGAACTGATGACGGCGTCACCCAATGCCGGACTGGATGCGCGTAATTATGTGCTGTGTCCGGGGCTCGCTTATGATCGCTCACCGTGTGGCACCGGCACCAGCGCGAAGCTCGCGTGTTTGCATGCCGATGGCAAATTGGCGATCGGCCAAACCTGGCGCCAAGAAAGTATTATCGGCAGTGTGTTTGAAGGTCGCTTATTGCAAGTGGGTGATCAGCTTATTCCGGAAATTACCGGCACCGCGTATGTCACCGGCGAAGCGAAATTGATTCTCGATCCGCGTGATGCCTTTACGCACGGTATTGTTGTGCGGCGTTAACGAAGCCTCTTTCGATATGACTTCAAACAAGATCGTCATCGTGGGTGGCGGCATCGTCGGTGCTGCCACGGCGCACGCTTTGTCGTTGCATGAGCACGACATCACGTTGATCGAACCCGATGTTATTGGTGGCGCGACGACGGCCGCCAGTATGGGACATCTAACGATTCTGGATGGCGACGAAAATGAATTTCGCTTGTCGCAACGTTCTTTGCAATTGTGGTCGGCATTGAGTGCCTGCTTGCCGGTTGAGCTGGACTATCGTCGTTGCGGCACCTTGTGGCTGGCGTGTGATGATGATGAATTACGTGAAGCACAGCGTAAGGCGCAGTTCTATCAAACGCACAATGTGCGCGCGCAGTGCGTTGACGCAAAACAATTACGTGAACTGGAGCCGCATTTGGCCCGCGATCTGTGCGGCGGTTTGCATGTGCCAGACGACGCCATTTTGTATCCACCCTTGGCGGCCAAATACTTGTTTGATGAAGCGCGCGCACGCGGTGTGCGGCATGTGTGCGATCGCGTGGTGGCGATCGGTGATCATCAGGTAATAACGGCCAATCAAACGATCGTGCGTGGTGACGTTGTCATTGTTTGTGTCGGTAACGACAGCCGTTTGCTGCTGCCCGATGTGCCGATCCGCAGCAAAAAAGGACAGCTCGCGATTACCGAACGCGGTCCGCTATTGCTGCGACATCAAGTCATCGAACTGGGTTACATCAAAAACGCGCACATGAGCAATGGCGACAGTGTTGCCGCGAATATTCAGGCGCGCCCGACACAGCAATGCTTAATCGGATCATCTCGCCAGTTTGATGACGTCAGCCGTGACATTAACTGGCCTTTACTGCGGGCGATGTTAAAACGCGCGCAACGTTTTTTACCGATATTGGCGACACAAAACATTGTGCGGGTGTGGACCGGTTTACGACCGACAACGCCGGATAATTTGCCCCTGATCGGCGTGCACAATGCACGTCGTGGTATTTGGTTAAACACCGGACATGAAGGTTTGGGTGTTGCCACCGCATTGGCGAGTGCCGAACTGATCGCGACGCAGCTGGGGCATGGTTGCAGCCCGTTGCAGCCGGCAGCGTTTTCGCCACAGCGATTTGCGCCGGTGTGTGCCGCATGAGCCACATTGTCACCGTCAGAATTAATGGCGAAGGCCATGATGTGCGCAGTGATATGTCCGTCGTCGCCGTGCTGGCACAGCGGCGATATGTGCCATGGCGCACGTCCGTCAGTGGTCAGCCGCGTGCACCGCTGTGTGGTATGGGTGTCTGTTTTGAATGTCGTGTTCGCGTCAATGGCATTGTGCAGCGCGCGTGCCAACTGCTGGTCAGCGATGGCATGGAGATTGAGACCGATGTCTGATCCGATCAATATTGATGTGCTGATTATTGGCTGTGGCCCCGCCGGTATTTGTGCAGCAGTAACCGCCGCGCGCTTTCATAAAAAAGTGATCGTCGTCGATGATGGGCCGGATGCCGGTGGTCAAATTTGGCGTGCACAGCAACGCAATAAAAGTAATGCGCAAGCGCAAGCGTGGTTGCAGCAATTGAACAATCCCTTGATCACACGCTGGCACAATACGAGACTGATCACCTGCGACGGTACGACATGGCAGTTTTGCCAGCACGATAAAATGCGTTACGTGAGAGCGGTGCATATTATTATCGCGACCGGCGCGCGCGAAATTTTTGCCCCCTTCATTGGTTGGACGCTGCCCCAAGTGATCGGCGCCGGTGGTTTGCAGGCGCTGATCAAAAACGGTGTTGATGTGCAAGGACAGCGCGTCATCATCGCCGGCACGGGCCCCTTGCTGTTGGCCAGTGCCGATACCGCGCGTCGCGCCGGTGCGAAAGTTGTCGCGATCGTCGAACAAGCCAGTTTCTGGCGCAGCGCGCGTTTCGCATTCAGTTTGTGGCGCTACCCACAAAAAATAAAACAATTGCTCGCGTTACTGTGGTCGCTAAAAAGCATTCCGTATTGGCGTAACGCACGCGTTGAAGGCGCCACTGGCGATCACCGCGTTCGTCATGTTGTCATTGCGCGCAAGAATCGTCAGATCAGCGTGCACTGCGACTGGCTCGCCTGTGCTTATGGTTTGCAAGCCAATACCGACATCGTCAACGTGCTGGCACTGCATCAACGGCAAGGATTTGTCAGTGTCAACGACCAGCAACAAACCTCGTTGCCGTTCATTTACGCGGCAGGCGAGATCACCGGCATTGGCGGCGTTGATAAAGCGATGTTGGAAGGACAAATTGCGGCCTTACATTTGTGTGGCCAACAGCAAGTCATGCAACAACGGCAACGTGAGTTGCAACATCAACGTCACTTTGTCGCGGCGCTCAAACAATTTTGTGACATTGACCACTCGTGTGTGCAGCCAATTGCACAAGACGAAATCATCTGCCGCTGTGAAGATGTGCGCCATCACGCGTTGTTGGCGTGTCGCAGTGGTCGAGAGGCGCGTTTGTACACGCGCGCGGGCATGGGGGCTTGCCAAGGCCGTATTTGCGGACCCATCTGCCACACACAATACGGTTGGTCGCCAGTGGGGCAACGTGCGCCCTGGACTTCCATTCACATCAACGCCTTACTGCAAGAGGAAAAATCATGAGCGTTTCGTTTACCGGTGTTATTCCGGCCATTACCACTCCATTTAATGCCGATTACTCCGTTGATCACGCTGGTATCACACGCCATGTGCAATGGCTCGTTGAAAACGGTTGCAGCGGCATTGTGCCCTGCGGCTCACTCGGCGAAGGTGCAACGCTGAGCGTTGATGAAAAAGTGTCGATTGTTAAAACCGTTGCCAACGCCGTCAAAGTGCCGGTGATTCCCGGTATTGCGTCATTGTCGACCGCTGAAGCCGTGCAGTTCGCGAAAGCCAGTCAAGATGCCGGCGCGCAAGGTTTGATGGTGTTGCCGCCCTATGTTTACTGCAGTGATTGGTATGAAATGAAAGCCCATTTGGTCGCCGTGATCAAAGCGACCAATCTGCCCTGCATTATTTACAACAATCCGATAGCTTATCGCACGGATTTCAAACCCGAACAGATCCAAGAACTCGTTAACGAGTTTGGCAATGTGAAAGCCGTCAAAGAATCGTCAACCGATGCGCGTCGTGTTGCCGCCATCAAAGCGTTGATCGGCAATAAAGTGGCACTCGGTGTTGGTGTTGACGACTGCCTGATCGAAGGTGTTGCGGTCGGTGCGCAATTTTGGATCGCGGGTTTGGTCAACGCTTTCCCGAAAGAGTCGGTCAAGTTGTTTGAATTAGCCCGTGATGGCAAACTCGAAGAAGCATTTGCGATATATCGTTGGTTCTTGCCATTACTGCGCATGGACACGGTGCCAAAATTTGTGCAGCTGATCAAATTGGTACAACAGGAAATGGGCTGGGGGCATGAACGTGTGCGCGCACCCCGCCTGGTGGTGACAGGTGCCGAACGTGAACAATGTTTGCGTGAACTGAAAGTGGCGCTGGACACCCGACCAAAAGTTTAACGCTATACCTCCTCGTTGCGTTATGTCCGCGCATCTGCAAACCTGTGTAGGCAGATACGCGGACTTTTTGTTTTAAGCGTTCAAAATGTGGTCGCGCGTAACGTTTGCCTGTGCACACTTCGGAGCCATTATGACCTTTACTTATCGTTCAACCATCGGTTTTGCATTCGGCTCCGATCACGGATCGCTTTTTCGCGCCTTTTCACCGACAGAAAATGCCGAGTTTGGCGAGCCATTCTATTCGGCAAGTGTGGCCGACGTTGAGCGCGCGGCAGCGTTGGCACAACAGGCGTTTTACACTTATTCGGTGAGCAGTGGCCCGGCGCGTGCGCAATTTTTAAAAACCATTGCCAAAGAAATGGAATCGCGTATTCCACAATTTGTTGAGTTCACTTGTCGCGAAACCGGTTTACCGGAAGCGCGTATTCGTGGTGAAAGTGCGCGCACGATCGCGCAGCTGAATTTGTTTGCGCAATTATTGGAAGAAGGCTCCTGGCAACAAGCGCGCATTGATCACGGCGATCCGCAACGTTCACCGTTGCCAAAACCGGATGTGCGTTCGCTGGCAATTGCGATCGGCCCTGTCGCGGTGTTCGGTGCATCGAATTTTCCATTGGCCTTTTCAGTTGCCGGTGTTGATACCGTGTCAGCGCTGGCTGCCGGCTGCCCGGTAATTGTCAAAGCACATCCTGCACATCCGCACACGTCCGAATTGGCGGCACAAGCGATCAGTTCGGCCGTGAAACAGTGTGGTTTGCCTGCCGGTGTTTTTTCGCATTTGATCGATAATGGCACCACGATTGGCACCGCGCTCGTGAAACACCCGTTCATTAAAGCCGTGGGCTTTACCGGATCACTGCGGGGTGGTCGAGCACTGTTCGATATTGCCAACGCACGACCCGAACCGATCCCGGTCTACGCCGAAATGGGCAGCACCAATCCGCAATTTTTGTTGCCGGCGGCCTTGCGTGCTCGCGCTGAAAACATTGCAGAAGGATTGGCGGCGTCGGTGACTAATGGTGTCGGCCAATTCTGCACTTGCCCCGGTGTCGTTTTTGCACTGCAGGGTGATGATTACCAACGATTCAAAACGGTGTTGCTGCAAAAATTGCAAACACAGACGGCTGCGCCGATGTTAACGGCCAGCATTGCTGATAATTACGTGCGTGGTTTTGCGACGCAAGCTCATGTCGGCACGGTGCTATTGCCGAGCCAGCAACAAGGTTGCACGGTAACGCCGGGGCTTATTGAATGCGGCTTTTCTGATTATGCGCAGCACTACGCGTTACGCGATGAGGTATTTGGACCAAGCACGGTGCTGGTAAAAATGGACAATAGCGATCAAATGCTGACTGCAGCGAATGCGTTGGCGGGACAATTGGCCGCCAGTTTACATTGCGACGATGCCGATCACGCGCTCGCTCAATCGTTGTTTAATGTGCTGCAACATAAAAGTGGTCGCGTGCAATTTAACGGCTTTCCCACCGGGGTTGAAGTCTGTCACGCGATGGTTCACGGCGGCCCGTATCCGGCCTGCACCAACGCCGCGACAACCTCGGTGGGCAGCAACGCGATTGATCGCTTTGTGCGACGAGTGGCGTTTCAAAATGCGCCCGATGCATTGTTGCCCGACGCATTAAAAGAATGTAACCCTTTGCATATTTGGCGTTTGGTTGACGGTGAATTCAAACGTTAATTCACACCATCATGTGAATGCCAACGCACCGAATCGGGATCACCGAGCGTAAGTGATGGTTTGCCACCGCCAATGCTATTCCGACGATGTATGATCACTGACGATCAGCCAACGATTGTCGATCTTTTTTAAATTTAGGGTGAGTAGGCCGTTCGGCTTGTCGTGATCGCGCAGCAATTTCCAACGACCAAAGAGCTGCACCTGATTGTCATCAAAGCGGGTGACTTCCAAAATTTCGTATTCGAGTTTGCCCATTTTTTCGGGCGTGTTGTACTTGTCCAGAAAACGCTTTTGTGTCGGTTCAAAGCCATACGTAATGCTGTTGCCGGAACCAAAACGTAAGTGAGGACTTTGCCAGTAAAACGACATAAATCCCCGCACGTCGCCGCGATTCCACGCGGCGGCCTGATCGACCAAGACTTGACGCACGTCTTGTTCATTGTCGGCGAACAGCGCGCCTGCAAATGTCAGCCATAAAAAAGCAATCAGGTTTTTCATTCGATAAACACATCCCGCTCAATCGGTTGATCCATGCAAATAAAGGATTCGGTGGCGCGCACCTCATCAATCGCTTGCAGTTTTTTGACCAGAAATTGGTGATAGCCATCGATCGATGGCACCACCACTTTCAGAATCAGCGAATAGTTACCGGTCGTGTAATAGACGTCCAGCACTTCCGGAAATTTTTTTAGTCGTTTGACGACATCGGCGACGACTTTGGCGCTGGTCAAATGCACGCCGATCAAGACCAGCACATCGAGCCCGAGTTTGTGGCGGTTCAGCTTCAGCTGGGTGCCTTCGATAACACCGATCTCGCGCAGCCGATTGATACGTTGGTGGATGGTGCCGCCGGACACCTCCAGTTCCCGTGCAATATCGAGGTAGGGGCGCTTCGCATCGGCCTGCAGTGCGCGCAGGATCGCGCGATCGAGACTGTCAATTTGATAGTCGGGGCTGGTCATGGGCTACCTCGGTTTGGCAATTCGGTAATAAATGCACTGGCAAAATATAAAATTATCAGAAATTTTGCATTTCACTCAATGTTTGTTTAGCTATGCCGACAAAATGCTAAACAATTATCAAGGAATACAGCATGTGTGGTTTTCTCGTTGATACCGGCGCCGGCATCGATCTGGACCGTTTCAAAGCCTGGTTTGCCCGCATCCAACACCGTGGACCTGACCAATCGGTCATTCAGCGCCTCGATCGGGGCGTGACATTGGGGTTTCACCGTTTAGCCATCATGGACACGTCGTTGGCCGGGCAGCAGCCGTTTTGCGAACCCGAAGAACAGACCTGGGCGGTATGCAATGGTGAGATCTACAACCACATCGCGCTGCGCGAACTGACGCCGGGCTACCATTACCACTCGGGTTCCGATTGCGAAGTGCTGCTGCCGTTGCTGAGCCGGCTGGGTATCGCAGGTATGGTGCGTCGTCTCGACGGTGAATTTGCGTTTGTGATTTACGATGAAAAAGCACAACGCTTTTATGCCGCACGCGATCCAATCGGCATACGCCCATTGTTTTACGGTTTTGAGAAAGTGACGGGGCATATTCTGTTTGCATCGGAAGCCAAAGCGCTACACGATGCCTGCAGCGAAATCTATCCGTTTCCACCCGGTCATTATTTCGATGGTGCCAAATTTGTGCGCTATATCGACGCGGCCGCCACACCCCAACCCATCATCAGCGATACCGACGTTGCATTAACCGGCATTCGCGAACATTTGATCACGGCTGTCCAAAAACGTTTATCCGCCGATGTGCCAGTGGGCTTTCTGCTATCAGGTGGATTGGATTCCTCGTTAGTGTGCGCGATAGCAGCCAAACAACTCGACAAACCGCTGATCACGTTTGCTACCGGTCTTACTGAAAATCCGATTGACATCAAATATGCACGCATCGTTGCCGATCATATCGGCAGCGAACATCATGAAGTGCTATTCACGATGGACGATGTGTTTGCAGCACTCGATGATGTCATCAAGTTGCTGGAAACCTGGGATATAACCACGATCCGCGCTTCGCTCGGTATGTTCTTGGTCAGCCGTTTTGTGCGTGAAAAAACGTCGGTACGCGTGCTGCTGACCGGTGAAGTCAGCGATGAATTGTTCGGCTACAAATACACCGATTTTGCGCCCTCACCGGAAGCGTTTCAAAGTGAAGCGCAAAAGCGTGTGCACGAGTTGTACATGTACGATGTGCTGCGCGCCGATCGTTGTATCGCCGGTAATTCACTGGAAGCACGCGTACCGTTTTCCGATCAAGCGTTTGTCAGCCACGTGATGCAAATTGATCCGGCGCTGAAAATGAACACACGCCAAGTTGGAAAATATCTATTGCGCGCCGCCTTTACCGACGGTGATTGGTTGCCCGCTGAAATTCTGTGGCGCGAAAAAGCCGCGTTCTCGGATGCGGTGGGACATGGCATGGTCGATCAACTAAAAGCGTTCACCGAAAAACGCTACAGTGATGAGGAATTCCGGCAACGCTCGGCGGCGTTTTTGCATGGTCGTCCCTTAAGTAAAGAAGCATTGTTCTATCGCGAAATTTTCGAAAAACATTATCCGGGTCGCAGCAAATGGATCAAATCGTTCTGGCTGCCGAACCCGCAATGGGCCAACTGCAACGTCAGCGACCCCAGTGCGCGCGCGCTGCCGAACTACGGCGCCAGCGGCCACTGATCTGGCGTCAATGAGTGGGAGCGGCCTTGGTCAGCCGGTGGTTGTCACTGACCAAGGCCGTATTGATTCATGAGGGATAGCTCATCGGTCCGATTTGACAGAAAAATCGCCCGATCAGGGCCAAAACGACGCAGACAAACGAGAAACGATCGGCAAGAATAGCTATAAAGTCGATAATGGCTATCTAAAATATGGAAAGACTACTGCTGGTCGGCGGCCGCGGCCAAATGGGCCGTATGTTCGAACGCTTTCTGGCGCCCTACTTCGATCTGCATATCCTCGACCGCGATAATCAGGCGCAAAGCCATGCCCTGATTGCAAGCGCCGACTATGTCGTGATCACGGTGCCGATGCAGAACACTGTCGCCGTGATAGCGGACGTTGCGCCACAGATGAAAGCGGACGCTGTACTCGCGGACTTTTGCAGCATCAAAACACCGCCGCTGACGGCGATGCTGCAACAACATCGTGGCCCGGTGCTGGGTCTGCACCCGATGTTTGGTCCCGGCGCTGACACGTTGCGCGGTCAAACCATCGTGGTGTGCGCAGGGCGCGCGTTGGAACGCGCCGAAACGCTAATCGCCGCGTTGCAAAACGAACAGGCACAGCTCGTTTACTGCAGCGCTGAAGAACACGATCAGATGATGACGGTCGTGCAGGCCGTGCGCCATTTTGTCACGTTTTCACTGGGTAGCTTTTTGGCCAACGAACACATTGACGTGACACGCTCATTGCAGTTTGCCAGTCCGGTGTATCGCCTCGAAATCGACATGGTGTCGCGCTTGCTGGCACAAGACGCGGCGCTGTATGCCGACATCATGTTGGCAACACCGGAACGGCGCATGATGATCAGCAAATTGGCTGAGCACTATGTGCAATTGGCTGACTTAGTCGCGAAAAACGATCGCGATGGTTTATTGCAACGATTCACTTATGCCAAAGAATCATTTGCACAAGAAGCGCAGCGTGCGATGAACGAAAGCAATGTTGTCATTGGCGCGTTGGCGCAACATCTGGCAATAAAACCAACTACGTAAACAACCGCTTTGAATACGGCGTAACCATGCGCACTGGCGCATACGATGGATATCAAGACAATGGTCAATCAATTAACTGAAAACTTAAATGTCGTGGCGCTTGATCATATGCCGTCACCACACGAGATCAAACAACGTGTGCCACTGACGGAACCCAGCTTGAGCACGGTTGTGAGTGGTCGTCAAACGTTGATGCGCATTTTGGATCGCGACGATCCGCGTCCTGTGGTGATCGTTGGCCCCTGCTCTATGCACGATCCGGAAGCGGGGCTTGATTATGCGCGGCGATTAAAACAATTGGCCGATGAAGTCAGCGATACCTTGTACGTGATCATGCGTGTTTATTTTGAAAAGCCGCGCACGACAACGGGCTGGAAAGGCTTCATCAACGATCCCAATCTCGATGATTCATTTCATATTGAAAAAGGTATGGAGCTGGGGCGTCGTTTTTTACACGATGTGACCGCACTCGGTTTGCCGGCAGCGACCGAGGCACTTGATCCGATCTCACCGCAATACTATGGCGATTTGATTTCGTGGACCGCCATTGGTGCGCGCACAGCCGAATCACAAACGCACCGAGAAATGGCCTCAGGCTTATCAACACCGGTGGGTTTTAAAAACGGTACCGACGGCTCCATCGAACCGGCAATCAACGCGATCATTTCAGCGTCGCATCCGCACAGTTTTCTTGGCCTAAATGAAAATGGTGAAGCGGCGATCATTCGCACACGTGGCAATCGTTATGGTCATGTTGTGCTGCGCGGTGGCGAGCGCCCCAATTACGACACTGTGTCGGTATCACTGACCGAAGCGGCACTGACCAAGGCCAAATTGCCGAACAATATCATTATCGATTGCTCACACGCGAATTCCGGCAAGCGTCCCGAATTGCAACCGTTGGTGTTACGTGACATCGTGCATCAAATGCGTGAAGGCAATCGCTCCATCGTCGGCATCATGATCGAAAGCTTTCTCGAAGCCGGCAACCAATCGATCCCAAAGGATCGCAGTCAACTCAAATACGGCTGTTCGATTACCGATGCCTGCGTCGATTGGACCACAACTGAAAAAATGTTGTGTGATATGCGTGAGGTGCTAAAGCCAGTGATCGCCACACGTTGAATAGCCGATTGGTCAATTGTCGGTTGCCAGAAAGCACGATAGAAAGCGCGCTTTCTGACAACTCACAACTTATTTCAATTTCTGCCACAAGAACGTATACGCCATCGCTTGCATAAACGCGGCTTGTTCATTATTCGCGGCACCGCCGTGACCGCCCTCAATATTTTCGTAATACAGCACATCTTTGCTGTAATCCTGCATCATGCGGGCCGCCATTTTGCGTGCGTGGCCTGGGTGAACGCGATCATCGCGTGTTGACGTCATGAACAAAATCGACGGGTATTTCACGTCGGCTTTTAAATTATGATAGGGCGAAAACGTTTGAAGGTATTGCCATTCTTCGGCCACATCCGGATTGCCGTACTCGGCCATCCACGATGCACCAGCGAGCAATTTGTTGTAACGATACATATCGAGCAACGGTACCTGACAAACCACCGCGCCCCACAGATCTGGACGCATCGTCAGCATATTGCCCATCAGCAAACCACCGTTTGATCCACCTTGAATACCCAAATGCGGTGTGCTGGTAATCTTGCGGGCAATGAGATCTTCGCCGACGGCAATAAAATCTTCGTACGCTTTGTGACGATTGGCTTTCAGAGCGGCTTGATGCCATGACGGACCAAACTCACCACCGCCGCGAATGTTGGCAACGGCATAAACGCCACCTTTTTCGAGCCAGGCGCTGCCGGCGTTGGCGTTATAACCCGGTGTCATCGACACTTCGAAACCACCGTAGCCGTACAACAAGGTTGGATTGCTGCCGTCAAGTTTCAGGTCTTTTTTGGCGACCAGGAAATACGGAATTTTCGTGCCATCTTTTGACGTAGCTTCATGCTGCTTTACGTGCAAACCTTTGGCACTGAACAGCGCCGGCAATTGTTTCAACAGTTGTGACGTTTTGCCGACTTCACCCAAATGCAATTGTGAGGGTGTTAAATAATCGGTAATCGTCAACCAATACTGATCGGATTCTTCATCATCAACGGCCGTGGCACCGATGCTGCCAAATTCCGGCAAGCCCTTAACGGCGTCGCGTTGCCATTTTCCATTTTTGAACGTCAGAACATATAAACGGTTACGCACGTTTTCCAGTTCATTGATGATCAAATGATTTTTGGTAAAACTCATGCCCGCTAAAGATTTGCGCGAATGAGGTTCAAACACCATCTGAAAACTGCGTTTGCCGGCCATAAAGTCGTCAAACAAGGTGACGAGCACGGCGCCGCTTGGCCAGGTTTTTCCGCCCACTTTCCATTCGCTTTTCAGCGTGAAGATCAGCCATTGCTGATGACTGCTCACATCGGCATCATCGGGCTTTTCGATTTTGACAATTTTGCCGTTGTGGCGGAAAAAGGTCTCGTTGGTAAAAAACGTAATACCACGCACAAAGTACTCGCGTTCAAAGCCTTTGCTTAAGTCGCGTGCACCAAAGATCCAAACATCGTCTTTCTTGCCTTCGAATAACACCTCGGCATCTTTAAGTTCGGTGCCACGTTTCCACAATTTGCTGATGCGGGGGTAGCCGGAGTCGGTCATTGAACCGTTACCAAAATCGCGGCCAACGATCAGATTATTTTCGTCATACCACGTTGCATTGCCCTTCGATTCTGGCAGGCGAAAGCCGTCTTTGACGAATTCTTTTTTTACCAGATCAAATTCACGCACTTCGTCGGCGTCGGCACCGCCGCGCGACAAGCTGATCAAACAACGTTGATAGTCGGGATACAAACAGTCGGCACCGTGCCAAACCCAGTTGACATTTTCGGTTTTACCGAGCGCATCCAAGTCAATGACCGTTTCCCATTGTGGCGTTGACTTTTGATACTCGGCCATGGTCGTGCGCCGCCAAACACCACGCGGATTATTTTGGTCTTTCCACAAATTGTATAAATACGGTCCCATTTTATTGACGAAAGGGATGCGTTCTTTTGAATTCAAATTGGCCAGTAAACGCGCTTGTAGCGTTTTGAATTCGGCCGTTTCGGCCAATTGCTTTTGGCTGACGGCGTTTTGTTCCCGCACCCAACTCAACGCTTTGTCGCCGGTGACGTCTTCAAGCCACAGATGTGGGTCGTTACCCGGTTCATTTGCCATTGCAGCACTCATCATGGTCGCTACCATCAAGCTTAAACCCAATTTCATTCTCAACCTTCCTGTATGTGGCGCCAAAACACAATTCGGCGCGTGTTGCCTATGCCACCATGTTAGCCCGGCGTTTGCCATGCGCGCTAACGCGCCTTACGCGCAAGCTTGTTACAAGGCGCGCGAGCTTGATACAAATGGGATAACGATGTCGATTTGGATAGTGTGTGCAATTGTGATCGCCGCAGCGGTCAGTATCGCTGGTGCAGTAACAACCCGACGGTATTGGTATTTGCTAGCCAAACCGCTCGCGATGATGTTGGTGATGGTGCTTGCTGTACAACGAGATGCCGCCAGTGATCAGGCCGGCTGGCTATACACTGCGTTGGCATTGTCGTTGTTGGGCGATGTGTTGTTGATGTTTCCGGCGCGATTTTTTGTTGGGGGACTGCTGGCTTTTTTGTGCGCGCATCTGGCGTATATCGGGCTCTTCTTTTCCTTTAGCGGCACGCTATGGCATTGGTCATTGCTGCCGCTGTTGGCGCTGGCGCTGCTGTACTGGACACAGTTGGCGCGTTTTCGACCGCGTTTGTTTCCGGCGATTGTTGTATACACCGTCGCTTTGTTGCTGATGTGCGTCAGCGCGTTGGCCTGGGCCGCGCAGCAGCGTAATGACGTGTTGGTACTCGGTGTTTTGTTGTTTGCGGTATCGGACGGCGTGTTGGGTTGGAACAAATTTGCACGTCCGATCCCGCTTGCACAGCTGTGGATCTTGGGTTCCTATTTCAGCGCGCAAACGCTGATTGTGTGGGCACTGTAAGGAGTGCTTGTAGGGAGCCATCCGCTTTGCGTGGAATTCGTACAAAGCGATACGAAATGACGACAATCTGATTCTGTATTTTCGATAAGACAGGAATAGTGTCTGTCTCCACCCTGGCCGTAGCGTCAAGTTAACGCAGCAGGGCCAACCGATTGAAAAAGGCGCGCGACAAAAAAACCAGACGCGCTAATCAACGCTAGGAGACAATCAATGAAAGCCCAACTAACCGCCCTTGCGGCGGCGCTCGCCATTTCCTCGATGGCCAATGCCCGAATCAATGATGCTGACCAACTTGATTCGTTCAACAACGTGCTCGTCAACAAACCCACTGATGTGTTGCGCCAAAATGCGCAGCGCTACGGCTTGCCGGCATCATTGAGCAATCTGACGTTGGTGCAAGTGCAAGAATCGCTGCTCGGTAAACACTACCGCTATCAGCAAATGCACAAAGGCCTGCCCGTCGATCAAGCCGAAGTGATCGTATCGATCGACAACAACGGCCGTGTGTTAAAAGTGTTCAACAATGCCGTACCGGTGAAAGCCTCGTTTGCCAAAGCCAATGCGCGCGCGCAATTGTCAGTGGACGAAGCGCTGGATGCCGCCTGGGCCAATCAAAAAGTGCAACAGCCGCTGGTTGATCACCCAACCCACAAACTGGTGTGGGTGGCGGGTGACAACGGTTTAACGCTGGCGTATCGCGTTCACATCGCCGCGCAAATGCCCACCGGCGGTTTTGTGCAATACATCAATGCCGCTGACGGTAGCTTGTTGAAATCGTACACCACCACGTTGCCACGCAATGGCGAACACGAGCGCACCTTGGCCGATCGCGCTTCGGCGAAAGGTGCTTTGCTCGATCGCAAATCAGCCATGCAACAATTCACGGCTAAACAACAACAAAAAGCCGGCGCCGTTGTCGCTGCCGCTGCAGCGTCGGGCATTAACGGTTCTGGCAATGTGTTTGATCCGGATCCGCGCACCGTGTTGAACACCGACAGCCTGACCGACACCTCGTCGGCCGCGTCATTTGACGCCGCCTACTCGGTCAAATCGCTGCGCGATTTAACGATGAGTGGCAGCAATTACACATTGACTGGTCCTTACGTCAACATCAAAAACATTGAAGCGCCGAACACCGCGCCCAGCACGACAACCACCGGTGTATGGACAGCGAAACGCGGCAACAATGCATTCAATGACAGCAACACCTACTTTCACATCGATCAAAATCAACGCTATATGCAAAGCCTCGGTTTCACCGGAACAAAAGGCATTATCGAACGTTCGTTTGATGTGGACACCGACGGTTTGAACGGCGATGACAATTCGCATTATTCGTACGGCGGTTCCACCGACTATTTGGCGTTCGGTCACGGTTGCGTTGACGACAACGAAGATGCCGATGTGATCCTGCACGAATACGGTCATGGCATTCAGCGCAACATCAACAGCAGCTGGTCAGGTGGCGACACCGGTGCAATGGGTGAAGGCTTTGGTGATTACTGGGCCGGCTCGTATTCGTACAGCACACCAAACGGTCAAACCTATCATCCTGAGTGGGCGTTTTCGTGGGATGGTCACGGTTCATGCTGGGCTGGTCGTGTCATGAACAAAACCACCGCGACTTATAACAGCAGCAAAACGTACGGTGCACATGCCAGCGTAACCGAAGCCGGTGTCACGTTCGTGTCGGACGAATTGTGGTCAACACCGTTGTTCCAATCCTTGGTGTCATTGATGGCCGCCGGCAAACCGCGCGCGAATGTCGACAAGATCATCTTGGAAGCGCATTTTGGTTTGGGTTCCAACATCAAAATGCCGGTGATGGCCAAAGCCATTGTGGACGCCGCCAAAGCGTTGTATCCGTCTGATCTGACGTACGCCAATACGTTCCAAGCGAAGTTTGAAGCGCAGAAAATTCTGACCGGCACGACGACTCCGCCGGGCGGCACAATGAATGAAACGGAATCGAATAACACGACATCAACGGCTAACACCGTGTCGACGTCCGGCACAACAGTGAATGGTTCGATCAGCTCCAGCAGTGATACTGATTATTTCAAAGTCACGGTAGGCGCCGGCAAAACGTTCCAAGCCGTGTTAACACCAAACGCATCGTCAGACTTCGATTTGTATTTGTACAACAGCAGCGGCACGCAAGTGGCGTCTGCCACCGGTGGCAAAGGCGTTGTTGACACAGCCAGCACCACCAACACCGGCACCACCAGCAAAACGTATTACGCGCGCGTAAAACGCTACAGCGGTACCGGTACGTACACGTTGAAACTGACGTTCTAAACCACGCTTTACTACCTGTGTTGTCAGCAAAACGCCCTCGATATGAGGGCGTTTTGTTTTGAAGAACCAAACGCAACAGCAAGACTCGTGTAGGGAGATTGTGATAATCTAACACTTGTGCCGTGGACAACAATCCACTGGCACGTCGCATAAGAAGACTCACAAATTTTTGGCGAGAGAGCTAGCCGTAGATGAGCCGGTTGCGAATTTCTTTCGATATCGTTTATTTAAAAAATGGGGTTTGTGATGAATCTGTTTCGTTACGGCGTGATTGCGCTGTCTTTGATATTGTCGGCGTGTGCGACAAAATATGGCCCGAGTGGTTTAGGCGGTGGGTATTCCGATCAAAAAATTGACGAAGACAGCTACATTGTGTCATTTCATGGGAACGGTTATGCCAGTGAAGAGCGCGTCTGGAACTTCTGGATTTATCGTTGTGCGGAACTGACCAAACAAAAAGGTTTTGACTACTTCTTGTTGCGCAAAGCAGACGACAAATCGGCGTTTGTTCGTGACGAAAATGGTAATCAGCTGGCAATATTTCAAATCAAAGAACGCAAAGATCCATTGCAACCGATCAAGCAACCATTAGATGAGCCAGAGTTGCAAAAGGCTTATTACACCTATTACACCGTCACAACTTATTCGAGCAGCGCCAGGATAGATCTGTATAAAAAACCATTACAGCAAGAGATCATGTTTTTGCTTGACGCCGAAACCATTTTGAAGGAGCTGTCGCCGTATATAAAAAGCGATGGCAAAGCACAATTGCCAAAACGTGACCAGCTTCTATTGAGAGCGTCCGTCGAAGCCTCATTACGCAAAATTCCGGCGGCATAATAGCCGGAAGCCTGTGACCAATTTATCGCCATAGCATTCAAATATTACTCAAGGACTTCACCATGCGGACCCTAATCAAAGGTACGTTGGCCATTTTATTGCTCGTTCACATAAACGGGGCTTTCGCCAACCTGCAGACCGACACGCAACAAGCAACGGTCGGCTCACAGCCCGTTCTGCATTTCAACGACTCCGCATCAATCGTTCATTTGCGCAAAGATGGCCCATACGGATGGCGAAATGTTCAGCTTCCTAAAAACGGCGAGAAATCAACGAGTCTTGAATTGGGTGACTATCAAATCGTCGTGCAGACAAAAGGGGAGCTATTTTCAGGCAAACCATTGGTTTATCCATTTACGGTCAATGAAAACAAGCCTTACTTCCTGCACCTTTCAAGATCAGATGATTTGAATTATTTAACCATGTGGGTATCAACAACCACTCGTAGCCAAGAAGGTTACGAAAAAGAACGTATAACACGTTTTTGTGTTGCCACAATTTTTGACAAAGACTTTCAACGCAAGGCTGAATATACCGAAACAGTAAAACAATACTGTGAGGAGGCCATAAAACTTGGAAGTAGTGAAGCGCATGTTTGGCTTGGCCATGCACATGAGAGAAATTTTCCTGGTTTCTCGAATTTTGACACTGCGATTGAACACTATAAACGTGCTCACGAGCAAAATAACTCACTGGGTAGTTATTATTATGCATCGGCATTGCTCAAACGTGGCAAAATCAGTGAAAAGTCTATTGCGATGGAGGCCATGAAAAAAGCAGCGGCACAAGGGCAAATAGAAGCAAAAGGGATGATGGTCTTGCTGCTATTGCAACAAGTCAAAACACCAAAAGACTGGGATGACATAAAAACAGCATCAGAGGCAGCGATTCGAGCAGAAGATTTGGCTGGGTTTTACGGTATGGCGGATTGGAACATCATGCGTGACAAAAAGAAACGCGATTTCGAGAAGGCGATCGCCTGGATCTACGCCGCCAAGATAAACAATGACAATATCGGTGCCGCGCGTTACATCAATGACAAGTATCGTCAAGCCGCATTTGAGCTGACTGACGAAGCCATCGTCCGTGCCAAAAGCCAATACGCCTCAGTAATCAAATCGGTAATGCCGGTGACAGGGGAAATTTGTTTGATTAGTCATCTTCATTCACCAAAGCTAAAGGGAAAGAAGCTAAAACTGCACCTAAATGGCGAAGAACTAGATTGGGTTGACTTGAGCAAGCCTTTGTTAATTGAGGGGCTATTCTTGCGTAACCTTGATGGACATGCGCTCAAGATCTACGCTGATGGTGAATTTGCCACCAATTTCAAAGTTGACTTTACCGAGCTAAATAGTCATCGAGCGAAGGTCATTTACGACATAAAGACCGATGTAGAGCAAATCATTCCAAATGACAGCGCTGAAAACGCTACTTGTGTTGCCGAATAAATGGACAATTAAACGCGCAGAAATCAAATGCAAAAAAGAAGCGCTTCGAGAGAAGCGCTTCTTTTGGTTATCAAATTAATAAACAACCGTTTCTTCAGTCCAGACGCGGCCGGCGAAGTAGGTGCCGGTTTCAACGTCGGCGAAAATTTCGACGTGAATGTGCGCGTAGTAGGTGGTCAGCGAATAGTTGCCCGACGATTTGCGCATCGTGATCACGTACTCACCCGCTTTGTAATCTTCAGTCGGAGCAACCAGATACATGATTTGGTTGTATTCGCGGTTGGCTTCAACAAAACCATCGCGTTTGTAGGCTTTGACCATGCGCACTGCACGTGCATCACCCGTGATCACACGCTCAGCTGACGTGTAAGTTGCACCACCAGCATTCGCCACTTGTGCACCCGAAAAAGCCACCATAACGGCGACCAACAGAGCTTGCAAAAATTTCATCGTATTACTCCTGATAAATGGCACATCCACGCCGCTCATTCCGCAAGCGACATACAAATTGTGCGGCGCACAAATTAGAAAGTTTGCATATTGGCGACAAACAAAATTTATTTGCGGATGAATTAGTTTTTTTAATGCGTGTGTAAAGTGAACAAACAGTTATCGTAACGACAGAGAGCGAAGCAAATAGCTATATCCGCTTGTACAAGTGAGCGCGCGGACGTTACGCCCACATGAAAGAAATTAACGGAAAGCGATGCAGAATCAACCAGCTTGTATAAGCCGTCACTCATCCGATCTCGGACAGAGTTGTCCACATTTTTTCAATCCGACGCAATGGGCGTTTCAAAGATGAAATATTTTTTGCAGAAATTGATGGAGTCCATCGCACGAAAAATTCGGATGGAAATTGCACAATATAAATAATATCGATGTAATAAATATTCCATTTAAACGGGACAGATTTAATTGCTTCATGGCGTTTTAAACCATCCCTCATCCCGGCCTTCCCCCTTGAAGGGGGAAGGAGCAAACAAAAAAGCGGTAATCGCTCACAACTAATCGCCTAAAAAAAACGCCCTCACAAAGAGGGCGTTTTGATTACATTACCTAGTTTTAGATTTTACGTCGACCAATCAACGCGGCGACGATTAACAACATCAGCACCGGCACGCTACCACCACCGCCGCCATTATTGCTTGGTGGTGTGGGGGCTTGTTGTGCTGCCAGTTTGACCACGACGCTGTCGCTGCTGACACCATCATTTACGGTGACGGCAAATTCATAATTGCCGGCCGGTACTTGATTGATGTCGAGTTTTGCTAACGATTTATCGCTTGTTGTTAACGGTGAGCCAGCGGTTTGTTGCCACGTGAAGTTCAGTTCGTGACCTTCAGAAGCCCAGCTTGGTGATGCATCGAGTGACGCGGCCGCGTCGGCCGTCACGTTCACTTGTGTTGCGATCACTTTTGCCGTCGCGATCGGGTGCACCGTCAACGTAAACGATTGGCTGTGACGATCGCTTGGGAAGGCTTGATCATAAACCGTGACGGTCACGGTGGTTTCACCGGCCCAATCGTTTTCCGGGATCACGTCAAACGTTGCGCCGGTGCCATGACCGTGAATGTTGGCGCTGATGTGCGCGCCGGTCACTTCGATCACGTTCGTGGTGGGCAAACGATCGATGTACATCACCGGCAGATTTTCGATCGCGGTGTTTTGCATCGTGTCGACATCGTGCAGTGGCGACACAACAATGTTGCCGACAACGGTCAGAGTTTTATTTACGGTGATCGTTTCAGCATCATCGTATTCGCTGACAACGGCGACATTCAGTTGGCTGCCAACCGCAGAGCTGCCCACTTTCGCGGCAAATGCGACGGTGATGGCACTGCGTTCCGGACCTTCATAATCGCCGCAGATGACAAAATCACTGCGTAATTTGCTGTTCAGATCATCGTAACCAACACTGTCGCCTTTCCAGCCCAATTCAGGACCGAAACTGCCACGTGGTCCGTAATAACCGTGTGTACCGACGGAGCCTGGTTTGACGTTGCCCTTCATATCGCCATACGCAAACACCACTTCGTAATTGCCTTCGGCAAAACTGATGCGTTCGCTGACCACGGCTTGATAATTGTAACGTGCATCCGGATCCGGTTCGCCCGCGAGGAACGCCGGCATTTCATGCACATTGTCCCATTGGAAATATTGCAAACCGGCTTCACTGTCACGCGCGGCCATTACGCCGTCGTAGAACGTCGCTTCCGGAATGCCGGTGCCGCCACGCCAGTACGGTGCCACCATGATGTCAGGGAAGAAATCTTCCGCCATTGGATAATGGAACGGAAAGAACATCGGCATTGGATCGTATTGCACAAAACCACCGGGAGAGATGCCCAAATAGCCGCTGGTGTGTTCACGTTGAACGCCATACAGCGGTACGTGCACGTCTTCACCCCAGAACAATTGGCTCTCCATGATCAGCGCTTGATTCGACAAACCTGACACCGCTTCCATCGGCGTGTACCCGTATTGACGCAGGTTCAGCAATTTACCGTTTTCCGATCCCGGCACACGACACAAGGGATCATTATCGCTGTTCGTAAACACATAATGGCGATCCGTATTGCCGGTGGCTTTTTGCACGCCACTGACGTTGATATGACCATCATCACTGCTCACCGTATTGTGACCCGGATTGCCGATCAATCGTGCACTGCCGGCAATCACTTTTAAGCCATCGGGCAAATTTACATTCAATGCATAATGACGATCTTGACCAAACAAATTGGGATCGAGTGACATCGTGTATTCGACTACATCGCCGGCTTTAGCGGTGGCCTTGCTGGCCGTTACGGTTACATCGGCGCCGACATGTTCAACGCGAACACCAACGGTGCCCAGATTGCCGGCATTATTGCCATCGGTGCCGACATCAAAGGCGCCGTAATACGTTTCACCTTGCACGAATCCAGGGATATTCCAGTTCATCGCGATATCAACCGGCGTGCGACCGTCGTTGTTGGCCGGGCCGTTGATTGTCATCGTGCCATTATTCAGATCGGCGTCGGTGACCACGGCATAGGCCCATTTAATGTCATCAACGGTGTCGACTTCGCCGTTCCAGGTATCGACCCATTTTTCGTTACCGATCATGAGCCAGTATTTACCCGGTTGCGGATTGTTAATCGCGCAGAAATTGCGTAATTGCCACACCGAATAACAGATCGCTTCTTGATCCCAATCGACCAAACCGTTGTCGTTTAAATCGCGACCCATATCGACGGTCGGATACGCTTTTGAACCGGCTTCTTTAGGCCACACATCAACGATTAAACGCTTGGTACCAACCGGCACGTCAATGATCTGAATATGATGACCCGGATCAGTGCTCAGTGCTTCGCCACCGGATTCTCCCCACGCTTGCGCGGCGCTCAAATGCGAAATTGTCACATCGGCTTTTGTCAAACCAAACGCGCGTGCAGTGAACTGCGTGTATTCCGGCAACATCACCGGTTGTGACACATTGCGTCCGCTACTGCGATGCGCATCGGCGTTAATTTCGGTGGGTAAACCATGTGAACCCCAACGCACAACAACGGGCATGTGCAGCGTGGGTGAACTGTCTTCCGGTTGCAGTTGCACATCGGCAAAACGATCTTCAAACGCCGATGTGTAGGTGCCATTACCGCCTTGCACACTGACATCTTCCGTGCGTGCACTGAACAATACCGTTTGGGTTTGACCGGCTTGCAAGGTGAACTGCGCGGGGCTTGCTGTCACCGTTAACACCGGCGCACCAGCGGCGGTTTTATCAACGATATTGACTTGCCAGCTGCCATCACGTGTCGCGCGGAACGTGCGCATCCAGGTGCAGGTATCGCGACAATCGCGATCGACCAAATACGGCATATTCAAATTGCTGACAATGCCGCCTTGTGACGGATCGGCGGCGCGAAAATTCGCTGACGTTTCATCCATAACCAAGCTGGCATTCACTGCGTGATTGACACGAATGGCGCCTGAGCCCGCATCAAACACACCGGCTTCGGTGGTGCCCGACCACGTCGCCAATTTGGCTGGCACGGTTGTCAACATCAGCGCCGATTGCACTTCGGCCGGTGTCCAGGTCGGATGCGCTTTGCGAATCAAGGCGAGCGCACCCGCCACATGTGGCGATGCCATCGACGTGCCGCTAATCATCGTGTAATCACCCGAAGCGGCGGCGTTCGAAAACGGGTGTTCATCGGCATAAGCCGCGTACACATCGACACCCGGTGCCGCGACGCTAGGGAACATCACATTGTTAACCGTTTGTGACGGGCCGCGCGATGAAAATTCGGCAACTTGATCGGCGTAAGCGTCATCGTGACTGATGTTTAAATTCACATCCGAAATCGTCGCTTGATGACCGCTGCCACTGCTGAGCCAATCGACAATTGTTGTGCCGGAATAGCTGTCAATGTGAATCGCCGGCAACACATGCGGATCGTTACCGAGTTCATACACCGATGGTGATGATGTGTCATTTGGATCGTCATACAAAATCATGCCACCGGCGCCGCCGGCCAACACGTTAGCGCCTTTTGCAATGCGCGCAATAACACCACGACGACACACGACAATTTCGCCGCTGAAAGTGCCGGCCGGATACGGTTGTTCGCACAAGTCGTCATCCATTTCAGAGTTCGGATTGTCGACAGTTGCGGCCGCAATGACAGGCGCTGTGATGCCGCCACTGAAACTTTTACCTTGAATGGCCCAGCTTGGTGGATTATCACCACCGACAAAATCGCTGAGCGTTTTCGGATCGAGCGACGCAATGCGTTCATGGGTGGTCGCCGCCACGGCGGTCAACCACGGTGAACTGTGATCGCGGCTGAATTGTCCTGCATTACCCGCCGCAGCCGACACACTGATGCCGGCTTCACGTGCTGCCAAGAAAGCGATTTCGCTCGGACTGGTCCACGGAAAACCTTCACCACCACCGATTGAAAAATTGATCACATCGACGCCATCGGCGATCGCATCATCAACTGCTTTTAATGTTGCCGATTCAGGGCAGCCAACATACTTGTCACCCGGATCGCCGTAATAACACACTTGATAAGCAATCACGTTAGCGTGCGGAGCAACACCGGAAATGCGCGCAAAATGGTGTGGCAATGCAAAGCCATCACCGTGATCGCTCGCCGGATCATAGGTCGGCACACTAAAGGGCACATTAAACAACACATTGCCAGCAACGGTGCTCGCCGTGTGTGAACCATGACCGTGATAATCTTCCCCGGTTGCTGGACGTTTAGGTGCATACGTATTGGGATCAAGCAATTCATAATCTTTATAGGCATTGGTAATTTCTGGATACGAATGAATGCCGATCAATTTATCGTTACACTTCGACGCGAATTCCGCGTTAGCGCAATCACCTTTGTAAACACCGTCGCCATACGGGTTAGTATGCAAGTACGCATCACCGCCTAGCGCGGCAAATGACGGATGATCACTGTTAATGCCAGTGTCGAGAATCGCGGCGATTAAACCTTCACCTTGATTCGGTGCGCTGATGCCAAAAGCGGTGCCATCCCAGATCTGATTTGCGCCGATATGGGTCGGGCCAACGTCGGTTTTAAACTTCATCAAACGCGAACGCGTGACACTTTTAACACCAGACAATTTCGAAACCGCTTCGGCTTCGTCTTGTGTCAAACGCAATGCCATACCGTTAAAAGCGTTTTTGTAATAGTGAAACGGAGTTGCATTGCCTTTGACGTACTGGCGAATCGTGTTAATGGTATCGGCTTGTTGTTTGCCAAGAAAATCGCTGTAGGCTTTGGCGGCTGGCGACTTCAAATTTAATTTGCCGTTCGCCGTGACCGCGGCGCCGTTTTTACCGACAACCGCTTTGAACGATGATTTGCCACCGTCATACAATGCGATCGGGGCATCGAGCAATTGCACAATATAGGTCTGCTCACCTTTCAGATCTTTTTCACGCACAAACGGCACGGTGTCACCGCCAATGGCGCGGTGCACATTGGCACGATTAAATGACGTTCGCTGACCGTGACGAGCGCTGATGCGTTCCCATTGTTTTTGCCGTCGTTGGGCTTCACGTTCGGCGTCGGCCTTGCTGATTGCTTGTGGCGCGGTGAATCGGCTTGTTGTTGGCGCTTTCGCGGCGGTGTCCGCGAATAACCAATCGAACATGCCGGCACTGGCGCCTGCCATATAGCCTGCACTGGCTAAGGCAATGGCGATATGCCGCAGTTTCATTGCTGTCTCCTCGTTGTTGCTGTGAATTGCTGTGCTGTGTCGCGCTGTGCCCTGTTGTGGGGATAGGTGGCACGGTGTGCGGCCCGCGGGTTGGGGCGATCGCATTGATAACGAGGTCAACGTGCAAACACCCGCACAAAATTGTGCAGATTTGTCGCAATTGCGATGGCAGCCTTTCACTTATACAAATCAAATCAAAAACGAAATCAACAAGTTAAGCGTGG
>JAYSCL010000001.1:246386-249418 GCA_041914905.1 Enterobacterales bacterium
CTGCGCGAACACAAAACCTGGCAATGGGATGCCGTACTGTATTTGAATGATGATGGTCTTCTCTATCATTTGAATAACGAATTAGCCGCCAGTGTGTTTGTGGTGCCAACACCGTTTCCCACGTATCCAAATCAGATTTATGTGCTGGAACGGCCAGAACGTGATTTAAGCACCATGTTCGGTTTTCGCTTTTCTGCGCAAAATGAGATCGTCAACTGGAGCGTGCAAGCCGGCAGCGATGTCAGTGATGTGCACCACGGCTGGGAAATTCATCTGCGTTTTGACCGCACGTTGTGGCAACACAATGAACGCTGGTCATTAAATGCCGATCTCGGTGTCAGCTTAAAAAGTGGTTCGTTGGTTGATTATTATTACACGCCGCAAGACGGTGAGATCGCGCCGCAAGAAGGCGGCGATTGGCAAGACTGCAATGCTGATTTCACCCAGTGTGAACTCAGACAGGCAGGACCGTATAAAGCGCAAGCCGGATGGCGTCTCAATGCCGGCCTGCACTTCACCATCAAACTCGCGGAGCATTGGTCGATCATGTTGCAAGGACGTCGCTATTGGTTATCGGATGAAATGACGGCGTCGCCAATCGTCACGCGCAATCAATACGGCATGTGGTTTGCCGGTCTCGTGTATGGAATCAATTGATGCACGCCGCGCGCGCACTGTGTCTCTGTTGTGTTGCGGCCACAACGCCGTTGTTGCAAGCCGAACACGCCACTACTTTGCAGATCCAGCCCGGTCTGTGCGTGATTGAACAAGATAGTGATCTATGCGAAACCGATCTGCGCGCCAGCTGGCAACATCCGTCAACCACCGAGCCACTGTGGTGCCTGCACGAAGCCGAACAAACCGACGCGCTATACTGTGAAGCAGAACGCCAAGACAGCGCGCAGTATTTTCGTTGGCAAGCGCGTTTGCAAGGCAGCACCTGGTATCGCTTGAAACCACAACACAGCGACAACACGATCGCCAGTGCACAAGTCAAAGTGGCTCGTCTGGTCACTGATGTCAGACCGCGGAGAAGGCATGGCTGGGGCATCCTCTGATAGCACGGCGATCCAACTATTGCTCGTCGAAGACGATCAAAAACTCGGTGAGCTGGTGCAACGTTATTTGATCAGCCAGCACTTCGCGGTCAGCTGGGCGCAAGATGGTGCCAGCGCCGAAAAATATTGTCGCCAACAGGTGTTTGATCTGATTATTTGCGACGTCATGTTGCCCGATATCAATGGCTTTACATTATTCGAACGCCTGCAACGTGACAGCGCAACGCCGTGTATTTTTTTGACCGCGCTCGGTGACGACACCCATCACATCGAAGGGCTCGAACGCGGTGCCGTCGATTATCTGGTTAAACCGATTCAACCTGACGTGTTGCTCGCGCGCATTCGCAGCCATTTGCGCACACGACAAAAACCGCAGCAGCAACGCCATATCGATCTCGATGGCTTTACGATCAACGCCAGCACGCGCGAAGCCCACATCAACCATGTCGCGTTAGCACTGACGCGACAAGAATTTGAATTGCTGTGGTTGTTTGCGCAATACCCCAATTCCATTTTGCACCGCGATCTGCTGTTCAACGCCGTTACCGAACGCGACTACGATGGGCAAGATCGCATCATCGACGGTCGCATCAGCCGTTTGCGAAAAAAACTCGAACAAGCCCACGACACCGGCTGGACGATCCGCACCGTGTGGGGCCGCGGCTATATGTTTTGCCACGCAGGCAGCGAAGCGGATGCAATATGATTGGAAGAGCAGCGGTTCGGTTAAGATGCGTAAACTCCTTCTCCCTTCAAGGGAGAAGGCCGGGATGAGGGATGGTTCAATCGCCGCAAACAAACCAACAGCCGCAAAAATTTTCACCCGGATCACATCACCATGAAACGCGCCTTCCTGCGTTTCTATCTGGTGCTATTACTCGCGATGATCGCGATCGCACTCGCGGTCGAAGGTTTGCTCAGCTCATTTGGCGATCACGACACGCCATGGTTACCCGCCGAACATTTGTTTTGCCAACAAGATCCTAACGATCAGTGCCAACACATCACCGCACAGTGGCAAACGATTGAGCTCGGCGCCATTCAATTATCCGACGACAGTCGCCAACAACTGGCACGTGGCGACGTCATTGCCTTGCGCGGTGATGATGATCAAACCTGGCTTGTTCGTCAAAATGCTCAGCACTTTCAATTGTACGGGCCCGTGCAGAACAACGACGACAACAGTCTGACCTCACTGTATTTATACTTATTATTCTTTGGCGTATTTGGTCTGCTCCTATTGTTCTGGTTATGGCCACTGTTTCGCGATATCGATCTGATGCGCAGCACACTGTCCGATCCGGCTAGTGCACGCGGTGTATTAAAGTTTTCGCTACCAAAACGCAGCGTCATGCAACCGCTGGCTGGTGTCATCACACAGCTGTCGCAACAAGCCGAGCACTTATTACAAACGCAGCGCGAACTCAGTCATTTTATTGCACACGATTTGCGCACGCCGTTAGCACGTATGCGTTTTGCGCTGGCCATGCTCGATGTGCGTCAACACGATCTGGGTCAAAACGATCTGCGACAAGATTTACTCGACAATATCACCGAACTCGAACGCACCGCGACCGAGTATTTACGTTATGCCGAACAAGAAGCGCAGCACAGCATTATTCGATTGCCGCAACTCAACACCAGCCAATTCTTTACCGCACTCGAACAACTTTATCGGCATAGCAAAAAAACGATTCAGTTTCGCTACCCGCACAATCAACTGTTTTACGCCGACGAATTCACCTTGCAACGCGCATTGTGCAATTTAATCGACAACGCCGAACACTACGCCACCCAACACATTACCATCACATTCACCCTGCGCCGCTCTTGTTGCATTCTGCACGTCGACGACGACGGCCCCGGTATTCCGCTCGCTGCGCGCCAACAATTCAACCCCGAACGCGCCTTCGATCCCGCCCGCGTCCGCGGCAACCGCGAACAAGGTTTTGGTTTAGGGTTATACATTGTGCG
>JAYSCL010000002.1:0-78723 GCA_041914905.1 Enterobacterales bacterium
TGCGCATCTCGGCAATTGCTCCTGCATTGCTCTACCTTCCGCCATCCATGGCGGTCGCATGTGCCCGCGGAATTTGTGCATCCCTGCACGGCAAAAAGAAAACGGCCATATTAAATGGCCGTTTGCATTTCTGACGTTCAATTTTTTTCGTCACTTACATTTAGAAAAATCCGGCGCGCGTTTTTCCAAGAACGCGGCAAACGCTTCTTTCGCTTCAGCCGATTGCAATAAACGCGAAAAGGATTGTGCTTCATTGTTTAGCGTATCGGCAATCAATTGACGATTCGCTTGCTTCAGCAATGATTTGGTTACACGGATCGCTGCCGGCGGTTTTTGTGTCAATTGTTGCGCTGTGGCCAACGCAGTTGATAACACCAACGGTGAGGCCAACACGCGATTGATCAATCCACACTCTAATGCGGTCGTAGCATCGAATGGCTGGCCCAGCATCAGCAATTCGGCTGCCTTGCGTTGTCCACATAATTGCGGCAACAACAAACTCGATGCGGCTTCGGGGCATAAACCCAAATTGACGAACGGCAATTGAAAACGCGCATTGTCTGCCGCATACGCAAAATCAGCATGCAATAACAGCGTCGTGCCGATACCAACGGCCACCCCCTCTACGGCGGCAACAACAGGCTTGCTAATATTAGTGACAGCATTGAGAAACTGAAAAATCGGGCTATCAGCCGCTAACGGCGGTCGATGCAAAAAATCCGATAAATCGTAGCCAGCACTGAAATTGCCACCATCACCGTAAAACAAGATAACGCGCACGTTTTCATCACGTTCAGCCTGAGTGACCACATCAACCAAACGTTGCCACATCTCGTTGACGACTGCGTTTTTCTTATCAGCCCGTGCAAACACGATATGCGCAATGCCATCACTCACCGAAAATCGAATTTGTTCCGTCATGGTAAAACCTCAGCGCGTTGAAGGTGGTGCGTTGTTGAAACCAAAATCCCCCGGAGCATTGGCCGCCAGCCAAGCGAAAACAGCATATGCCGAGGTACTTTGCGACAACGATTCGGCGTTCACCTTATCCAGCGTATCATTTGCCGTGTGGTGATAATCAAAATAATCGCTGCCATCCAGGCTCAAATCAAACAGCGCGACACCATCCGAGTGAACAGCACGTACATCCGCACCCGATGACGCGTTGTTACCGACAAACTCAATGCCGAGCGGTTTTAACACCGAGGCCATTTGTGCGACGACCGGTGCGCTTTCCGGTTTGGCTTTCGAAGCAAAGGCATACACAGGGCCAGCACCAAAATCCGACTCAGCCGCCGCAATGATCTTTTTGATTTCATTTTTGTGGGCGTCACGGTATTGCTGGCCACCGTAAATGCCTTGTTCTTCGTTAGCAAACAACACGACACGAATACTGCGTTTGGGTTTGAAACCGAAACGTTTTATGGCTTCTGCAGCCGCCATCGTCATGGCGCAGCCGGCACCATCATCCAGCGCGCCAGTGCCCAGATCCCAGGAATCCAAATGACCGCCAATCAAAACATATTCATCAGGCTTTTCACTACCGCGAATTTCTGCCATCACATTGTGTGACGTAAACGTAGCACCGGTTTGAGCGCCAATGGTGAGTTTCACGGTAATGTCGACATTGCGCTTTAACATATTCAAGAGCAGATCGGCATCAGGCGACGACAAGGCCGCGGCCGGAATTTTGCTGCTTTCGTCGGCGTAACGCATGTTGCCGGTATGAGGCAAACGATCAGTGTCCGTGCCTACCGAACGCAGCAGAAAACCCACCGCTCCTTTTTTGGCGGCAACGCTGGCGCCACGACCACGCGCGGCGACAACAGGACCGTAACCACTGCCATCGCGAAAGCGTTCCATTTTACGACTAATAAACACAATTTTGCCGCGCACCAAATTGTCGTCTGCTTTTTCCAAATCTTGCAACGTCGCGAAATGCACAATTGCGGCGCTCAGACCTTCTTTAGCGGTGGCGACACTATTGCCTAACGCGGTGATGGCTAACGGTTGTGGAAACGGTGCAATCACCTCAGCTGTTTCGACACCGCGTTGCCATGTGGGATACGTCACTGGCTCAGTCCACACTTTGTCAAAACCCAGAGAACGAAATTTTGCTTCGGCCCATTTGACGGCAGCCGTGTCTCCCGGTGAACCGGCTGCACGCGGCCCCACTTCGGTCGTCAATGATTCTAAAATGGCATAAGCGCGATTATCATTACGCACGGCGTCGCGCAAAAATTCGCCGGTTTTTATGTCACGCTCGCTGAGCAAATTATCAGCAGCAATACTGGTGGTCGTCGCAATTAACGCCGCCAACGAAATGAGCAGGTGTTTCATGGGGTTATCGCGTTGATATGGGAAAGGCCAACGAGCCTAACAAAAAAAGGCTTGGCAGTGGCAAACACAAGCGGTAAAAACCTGTAACAAGACTTCAACCCAATAAAGGCTAAGGAATCGACGATGGCCACTATCTATGATTTTTCTGCCAAACGAATCGATGGCAGCGAACAAGCATTGAGCGATTATCGTGGCAAGGTAATGTTGATCGTCAACGTAGCATCGAAGTGTGGCTACACACCGCAGTATGAGGGCCTGGAAGCACTCTATCGCCGTTACAAAGATCAGGGTTTGGTAGTGCTTGGATTTCCATGCAATCAATTTCTATCACAAGAGCCAGGCGATGAAACGGCCATTCAGCAATTTTGCTCATTGACTTACGATGTCAGCTTTCCATTGTTCAGCAAAATTGACGTCAACGGTGAACAGGCTCATCCGGTCTATCAGCATTTGAAAAAATCAGCAAAAGGCGTGTTAGGCTCTGAAGCCATTAAATGGAATTTCACCAAATTTCTGGTAAGCCGTGATGGCACGCAAATCGAACGATTTGCGACCGCGACAAAACCGGAAGACATGGAAGACGACATCAAGAAGGCACTCAATCAATGAACGACATTGAAGACTTACAAACGCGGGTTGCGTTTCAGGAACAGGCACTCATCGAGTTGGATGAAGCGCTGCGTTCGCAGCAGCAACAACTCTTGCACCTTGAGCAAACCGTTTTGCGCTTGCAAGCTGAATTGCGTTCGGTCGCGTCTTCGTCGTCCCTGATGCGGCCTGAAGACGAACCACCACCACCGCATTACTGAGATCGCGCATGTCGAATTTAACTGGAAAAACCGTCATTATCACAGGCGCATCACGCGGGATTGGTCGCGAAATTGCGCTGGCCTGTGCCAAACGTGGTGCCAACATCGTCATCGCGGCCAAGACGGTGGAACCCCACGCCAAATTGAGCGGCACTATACACAGTGTTGCCAAAGAAATTACGGCTTTGGGTGCACGCTGCTTGCCGTTTCAGTTGGATGTGCGTGATCACGCGCAGGTATTCGACCTGATGCAAAAAACCGCAGACGCATTCGGCGGTATCGACATGGTGATCAACAATGCCGGCGCCATCAGTCTGACCTCGGTTGAAGCCACTCGCCCTCCGATTTTTGATCGCATGATGAGCGTCAATTCGCGTGCAGTTTACTTAACCGCACACGCCGCATTACCGTTTTTGAAGAAGAGTTCGCACGCCCATATTTTGAGTTTATCGCCGCCATTGAACATGGATACACGCTGGTTTGCCGCGCATGCGCCGTATACATTGTCGAAATATGGCATGACGATGTTGAGTTTGGGCATGGCCGAAGAATTCAAACCGTATCGCATCGCCGTGAATTGTTTGTGGCCACAAACGATTATTGCTACCGCGGCCATCGAATTTGCATTAGCTGGCCGCGACGCTTTTAATTTTTGTCGCAAACCCGCGATTATGGCCGATGCCGCGCTGGCCATCTTGGAGCAGTCACCGGCTGAATGCACCGGCAACGCCTTTATCGACGAATCGTTGTTGCGCAGCACTGGCATCACCAACTTTGATCACTATGCCGAAAATACTGCCATGGCGAAACACGTTAAAGCCGATCTATTTCTGGATGAGTTTGACGGTCTTTGATCCGTTCGCCTTCACCGTGGCGGGAAAATATCTCGCCACGAGTCGATCACAGCAACTCTTCTAATACCTACAACGCAATCGATTGATGCGGTACCACGGTTTGCGCCTTTGCCCCCAGTGACTGCATTTTTTGCTGTAGTGTTTCTAACGCAATCGTTTCGCCATGCACCAGCATGAATTGTGCTTGCGCTTGCAGGGGTTTGCTCCAGCGCAACAGATCAGATTGTCCACCATGTGCCGATAAACCGTTCAACGTGTGGACCTGGGCATTCACTCGAATCGCTTCCCCCCACAATCGAATAAATTTCTCACCGTCCACGATGCGTCGACCAATCGTGCCATAGGCTTGAAAACCAATCATGATCACTTGTGTGGTATTGCGCCACACCAAGTGCTTTAAATGATGTTTGATACGTCCGCCATTGCACATACCACTGCCAGCGATGATGATGGCCCCCGTATGAATACGATTTATGCTCTGTGATTGCTCAGGCGTACGCGCAAAATGCAAATTGGGTAGCAGGCGTTTCAACACTTGTTCGGTCGTCCCCTGCCCCATCAAGCGCTGCGTTTCTTCGTCGTGCAAGCGTCGATGTTTCAAGTAAATTTCAGTGGCTTCAATCGCCATAGGACTATCCAGAAAAATTTGCCAGCGATGCATTTTCCATTCGCGATAGTATTTGGCAAACAGATACAAAATTTCTTGCGAGCGGCCCACCGCAAATGCCGGTATGACGATATTGCCACGCAGACTTCGCTCATCGTTCAAGATCTCATTCAGCTGATCCAAGGTTTCATCGAAACCGCGATGGTTGCGATCGCCGTAAGTGCTTTCCATGACAACGTAATTGGCGGCAGGTGGCGTTACAGGATCACGCATAATCGGTGCATCGTACTGGCCTATATCGCCCGAAAATACCAGTCGCTTCGTGTCTTCACCCTGTTGCCATTGCACGCAAATCGATGAGGAGCCAAGGATATGTCCGGCATCATAAAATACCGCGATAATATCTTGATCGAGTTCAATACTTTGATCGTAATCGACCGCAACAAATTGCTTCAGCGCCTTTTCAACGTCGTTCATGTCATAAAGAGGGTGCAACGGTTTTAATCCTTTGCGGGCGCGTTTGCGATTTTCGGATTCGATGTCGGACTCATGCAAATGGGCGGCGTCTTTAAGCATGACACGGCACAGATCCATCGTAGCGCGATGAGCATAAATCGGGCCACGAAACCCTGCTTTCACCAGCATCGGTAGACGACCGGAATGGTCGATATGGGCATGGCTAAGCAAGACCGCATCCAGGCGTCGCACATCAAATTGAAACTCACGCTGATTTTTGCTTTCCGTTACCGCGCTACCTTGCCATAAGCCGCAATCAAACAGCAGCTTGAGTGAGCCCACTTCCAGCACATGAGATGAGCCGGTCACTTCGCCGGCGGCTCCGTAAGATGTCAGTCTGGCCATTACAACCCCTTGAAATTGAATTTGCCGCCTACATCTTTTAGCACATCAAGATGAGCTCACTTGATCTGAATCAAGCGCGTTCACACGCAGCAAGGTTAGTGTGAACGTTGAAATAGTCTTTAGCGTATCGGTATGGACCGATGCACATTGCTGGAGGAGCAAATCATGACACTTGTACGCTATCAACCTTGGTCGATGTTTGATCAATTACACCGTGAAATCAACCGGGTATTCGACAATCAAGCCACGCAGTTTGGCGAAGGTCGTCAGGAGTTGTTTTCACCGCAATGGCAACCCAATGTCGATGTCAAAGACGAACCGGAGGCATTGGTCTTGTTCGCCGATATTCCAGGCGTCGATCCCAACCAGATCGAAATCAATGTACGCAATGGCGTGCTCAGCATCAAAGGCGAACGCCAGTTCAACAAAGAGTGGAAAGAAGATGCATTCCACCGTATTGAACGCAGCTACGGCAGTTTCTATCGACAGTTCGCGCTGCCTGAAAACGTCGATGCGGAACGCATTGCCGCCAAAAGCAATCACGGCGTTTTGGAAATTCGTCTGCCCAAACGCCCACAAGCCGCTGCCAAGCGCATTACGGTTGAGGGTTAATGCCATGACCGCGCTGCAAAAATGGCAAGACGCTTTACACCACGTCGCCGAAGGGTGGCGTCAGTTGAAAGAGCGCACGGAATCAGCGATGACGAGGTTTCGCCCCGATCAACAAGCGCCACAAAACCGCGACGACGATACATTGTGGCGCCAAAGTATGCGTTGGTCTCTGATGGCGAGTGACATCGCAGAAACCGATAAAGCATTTGATATTCGCTTGGAAGCGCCGGGGATGAATCGCGAAGACTTCACGATCGATGTGCAAGGAAATGAGGTACGAATAAGTGGCGTCAAACGTTGGCAAAGCCGAGAAAGTAAAACGCATTTTCATCGCATCGAATGCGCTTACGGCAGTTTTGAACGACAGTTTACGTTGCCCAGTGCGATTGAACAGCAAGAAGTCCGTGCTCATTATCGCGACGGCGTGCTGACCTTGCATTTACCGAAGAAATCCACCCACCAAGGGCGAAAAATCGCCATTACTAACTGATACCGCTGTACTGTAAAAGGGGCCTTGTGCCCCTTTTGTTTATGTCGGTACCAACGACCGACCTTCGTCGTCACCGTGCTGCAAATCTGCCCTTGTCATGCCACAATTAACCATCCTGAATTGAGGCACCGACAATGTCACACACGATACCGTCCTATATTGAAAACTTCTGGGAAAAAGAAATTCTGCCGACACTGGCCGATTACATTCGCATTCCCAATAAATCCGTGCATTTTGATCCTGAATGGAAACAGCATGGCCATATGGACCGCGCCATCGAATTGGTTGCTGATTGGTGCCGTAAACATCCCTTACCCGGCATGACATTGGAAGTGCACCGCATTGAAAACCGCACACCTGTTTTGCTCGTTGATGTGCCCGGCAATCAACGCTCGACAACATTGGTATATGGTCATCTCGACAAACAACCGGAATTCACCGGTTGGGCAGAAGGTCTTTCCGCTTGGGAACCAGTGCGTCGTGGCGACAAATTGTACGGACGCGGAGGCGCCGACGATGGCTATGCGATTTTCTGCGCGTTTGCATCTTTGCATTGGTTAATGGAACAGAAGCGTGAGTTTGGTCGCGTCGTCATGTTGATTGAATGCTCGGAAGAAAGCGGTTCGCCCGATCTGCCCGCCTACATGGACGCTCTGTCTTCGCGCATTGGCAAACCTGAACTGGTGGTTGCATTGGATTCGATGTGTGGTAACTACGATCAGCTATGGTGCACGACCTCTCTGCGCGGCAATATGTTGGGCTTGTTAAAAGTGGATGTGTTGACCGAAGGCGTACATTCAGGCGCAGCAAGCGGCATTGTGCCCAGTTCATTTCGTGTGGCGCGCGAACTACTCAATCGCGTAGAAAACAGCAACACGGGAGAAATTCTGCCATCGTATTTGAAATCGCAAATTCCGACGCATCGGGTGGCTGAGGCGGCGCATGCTGCCGATGTGTTACGTGATGAAATCGCGTCGTCATTTCCGTTTGTGGAAGGCATGCAAGCCGTCACGCTCGATTACAGCGAACAATTACTCAACAACACGTGGCGCACCACATTATGTGTAACCGGTGTCGACGGTATTCCGCCATTAGCCAGTGCCGGCAACACATTACGCCCTTACACATTGCTGAAACTGAGTTTGCGTTTGCCGCCCAATGTCGATGCCAAAACAGCGGCAACACAACTCAAAGCAACGCTAGAAAAAGATCCGCCTTACAACGCCAAAGTCTGTTTCGAGATTACCGGTGCAGACAATGGTTGGAATGCCCCCGCATTATCTGAAAAATTAGGGCAACAATTGGATGAGATTTCGCAACGTTATTTTGCGAAACCGGCGATGCATTATGGTTGCGGCGGTACGATTCCATTCATGCGCATGTTGTCAGACAGTTTGCCAGAAGCGCAGTTCGTGATCACCGGCGTACTCGGGCCGCATTCGAACGCGCACGGACCAAATGAATTTTTGCATATACCTATGGTAAAGAAGATTACGGCGTGTGTCGCTGATTTATTGGCCAATAATTAGCTATCGTCGGTTTACACCGTTTTATTCCAATACGGCAAATGCGATCGCATGATCGCGTTCATCCGTCAAACTTAAATGACAATGCGAAGCGCCCAATTGTTGCATGCGCAATTGGGCGCCACCGTGCAAAGTAATATGCGGTTTGCCCAATGCGTCATTAACCACTTCGATGTCGTGCAACGCGACACCTTCAGCAATACCGGTGCCAAGCGCTTTTGACACCGCTTCTTTGGCGGCAAATCGTTTCGACAAAAATCGTTCTGGAAATGCACTCTCTTTGAAGCGTGCCATTTCATTGGGATGCAACACGCGTTCGACAAAGCGTTCGCCATGACGTTGCAGGATCTCTTCGATCCGTTTGATTACAACGAGATCGGTGCCGATACCGAGGATGGCCATGGCCGCGCTTCCGTAATCAGTTTTTTCATTTCAACCACCGCTGAATGCAGACCGGTGAACACGGCACGAGCAACGATAGCATGACCGATATTCAGTTCGTACAATTCCGGTATTCGCGCAATCGCCTGCACATTGTGATAATTAAGCCCATGCCCCGCATTCACAATAATGCCACGGCGCGATGCAAATTTGGCAGCGTGAGCGATTCGTTGCAATTCTTGCTTTTGTGTTTCACCGTGACTATCCGCATAGCGGCCGGTGTGCAACTCAATATACGGTGCGCCACAACGCACCGCAGCCTCAATTTGATTTTCTTCTGCATCAATAAATAACGAAACCAAGATACCTTGCGCGGCTAATCGCTCACAAGCCGCTTTGATCGTTGCTTGGTTACCGGCCACATCGAGTCCACCCTCGGTAGTTAACTCCGCGCGCTTTTCTGGCACCAAACAACAGTATGTCGGTTTGTTTTGCTGCGCAATCAATAACATTTCTTCGGTAACGGCCATTTCAAGATTAACGCGAGTCTGAGCAGTTCGCATAATCAACTGCACATCACGGTCGTTGATATGGCGACGATCTTCGCGCAAATGAATCGTGATGCCATCAGCACCGGCGTGTTCGGCTACCAGCGCGGCCTGAACAGGCTCCGGACTCATACCTCCGCGCGCATTGCGAACAGTCGCTACATGGTCAATATTGACGCCCAATAAACAGGGACCTTTATGCGCCATCATTGCTTACTCCTGCGCTAAACGTTTCAATGCTTCATATTGCCGCCACAGCTCACGAGTCTGCAATTCTTCGGCACCCAGATGCGGTTGCAACATGACGCGCAATAGGCGTTTCGCCGCATTCGTCGCTTTGGTCCATTGCTGATCCGCCAAATACAAAATATCGTGACCGGAAAAATCATATTCTGTTGCTTGAGCTACTGGCCACAAACCATGTTCGTGATAACGGTAAAAAGCTTCGGCATCCACACCATCACCCACGTGATCATAGTGTAAATCAATGCCATAGCCCAACGCGTTTAACAGCCCCCATTCGAATGCCCGCAATGCCGAGCTATTGTCATCACGCACAGTAAGCGCCGCGAGGCAGGTTAAATACAACTGAAATACCTCAGGATGAGGATCATGAATCTGCAGCAAACGCAGAATCAGTTCATTGCAATAAAGACCACATAAATGCGATTCGTCGCGTAATTCAAACGCCGTCCCCGCCACGTCGACATCGTGCAATTGCCACCAATCGCCCTTCATTCGGCAGCGCAACAGCAACGGAACAAACAGCTGCAAATGCGCTGACCACGATACTTTGCGTTGACTTTTTGCACCGCGTGCGACGATTTTCACTACACCGTGATCACGACTGAAAACATCAAGCAGTACACTGCTTTCGTGCCACGGCCGACTGTGCAAAATAAAGGAGGGGAAATGTTGATCGGCAAGCATCAAACGATCTGACGATACTATTCGTCGGAATAGCCCAATGAACGCAGTGCGCGTTCATCGTCAGCCCAGCCCGATTTGACCTTGACCCACAATTCAAGATGCACTGGCATCCCGAACATGTCGATCATTTCTTGCCGCGCATCGCTGCCAATTTGTTTCAATCGTGCTCCGCCTTCACCAATCAGAATGGCTTTTTGGCCGGCACGTTCGACCCAGATCGCAGCATGGATGATAAAGCGCCCTTCTTCTTCTTTAAATTGTTCAATGGACACGGTTGCACTGTAAGGGACTTCGGCACCCAAATTACGCATAATCTTTTCACGAACCAATTCTGCAGCCAGAAAACGTTGACTGCGATCAGTTATTTCCTCTTCACTGAACAGATGTGTGTTTTCTGGCATTAATTTGCTGAGCTTTGTCAGCAAAGTGTCCAAATTGCTGCCTTTTTCGGCTGAACCAGGAATGATTTCGGCAAATTCACGTTTACGTTGCAACTCAGCCAGATGCGGCAATAACTTCTCTTTTGGATGAATACGATCCACTTTGTTGACGAACAACAAAACCGGTGCAGTCACGTCAGCCAAGCGCTCCAGCACCATCTGATCATCATCCGTCCAATGCAATCCCTCAACGACCCAAACAACCGCATCGACATCTTGTACGCTGCTGGCAGCAGCTCGATTCATATAACGGTTAATACTGCGCGCTTCGTGTCGATGTAAACCGGGCGTATCGACAAAAATGATCTGGGTATCCTCTTTGGTCCAAATCCCCAAAATACGGTGGCGCGTCGTCTGCGGACGTCGCGATGTGATGCTGATCTTCTGACCAATCAGATGATTGAGCAACGTCGATTTGCCCACATTGGGGCGACCAACTATCGCTACGTAGCCGCTGTGTTGTGTCACGGATTTCTCGCCTTTTTGGAGGAGTTGGCCAACAGTTGTTGCAAAATGGAATGAGCCGCCTCTTGTTCTGCCCGACGTCGACTACTGCCTTGTCCATCGGCCATTAATCCATTGTGCAAGGTACATCGCACCACAAATGTCTGTGCATGCGCTTCGCCTTCAGTCGCCAATAACTCATAGTTTGGCAATGGCTCTCGCTTGGCTTGCAAGACTTCCTGCAATTGCGTCTTGGAATCTTTTTGTGTCGTTTCGCGGGCCAGTTCTTGTAATCGCGACGCAAACAGCTGCAAAACAATTTGCTGACAACGAATAAAGTCGCTGTCCAGATAGATAGCGCCAAACAACGCTTCCAGCGCGTCCGCTAAAATCGACTCACGGCGAAATCCACCGCTTTTTAGTTCACCACTACCGAGATGCAACAAGTCGCCCAATTTCAATTCCAGCGCCAGCTCGGCCAATGTCTTTTCTTTGACAAGCAGCGCACGCATGCGACTCATTTCCCCCTCAGTCGCTTCCGGGAAACGGGCAAACAAATCCGCCGCAATTATCTGATTGAGTAAGGCATCGCCAAGAAATTCAAGACGCTCATTGTGAAGATGACTGGCGCTACGATGAGTTAGCGCCAGTTCGAACAACCGATTATTTTTAAACTGATATTCAATACGGCGCAAAAACGCCTGACGCGCCATGGTTTGCATTAGGTTTTTGGAATTACGGCAGTTTCATCAAACCAAACAACAGCATCAATGTTAAACAAAATATTGACTCTGACTTCATATTTTACTCTCGCAATATTCTGTCCGGCCTTGTCCCGTTCCAAATTAAAATTATCGCGCTTAGCATTTGTAACAGCGTCAATGGTATATTGCTTTTCAATAATACGCCAAATTTGCTCTTCTGACATAGACCCAATTTCAGGTTGTGAAGGCAACTTTGCAACCGCACGTTTGACACCGAATGATTCGTAATAAATTGGCCACAACTTAATAACCAATATCGCGAAAAAGCCAATTAATCCTAAAACAAACATCCAACCGATCAGGGTCATGCCTTGTTGTCGTTTTGCATTCAGCATTGTGAGTCTCCGATTAGCCCGTAGCCATAAGTTAGCGCGAATTACTCTATTCCGCCAATCCGGCTAAAGCTGATGCCGGTGGGAACCCAGCCAAACACCTTGCTTTCCAAGCCAAAGTCCAGATGCATCCAGACTGCCACGGCGCGCCCCTTCAGATGGTCGTCGGGTACAAAGCCCCAAAATCGACCATCACTGCTCTGATCGCGATTGTCGCCCATCATAAAATAATGGCCTTCTGGCACAACCCATTGGAAACCACCGTCAACCCGTTTAGCCGCCTGCCGACCGATCATTTGTCCGTATCGTTCGTAATCCACATTAGGCTGTTGTGCGATGACAACTACCCCGTGTTTCTTATCAAACAACGACTCTTCGTAGATATCCCCCAGAAAAGGATTGCCCTCAGAGCCGACCGTAATTTTGAGCTCACGTCCTATATTAGTCACGGGGGGACAGGATTTGACGTCCTCCGCGTGGCATGCGGGCTTAATTAACAGCTCTTTATCATCAGAGTAAAAAATCACGTCGCCAGGTAAGCCAATAACACGCTTAATAAAATCCTGTCTCGGCTCGACAGGATAGCGAAACACAGCAACATCGCCACGTTTTACGTCATTCGTGTCTAACACTTTCTTATTCAAAATCGGCAGCCGGATTCCATAACTGAATTTATTGACGAGAATAAAGTCACCTTCAACCAACGTCGGTTTCATTGAACCAGAAGGAATCCGGAACGGTTCAAACAAAAACGAACGCAGCACAAAAATAATTAATAAAATTGGGAAAAACGATTTTGCGTGTTCAACGATTTCAGGCAATTTGAACTCATCACCCGAGGCGGTGGCATCTGCCATCTGGGCTTTCTTCAAGAACAACACATAGCCAGCCCAGATCAAACCGGCAATCGCCGTGATTAAGAACAGAATCAGCGAAAAATCAAAGCCGAGATAGATAAAGCCCATAATGACGGCCATCAGGCCGAAGAAAACAACGTTTTCTTTCATTTAGATTCTTTTCCTACGTGTAATACAGCCAAGAATGCTTCTTGTGGAATTTCAACGCGACCAACTTGCTTCATGCGCTTTTTGCCTTCTTTTTGCTTTTCCAGCAATTTCTTTTTGCGGGAAATGTCGCCACCGTAACATTTTGCCAATACGTTTTTACGCAAGGCCTTGATGGTTGAGCGAGCAATGACTTGATTGCCAATCGCGGCTTGTACGGCCACTTCAAACTGTTGTCTTGGAATCAATTCCTTCATCTTTTCCACGAGCTCACGACCACGATAGACCGCATTGTCGCGATGAAGAATGCATGCCAGCGCATCCACTTTGTCGCCATTGATGAGCATGTCGAGTTTGCACAAATGGGCGGTTTGGAAACGAACGAAATTGTAATCAAGTGATGCATAACCCCGTGAACACGATTTCAGGCGGTCAAAGAAATCCAACACCACTTCGGCCATCGGTATTTCATAGACCAATGACACTTGACGACCAACGTATAGCATTTTGGTCTGTACGCCACGCTTTTCAACACACAGCGTAATCACGGCGCCGACATATTCAGGTGGCACCAAAATATGCGCTTCACAAATCGGTTCGCGCATTTCTTCAATGACGCCAATGTCCGGCAAACGCGACGGGTTGTCGACGTAAATGGTCTCACCATTCTTTTTAACTACTTCATAAACTACCGTTGGCGCGGTGGTGATCAGGTTCAGGTTATATTCGCGCTCTAGGCGCTCCTGAATGATCTCCATATGCAACATGCCAAGGAAACCACAACGGAAGCCGAAGCCTAACGCTTGCGAGTTTTCAGGCTCATAAAAAATAGACGCATCGTTTAAACTCAGCTTATCAAGTGCATCACGAAAGGCTTCATAATCGTCTGATTCAACCGGAAACAATCCAGCATAAACCTGCGGTTTAACTTTCTTGAAACCTGGCAGCACGTTGGCAGCGGGTTGACGAGCCAACGTTAACGTGTCACCTACCGGGGCACCGTGAATATCCTTAATGCCGGCGATGACGAAACCCACTTCGCCCGCTTTCAGATGATCCAGATCTTTGCGTTTTGGTGTAAAGATACCCAACTGCGTCACTTCATGTGCGCGGCCGGTGCTCATCACCAGCATTTTGTCGCCTTTGCGCAACGTGCCGTTAACGACACGCACAAGCGATACAACACCACAATAATTGTCAAACCAGGAGTCGATGATCAACGCTTGTAGCGGCGCCGCATCATCACCTTTGGGCACGGGAATGCCGGTGACAATACGCTCCAACAATTCATCAATGCCGATACCTTCTTTGGCACTGCAACGCACGGCATCTTGTGCTTCGATACCAACGATATCTTCGATTTCTTCGATGACGCCGTCAGGATTGGCGCTTGGCAAATCAATTTTATTCAGTACCGGCAACACTTCGAGATTTTGGTCGAGCGCCGTATAACAATTCGCCAACGTTTGCGCTTCAACCCCTTGCGCCGCATCAACGACCAATAAAGCGCCCTCACATGCAGCCAACGAACGACTGACTTCGTAGGAAAAGTCAACATGGCCCGGCGTATCAATAAAATTCAATTGATAAATTTGGCCATTATTGGCCTTGTAATTCAGCGTCACGCTTTGTGCTTTGATTGTAATACCGCGTTCACGTTCGATCGGGTTGTTATCAAGCACTTGCTCTTGCATTTCACGTGCTTCGAGCCCACCGCAACGCTGGATCAAGCGATCAGACAGCGTTGACTTGCCGTGATCGATGTGTGCGATGATGGAAAAATTTCGAATATTCTGGATATAAGACATTGGCGTACGCTTAAAAAATCAAACGGCGGGCCGACTGGCCCGCCGAGCGGCGCGAATTCTACCTGATCAGGCGAACTTGCGCTTCATTGCGAACGAGATACCCGTTATTCCGGAATGTTCATCAGGATGAATTGGCTTGCTCCGCGGCGCATGATGAGGACCGCCACCTTCGATCCAGGCTTAATCGTTTTGACGATTTGCGTGAATTCGGCAACCGAATCAATGTTGCGACGATGAATCGAAATAATAATGTCGCCCGGGCGAATACCCGCATCAGCCGCAGGGCCATCCTCTACTGCACGCACAATCACACCAGTTTCGACACCGGCATCGGCGCGTTGAGCGGCTGTCAGCTCGCCGACCGACAGACCAAGCTTGCGCCCATCGGCCCCTTCACCACCGCTGGTGACCTGTTCACCGGCTTCATTGCGATCGGTAACGACCACACTGAGTTGGCGTGCTTTCCCTTCTCGGTAGACTTCAACTTGAACTGATTTGCCTGGGCGTGTACGGCCCACCAAAACGGGCAAATCCGTAAAAGTGTCGATTTTTTGACCATCCCAAACAGTGATGATATCGCTAACCTTAATACCAGCCTTCTCGGCGGGACTACCTTTGCTAACCGCGTTGACCAGAGCCCCACGCGGGCGATCCAGTCCAAACTCTTCAGCCATTTCCTGTTCAACTTCTTGATAACCGACGCCGAGGTAGCCGCGCTTGATCGATCCATTTCCTTTCAATTGCTGCACGATATCCATCGCATCATTGATCGGAATAGAAAATGACAAGCCTATCGATCCGCCATTGGAAGACAAAATTTGCGAATTGATGCCGACCACCTCACCTTTGATATTGACCAGGGGACCGCCGGAATTGCCCGGATTAATGGCGACATCAGACTGAATAAACGGTACGTAACGGTTGCTGCCTAAAGAGCGGGATTTGGCACTGACAATGCCAGCTGTCACCGTTTTCTCCAATCCCAACGGCGCACCAAAGGCCAATACCCAAGCACCGACTTTGAGTTTGTTCACATCGCCCAATTTGGCCGCTTTGAAATTATTGCCTTCCAGCTTTAACAGCGCGATATCGGTTTCTTGATCATCACCAATTTTTTTGGCGATCAATTCGCGCCCATCATGCAATTTGACTTTGATTGATTCGGCATCATCGATGACATGATGATTGGTCAACACGTAACCATCAGTGCTAATCACAAAACCCGAACCGGTTGGACCCGGACGCGTGCTGCGTCCCTGCTTGATCTCTGTGCTGATAGAGGTCACCGCCGGTGATACCTCATCAACCAACGGAGTGAAATCCGGTAAATTGATTTCCGCTGCCGTTGCTGTCAATGCAACACTGGCAAAACCGCCAGCCACACATACATTTTTGATCCAATTTTGCATGTAAATACCCTGTTATTTGAGTAACGAGATGACGGAAAAAGAGTGACTTGTGACGAAAAGGCGCCGAGGTAGTTCCGGACGCAATTATTGCAAATTATGTCGGGGCGAGAGCGCCACATTCAAGGGGGGAGAGTTTACGCAGAATACGGGGTTGGCAATCGCGCAGCAGACGCTTTTGCAACACGCCTATCGAAAACATACCAACTGAGCCACCGCCAATAGCCATCAGCACCACCCAAACAGACGACGGCATAAAGGTTTGTGCCGCAATGGCAGTCGTGATCAACAACATCAAAGGCCAACCATAGAACAACAGACTCGCGCGCAACACGATCGTTTCTGGTAAGCCAATCACTACAATGTCCTCAACGTGAAAGTGCGGATCAGAAGCGAGTTGAAATTCAAATTCACGATCGCCTGCCAGCTTGGCAAAAATGCCACCGCCACATCCTTCACCGCGAGCGCAACGATCACACACTGAGCGTTTGAATACGCGCACGGTCGCGTACGTTGCATCACTGGCGACAATTTGTGCCCGTTGCTCAATCACATTTCATTCTCATGCGTGACAGGTTTGTCATCAACCTTTACTGACAGAGCAATTTTGCGCGCAATGTCGGCTGGTACATCACCCACAATCGTCACATGCTGTTGCGCATTGGCGATTTCGTAAATCACCATGCCACCTTTGCGAAGCTGGCGTGCAAAACTAACTCCTTGGGGTAAGGGTTCGCCGATATAAACCGATATGGCCGCCAAGCCATCGCTAAACAAAAAATGTTCAACAGCCTGCGAACCGCTTTGTTGCCATTTACGTTGCTTGAATTCAAACCCTTCCGGAAGCCAACTGACCTGCCATTTGCTGTGCTCCGGCACCGCCGACGTGACAGCGCTGTGACTGGAGTTTGTCTGAGCATTACTGTTCGGCGCCGGTGATTTAAAACTGACAGCCAGCGATTCTTCTGGCACTTTATCCAACACTTGCAAGGACACCACTTGCCACTGTTCGAGCAAGCGATTGTTGGCATCAACCAGATCGGAACGCAGCAGCAAATTCGTGTCGACGTCTAGCCATAAACGATAACCGTGACGCTGCTGATCCAACGATTGCACATTGATTTGGCGTGCACGTCGACCAGCAACACGACTTTCACCCGCATCAACGATGCGATAATAACGCTGCTTATTATTGAGATTTTCCACCAGTGATTGTGTCCAGCTGGTGGGAGTCGGCGGTTTATCTAGCACCACCGGTGGACGATTCGGAAAATACGCGATAACCGATTCGTCTTCGCGCACCACTTCCCGTGGTTGACCATTTAAATGCACAAGACGTTCGCGCTCGCGACCATCCTCAAATGCATGAACCAAACGCATAGGCTCACTGATGCCATCGCGCTGATACACAAATGAAATGTCGTAATTCAATTCATGAAAAGCGCGCACCATGCGATCCAGTGATACCGTTTCATCGGCGTGAACGACGGGCAATAATGCCAGCTGACCGACAACCATCCACTCAAGCCAGAAACGCATCAATGTTGGTCCCCGCTGTTTGAGTTTTTGGCTTTTTGCGTCGCGCTTTCTTCAGCGATCGGTAACGGCTCACTGACCGGTACTTCGATACGATCGGAAACCACACGTGCATACGGCAACATAGCGCCTAAGCCACTCGCCGCCGCGGCTTCGGTGTGATTGATCAGCAATTGTTCAAGACGTTCTTGCTGTTCATCAGACGTTTCAGTCACGACGAATTCGCTGGCAATAGGTGTTGCCGACAACGCAGGCGTCGCCGCCAATTCGGGGCCAGCAACGTCTGAATTTTGTGGTCGCCAAACACCCACCACGACCGCAAACACGGATGCTGCCACCGCTAGTCCAACGGCGGATTGCCACACATTTTTTTTGCTGGCATTGGAGCGGGGTGCCAACACGGTAGGTTCATTGTCAATTTCAGCCGCGACGCGATCCGCGAGTGAAAAATCCAAGTCATTTGGCAACTCTTGCTGTAATGCATCGCGAATCAGGTGATAACGCGACCACGTTTGGTGAGCCTCGCTATCGTGCACTAACGCATCCATTTCTTGTGACGTTGCTTCACCGTCGACACAAGCAGAAATTTGTTCGGGTGTTAATTTTTGCATTATGCCCTCACCTTTACTTCGCGTTTAATGGGTTTAACAACTTCAGCTTTCCAGAAATGGTGCAATTGCATTGTCAACAGCCTCACGAGCCCGAAAGATACGAGAACGCACGGTACCAATCGGGCATTCCATGACTTCGGCAATTTCTTCATAACTGAGTCCATCTCGCTCTCGCAGCAGCAACGCGGTGCGTAGATCTTCGGGCAAGGCCGCAATGGTCTTTTCGATGATTGCGCGCATTTGTCCGGTCGCCAACAATCGTTCTGGACTAGCGTTATCGGTATGACCCACGATATCGGCCAATTGTTCCGGCGTCATGTCATCGCCGACGGCCACAAGCGGCCTGCGACCGCGCGCAGCCAGGTAGTTTTTCGAGGTGTTAATCGCGATGCGATACAGCCACGTGTAAAACTGCGAATCGCCGCGAAACTGCGGCAGCGCACGATAGGCTTTGATGAACGCTTCTTGGGCAACGTCAGCGACTTCGCTGCGATTCTTGATAAAGCGATAAATCAACGCCATCACACGGTTTTGATATTTTCGAACCAACAAATCAAATGCTTTTTTATCGCCGCGTTGCACACGGGCAACCAGCTCAGCATCGTTGGTCTCGGGCCCACTACCTTGCAACATACTTCCCCATACCGGTGGGCATTTTATGGCTCTGTACGAACCGTGCCACGGACAAAAGTTCTAAGGCGCCAACAAAAAAAGCTAGAATCGGCGCCGACTTAAACAAATTTTGCACCAATAGGTGCCTTCCGCCAAGCAGGAGTCATGATGCCAAGCCCCCGTCACCAATTTGATGTTTTGGTTATTGGCAGCGGCGCGGCTGGCTTGTCTGTGGCATTACGACTCGCTGAAAAAGGGCGTATTGCCGTGCTCTCAAAAGCCAGTTTGACGGAAGGATCGACCTTTTACGCGCAAGGCGGCATCGCCGCTGTGCTGGATGACGCCGACTCCGTTGATGCGCATGTCGCCGATACATTGGTCGCCGGGGCTGGTTTGTGTATTGAAGACACTGTCCGTTTTACCGTCGAACGCAGTCGACGCGCCGTGGAGTGGTTGGTTCAACACGGCGTGTCGTTCAGTACCGAACAAGGTATCGATGGTCAGCCACAGTTCCATCTGACCCGTGAAGGCGGCCATTCGCACCGCCGTATTATCCATTCCGCTGACGCCACGGGACGCGCAGTCGAAACCTCTTTGGCTGACGTAACACGCCAGCAAGCGAATATCACGGTGTTTGAACGCTATATGGCGGTTGACCTCATTACGACGCACAAATTGAATTTGCCTGGTAAACGTTGCATTGGCGCCTATGTGCTGAACACACAATCCGGTCAAGTCGAAACGATTGCGGCTCGTTTTGTCGTGCTCGCCACCGGCGGCGCCAGCAAAGTTTATCTGTACACGTCGAATCCCGATATTGCGAGCGGTGACGGTATTGCGATGGCTTGGCGTGCGGGTTGTCGCGTGGCCAATATGGAATTTAATCAGTTCCATCCCACTTGTTTGTATCATCCACAAGCTAAATCATTTTTGCTGACGGAAGCGTTACGCGGCGAAGGTGCTTATTTGCGCCGGCCCGATGGCTCGCGATTTATGCCGGAATACGACAGTCGCGAGGAATTGGCACCGCGCGATATCGTGGCGCGCGCTATCGATTACGAAATGAAAAAGCTTGGCGCCGATTGTATGTACCTCGATATTTCGCACAAATCGGCCGATTTTATTCGCTCGCACTTCCCTACCGTTTATGAACGCTGTCTGCAATATGGATTTGATTTAACCAAGCAACCGGTGCCGATCGTGCCGGCCGCGCATTACACCTGTGGTGGTGTTCTGGTTGATCTCAATGCCCGCACCGATTTGTCGCAATTGTATGCGGTGGGTGAAGTGTCGTGGACCGGTTTGCATGGCGCCAATCGCATGGCGTCCAATTCATTGCTCGAATGTGTCGTATTTGCCGAAAGTTGTGCTGAAGACATTTTGGCGCAGTGGCATCGTGTGCCCACGCCACCGGCATTGCCCGATTGGGATGCCAGCCGCGTCACCGATTCGGACGAAGAAGTCGTGGTGTCACACAATTGGCATGAGTTGCGCCAATTAATGTGGGATTACGTTGGCATTGTGCGCACCGACAAACGCCTCGAACGGGCGCAACGTCGCATTCAATTGTTACAGCAGGAAATTCAGGATTACTACGCGCACTTTCGTGTCAGTAATGATTTGTTGGAATTGCGCAATCTGGTCGTTGTTGCTGATCTGATCGTGCGGGCGGCGATGGGGCGCAAAGAAAGCCGAGGCCTACACTCTAATAAAGATTATCCCGCAACGTTGCCCAGCGAATCCGCGCGCAACACTATCCTGTCGCCCTATTGATCATCGGGTTTGGCATGCCAATACAGGCGGCAGAAATGGCGATAATCGTCCTCCGGTAAAGCGTCATGCCACACTAATAAATAGTGTTTCTTTTTTTGCTCCTGGTTGCGCCAGCGCAACGCCAGAAAATAGGGGGTCACCACCGAACCGTCGCACCATTCGACTGACCAACTCTGGTTATCAGCAAGCAGTTGCCAGCCGTTATCCGCATACAAAATCGCATCCACCTGATGCGGCGTCTGATGGGGTCGAAACAGCTGCCAAACCATCGCGATCAGCAACAGTAACACCAGCGACACTTTGAGCAGCAACGGAATCGTCAACCACAAAATCAGCAGCGAGCAAATCACGGTAATGCCGATCGTCCAATGGCGAAATGCCGGTGATGGCCGCAAATCAAAGCGAATCATGCGACTGAACGGTGCGACGAATTTCGTGAACCATATCACGTAATTTGACTGACTCCGGTTCGCCGAACCCCATCAACCAGTTGTACAGATCCGGATCTTGTTCTTCCAACAAATCGGCAAAATCGGCCCATTGTTGTGACGTTAAACGCCCCTCGGCTTTGTCAAAAAAAGCCAGCAAAACCAAGTCAATTTCCAGCATCCCGCGTCGGCAACGAAAATGCAAACGGCGCTTGTCAATTTCAGAAATACTCATCGTGATCAATTCTCAGTTTTGTGCTTCGCGTGAATGATTTAGAATGCTGCAACGTTAGCGCACACCAAAAAAACATGCACCCATTATTGCAATCCGTTGTACCGGCCTCCGATTTTAGCGTTGCCCTGCCCAGTCTGGGTATTCTTCAGATCAAAGGTCCCGACGCTGCCAAGTTCCTGCAGGGCCAAATCACGCAAGATGTCGTGTCGATGACGGTTGGCGAGCAACGACTGTCCGCTTGCTGTAACCCCCAAGGTCGGATGCGCGCCGTTTTTCGCGTGATCAAACAGGCGGACGACATGTTTTTATTGTTGATGCCGCGCGCCATCATTAGTGCTTTTAGCGATGCGATTAAAAAATACGCCGCATTTTTCAAAGCTCAGCTCGACGACGTCAGCCCGCATTGGCGCATTGTTGGTCAGTATCATGTCAACATCCAACCATCACCGACTGACGCGTCGGCAACGGTTGTCACGGTGGACGACCACCGTTCGTTTTTGCTGATCCCAGGCCATTCGACCGACGAAACGGCAGATGAGACTCGTTGGCAAGCGCTCGACATTATTCATCGCAATGCCTGGGTCTGGCCGCAAACTATCGAGAAACTGCTTCCGCATGAAATCGGGCTGAAAGACGTTGGTGGCATCAGCTTTACCAAGGGTTGCTATACCGGGCAAGAGATCGTGGCCCGTATGGAATACCGTGGCAAACTGAAGAATGGCATTGCCATTGCCTTTTGCGCATTGACGGATCGTGTTGAACCCGGCAGCGAAGTCTATATTGGCGAAAGTTTGGCCGGTGAGGTGCTTGGTGCGTCGCGTCATCCGATCGCAGGCCAACTGCTGCTGCTGAACCTGAAAGACGCCAATAATGTCGAACCGTTAACGCTCAATTTACCAAGTCGTCCTATACTTCAATTGCTGAGCTGACACACGGCTGAAGAGGTTCGAAACATTCCTGCTATTTTTGCCCGTGTGCTCTCCCCACTTTTGTGATGGTGAGAAAACAGTCCAGCGTCTTATCGCGACCTATACGCTAACAGGGCACCCACAAAAATGAGCTTGGAACAAACCTTCCTCACCGAATTACTTGATGCCATCGAACACGATCGCTTGACGCTGCCCACGTTGCCGGAGGTTGCGTTACGTATACGTGATGCCGTCGAAGATCCAGATGTGTCGGCCGGTAAACTGTCGACACTGATCTCTCAAGACGCGGCCCTTGCCGCGCGCATTATCAAAGTCGCCAATTCACCGCTGCTTCGCGGTCGTGTTCAAGTCGACAATTTGCAATTGGCGATCACCCGATTGGGGATCACGTTTGTGCGAAACCTTGTCACCGGTCTAGCGATGCAGCAGATGTTTCAAGCGACCTCAGACGTTGTTGATGCGCAACTGCGCAAAGTCTGGGAACACTCCACCAATGTCGCGTCAATTTGTCATGTGCTGGCCACGCACTACACCAAATTGAAGCCTGATCAGGCCATGCTGGGGGGATTAGTACACGAAATCGGCATTCTGCCAATTTTAACCGCAGCGGAAGACACACCCGAGCTGCTGGCACAGCCAGAAGTATTGGAAAGTATTATCGACCAACTGCACCCCCGTTTGGGCACGGCCATTTTGAAAGCTTGGGATTTTCCACCCGAATTGGTCGCCATTCCCGAAAACTACATGAATTTTGGCCGTGACGCCGGCAGCAAAGCGGATTACGTTGATCTGGTCACGGTGGCAACACTGCAAAGTTACGCCGGCACCGGTCATGCGCTCGGCAGCATTGAGCCAGCTCATGTAACCGCCTTTGCGCGCCTTGGCATGTCACCGGAAATTGATGTGCATGGCGTTGAAGAACTGACCAACGATATTGCCGCCGCGAAACAGATGTTTGGGTGAGCCGGGAATTAGCAACAGTCCAGTGGACTGTTGCTCCGGCGAATGCCTGCGCATGGATGTGCAGGCCGGAAGGTGACGCAAGGATGCTTGCTTGAGACAAACAAGATTTTTGTCTTTATTCCAAAAAACCAACCGATTAAATCTTCTCCACGCCCCGCATATACGGACGCAAGATCTCCGGAATTGTAATCGAACCGTCAGCGTTTTGATAATTTTCCAGAATCGCGACAAGCGTACGCCCTACGGCTAAACCCGAACCATTCAAGGTATGCACCAATTCTGGTTTGCCAGTGACCGGATTGCGCCACCGTGCTTGCATGCGGCGCGCCTGAAAATCGACGAAATTTGAGCAGGAGGAAATTTCACGATACGTATTTTGGCTGGGCAACCACACTTCCAGATCGTAGGTTTTTGTTGAACCAAAGCCGATATCGCCACCACACAATGCCATCACGCGATATGGCAATCCGAGCAACTGCAAAATACGTTCTGCATTCTGTGTCAACGACTCCAGCGCAGCAAACGATTCGTCGGGTTTAACAATTTGCACGATTTCAACTTTTTCAAATTGATGTTGGCGGATCATGCCCCGAGTATCACGCCCATAGGAACCGGCCTCGGAACGGAAACACGGTGTGTGACAAACGAATTTCAAGGGCATCTGCTCAGCGGCGATAATTTCGTCGCGTACCAGATTAGTCACCGGCACTTCAGCCGTCGGAATCAAATAGTATTGTTTGTTGTCTTGATTATTCGTTGACAGTGCAAACAGATCCAATTCGAATTTCGGCAATTGCCCCGTACCACGCAAACTGTCGGCATTGACCATATAAGGCACATAGACTTCGGTGTAACCATGCTCTTCTGTATGAATATCGAGCATGAATTGAATCAGCGCGCGATGCAGACGTGCAAATCGTTCTTTCATGACGATAAAGCGTGCGCCTGTAATCTTGCCTGCACGTTCAAAATCCAAACCGCCGGCGGCCTCGCCAAGTGCAACATGATCTTTCACAGCAAAATCAAACTGACGAGGCTCGCCCCAGCGACGCATTTCAATGTTATCGTCAGCTGATTTGCCATCGGGCGTTGTATCGTGCAGTAGATTAGGAATGCTCATATGAATCGCATCCCACTGGTTTTGCACATCATCGAGTTGCACTTTTAATTCGTCGAGCTCTTTGCCATAGCTGCCGACTTCCGCCATGATGGCCGACACGTCTTCACCTTTGGCTTTCAATTGCCCAATCAATTTTGATTTGGTGTTGCGCAAATTCTGCAATTCTTGCGTACGATTCTGGATCGTTTTGCGTTTTTCATCTAACGCCGTAATACCAGCCACGTCCAGTTGATAACCACGACGTGTCAAATTGGCGGCGGCGGTTTGAATTTCTTGACGTAAATATTTTGCATCAATCATGATGGTTCACTTATTTAAAGAATTTGTTTTGTCAGTGCGTAACCGAACACCACCGCACACAAACTACCGATCACATTCGCGGCAATATTGCTGCTGGCTTTAATGTAATCGGCCGATTGCAACAGGGTTAAGGATTCAACCGAAAAGGCTGAAAACGTTGTCAACGCGCCCAAAAAGCCGGTCATCCAGAACAGACGGGTATTGTCAGGGATCTGGCCTCGACTGAACAAGGCCAACAGCGTACCCGCGATGAAACAACCGATGATGTTTACCAACAGCGTTGCCCACGGAAATTTATGGCCCCACCAGTGCAGACACAGCACATTGGTCGTATAACGCAGCAATGCGCCCAGCACGGCGCCGCTGGCTACACTGACAAGTGACATAAACGAAAAATTCATTATCACTTCCGTTTAGCGCCCGCATTGAGGGCACGCAGCTTTTCCAACTTTTCACCAATTTGAATTTCAAGACCACGATTGGTCGGTTGATAATAAATGGCTGGTTCGCGTTCGTCCGGAAAATAACGCTCGCCAGCGACAAATGCATCCGGTTCGTCATGGGCATAACGGTAAGACTTGCCATAACCCAGTTCTTTCATCAAACGGGTCGGCGCGTTTCGCAAATGCAGGGGTACGGCGAAGCTGGCGTCGTTACCCACATCGGCGCGGGCGGCATTGTAGGCATTATAAACGGCGTTGCTTTTGGGTGCGCAGGCCAAATAAATCACGGCCTGAGCCAGGGTCAGTTCACCTTCGGGAGAACCCAAGCGTTCCAAGGTATCCCAAGCGTTAATCGATAATTCCAAGGCGCGCGGATCGGCATTGCCGATATCTTCGCTGGCCATGCGCACAACACGGCGCGCGACATAGAGCGGATCGCAGCCACCATCGATCATGCGGCAAAACCAATACAATGCCGCATCCGGATCGGAACCGCGTACAGATTTGTGCAGGGCCGAGATCTGATCGTAAAACTGCTCACCACCTTTATCGAAACGCCGCCATTTTTGGCCAAGCAAGGCGATCAACGTTTGTTCGGACAATTCGCCGTCTTCAGCAACATCACCGGCAACTTCCAGCAAATTCAACAAACGTCGCGCATCGCCATCACAAATATCGATGAGCTTACGTTTTACATCGTCGCTCATCTTCAAACCGAGCGCACCCAATCCGCGCTCACTGTTTGTCAATGCTTGATCAAGCACCTGCAATAAATCGTCTTGTGTCAGCGACTTTAAGACATAAACACGCGCACGCGATAACAATGCACCGTTTAACTCAAAGGACGGATTTTCTGTTGTCGCGCCAACAAACAACAGTGTTCCGGATTCAATATGCGGCAAAAACGCATCTTGTTGTGCTTTATTAAAACGATGAACTTCATCAACAAACAGTAAAGTGCGTTTGCCCATTGCTAACCGTTGTTCGGCACGCGCAACCGCTTCGCGGATCTCTTTTACGCCCGACAACACCGCCGACAGGCTTTCAAACGCCGCGTCCGAACTTTCTGCCAACAAATTGGCCAACGTGGTTTTGCCGGTGCCGGGCGGCCCCCAAAAAATCATCGAATGCAAATGACCCTGTTCGATGGCGCGACGCAAAGGTTTACCCGGCCCAACCAAGTGTTGTTGGCCAATGTATTCATCTAATGTGCGCGGCCGCATACGCGCGGCTAAGGGGGCATTCACGATCGTTATTTGCGTGGCTTCATCGCGTCGTCAATGACATCCATCGGTTTGACGGCGATGCGGCGATTGTCGATAACATCGACATTTTTACCCGGTTTGAACACAAATACCGCATCGTCAATCTTGTCATTGGTTTTTACACTCGAAAACACGACTCGCGTTTTATTACCCAAGGCATCGGCCAATAAAAGTTCTTTCGGCTGACCGGCATCAAACAGTAATTGCACTTCATCAAATTGCCCCGATGTTTCTTTTGGCAGCAACTTAAAATGGTTCGTCGCAATTTCGCTGATCTTGAAAGTTTTAGTCAATTGTTCGGCGCTGCTGGCCAACAGCAAGGCCGGTGTTGAACCCAAGCCCTCTTCCAAATCGTGAACAGTGGCACTTTCAATATCCGATTCGTAGATCCACATCTCTTTATTGCTGCCCACCAACAATTGTTTATAGGGTTTGAGGGTTTCCCAGCGAAATTTACCGGGACGTGACAGCTGAAAAAAACCTTCACTGTTCTGCGCTTTGGCGGCGCTACCATTGGCCATCACGGTCTGGGTGAATTTGGCTTCAAATGCTTGAATTTGTGATGTCAAGGCCGCCAGCTTTTGCTCGGCCGTTTCGGCAACTGCTGACAGCGACAACACGGTCAGCAATACGATGAATAGGTTTTTCATAACATTCCTCAGAAATACGTGTGCATCATAGCCATATTTACCAATCTCATTACGGCGGTGGTGGCGCAATCACTTCGCGATTGCCGTTGTGCCCCATTGCACTGACAATGCCCGCAGCCTCCATGTCTTCGACCAAACGCGCCGCGCGATTAAAGCCAATCTTGAATTTACGTTGAAGTGATGACACGGAAACACGTCGTGACTCGGTAACAAAACGAACCGCTTGATCGTAAAACTCATCTTTTTCGCCGCCGCTGTCGCCATCGCCCAAATCAAACGCACCGCCCGTCCCTTCGTTATCGCTACCACTGCTGGTAATTTCTAGATAATCCGGTTGACCGCGCTTGCGCCAATCTTGCACGACGCGATGCACTTCATCATCAGCGACATAGGCACCGTGGACACGTGTCGGCACAGAAGTTCCCGGCGGCAGATACAACATATCACCTTGACCTAACAGTGCTTCGGCGCCTTGCTGATCCAAAATAGTGCGTGAATCGATACGTGATGAAACTTGGAATGCGATCCGCGTCGGTACGTTGGCTTTGATCAATCCCGTAATAACATCCACCGACGGTCGTTGTGTCGCCAAAATCAAATGAATGCCCGCCGCACGCGCTTTTTGTGCAATGCGCGCGATCAGTTCTTCTACCTTTTTGCCGACAATCATCATCATGTCGGCGAGTTCATCGATCACAATTACAATCATCGGTAGCTTACTCAGAGCCGGAGCTTGTGCGCTGTATTCGCTTTCCGCTTTCCACAACGGATCGAGAATGGGCTCGCCTGCTTTTTGTGCGTCTTCCACTTTTTTGTTGTAGCCGGCCAAATTACGCACACCGAGTGCTGACATCAACTTGTAACGCCGATCCATTTCAATGACCGACCAACGTAATGCGTTGGCGGCGTCTTTCATGTCGGTCACCACGGGCGTTAACAAATGTGGGATATCGGCATAAACCGACAACTCCAACATTTTCGGATCGATCATGATCATGCGCAGTTCGCTGGGATCGGCTTTGTATAACATACTGAGCAGCATCGCATTCAAGCCAACCGATTTGCCGGAACCCGTGGTACCCGCCACCAACAAATGCGGCATGCGAGCGAGATCAACAACAACCGGTTTGCCCGCAATGTCTTTTCCGAGCGCCATCGCGAGGGGCGATTTCACGTCATCAAATTCTTTTGATGACAGCACTTCGCGCAACCGCACCGTTTCACGTGATTCGTTAGGTACTTCAAGACCCACCGTCGATTTGCCCGGAATGACCTCGACAACACGAACGGATGTTACGCTCAGTGCGCGTGCCAGATCTTTCGACAAATTGGTAATGCGCGAGACTTTAATGCCCGGTGCCGGATCCAGTTCGAAGCGCGTAATCACCGGCCCGGGATGTACAGCCACAACGGCCGCATCAATACCGAAATCACGCAGCTTTAACTCCACCTGACGCGACATTGCTTCAAGCGATGCGGCAGACATTTGGCGTTTTGATGCACTCGCCTCTTCTAACAATTCCATCGTCGGCAAATCACCAATCGGCGTATCATCAAAGAGTTTTTTCTGTTTGGCTTTTTCTTTTTCTTTGACAACGCGTGGACTGATTTCAATCGGAGCCACAACGGGTTCGATCTTGGGAGGTTTGCGATCTTTGACTCGTTCACGCTCCACTTGCACAACGTGTTCACGTTCTTGTCGGGCCGATTCAATGGCGCGACTTTCTTGCCATTGTTGACGTTTTGACGTCAGCGTTGCCCATAACCATTGCGTACCTTGCAGTGTCCATGCGCCGAGCTGATCCATGACGCGAAACCACGACAATCCGCTAAAAAGCGTTATGCCCACGAGAGTCAGCACCAGCAAAAATAACGTACTACCTGATGGTGAAAATGCAGCGGCCAACACCTGATCAAACAATTCACCGCCAACACCACCAGATAAATAACTGGGTTGATCGGAAGGATCTGCAAAATGACGGGCAGACAAACCTGCACATCCGATTAACAACAACACTAATCCCGATGATTTGGTTAACCAGAATGCCGCACTCAACAATCGTCCACGCAGTTCGAACAATGCCCAGCACAAAAAGCTGGCCGCGATCGGCAGCAACCACGCCGCATAGCCAAATAGAAAATGGGCAATGTCGGCAAACCAGGCACCAAATAGGCCCATCCAATTAACCGTTTGTGCAGACGAGCTTTGAAACGTAAACGCGGCGTCTTCACGTGAGTAACTGAGCAAGGCCAACCACATCAATATCGCCAGCAGCCCCAGAGCAAACACTCCCGCTTCACGCCAATGCGGTGACAACGTCAGTGGAGACGATGCGGTGTTTTTATGATTTTTGCGCGGGCTGGCTTGCGACATTTCGTGTTTTACATCCAACAAATTCGGTGGCTAGTGTACTGATTTAATTGATGTTTTTATACGTCAGGGAGTGCAATGGCCGGCGTTTCCTTCACTTCTTCCATAACAACATAGCTGCGCGAGCCCGCCACGCCGGGCAAGGTCAGCAGTGTTTCACCGAGCAATTCTCGATAAGCGGCCATATCGGCCACCCGCGCTTTAATCAAATAATCGAAATCACCCGAGACCAAATGACATTCCATCACATGCGGCAACATGACAACAGCGCGTTTGAAATCGGCAAAAACCTCCGGTGAGGTGCGCACCAGCCGTATTTCAACAAACACCAATAGCCCGGCGGCCAACCGCTCCGGATTCAGAATGGCGCGGTATTCCTTGATATAGCCATCTTCCTCAAGGCGGCGAACGCGTTCGAGACAGGGCGTCGGCGACAAGCCAACCCGTTTAGCGAGCTCGACATTGGCCAAGCGGCCGTCAGCCTGCAGTTCGCGTAGGATTTTGCGGTCGATTCGGTCAAGTTGAGCGATTTGAACTTTGCGGGCGCGCATCGTAGAAATTCCACAGCAGAAAATACTGAAAATCCTTTAAAAACTTTATTTTATGCTACCAGAAAAAAATCTTTGGCGATATATATAGGGGAACACTTACTAAAATAGCGAAATATTTTGCACAACACTCATTACGGAGTTTCCCCCATGTTAATCGGCGTTCCAAAGGAAATTAAAAACCACGAATATCGTGTCGGTATGGTGCCTGCCAGCGTTCGTGAGCTGGTCGGTCACGGCCACAAAGTCGTGGTTGAACACAATGCCGGTATCGGCATTGGTTTTACCGATGCGGACTACGAAGCCGCTGGCGCCAAAGTACTGGCCACTGCTGATGACGTGTTTGCACAAGCCGACATGATCGTCAAAGTGAAAGAGCCACAAGCCGTTGAACGTAAACGTCTGCGTCAAGGCCAAGTGCTTTTCACCTATCTGCATTTAGCACCGGATCTGCCACAAACCGAAGACCTCATTGCATCAAAAGCCTGCTGCATTGCTTATGAAACCGTGACGTCAGCCTCTGGTGGCCTGCCCTTGTTGGCACCAATGTCAGAAGTTGCCGGCCGCATGTCGATCCAAGCGGGGGCAACCGCGCTGCAAAAAGCCAACGGTGGTCGCGGTATGTTGCTCGGCGGCGTACCCGGTGTTGAACCCGGCAAAATCGTCATTCTGGGCGGCGGTGTTGTCGGAGCCAACGCCGCGTTGATGGCCGTTGGTATTGGCGCACAAGTCATTGTGTTAGATCGCAATGTCGATGTTCTGCGTCGTCTGGTCGCTCAATTTGGCACACGTATCGAAACCGTTTTCTCGAGCGCCGATGCCGTTGAACGTCATGTACTGGATGCCGATCTGGTTGTCGGCGGCGTGTTGATTCCGGGTGCGGCGGCACCGAAATTGGTGACCGCTGCTATGGTGAAGAAAATGAAACCTGGCGCTGCAGTCGTTGACGTAGCCATCGATCAGGGCGGTTGTTTCGAAACCGCACACGCGACAACGCATGCCGAACCCACCTACATCGTTGATGACGTTGTACACTATTGCGTAGCCAACATGCCCGGCGCTGTGCCACGCACCTCTACGTTTGCACTGAATAATGCGACGTTGCCATTTATTATCGAATTGGCCAACAAAGGCGCCAAAAAAGCGTTGGCTGACAATGTTCACCTGCGCAACGGATTGAATGTTCATGAAGGCAAGGTCACTTACAAACCGGTGGCCGATGGTTTCAACATGGAATACGTATCGGCTGAGAAAGCGCTCGGTCTGTAATTCCTTACCGCTCAGAAAAACCCGGCTCTTGCCGGGTTTTTTTTGACTTATTTTTTGCTTGCACCGCTGCTACAGTGCACCATCGTTAATCAGACGGTGGCACTTGATGGCTTCAACTCGTCTACTCAGTATCGATCGCCTGCGCGGAATCGTGATCGCATTAATGGTACTCGATCATGCGCGCGATTTTTTTTCGCCAACTCCTTTTTGGCCGGATGATTTGCCAGGAACGACACCGGGATTCTTTTTTACACGTTGGCTTACCCATTTTTGTGCGCCGGTATTTGTGTTGTTGGCCGGCACGTCCGCATTCTTGCGAGAACAAAAGGTAGGGAAGCCTAGGCAAAGTTGGTATCTGTTTTCTCGTGGTTTAATGTTGGTGCTACTTGAACTGACGGTGATTAACTACAGCTGGCAGTTGTCTTTTGGTTTTATTTTTGTGCAGGTGATTTGGGCGTTAGGCGTCAGCATGATGGTATTGGCGGTGTTGATTCATTTGCCGCGTTGGTTAATTGCGCTGTTCGCGTTCAGTCAAATGTTATTGCACAACGCTTTTGACGCTTTTCAACAACCCAGTTGGGGAACGTGGTGGAATGTGTTGCATTTGCCAGGCTACTGGCAGTTAAACGATACCGGATTCGGTATTTATTTCGCTTACCCATTAATACCTTGGTTGGGCGTCATGGCCGCGGGCTATTTGCTTGGTACCTGGTATGTCGAAGACACAGCGGCTCGTCAGCAAAAATTATTACGCACCGGATGGTCGTTGCTTGGCGCGTTTGTGCTTTTGCGTGTGGTGAACAACTACGGTGACGCGCAGCCTTGGCTGCCACAGCCCGACGGTTTTGTTTACACGTTGATGCATATGCTGGATGCGACCAAATATCCACCATCGCTGATTTATCTGTGCATGACATTAGGCCCAGCCTTTATCGCACTACGCTATCTTGAACGCGAAAAGCTGTGGCTCGATTCATCTTGGCTGCGTTTTGGACGTCACCCCTTGTTCGTTTATGTCGTTCATGTGCCGATAATCAATCTGCTGTCTAGCGCGTATTTGACCTGGCTTTACGGATCATCACCCAATATGTTCACCAATCCACCGTTCTATCCACCGGGCTATGAATACAGCTTGCTCCGCACCTGGATCGCATGGTTGCTGATGCTTGCGCTACTGCAGGTCATCGTTATCGGATGGCAACGTTGGCGCTTAAGGACGGCGTAACGAAACGATGAGCATACTGTCTTATGATACGGTCTATCGTATTCATTGACGGGCTTGATAGCTTGCCTGCTCGCCATCACTTACAATTTCGTTATTCAAATTCAAGAGAACCATTATGGCCAAACACCATCGCTTGTTGATTCTGGGCTCCGGTCCCGCCGGTTACACCGCCGCCGTTTATGCTGCCCGCGCCAATTTGAAGCCCGTGATCATCACCGGCTTGCAACAAGGCGGTCAATTAATGACCACCACCGATGTGGACAATTGGCCCGGTGATGACAAAGGCGTGCAAGGTCCAGAATTGATGCAGCGCATGCTGGCGCATGCCGAACGTTTTGGTACTGAGATCATTTTCGATCATATCCACACAGCAAAGCTGACCGAAAAACCGTTCAAATTGATTGGCGATTCTGGCGAATACACCTGTGATGCACTCATCATTGCTACCGGTGCGTCAGCCCAATATCTGGGATTGTCATCTGAAGAAGCGTTTATGGGCAAAGGTGTTAGCGCCTGTGCCACCTGTGATGGCTTTTTTTATCGCAATCAAAAAGTCGCCGTTGTCGGCGGTGGCAATACGGCCGTTGAAGAGGCGCTGTATCTGGCCAATATCGCCAGCGAAGTGCATGTGATTCACCGTCGCGACAAATTCAAATCAGAGAAAATTCTGCAAGATCACCTGTACGAGAAAGTGGCTGCCGGCAAAATCAAACTGCATTTGAATCATACGCTTGATGAGGTATTGGGCGATAACAGCGGTGTCACCGGTATTCGAATCAAATCCACACAAAACAACGAGACAAGTAACCTTGAGCTGCAAGGTTGTTTTATCGCCATTGGCCACAAACCCAACACAGATATTTTTGCGGGCCAAGTTGAAATGAATGGCGGCTATATCGTTGTAAAAAGCGGCATTCAAGGCAACGCCACCGCAACCAGCATTCCTGGTGTGTTTGCGGCCGGCGATGTCGCCGATCACATTTATCGCCAAGCGATAACTTCAGCAGGTTCGGGCTGCATGGCGGCGCTCGACGCCGAGCGTTTCCTTGATGCCTTGGCAAAATAACTCGCTAAACAGCGCTATATTCGGGGCGATGATTTCATCGCCCCATTCTCATTTGCTGTTCTCCATTGCGCCTCACTCGCCTTGACGCTCACCTTGCGTTTCCGCCACCGGAAACCGCATTAAGCGATCCCAACGGCTTACTGGCTATTGGTGGCGATTTGTCTCAAGAACGTTTATTACTCGCCTACCGCAGCGGCATATTTCCTTGGTTTTCACCGGGCGATCCGATCTTGTGGTGGAGCCCCGACCCCCGCTGTGTATTCTTTCCGCGACAATTCAAACCCCACCAACGTTTTACGCGTTTCTTAAAACAAAGCCCATGGACGATCACGATCAACAAGGCTTTTGGTGAGGTCATCGAACGCTGCGCCCACATAAAACGCAAGCATCAGCGCGGAACATGGATCACGGCGGCCATGATCAACGCGTATGTGCAGCTGCACGCAGCGGGCCACGCGCACAGCATCGAAGCATGGCAAGACAATCGATTGATCGGAGGACTTTACGGTGTTGCGGTTGGACGCGTTTTTTTTGGTGAATCAATGTTCAGCGAAATCAGCAATGGCTCAAAAACGGTGCTGACATTTTTGTGCGCGTTTTTACGTCGACACGACTATGCTTTGCTGGATTGCCAAGTGCCTAATCCACATTTGCTGAGTCTGGGTGCCATCGAGATGCAACGACACGAATTTCTCAGCATCGTCCGCAACGAAACCCTGCACACCATGGCCTTGGACATTTGGCATAAACAATCGCTACCACATGATTACTGGTTGCCGACAGCAGAGGAAATGGCTCGATGACCTCGCCAGCATCAGGTCTGCGTATCCCGATTTATTTGACGCCCGAACATGCCTGCCCCTACCTGCCCGACAAAATGGCGACGACGGCATTTGTCGGTACCGAAGTCGAACTGAATAAAGACATCTTCAGTGCATTGTTGCGTATCGGCTATCGCCGTAGCGGCAAGCACGTCTACCGCCCACGCTGCCGGCACTGTGATGCCTGTATTCCTGTTCGCATTCCGGCCTCGGGTTTTGAGCCTAATCGCAGCCAGAAGCGCTGTATCAAACGAAACGAATCCCTGAACGCGCGATGGGCGGGGCCTCAGCTCACTGAAGAGCACTATCAACTTTATGAGCGTTACATCAACCAACGCCACGTCGACGGCGATATGTATCCAGCGCGCCGCGACCAGTTTTTCGACTTTTTACTCGCCGACTGGTGTGACATTCGCTTATTGGAACTACGTGATGGCGCACAGCTCAAGGCGGTTGTTGTCACTGATATTAGTCACGACGGCTACTCCGCCGTGTATTCCTTTTTCGATCCTGCTGATGCAAGTCGAGGCCTTGGCGTGTACGCCATTTTGACGCTGATTGCGATGGCTCGCCTTGAGCAACTTCCTTATGTTTATCTCGGCTATTTCATCGAAGCCTGTCGCAAAATGAGCTACAAGCGGCACTATGCCGCGTTGCAGGCGTTCAACGGTGTTGAATGGCGGCCTCTATCCGAGTTGATCTGAGCTTGTGCTTTCGCGTTGCCGGGTGCCTATTTTTCGGGCAAACTAGCGCGCCTTTTTGAACCACAGGATTGACGACAACAGCATGTCGCGCGAAGACTCCATTGAAATGCAGGGCACGGTCATGGAAACCCTGCCCAATACGATGTTCCGGGTAAAACTGGAAAACGGCCATGTCATCACTGCTCACATCTCCGGAAAAATGCGTAAAAATTACATTCGCATTTTGACAGGCGATGAAGTCACCGTCGAAATGACACCCTACGATTTAACCAAAGGCCGTATTATTTTCCGCGCGCGTTGATCGGAAATACAGACTCAATAAAAAGGGAGCGAAAGCTCCCTTTTTTGTGAGAGCTATTGCTTTCATCAAACATTCCTTACTTTTTACCTCTGGGGAAATACCAAATGAAATTAAATCAATATCTCACCGCGTTAAGCCTCGTTGCTCTATCAAACATCTGTCTTGCTGATGGCGTGTTCCAAGTCGGTTACGCTGATGGCGGTGACAAAGTTGGCGAAGTCATTTTGCAAGATGAAGATGGTGACCTGAGCAGCCAAGACGTTACCTATGGTTCAGGCTTCAATCTGGGCATTGGTGGTGTTTTTGATTTGTCGGAATTGTTGGAAATCCAATCGACCTTCAACTACAAAGAAGATGCCGTACGCGCAAAAAATGGTAGCGCATCGTTTAAGCGAATGCCGATAGATGCTTTATTGTTTTTTAAAGGCGAACATTTCCGTGCAGGCCTCGGTTTTGTATATGAACTCAATCCAAAATCATCTGGTTTTGATTACGACAGCAAATGCGATAATGCTACAGGCACAGCGTTTGAATTAGGTTATAAGTGGACATCCTTTGCCGTAGGTGTGCGCTCGACTCGCATTGAATATGATTGCCGCCTATCAGCATTTGGTGAAAGTTTTTCTCACACCGAATCTGGCAATAACACAGCTATTCAGGGAACGTGGCGATTCTAACGTTAAAAAAATGAGCAGTTAGAAAAGGGAGCTTTTGCTCCCTTTTTTTTCGCTATTTCATCAGGTTTGACTAACTGGCGATTCAAGCGCTAACTGTTCACGCGCTATCGTGACAAACGTCAGTTGTTCGTCAACGAGATCAACGTGCACTTCGCCTCCGCGTGCCAATTTACCAAACAGCAATTCATCGGCTAATGGTTTGCGTAGGCTGTCGCGAATGATGCGCGCCATTGGGCGTGCGCCCATCGCGCGGTCGTAGCCCTTCTCGGCCAACCACGCGCGCGCATCGGCGCTGACTTCGAGGCTGACGCCTTTGGCATCCAATTGCGCTTGCAGCTCGACAATAAATTTGTCGACGACCGACAAAATGACTTCGGGCGGCAACGATTTGAATTGCACAATCGTATCAAGGCGATTACGAAACTCTGGTGAAAACATTTTCTTGATTGCTTCCATACCATCCGTCGTGTGATCGTTTAAGGTAAAGCCAATCGATGATTTCGCCATGTCTTCAGCACCGGCATTCGTCGTCATCACAATAATCACATTGCGAAAATCGGCTTTGCGGCCGTTGTTATCCGTTAACGTACCGTGATCCATGACTTGCAATAACAAATTGAATACATCGGGATGCGCTTTTTCGATCTCGTCCAGCAACAACACTGCGTGCGGGTTTTTGCAAACCGCTTCGGTCAACAGACCGCCTTGGTCGTAACCAACATAGCCCGGAGGTGCTCCGATCAGGCGTGATACCGTATGACGTTCCATGTATTCAGACATGTCAAAGCGCAACAACTGCAAACCCAAAATGCGTGCGAGTTGCTTTGTCACTTCCGTTTTACCAACACCAGTTGGGCCTGCAAACAAAAAGGATCCGACCGGTTTGTCTTCTTGTCCCAACCCTGAACGTGCCAATTTGATCGCATCGGCGAGCACATCAATCGCCTCATCTTGGCCAAACACAACACCTTTTAACTGCGTAGCCAGTGTACGCAAACTTTCACGATCGGATGTCGACACGGTCTTGGTTGGAACCCGTGCAATTTTGGAAACGATTTCTTCAATTTCGTGCACACCAATCACTTTCTTGCGTTTCGACGTCGGTAATAAGCGTTGGCCTGCACCCGCTTCATCGATGACATCAATGGCTTTATCAGGCAATTGACGATCATTGATGTATTTCGCGGCCAGCTCGGCGGCGGCATGCAATGCCGCTGGTGTATAGCGCACGGAATGATGCTTTTCGTAATGGGTTTTCAACCCTTTCAAAATATCAAAAGTTTCCTCGATGCTGGGCTCCAACACATCGATCTTCTGAAAACGACGCGCCAAGGCATGATCTTTTTCAAAAATACCGCGATATTCTTGGAAGGTAGTCGAACCAATGCATTTAATTTCACCCGATGCCAACATCGGTTTGATTAAGTTCGACGCATCCATGACACCGCCGGACGCCGCACCAGCACCGATAATCGTATGAATCTCGTCAATGAACATCACGGCACCGGGTTGCTCTTTCAATTGCTTGAGCACAGCTTTAAAGCGTTTCTCAAAATCGCCACGGTATTTGGTGCCGGCCAACAAGCCACCCAGATCCAGCGAATACACAGTGGCATTGGCGATCACTTCAGGTACCTGTTTGTCGACAATACGACGCGCCAAGCCTTCTGCGATGGCGGTCTTACCGACACCGGCTTCGCCAACCAATAAAGGATTGTTTTTGCGACGACGACACAATACTTGAATCGTGCGCTCCAATTCCTTATCGCGACCAACCAATGGATCGATTTTTCCTTGACGTGCCAATTCATTCAAATTGGTCGCAAAATTTTCCAGCGGCGTCGCGGCCGGGTCGTGACCGCCCTCTTCATCGGAATCGGCCTGCGGTTGTGGTTGCTCGCGTTCGGGATTACCGACTTTCGAAATGCCGTGTGAAATATAATTGACGACATCAAGACGCGACACTTGCTCTTGGTGCAACAAATAAACCGCTTGAGATTCCTGTTCACTGAAAATGGCAACCAGGACATTCGCGCCCGTGACCTCTTTTTTTCCGGCCGATTGCACATGAAACACGGCACGTTGCAGCACGCGTTGAAAACCGAGCGTGGGTTGTGTGTCGCGTGAATCATCATCTTTGGGCAACAGGGGCGTAGTTTCGTCGACAAAATGCTGCAGATCTTTTTTCAAGCGATCGACATTGGCACCGCAGGCTTTGAGCACATTGATTGCAACGGCGTTATCCAACAACGCAAGCAACAAATGTTCCACTGTCATAAATTCATGACGTTTGTCGCGGGCTTGTTTAAAGGCCTGATTTAACGTTAACTCGAGATCTTTACTTAACATGACGACCAACTCCTCAGACTTCAGGTCGCCTCTACCGTGCATTGCAGCGGGTGTTGATGCGCTTTCGCGTACTCCACCACCTGCATTGCTTTGGTCTCGGCTATTTCAAAGCGATAGACACCGCATATCGCTCTGCCCTCGGTATGTACCTGCAACATAACCCGAACCGCTTTCTCTTGTTCCATGGCAAAAAAGCGCCGCAGAACCTCCACGACGAAGTCCATTGGTGTGAAATCGTCGTTAATCATCAAAACCTTATACATGCGCGGCTTTTTCAACTCCGGTTTGGCCGGAGCGACTTCCACGCCGTGTTGCACAGACGGCACTTGCGAATGACTCATGGTTAAAGCTTAGTTGAGACTTGAAAAAAACCCATCAGATGCCCCGATGAATGCGGGTTCAATCTAACATATTCAAGCGCTATAACTCAGGGATCTGTTTTGTGGGTGATATCCTTGACAGCGACCTTTCGGAATGTTCAATATTCCGCCTGCCCTGCCCGATGTCCGATCGTTGTGGGATGTCATATGAAATATGTCATCGAGTATCGAGGAGCAGCCAGCAAATCTCTTGTGGTTTAGCAGAAGGAAGTGAGGTATGGCGCACGGCACGGTTAAATGGTTCAACAATGCCAAGGGCTACGGGTTCATCCGCCCGCAAGAAGGTGGTGAAGACGTGTTTGCCCACTATTCGTCCATTGAGATGGACGGTTATAAAAGCCTGAAGGCGGGACAGGAAGTCTCGTTCGAGACGGCCCCGGGTCCTAAGGGCACCCATGCAATGAACATTGCACCCGCCAAAGTTGAGAAAACCTGATCGACTTTGAATTCTAAGGGTGGTAACTCATTAAAAGGCACGCGTTATGCGTGCCTTTCTCTTTGCAGAACACATTCACAGAACTCAGCCGGCTCGCTGCCGCCGTTGCGCTTTTGCCGCAATCGGCTACATTGGTCGCCCCTAACGACCTGTCTAGTCATGTCGCAACTGATTCTATTTAACAAGCCTTATGGCGTCATCAGCCAGTTTTCACCGGAAGCCGGCCATAAAACATTAAAAGACTTTGTCGATGTCCCCCATGTGTACCCTGCCGGTCGCCTCGACACCGACAGCGAAGGCTTATTACTGCTGACCGACGACGGTGCCTTGCAGGCGCGCATTTCAAGTCCCAAATTCAAGCAGCCCAAAACCTATTGGGTGCAAGTCGAAGGTCTCATTAACGCAACCGCTCTGCAACAACTGGAACAGGGCGTCGAACTTAACGATGGACGTACATTGCCAGCATCGGCGAAAGCAATTGCAGAACCAGCACTTTGGCCACGCGATCCCCCTGTACGCTTTCGTAAAAACATCCCAACCTCGTGGTTAGCACTAACGATTCGCGAGGGGCGCAACCGTCAGGTGCGACGAATGACTGCCGCCGTCGGCTTTCCGACGCTGCGCTTGGTGCGTTATTCGGTTGGGGAATGGACGATTGATGGATTACCGCTCGCGGGCTGGAAACGCGTCTAGAAAACAACAAGATTGCGATGCCAATTCGGGATCCTCGTTCGCGAAAGCAAACAAGCCGTGTGAAGCAGACCTACCGCAAACAACGCCCGATCTCATCGCTATTGCCTTGAAAATCAAACTATCCCCTCGCCTGATACGTTGCAGCAATTCCTGAATGGCTAATCAATTGGCACTGTTGAATTCAAGCCGATTCGCTATTCCCTGATCGCGGTTCACCAGCATCGACACACCTGACGCAATAGAGCCAACCAACACCGCTGTATTGCCGCGTGAGTGCTGTCGAACGATTAGATAAAGCATTACTTGTCATTTTCATTGTGTTGGCGTCATCCGTTTCCGGGCAATGCAAGGCGATATTTTCGTGCTTAAATGCGCGCTGCTTGGGAATAGTCCTGTGCACGGTTGACCTGCTCGATCGGGTCAAGCGAAAAATGAAATGACAATTAAATCGGAGGCAATATGAATAAGAATAGGTGGAGGCGAACGATTGTGTTCGCGATTGGCTCACTATTGTTCGCTATCAATTCAGCGTGGGCCGCGGCTGACACTGAAGCGAAAGCGACGGTGATCGACAACAAAATTGATCCACAATTATTAAATGAATCATTCAAAACCAGTGCGCTGCAAGAAGCGTTGATTTCGGTGCAAGGTTCATTCGACAAGCAATTATTAAATAAACATCAACATTATTTGGATAAACGACGCGAATGGGTCAATCACTTGCAACAAAAAACCCAAACTGCCCAATTGAATCTGCTGTCGTGGTTACGTGAACAACGTGTTGAGCATCGTTCGTATTGGATCAATAACACCGTGTGGGTGCGGGCGAATCGAACACAGTTGCGTGCATTAGCGGCGCGTCGTGATGTGACGTTTGTGTACGCCAATCCAATTATTGTTGCAAAAAAACCGGTGGTCGAGCCGGCATTTCTCGCCGAAGCCACATTAGCGGGCGTTGAATGGGGCGTGAATAAAATCAATGCCCCCAAAGTGTGGGCGGCGGGTTTCACTGGACAAGGTGTTGTTATTGCCGGTGAAGACACGGGTTACAAATGGGATCATCCCGCCATTAAATCCAAGTATCGTGGATGGAACGGCAACACCGCCAATCATAATTACAATTGGTATGACGCCACACACAATGGCAGCGCAAGTTGTGCTCCGAATCAAAAAACACCGTGTGATGATAACGGGCACGGCACGCACACCATTGGCACGATGGTGGGTGACGATGGTGCCGGCAATCAGGTGGGTGTGGCACCTGGAGCAAAATGGATCGGCTGTCGCAATATGATTGGTGGAGAAGGCACACCAGCGCGTTACACCGAATGTTTGCAGTGGTTAGTCGCGCCGACGGATGTCAACGGCCAGAATCCTGATCCAAGCAAAGCACCTGATATTTCGAGTCACTCATGGGGCTGTACCCCTTCCGAAGGTTGCACAGCGGCTGATGCACTCAAGACCGCTGTCGATAACGTGATCAGCGCGGGTATCATGGTGATTGCAGCGGCGGGCAACGACGGTTCTTCTTGCTCAACAATTACCGATCCGCCGGGTCGACTCGACGCGTCTTTAACGGTAGGTTCAACCACCAGTAGCGACACCATGTCGAGTTTTTCTTCGCGCGGTCCCGCCACCGGCGCCAGCAAAATAAAACCCGATTTAAGCGCGCCCGGATCGTCGGTGCGTTCGGCTTGGAATAACGATGGGTACAACACGATCAGCGGCACTAGCATGGCCACGCCCCATGTCGCCGGTGCTGCAGCGTTGTTAATTTCAGCCGTGCCGGCTTTGCGCGGAAAACCCGAACAAGTCGCGAGTTTGTTGCGAAGCACGGCGGTCGGCGTCAGCAATAGCCAAAGTTGTGGTGGTATTGGTTCGACAACCTATCCGAATTATGTCGCTGGCGCTGGTCGCATTGATGTGCACGCGGCGTATTTGAAAGCCACTGGCAGCACCGTTAACAATCCGCCAACCGCAGCATTTACTTTCTCGGTATCAAATTTAACCGTTGCATTCACTGACAGTTCCGCCGATTCCGATGGCACCATTGCATCACGATTGTGGACATTTGGTGACAACACCACATCGACAGCCGCCAATCCAAGTAAAACGTACGCCAATGCCGGAACTTACACGGTTGTTTTAAAAGTCACCGATGACAAAGGCGATTCCGGTTCCGTTTCAAAACAAGTTACGGTTGGTACCGCCAACAATGTGTTGACCAACGGTGTACCCAAAACGGGGCTTTCGGGTGCGACCGGATCGTCACAAACGTTCACATTAGCCGTGCCCGCCGGTGCTACCGGATTGAAGTTTGTGACATCAGGCGGAACCGGTGATGCTGATCTGTATGTGAAATGGGGCAGCGCGCCAACGACCAGCAGTTACGATTGCCGTTCGATTGGCTCCAGCAACAGCGAAACGTGTTCGATCACAACAGCGAAAACGGGTACCTATTACGTTTTGATTAAAGGCTATCGTGCGTTTTCTGGCTTGTCACTGACGGGAAGCCATCGCTAAAGATCTGACGTATTATTTTTTTGTCATAAACAAAAAATGTCGGCGCACCAGAAACGAATAAGACTTTCCTGTGCGCCGACATTGAACAAATAGCGATTACATTAACGAACGCGATCGATCACGCTGTAAATTGCATTCAACACGGAAGCGCCGAAAATTTTGCTGCGTTCGCCGTTCCAGCCGACTTCGGGATCAGGCAGGTTGGCATTGTCTTTAAACGGCATTTCAATTGTGTAAGCCAAACAATCAAATTGTTGGCCGACCCAGTTGGTCGCCAATGTTAAATTGCCTTCACCAAAAGTGTCTTTGGTGTAGCCGAATTCATCTTGAAAATCAGGTGAAACAGCGGCCCACGCGTCTTTGAATAGTTTTTCCAATTTCGCGATACGATCGTTATAACCGGGGTTGCCTTCACAACCGGCAACGAAGTTGTACGGCAAGCCTTCATCACCGTGCGCATCCAAAAACAAATCGACGCCAGTTTCGAGCATTTTTTGGCGCACCAAAAACACTTCCGGTGAACGTTCCAATGTTGGTGTTTGCCATTCACGATTCAAATTGGCCCCGACCGCGTTGGTGCGCAAATTACCGCGCACAGCACCGTCCGGATTCATATGCGGTACGACATAGAAAACGCATTTATCAAGCAGCACGCGCGCGATGGGATCTTCATTATTCAACAAGCGCTCCAAAAATCCTTCGATAAACCACTCGGCCATCGTTTCGCCCGGGTGTTGGCGAGCTTGAACCCACACCTTTTTGCGCGCTGACAGCGGCGTTGGCGAGTAAGCATCCGTGATGTTCAGCAAAGTCATGTCGCGACCATCAATGGTTAAACCCAAATGCTCGACATTAACGTGTTCACTTTCGTTGGCCCAAGCAATCAGATCAAGATGACGCTCATATGAATACGGTTCGAAATACGCAAACCACACGGTGTCACACGCTGGTGTGAATTCGATTTTCATTTCTTTGCCATCATAATGCGTTGGCACACGAAACCAGTCTTGGCGATTGTAACTGGCAACAGCTTGGTAGCTTTCCCAGCCCGATGGGTAAGCGCATTGGCTGGCATTCAAAAAACGCAGCGTCAACGCTTGGTCTTTGCCGCCATGCACGCGAAAGTAGAACCATTGTGCGAATTCGGACGCGTTATCGCGGCGCACATTCAACTGAATATCATTCGGATTGTTCACGCTGACGACTTCAATGGCGCCGGCATCAAATTGACTGTTGATCGTAAGCACGTCGTAAATCACTCAATAGATGAAAACAAAGATGGTAACGGCTTCCTAGGCCACTGAATAGCCAGGAAAACCGCGGCAGACTGTCGAAAAAAATCAAACCGAGCGATAACGTTACGGAATTGTGCCGAACAGAATCGCGAAGAAGTGAAACACACTGCCACCCAGCACAAACAAATGCCAAATCGCATGATGAAATGGCAGGCGGCGCCACACATAAAACACGACGCCCACTGTGTAGGTGATGCCGCCGAGAATTAAAAACAACATGCCAAAGTAGTTAATGTTCGCTAGCAAAGGTTTAAACGCCACGACGATGAGCCAGCCCATCGCGATATACAGTAACACCGATAACTTGCCCGATTTGCGCCCGACCAACACACGCAACACGACGCCGGTAATGGCCAATGTCCAAATGGCGGCGAACACACTCCAGCCCCAAAAACCTTGCAGGTTCACCAAACAAAACGGGGTGTAGGTGCCGGCAATCAACAAGTAAATGGCTGAATGATCAAGTGCGCGCAGGATCTCTTTCGCGCGAGGGTGCGTGATGCTGTGATACAGCGTCGAGGCGGCGTACATCAGGATCAGTGTCGCTCCAAAGACGCTGACCCCAATCACGTGGATCGCACTACCGTAGGCACTGCTAAACCCCACTAACACCGCCAAGGCAACGATGGCGAGCACTACGCCAATGCCATGGATAACACTGTTAGCGATTTCTTCGGCGGGGGTATAGCGAGCGGTAAGGGTAGACATGATGCAGTGCCACAACGTAAACAGGCCGCCACGTTAGCCGTTTGATACTGGTCTGACAAATGAAATGCTGGCGGCCATGAACCGACTTGGCTCGAACACCGGTCGACCACTCCAGCGATTGACACCTCTGCCCTTATTGGCGCCCCTATTCCTTCAGCCAATCACGGCCTTCGTAATACCAATAGGTGGCTTGGGCGGCCAGTAAGCCAAGCCAACCGAATGTCGACGGCAGACCATATTGGTCAAATCCGGTGGGCAAAGCTTGGTTGTCCGCAATGGCTTGAGCTACGCATTGGCCGGCCAAGGTGGTCGGCCCGACACCGTGACCACCAAAGCCCATCGCATACCACAGGCCATTAGGCAGACTGCCGATCTGCGGCATTTTATGGCGCGCATAACTCATCATGCCGCTCCACGCGAAATCGATTTTTGTGCCGGCCAATTGCGGATAAACCTTTAGCAAATCGCGATACAACAGCTCAGCCACCGCCGCTGGCGTGCGATCCCGAATCGAAATGCGTCCGCCCCACAGAATGCGGCTGTCCGGCAAGGGGCGGTAATAATCAAACGCAAAACGCGTGTCGTAGACAGCGGCTCCACAATTGATTGCGCTGGCTAATTTATCTTTCAGTGGTTCGGTCGCCATCACATAGGTTGCAATCGGCAATACCGAGCGCGCCAATTGGGGATACACATTGCCAATATAACCACCGCACGTCATCACGACATGACGCGCGCGAATGGCGCCGTGCGCGGTATGAATCGTTTTGATAGCCGCATCGGCATTAACCGCGGTGACACGCGTATTTTCAAAAATTTGCCCGCCTTTTTGCGCGATGACTCGAGCAATGCCTTGCGCATATTTTAAGGGATGAAAATGAAAAGCGTTGGTTTCGTGTAGCGCGCCAAAATAGCGCTCGGTTTTGAGTTTTTCGCGGGTTTGTTCACGTGACCACGGCTGCCAATCCACATCAAACTCGCGCAACATAAATTTACGTTGTTGCTGCAAAACTCGGTCGTCATCGAACCAGTTGGCAAGCAATACGCCATCATCATTGGCATCGCACTCAATGTGGTAGTGGCGAATCCGCTGGCGGATCAACGCCACCGCATCCAATGTCAGCTGATACAACTGTCGCGCACGTGGTTTACCCAGCTGCGCAATCAACGCTGCGTTGTCGAGGCTGAATCCGCCAAATACAAAACCGCCGTTACGACCCGACGCACCAAATCCCACCTGCTCTGCTTCCAGCACCACGACGTGTTCAACGCCTTTTTCGAGTAAGCCCAAGGCAGTGGCCAAACCGGCAAATCCCGCGCCGACAATGCAAACGTCACAGTCAAGATCGGTAGTCAACCCGGCATAGCGATCGTGGCTCGCCGTAGCGCGGTAATAGGTTTGTTCCTGCATAATGCTCTCGTTATTGTTTTTGAATATAAAACTCACGGTGTTGTTCGGTGACCGTGTGCAACAACAATTGATGATTGGCCAAGCGAATCCACGCCGGAACATCGCGATCGGCGCCAGCGTCGGTGGCAATCAGCAGCAACACTTGTTGCGAAGCGAGAGCACTGATGGCCTGTTTTGCGCGCAATAAGGGCAAGGGACAGCGCAAGCCCGACGCGTCAACCACCACATCGACGGGGAACTTTGATTCAAACAGAGATTCTGAACCGGACACCATGATTTCCTTCGCCACGACAACTTCACTACAATCGATTCGTGGCATTTTACCGATTGCTTAAGGGCGGCGCCCACTATGTTAAAAACGTTGTACTCGTTTATTTTTTGTACGGCCATTGCCGGCATTGCCTCCGCACAGAGCGAACTGCCGGATATAGGCAGCAGTACGACACGCGTGTTGTCCTTGCAAAAAGAACAACTGATCGGCGACGACTATATGCGCCAATTGCGACAATTTGCTCCCTTGATGGACGATCCGGAAATTGTCTCCTATGTCAACGAATTGGGTTATCGCTTGGTGTCAAACAGCCCCGACACCAACGATCGCAGCTTCTATTTTTTTGTGATTGAAGACGATTCGCTAAACGCCTTTGCCTTGCCCGGTGGTTATATCGGCTTGCATTCAAAATTGTTTTTGATGGCTGAAAGTGAAAGCGAATTGGCCGGTGTGCTCGCGCATGAAATTTCGCACGTCACACAACGCCATTTGGCGCGACGCATCGAAAAAGCCGATCAAATAACCTTTCCGACTTTAGCCGCCATTTTAGGCGGCATTCTGATCGCCGCGGCTAACCCACAAGCGGGCATTGCGATCGCCGCTGGTGCGCAAGCGGGCGCGCAACAAGTGTTGATCAACCACACACGCGAAAATGAAGCCGAAGCGGATCGTATTGGTATGCAAGTAATGTCGATGGTCGATCTCGATCCCAACGGCATGACGTCGTTCTTTGAAAAAATGGAAAAGAACACGCGCTATATGCGCACGCCACCGCAAGTGTTGCTAACGCATCCTGTCAGCCAACAGCGGATCTCTGATGCTCGTCTGCGCGCCGCCGAATTAAAACCAAAGCCGGTACAAGAATCGATTTACTTTCGGCTGATGCAAGTCAAAATTCAGGACACGATTCAAAAAGACATTCGCGCGCGCGAAAAAGAAGTGGCCTTAATGAAAAAAGAACGGCCAGATGATTTGGTGACACACTACGCTGAAGCGCTGCTCGCGATTCGCCAGCATCAATTTGTTGAAGCGCAGACCACACTTGAAAAATTATTAAGTGGTGACAGGCGTAATGCCAGCTATTTAGTGGCGTTGTCGAATGCACTTATCGGACAAGAAAAAAATGAAGAGGCCGAGACCCTACTTTACGAAGCATTGTCTACTCAGCCGGGCCATCACGCCTTAACCATGGCCTACGCCCAAGCGCTGATGATGAACGGCAAAGCCGAACTGGCACGGCAAAAATTGATGGCGTATATCGGCTTGCCCGATCGCGAGCCCAATGTGTTCCAGTTGTTGGCGTCTGCGCAAGAATCATCTGGACATGCCGATGAAGTTCACGAGAGTCACGGCTTGTATCTGCAAGCGATTGGCGACTTGCGCGGCGCACTGCAGCAGTTTGAAATGGCCCGTCGTTCGCGTAGCAGCGACCCGTACTCGACCACGCGCATCAACGCACGTATCAAACATATTCAGCAAATTTTGCTAGAACGGCGCAATACTCGGCGGTAAATAAATGGCGACCTGTTGGTCGCCATTATTTCATTCTGCTAGTCAGACGGCGATGAAAAAATCCGTCACTGCAACGGTAGATAAATATCAGTCACTGCTTGCGTTTCGGCAACATCCGGATAAAAACTGACACGTTGGAAGAATAACGGAAAATCGCGCAGTTCTTCGTTGCTGTGTGGCAACCACTGCTCAAACAAAAAGCGCACACTGCTTTCCAGTCCCAAGTCACTGCCTATATGGCGCAAGTAAGCGCAGCGACCAGCGGGAATATTTTTACTGATCACACTAGATTCATTGTCTTCTATGATGCGATCGGTCGCCACCGCCAAATCAAATCGAAACGCTTCGGGCGCTACTGCAGCCGGATCGTCATAAATCAAGTTATAGGTGGCGTGTTTCGATGGCGGCAAGCCATTTTGTTTGCGCCATTGGATAAAACGCTGAATCGTTTGTGGCAGCAGTTCTGGCCGTGCGCGATGCTCCAAAACGGCAATGCGCGTTTCAGGAAAGTGTTTTACTTGTATATCCGTCATACGATGTTTGGTCACGAGCTGGCTCCGTTTCAATTGTTCGACAAGCGGAAAATGGTTTTGCCAGTCCGTCCATTGTGGTGACGCGCGAAACTGTGTTGGCGTTTGGCCACTGTAACGTTTAAATGCACGCGCAAACGCTTCGGCTGACTCAAATCCGTTGGCAAGCGCAATCGCCAACACTGACGCTTCTTGACGAAACGCCAACTGATGCCCCGCGCGCCGCAAACGAACCGACAACACATAATCGGCCACCGTGATACCGTACAATGACGTGAACACTCGTAGAAAATGAAACTTTGAACACGCCGCATGCTGACTTAACGTGTGTAACGACAAATCGCTGTCGATGTTCTCATCAATGTAAGTCAGCAGAGCGCGAAAGCGTTCGTTCAAACGTGCTGCAGTCGTTGTTTGCATTGCGATATCCGGTCTGGCGATGGCACTGTAGGTGAAACGCAAACCATCGTCCTGACTGAAATTGCGATATTCAGTGCTTTGGGGAAGGCGTGTTTCCGTTGGAGCGGTTTTAGCCACGAATCAACCAATCTTCGCGGCTAAAGCCGCTCCCACAAAGTGCGAACAGATTCTTCCCGTCGTTTATTTCTTCGTCGCCATAATCAAATCATTGCTGTAATGCACTTTGCCTTCTTTATCGACGATAACAGCGGAAATGTCTTTCAGCGAATTGATTAACGCCAAGCCACGCTCAGGTCCCATCACAAATACCGTGGTCGATAAGGCATCGGCGGTGGTTGAATCGTTGGCCAAAATGGTGACGCTTTGACTGTCGCGTGCCGAATCACCGGTTTTTGGATTTAAAATGTGGTGGAAGCGTTTGCCGTCTTTGTCATCAAAATAACGTTCGTAATCACCCGATGTGGACACGGCTACATCAACCAGAGGTAATGACACCAGCTCGCGATTTTTTTCACGTGGATGTTTAATCGCAATAAACCAAGGGCGACCATCGCGACTACCAAGCACATAGCTGTCGCCGCCGGCATTCACAAAGGCGTTGCGAATGCCTCGTGATTTCAAAATCGCCACACATTGATCGATCGCATGACCTTTTGCTATACCGCCCAGATCAATGCGAGTGCCCTGCGTTTGAAATTTTATTGAATGAACCGCGTCATCAAATAACAGGTGTTTGTAATTGATGTTCGGCAAGTTTTTTGCGATGGTTGCCGCATCGGGTTTTACGCCTTTGCGGTAGTCATAATAAAAGCCGACCGATGAAAACGTAATGTCAAACGCGCCTTCCGACAAATCTGAAAAACGGTTTGATGTTTTGAGCAAATCAAACAACTCCTTTGAGATCATGACCGGCTGCAACGCCGCATCACGATTAACACGACTCAATTCGCTGCTGGCAATATAGGGGCTCATGGCACTGTCGATGCGCTGCATTTCTTTTTGCACCGCATCCATTACCTCGTTCGCTACTTGCGAATCGGTATGCTGCAATTCGATTTGCGCCACCGTGCCCATCACATTAAAACGACGTTCAAACCATTCGGCTTGCACCAGTGAAGACAAACCAAATAGCACAATAAAACAAAAAAGGATTCGAGACATGATGGGTAAGCGTCAGTAAGCAGAACAAAAAACAACCCCAGCAAGCGCTGGGGTTATTGTGATTAGGACGGGAAAAAGTCCATTCGGAACGTGTCTTTCCACACCTCGACATTCATCGCGCCAAAATCAATTTGTTTGACGCGTGTGGTCAATTTGCGTTCAAGTTCAGGGTCGTTCAACTCACTGGACACAATTTCACAGGAGCTGACGCGACCGTCGGCTTGAATTTCCAAACGAAAGACGACACGACCTTTCATATCCGGATTGTTGCGCAAACCGCGATGATACAACGCTTGCAACGCACCTTTGGCGCCATCAAACGCCAGCTGAATGTTTTCATCAGGGCGACGACCTTTACCGGATTTTTCAGCATTGGGTTTATCCGCCGTTGATGCCGGACGCCCCGCCACATCTTCGGTTTGAATGCCACCAATCCCGCTGACAACACGCGACGTGCCTGAACCGGCGATGCCACTGCCCGAACCGGCATCACTGCTTGCCCGCGCCGTGACCACACCACCACTGCCCGCTTTGGCGCGATCGGCGATCAACGAGCGTTGTGCTGAAGGTGAATCGCCGTAGCCGGCAGGCGCCACATTGGTCACCAATTGCTGACCACTTGCCGGTTTTGCGGCCGGTGCCGTTTGAGCGCGCAGATCGGCCAATGCATCAAAACCAGCGGCCGCGAATTGCTTGCGAGCCTCGGCTTTGGCCTTTTCTTTGCGCACCGGATCAACCTGCGGTTTGTCATCCGGTTTCGGTTGATCTTGTGGTTTGGTTTCCATCGGCTTGGGTTTTTCTTCCGGTTTTTGCTCGGCCACTTCCGGTGGTTTTTCTTCCGGTTTTGGCACCACAACCGGTGGCGGTGGTGGTGGAACTTCTTTTTGTTCAACCACCAACTTCACCAATCGCTCTGGCAACGCGGGTTTTAATACGCGCGGCGGTTCCGGCACTTTGATGATCGTGACAATGATGCTGGACAATAATAAAAACACCAGCAAGCTCATCAAGATCTTGCGAAAGCGCCCTTCTTCTTCCGGCAAACGATCCCAGGGCAATAAAGGAGAAATACGCATCATCGTCGACATGCGCTACTCCTTCTTCAAAACCGCGAGCGAAATATCGGTGTACTGCGCATCAGCGAGCGTGTACATGATCTTTTTCAACAAGCGATAGGGGATCTGTTTGTCACCCATGATGATCGCCGGATTTTTTTCTTCGGCGCTGCTGACAATACGATTCTGACGTTGCACTTGCAGCTCTTCCGTCAGCGGTTTCAACAAATCATCATCACCATTTTCGGCAACCGATGCTTTCATCACCGGACGACCTTGCACAATGATGTCATCTTTACTGACCATCACCACCAACGCATCTTCGGGAAACTTCTCCGATGTTGATTGCGGCAGCTTGATCGATTCATTTGATGGCAACTGTGTTTCAGCGCCTTGGTTAACGAGCAGGAAAAACACCAGAATGGTGAAAATATCCATCATCGACGTCAGACTCAAACTGACTGCACCGAAGCGTTTGTGATGGCGAGCCATGCGTTTGGCGCGATGTGACGACTTCATGGCGCACCTCCTGCGGCAGGCATGTTGGCGCGCGGATCAGGCACGGCTCCGCCCAGCGAAATTTCAGGGAACAATTCAATTTGAACCCATTCTTTGTTTTGCTGGACTTGTTGCACACGCACCGAATCCATCGTTTGCACGATATCGTCGTACGGTGTTTTTTCTTCTGCCAAAATGGTCGCTTCAGTGATATCAGGGAAACGCTCTTTGACTTGTTTCAGATATTCATTCAACCCGGTGTAATCGTGTACACCTTTGATTTGCGGTAATTCTTTCATCAAGCCGGAATTGCGATCGCCCACTTCAATTTGATCGGGTCGAATCGTAATTTCCAGCACCAACGGCGGGGGTGTGTTTTCGCCGGCAGACTCTCCGCCACCGGGCAAATTCATGTCGAGAATCGACATGCGAGAAAACACCGCCGTCGCCAGCAAAAACGGCACGAGCACGACCATCAGGTTCATGAACGATGTCATGTCCAGATCGCCGGAAGCGTGGCGTTTGCGTATGCGCCGATGCAACATGGAAACTGCTCCTGCGACTTAAGCCGGACGTTGAGCTTGCGCGCGAGCGGCGGCGATTTCGCGTTCTTGTTGCACTTTGCGAACGAGGTTGGTGAATTTGACGGCCGCCATTTCAAGGCTATCGACAATCTCGGACGTTTGTGATTGCAGATAGCTGAACACCATCAATAACGGAATGGCTGCGATCAAACCAAACGCTGTGGTGTTCATCGCCACCGCAATTGAGTTCGACAACAACGCGGCTTTTTCAGAGGGGTTGGCGCTGGCAATCGCACCGAAGGCGTCGATCAAACCGACGATCGTTCCGAGCAAACCCAGCAACGTAGCGACGTTGGCAAACATTGAAACGTAGCCGGTACGTTTTTCGAGGCGTGGCAAAATTTCCATCAAACCTTCTTCCAACGCCATTTCCAAATCTTCAGCACGACGACCCTGACCGATACGTGCCATACCGTAGGCCAACATGCGCCCCAACGCGGCATTGGATTGTGTCGCCAAATCGTGCGCACGTTTGAAATCACCGGCATTGAGCGCTGGCAACATCGCATTCCAAATCGATTGGTTGCGTGTGCGTTCGCGTGTCAAATAAATGAAACGTTCAATGGCAATCGCGATACCAATGGTCATCACCAATGCGATTGGATACATCCAGAATCCGCCATCCTGGAAAAACTTGACTAAACCTGACATCGCTGCACCTCAATGATTTGTTAATGCTCAATAAAAAACTTAAAAACACTTATTTTGTTGCCGCAGGATCTTTGGCAACGGATTGACCAAGCGCGTGCCATTGCACAGAACGCTCAAACTCGACCGGATCAACCGGTGCGAAAACTTCTTCAATAATACCGCTGACATACGGATCAGGCGCGCCTTCTTCGACGGTTTTCCACGGCAAGATATAAAGCACTTTGGGTGCTTCTAAATTACCGGTAATGTTGATCCCCAAGCCGCCCGAAGCGGGTTTGGTGGCAGACGAAGCATTGGCCGGTTTGTCTTTTTCAGCTTCAGCAGCGATGGCAACAGGTGCTAAACATAGCAGCGAAAGCAACAAGCAACACGATTTCATTGCGCAGTCTCCGTCTTCACGCCAGCACGTCGTTTTAATTCAGCTAACCAACCACTGGCCTGTTTATCATCCGGTGTCATTTGCACGTACTTTTCCATATTGTGATAGGCCAGTGCCGCATCGTGCAGATACAAATCGGCCAGCACCGCTAAATTGCGATAGGCCGGAGCATAGGCCGCATCAGTTTTGATCGCATCTTCATAAGCGCTTTTGGCGGCGGCAAATTGACCGCGTTCACGTTCGATCAAACCAGTCAGCGCATAAACGCGCGCATCTTTGATTCCCGCTGCCACAGCGGCGTCGAGATGGGTGCGGGCGGCATCCAATTTGCCACGTCCACGTTCGGCCAATGCGGCGTTCAAATAGGCTGGCGGAAAATCCGGTTGGGCGATTTGAATGGCTGCAAACGATTGCAACGCACGCTCGTATTGCCCGGCATCCAATGCGGCAACGCCGTCATTGAATTTGCCCTGTAGCTGGCTTGCCAACACTACTACCGGTTTAGCCACAACAGTCGGAGCAACCGCAACGCCCGTTGTCGAGGCCTCTGTTGTAGACGTTGTTGTGGCTGCCGCAGTCGCGGGCGGTACTGCCGCCGCTTCGGTTTTGGCTATCGGTGTCTCAACCGCCGGTGCTGTGGTGGTCACTGGCGCGGTTGAGCAACCAGCCAGCACCACCAACATTAACGCGCCAACGTTACTGGAAAGATTTTTCAACATATTCTGTTTTGCCATAACGGGCCGGATTTACTTTGGCTAACGACGCCAACGTTTTATCAATCCAGCTGTTGTAAATGCCATTTTTGGTAAACGCCATCGTCGATTCAAAAATCTCAATGGCTTTGTCTTCGAACGGTGTCGATTGCTCTTCAAGCAGCAAATCGTATTCGTCCAATGCATCCTGATCGAGGCCTTTCGGTCGCTCCGATTTCATCAACCCTTCCGCCAACTGACGATAAAGCTCGCCCATCTTGTAATTGGATGCAACTGTAAATTCCGCAATCGAATAACGAGCGACATCTTCATACGCTTTCATGGCTTTCTGCATTGCATCTCGTTTGGCCTTGATCGATTTGTTCAATGGCAACTTCAACGGGATCTGCTCATAGGCCGTAAATAACGGCTCAGCCAACGCGAACGAGGCTTCGGCAACGCGGTAAGTAATATTGGCTGGCTTATCGCCTTTTTCTGCGCCGTGCGCTTTGATCAATTCACGACGCCAAAAATCGCGTTTCTCGGCGTCGTTGAGATCGCCATAAATTTTGATCAACGCGATTCGGGCTTCTTGTGTCTGGGCGTACGGTTTGTCAAAGCGAGTAATGAAATTACGGTAAGCCGTAATCGTTTTGTCACGCTCGCCGCCTTTTTCATACAACGCGGCCGCGTGCCACAAACTATCCCGTTCAAGCTGCAGATCTTTGGTGGCGTTGGCTATACGCGTGTATTCATCGGCGGCCTTGCCCCATTGGCTGTTCTTTTCATACGCGAACGCCAACTTTTCGGTGACACCGGCCGCCAATTGATGCGTAGCAAAATTACGACGGAAACTTTCGAGCACGGCAATGGCGCTGCTCCAATCTTCCAACTCCAACAGCAACGCTGCCGCGTCGTATTCGGCATTGGCACGTACGGGGGCATTTGGTTCAACTTGCGCTAAACGCAAATACTGTTGCACCGCCGCGCGTTTATCACCTTGTTGCGCCGCCATTTCCGCTTGTTTATAAACGGCAATCGCACGACGCTCGCGGAATGTGGCGGCCACTTTCGGATCAAGCCCTCCCGCCGCCAACGCATCACCGTATGCCAGTTCCGCTGCGGCGAAATTGCCCAAATCAAATTCACCGTTGGCGACGACAATACGCGCTTCGCGTCGTTGTACATCATTGGTTTGTGGCAAGTTGATCAACGTGCGAGCGCTCGCAATGGCGCCGGGAATATCGTTCTCAGCAATTTGCCAATTAATTACCGAACTCAGCACGCCAGGCGCTTTTTCGTTTTGCGCAAATGTCGTTGCGTATCGGGTTCCCGACACGATCGCCGGTTTGCGCCACGCATTCACTTTGGCTGCCGGATAGACGACGGGTTTAACGTCTTTTTTATCTTTGGCTGACTTCGCCACTTTCTCTTCGGCTTTCACCGCCGCTGGTGCAGCAGCGGCATCAACACCACGAATCAAATTCTGATACGACACCAGCGCCGCATAACCGGCCGCTTCACTCTTTTCATGCGGCGGATAGTCGTAAGCGACTTTTTCGAATTCCTGCGCGGCGGTAGGCAAATCGTTGGCATCAAACAGCGCTTCCGACATCAGGAAATGCAATTTGGGCGTGTCGGCTTCATTCGGGAACGTTTCTAAAAATTCACGATACCAACGCGCCGCCGTTCTGAACTCGGTAGCGTCTTTCGATTTTTGCGCCAAGGCATGATAGTGCTGAGCGACGTCACGAATATGCGTCTGCAATTGTGGCAATAGCTGCGTGATCGCCGTGCGACGTTGCTGCTGCTGTTTCCAGTATTCGCTGTTGCGACCGTAATGCTCGGCAAACGCCTCTTTGGCCGGCAACACCAAGCTGGGGAAATTGCCTTTTTGATAGGTTTCAATCACCGCCGTTTCAAAGGCTGGCGCTTCATCATGAAAACGATTGTGATTGACAAAACTTTGATACGTATCAGCGGCGTCTTTATAGCGTTCTTGTTGCAAATACAACGTGGCCAAACCGCGATACACTTCCGGTTCATAGGCTTGATGACCGTGCTCAGCAAACCACTCTTCAACGCTGCGCGGACCATCAATATATGAAAACGACAATGCCACAACGCGGTACGTATCGCCGGAAAGTTCCTGTACTTGTTTATCGTGATCTGGGGCTGCTTCAATACGTTTTTGCAAACGCTCAATTAACGGAAAAAAGTCTTGCAAAGCGTTGTCATAACGCGATTGTTTGAATCGTGTCCAACCTCGTTTGTAAAGGCTTTGATCGTAAAAGCCGCTGCCCTCGCCCATCGCCAACACGGCGGAATAGGCCGCATCAGCATCGACCCATTTGCGTTCAACAAACATCGCTTCGCCACGACGGAATTGCGCCTCAGCAAATTGGGTGTCGCCCGGAAAATCTTGCGCCAGCGTCGCCAATGCATTGAGCGACGCTTCACGTTCGGCCATCAGATCAAAGGCCTTAGCCAGTTGGTACTGCACCGCCGCGCGATTCTTGTAATTCGGAAACTCTTGCAACAACTGCTGATACAACGCGACCGCTTTGTCAAATGTCGCGGCTTTTTGCGCTGGCGACAGCTCTTCGGTGCTTTCGTCCGCTTCCAACACCATGCGCTGTTCAGCATTGCGCAATGTTAAATCGGCAAGACGTCGCAATGATTCAGCACGAACATTAGCCTCTTGCGATTCCTTCAGCAATTTTTCATAACTGCCAATCGCTTGATCGGGTTTGAGTGGTGGCAGTTTGCTCGGCTTTAACGGTTCACCACGCGCCGCAATATCGCCCAGCGTCGGTTCACGATTTGGATCATCGTTGGTACCTATGCTGCTGCAAGCGGCTAATGCAAGCGCTAATGCACTTAACGTGAGCTGGCGTTTAATCATGGCGTATCTCCACGACTGGCGCGATCTTGCATTCGCGCCACAGCCAACTGCGCTTGATAACGGTAATCCACCAATTGTTTGCGCCAACGCAGCAACTCATTTTCAGCAATCTGGGTAATACGTTTTTCTTCATGAGCCAAACCGGTTTCGGTGCGCCCAGCAAACAACGCTACCCGTTGTTGCATTGCGTCGATTTTATTTTGATAGTCACCAAAGCGATGTGCCGCGACTTCACGCGCCGTTAACAAACGCGCACGCTGCGCATTCAACTGACGCAATGCCGCTTCGGCATCGCGCAATTCACGTTGCATTTGCCATTGACGATCGGCTGACTCACGCGCGACTTCAAACAAAAACAGTCCGCGCATCATCTGGTATTTTTCCGCCACATTGGGCGGCAACGGTTGCTCTCGGGCAATGCGTTCAATCTTGGCTTGGACACGATCCAAACGAGCTTGAATACCGCGCTCTTTCTCGTTCAGCAACAAAGACCAATTCTGTTCTTGTTTGGCCGCTGCAACGGTTTCACGCAAACGATTAATGCGCTCACCCTGGGTCGCGATATCAATCGCGGCCAAGCGCGCATCAACCTGCGGCATACGCTCTTCAAATCGTTTTTGATGATTGACCAACATGTCCTGATAAACCGGCAAACGACGTTGCCAATCCGCCATGTTGTCACGCAACTTGCTCAGCGCTTGATAACGATGGAAACTGGCATTGAATTCATGACTCGTCAGCACGCGCCCCAAATAAACTGATTCACCTTCACGCACCAGCACAACATCGTCTGTGTGAGCGGTATCGCGGCGATCGGGTAAACGAGCCATCAACGATTTCAATGTTTCACCATCGCGTAACGAAGTCAGCGCCGCATCGAGTTGAGCAATTTCCTGATCGAATGACGCCAATGCATTGGTATACGCCGTTAACGATTCGGCCAACGCCTGCATTTGTTGATAGGCATATGGCAACGCTAAACGGCCCTCCTGCACGGCCAGATCGCTGCTTTGGCGTTCGGCCAAAAATTGCCAGGGCGCAATCGCTTCGTTGTATTGATTATTGCGCGCATAAGCCCAGCCCAACCCCAACATTGCGTTGTTGGCGTAAGGTCCGTTTAAACGAACTTGGCGCAATGTGGTCAGCGCGTTATCCAATTGTTGTTTGCGCAGCCAGTCGTAACCTTGGGCCAGCAACGTACGATCGCGCAAGGCTTTGTCATTTTCTTGTTGACTGGGCATCGCCAACAATTTGGCAAACGTCGCCGACGAATTTTCCATTTGCTGCAATTGCAGCTGCGCAACCCCTAAATTGAACAAGGCGTAACGATAAGCTGAACTGTCGGCCGCCACGTTGTTTAACACGCGTGCCGCATCGGCGGAATTTTTTTGACGCAAATAGATATTCGCTTGCATCAACGCCGCATCGTCACGCAACACCGGGTTGCTGATCGTCGGCAAACTGGTCAATCGCGACAATGCCGCATCGTCATCACCGGCGCGATAACGAATGCGCGCAAGACTTAATAAAACTTGTTCTTTGACGGCGGGCGGCAACTTATCTTTCATTGCACCGGTCAGTACTTTTTCTGATTCGGCGAGCAGTCCATAACTGAGCTGCATACTGCCGAGTAAAGCTTGAGCTTCGCGCTGATGAGGTCCCAGTTTTTGCTGTTTCTCGGCAACCTGCAATGCACGAATGGATTCAAATGTATTGCCGCGATAATACTCGAACAACACGTTGCCATACGGCAAGGTCTTGACGTTGACAGGAGCGTTCCAGTCAAAGTCTCCGGCTTCAGGTGTTTCGGCTGCCCATGCCGAGCAGCACGCCACGCAAAGCGTGGACAACAACAAACGTTTTACCATTGACGTACTTCGAAATTGGCTTGTTGTTTGGCGCTGTCATCGGTGATGCGCAATTCGACATATTTGGCGCCGGTTTCTTTGACAAAACTGATGCTGGTGGCACGCGTGAATTCACGATTTTCGGGGCCGACACCGGTGAACAACGCCACCAACTCATGTTGACCAGCGCTCAAATTGCCAATGTAAAGACGTTGCACACCACCGCGTTTTAACGCGCTGACATCGCGATCGGTATAAAGATGATTATTGACTTGTTTGCCATCAATGCTGAGCTTGACGGCATCAGGACGGAAATAGCGACCGATATCCAAAGACACGAAAACGGCGATTTGTGTTGAGGCAGGAAACAGCAAATCTTCTTCGAGAATAAACAGATCGCGATTGAGCTCCAGCACTTCTTTTTTTAAGGCTTCGAGTTCATCGGTTGCGGCGGCGCCTGCGTTGGGTGTCGCCGGGCTTTCTTCTTGTGCCCACAACGGCTGGCCAATCAATACAACAACGGCCAAAGACACCAACCAAAAACCGATACGCTTGTTCATATTAACTCCCTTATTCCGGACCCTTTGACCGGCACTTCTGAATTCGAATGGGCGAAACGGCGCGACCCGGTGTCGGCCTCGCCCTGACGAAGGCCAGCGATTATGCGATAAAACTCCAATGATTTTGCGATGTTGTTACACATTTTTCATGTTAACTCGCATTTATTTTTGAACTGACTAAGCTTTAATCAATCCGCCTGATAATGATGTATGCTAAAGAGCGAATGCCGTACAGCATAGCCTGTTGCAGCGCATCATTCAGCAATTCGATCAATGGCTTACGCTGCCTTCCCGTACTCCGCACATTGTTATTCGGTGCCGATACCCGTAAAGTAACGTGAAACCATGGATGAATGAAACGACCGGAAGCACGTGCCCTGATGGACTCACTTCGCCTGACTTATCCCGCCCAACAACAAGGTCAACACTTGTTGGTCGAGACGCGACCCGATCAACTGAAGCACTGGCTGGAAGCCCTCCCCTATGGCGATATGCGCCGAACAGTTCCGCAGGTCAGCCAAGCCATCGCCAGCCTTAATCGATCCGAGATGAGCCACAGTCAGCGCGCCGAACTCAATGCGCTGTTTGACCACACCTACGAATTAATCAGCGACTATTATCGTCCGCGCATCATGATGCGTCCACGTGGCCAGCAATTTGCCAGCCGTAACGAAAGCGACGAACTGCAGCTGCTGACCCGCGAGATGGCGTTTGCCTATAAATTGCTGGTCACCGAGACCATCGAGAAGCGTTCGTTCTGGAGCAAAAAGGACAAGCCACTGGCCAAAGCGCTGAACTTGGCTACGCATTATCTTGGCATCATTTTGCTGGAACACTACGAAACCTATTCGCCGATCCCGGTATATGTCTGGCGTGAGTTGAATGCGATTTATGGTTATGCCGCACGCAATGAACTCGATCAGATGGAGTCGTTGGAGGAAGGCTATCGCCATTGTCTGCCATCGGTAGACGACAGTTATGTCCGCGTCTGTTTGATCGCGCTGGCCAATCCCTATCAGATGGATCGTGGCGAACACTGGGAAATGCACAAGTTTCTCGGTCACTGGGGCGGCTTGGCTCGTCTAAGCGACGATGCCGACGACTTCACCAAACGCAGCTGTTTTGTGGTTGATTTGGCCAGCGAAAACAAACCCAATTACGGCGTCAATGCGCTCGAAGATCCGGAAGATCCCAATCTGCGCCTGCTGATCACGCAGGAGTTGACCGGCAAAATCGGCCAATTCATCGAACAACTTGAACAAGAACACAAGCTGCCACAACCCGGTTTTTATCCCGGCATCACCGAATCTGATGCCAATAACCTGCTGCAGCGCATGCAATCGCATTGGGATTTTCGCGTCGAGCGCATTGCGCCACGCTACCCGATTATCAATCAGTTGGACGTCGTTTGGAACCTGAACAAGATCCACGCTGTGATGATGGCGCAAGATCCGCTATCCCCCAACGCTAGCCCCGAAATGCGCGAAGGCAATCGTGAAACCATTGCCGCCATGCTCGGCGAACAAGCCGGCCAGTTACGTTGGGATGCCGTCAATGCTTCCGACGGCGGTATGTGTATTGCGCAACATTTTCACAGCGTTGAACAACTGCGCATCGGGCAATTGGCTGCCCTGCGTGAATACATTGATGGCAAACCGAGCTCGCGCTGGCAATTGGGGCTGGTGCGTTGGCTGCGCGGAGACAAACGCAAAGGCACATCGCTGGGTTTGCAGTACATCAAAGGTGAAGTGCAGGCGGTGATGATTCGCGCTCGCAAAGGCAATCGCATCGAAACCTCTTGGCAACCAGCGCTGCTGATATCCGGCGAAGAAATGCACGGTTTGTCGAGCCCAACGGTGGTGTCACAACGCGGTTTGTATCAGGACGGCCGCCCACTAGTACTGCAAATTGGCTTGGAAACGTTATCAGTGCGTGCACGGATGCGCGTCGAAGCAACACCGCTCATCGAGCGTTATTTTTATCAAGTGTATATTCACGAAGAAGAAGAAGAACCCGTACAAAGTGGCGAAACCAATGTGTCATTGGATAATGTGCCGTTGCCGGGTGATCATTAAAAGTCGTTGTCAGTTGTCGGTTGTCGGTTGTCGGTTGTCGGTTGTCAGAAATTGACTGAATTTTTTGTTTAAAACTGACAACTAAAAACTGGCAACCAATCTCCTTCTCAGTCATGCGATAACAACGATCGTGATAAAGGTTGCGCTAATTCGCGGCATAATGAATCTTCGGCCATCACCAACAGCGGCACCAATGGGTGTTTTTCGCCAAGCTCGCGACTGGCGTCTTCGGCGCTCGGTAGACGCCATGGCAAGTTCAAATACAGCGTGGCAAAATCGAGCGTATCACCCGAATACGCAATCACCAATTCTTCTTCACGCACGCGCCCAACAAAGCCTTTTTGTTCAAGTGTCGCCAGAATATCCGGTGCGTGTTCATTACCGGTTTGCGCCAGTAATTCTTCGGCAGTGATGCGATGCATTTTGCGTTGGCGTGCCGACACTTTTTGCAGCATGTCGACCGCCAGCAAAAAGGGATCGCGAATACCAAAGCCAGTTAGGCGATAAATCCCCAGTGCGTGGCACACTTCAGCGCCAAGCAGCACAACGGTCCATGACAGGTACACCCAGATCACCATGATCGGTAAAAAGGCGACAGCACCGAAGATCTTTTGATAGGTGGGAAATTCGGCGAGAAAAATACCGAAGCCCCACTTGGCCAATTCAAACAACACCGCCGCCAACACGGCCGAGATCCACGCGTGCAAGGGTCTGACGCGCCGATTTGGCAACCACGAATACAACACGACGAGGCCAAGCACGGTCAGTGCAAACGGCAAAAAGTCGACCAGTGAACTGCGTGCCAGTTCGGCGGCACCGCGCAAATAGGGCAATGAACCAAAATACGAGCTGACAACGATCGACAAACCCAATAATAACGGCCCCAATGTTAACACCGACCAATAAAAAACAAATTTGCGCCCCACTCGGGCGCGTGATCGTGTTGCCCATATGGAATTAAACGCGCGATCGATCGTATTCATCAACCATAACGCTGACACAATCAGCGCAATGGAGCCGGCCAGCTTCATGTTTTCGGCGCGCGTGACAAATTGCATCACATAGGTTTGCACCGCTTCACCGGAACCCGGGAAAAAATGTTCAAACAAAAAGTCATTGAGTTCGCGACGCGCCGATTTCATGCCGGGCAATAATTTGAAGACGCTGACCATCAACGTCATCAAAGGCACCAAAGCGAACAAACTGGTCAACGTCAAATTGGCCGCAACAGCTTGACAGCGATCGTGGCGATAGCGCTGCAGCGCAAAGCGGCTGAAGCCCCACAACCATCGCCCCTGATTTTCCATTACACTGTCCCCACACCGTTACAACATCATCAAATACTGTGCACTACACGATTTATCACAATCCGCGTTGCTCAAAATCGCGCGACGCATTGTCGCTACTGCAGGCGCAAAACGCCAGCATCGAAATTATCGACTATCTGAAGCAACCACCCACCCTAGCGACATTGCAACGTGTGCTGCAACAACTGGGGGGTGATGCTCGCCTCTTGCTGCGCACTAAAGAAGAACTGTATCAACAGTTGCAATTGGATCGTCCCGACATCGACAATGAACAGATTTTGAACGCTATTGCGAATCATCCAGTCCTGCTTGAACGTCCCCTGATTAGCGATGGCAAACGCGCCATAATTGCACGACCAACCGAGGTGTTGTTGCCATGGCTCACATCCAGATCTTAGTGCTGTATTACAGTGCTCACGGCCACACAGCCGACATGGCCCGACATATCGCACGCGGTGTCGATGCGGTGGAAGATTGCGAGGCCGTCGTGCGCACCGTACCGCGTTTACAAGCGATTACGGCGCCAGCGGCCGCCGCAGTACCTGACAGCGGTGCGCCCTATTGCTCGCTCGATGATTTAAAACAGTGTGATGGAATTGCACTCGGCAGTCCGACACGTTTCGGCAATATGGCGGCGCCGATGAAAGCGTTTTGGGATAACACCAGCGCCGAATGGATCTCGGGGTCATTGGTCGGAAAACCTGGCGCCGTGTTTACGTCGACCGGTACTTTGCACGGCGGGCAAGAATCCACGTTGCTGTCGATGATGTTACCGTTGCTTCATCACGGCATGTTGCTACTGGGCTTGCCTTACACCGAAGCTCGCTTGTCATCAACCCGCACGGGGGGCAGCCCTTATGGCGCCAGCCATTGGTCGGGACCGCAACATGATCAGCCACTGTCCGATGATGAACTGCACCTGTGTTTTGCATTGGGGCAACGTCTCGCTCACACAGCTCGGCAATTGAAGAAATGAAAAAATCATTGTTTGCCCTGCACGCCGCATTAATCGTCCTGCTCGTCATCTGGCATTGGCGCGAGCCCTCGCCAGTAGCCAGCCACATCGTATTGATGGCAGCGTCGACGTTGCCACTGCTGCTGTTCAGTCGCGTGTTGTATCAGCCGTATCGAAACGGCTTGGTGTTTTATCTGTTGCTGATGCTGCTGTATTTCACACATGCCGTGGTTAGCCTTGCCAATCCACAGGGGCACTGGCTGTGGCCCTTCGTCGAACTGATCCTGACGGTGGCAATTTTTTGCCTTGGCGTCATGGTTGGCCGGCGATTGCCGTGAATCAATGCTTGCGATAACGAATCCCGACAGCAAGCCCGTGGAAAATCAAGGGGAAATGACTACGCTTTAAGCTAGGTCCCACAGCAATGGAATGGGTATGGCTAGCTTACGAGGCAAAATAAATACAAGCGCTGCCGTCATCGTCGCCGCCACATTGGTTGTCTTTGGCATCATCGATTATTACCGCGCCCATCAACAACTGGTGCGCGATCTCGATCAACAAACCACGCAAATCAGCGCACGACTGAAAACCAGTTTACCGAAACCGTTATGGGATTTTTCAGTCGACACCGCCAAAGCCTTTGTCGTGGCCGAATTAGCCAATCCCAATCTCAGCGCCGTCATCGTTACCGATGCCAACAATCAGTTGGTGTTCGGTTTGCACAGTGAAGGCGAAGGCAAAACACAAGACATTCGCAGCGCCCCAACCGGTGATTTCATCAGTCAGGATGTCAAATTGGTGCTGGTCGAAAACAACCAGGAAAACTCGGTTGGCAAAGCCACTATTTTCATCAATGACGAGAGCGTCAAAGCGCAGCTGCGCAACAAAATCATTACCGTCATTGTGCAAATGATTGTGCTGCTGGTGATATTGCAGATCGCGATCGGCACCATTATTTCGAAACTCGTTACGACACCAATTGATGCGATTCTCGCGCGTGTGCGCGACATCGCCGAAGGTGATGGCGACTTGACCAAACGCGTCGATTTCCGCTCGAACGATGAACTCGGTCAGCTCGCCACTGCGATGAATCAATTTATCGACAATATCCGCCGTATTATTGTCGAACTTGTGCAGGTGTCGTCGCAATTGGCTTCCTCGGCACAAATGGCCGGTCAAGCGTTTCAAGATCTGCAAGCACCGCTGAAACGACAAGAAGATGAACTGACCAGTTTGGTCGCCGCGTTGAATGAAATGACCGTTACCAGCCAGCATGTGGCCCAAAGTGCGGCGCAAGCGTCACACAAAGTGGCCGAAACCAAACGTGAGGCCAGCACCGGTTTGTCACGCGTGGGTGATGCCACCAATTCCACACAACGCCTGGCGGAAGAAGTGTCACGCGCGACCGAAGTTATCGCTGAACTGGAAAAGCATACAGGCAGCATCGGCGCGATTTTGGATGTCATCCGCAATATCGCCGATCAAACCAACTTATTAGCGCTAAATGCCGCAATTGAAGCCGCGCGGGCTGGAGAGCAAGGGCGAGGGTTTGCCGTCGTTGCCGATGAAGTGCGTGTACTGGCACGACGCACGCAAGAGTCCACCGGCGAAATTCAAACGATGATCGAACAACTGCAAAGCAAAACCAAATCGGCCGTGCACGCCATGCGCGATGGTCGTGAACGCGCCGAAGACAGTGTTCAAACTGCAAATGCCGCCGGCACTTCATTCAATGCGATCTCGGACGCGATTGTTCACATCGCTGATATGAACACGCAAATTGCAACAGCCACCGAAGAACAAACCGCCACGATGCATGAAATCGACCGCAACGTCGTCGGTATCCACACGGCCCATGAACGCACATTGCAAGCGGCCGAATCGACCGCACGTTCGGAAGCACAGCTGCACGAAGTGGTTGAAGCGTTGAACTCGTTGGTGAAGCGATTCAAAACGTGACAAATCACGGGCGCAAAGTGCAAAGTTGCAGACCAAATTAGGCTTAATAAAGCTGTTTTGTTTTGCTTCATGCACTTAGTGTTTTTGATGTGATTCGTATTAATTTTTTAAATTGATTTTGAAGAAAAATAAATCCATTCAAGTGCAATCGACATTTCGGAACAGCGGTAAAAGTAAGCGACAGCTTTTCACTGCTGGCAGCGCCAACACGCGGTAAATTGCGGTTCCAGCATTTCATGGCAATGTGGGCATTGCCAGTTTTCGCCGATAACTTTTTGTTGTCGCGCGGCGATGATGGTTTCGGCGCGCTGCATTTGTGAATCGTCGTCAATCCACACGGTTGCTTCGGCGCCGCCAAAAATCGGCAAAACACCGGCCGCGGAAACCAGCGCATCGCCACGCACTTCCGCTTTAATCGCCTCAGCGTGCAATAAGCCGCAAATAAAATGCGCTTCAGCAGCGCTGTCGCAGCTAAATACTTTAGTCGCCATGCAGCGCCTGCGCGCGTAACGCGTGATCAGCCAGCACCATCGCCGTCATTGCATCAACGATGGGTACGGCACGCGGTAATACACAGGGGTCATGGCGACCGCGACCACGAAATTCCACTTCATCACCGTTGATCGTCACGGTTTTTTGCAATTGTGCAATCGTTGCCGTCGGTTTGAATGCAACACGAAACACCAAAGGCATGCCAGAGCTAATGCCGCCCAACACTCCGCCATGGTGATTGCTGCGCGTACGAATAACGCCGTTGTCATTAAAAAACGCATCATTGTGCTGTGAACCAGTCAACCGTGTGCCGTCAAAACCAGAACCGATTTCAAAACCTTTCGTAGCGTTGATGGCCAGCATCGCTTTCGCCAGATCCGCTTCCAATTTGTCGAATACTGGCTCGCCCCACCCTACCGGTACACCGCGCACAACACATTCGATGACACCACCGATAGAATCGCCTGCTTTGCGCGTTTGTTCGATTAAGGTTTGCATAGCCGTTGCGGTTTCTGTGTGGGGGCAACGCACAATATTGTTGTCAATAACGCTGGCGTCTACGTGTTCCCAACTCAGCGGCAAACACACATCACCAACCGATCGCACATATGAATAAATGTGCACACCAAAACGTTCGCGCAGCAATCGTTGTGCAATGGCACCGGCCGCCACCCAGCCGGCGGTTATGCGTGCCGAACTGCGACCACCACCAGCAACATCGCGGATGCCGTATTTTTGTTGATAGGTGAAATCAGCATGACTGGGGCGAAACAGTTGCGACATTTCGTCGTAATCATGTGAACGCTGATCGGTGTTGCGGATAATCATCGCAATTGGTGCACCGGTACTTTGCCCGTTCAATACGCCCGATAAAATCTCTAACGTATCCGGCTCTTTACGTTGTGTCGAAATACTGCTTTGTCCTGGTCGACGACGATCCAGTTGCTGCTGAATGTCTTTTTCGTCAATCGTCAATCGCGGTGGACAGCCCTCAAGCACGACACCAACGGCCGGGCCATGTGATTCACCAAAACTGACCAAGCGAAACAATTCACCTAAACGATCGCCAGCCATTACACAGTCTCCGATCGATGCATGTTGACACCGAGTGATTGCAATGCCTGCCAGAACTGCGGGAACGATTTGTTGACGACCGTTTCATCATCTATTTTGATGCCGGGCGTTTTCAAACCGGCAATCGCAAAGCTCATACCCATGCGATGATCGTGATGCGTTTCAATCAATGCACCGTTCGGTTTGCCACCAACAATGATTAAAGCGTCAGCGCTTGCTTCGACATGGATGCCCATTTTTTTCAGCTCCATCGCCGTATCAAAAATGCGATTCGATTCTTTGTGCACCAGATGGCCGATATTGCGAATTCGCGTAACACCGTCAGCGTGTGCAGCCAAAATGGCGAGCGTTTGCACAACGTCCGGCAAATCGCCCATATCAACATCAACACCGCGCAACGCTTGTGCCGGCCCGCGCACACGAACACCGTCTTCGCAGCGGTCAATTGTCACGCCCATTTTTTCCAGCACACGCCAAAACTGTGCTTCACCTTGCACGGAATCAAAATTAAATCCCGGCAACGTAATGTCCCCCCCCGTCAAAGCGGCGGCCGCCATTAAATAAGACGCACTACAGGGATCGGCTTCGAGTTTGATGTCACCGCCACGGTAGCGCTGACCAGCCTGCACCGAAAAACCGTTTTCGGTCACACGCACCTCAACGCCCAATGCGCGCATCATTGTGATTGTCATATCGACATAATTACGCGACACCAGCGTTGACGTCAGCACAATCTCGATATCGGTTTGAGCAAACGGTGCGACCATCAATAACGCGCTGACAAATTGACTCGAAATATGGCCTGGTAATTCACAACGACCACCGCGTAATGGACCAGTCACTGTCAATGGCAACGCATCATTATTGCCTTCAACCTTAGCGCCCAATGCCCGCAGAGCGTGCGCCAAATCGCTCATCGGTCGTTCGCGTAGCCGCGCAGTGCCATCAATTGTTATTGGTGTACTGCCGATGCTGGCTAAGGCCAGTGCGAATCGCGCAAAAGTGCCGCTGGCACCCGCAAAGAGCGTTGCCGATTGCATTGAAGAAGCGTGTTGAAACGGTGTGATGGCGACCTGATCGCCTGTTTTTTGGACCTGCGCACCGAGCGCACGCAAGCCTTCCTGTACGCGAAAAATATCGTCGTTATCCGGCACAGGGTGAATAACAGAGGGTTGTTGGGAAAGCGCCGCCAGAATGAGGGCCCGGTTGGCTTGGTATTTGGAACCAGGCACCACTATCCGACCGGACAGGGCGCCGGACGGTTGGATTTCGATCACGGTAATTCCTGAAAAAGGTTTGGTAAACGCGGCGTAAGGGCAATGGTACGCGAACGGCCAGACGTCCGTCGAGGATTTGCCGAACTGGTCATATAACATTTACTATCCCTTTATATTCATAGCGTTAATCTATCTTGTATATTTTTTTGTTGACAAGTCTGGACGCCGACTTTTAACCTGCGCCCAACGTTTTTGGAGTTAGCCATGCGTTTCGCAATGCACCATCACCACCATCATCATTTCCGACTCCCGGAGGGACGACGGCGGTAATGGCCATTTGCTGACAGCCTTTATCAAAACCCCGTTGAGCCTTCCGCCAACGGGGTTTTTCGTTTTTCATGATTTCTACTTGAACCGAGGACTTACAAAATGGCACTGCGTTTAGTGATCCCCAAAGGCCGCATATACGAGCGAGTGGCCGAAATATTGGCCGAATGCGGTTTGCGTTTGTCAGGCGTTGAGCGCAGCTATCGTCCACTCGCCTCAATGCCCGAAATTGAAGTCAAATTGCTGAAAAGCCAAAACATTCCGCCGCTGCTCGCATTGGGTCAACACGATGTCGGTTTTGCTGGCTACGACTGGATTTTGGAACAAGGCGCCGAAGTCGAAACCTTGCTCGATTTAGGCTTTGATCCGGTGCGGATCGTTGCCGCTGTGCCCGAAGACAGTGACATCGAAGAATTGAAGAAACGTCGTATTATCGCCGTGTCGGAATATCAAAATCTGACAACACAATTTTTACAACGCGAGGGCTACAACTTCACGTTCGTGCGTTCGTATGGCGCCACCGAAGTATTCCCGCCAGAAGATGCCGATTTGATCGTCGACAACACCGCCACGGGCGCCACCTTAACAGCCAATCGTTTGAAAGTTGTCGGCACCGTACTGGAAAGTACGACGCGCTTTATCGCGAATCCGCAAGCCTTGCGCGATCCCGCCAAAAAAGCCGTGATCGACAATTTGTTGTTGTTAATGAATGGCGTGTTGCAAGGCCGTTCGCGTGTATTGCTTGAAATGAATTGTGCACCCGAACGATTGGATGCTGTCGTCGCGATGTTGCCCGCCATGCGTTCACCCACCGTCGCCCAATTATTCAATGCCAATGGCTTCTCGATCAAAGCCGCCGTTCCGGTAAAAGATGTGCCACAACTGGTGCCAAAACTGATCGCAGCAGGAGCCAGCGACGTGCTCGAAATGCCGATCCGTAAAGTGATCTAAATCATGAACGCGCTTATCGAATTGCCTCGCGAACAAAAGCTCGATTTCAACGAACGATCGGATGGCTCACCGGCATGGCTATCGGATGCACTCGCCCAGATTGATGCGTCGACATTGTGGCGCTATCCCGATCGTTCCGCGTTGGAACAAACACTCGCGCGTCGGTTTGAATTGCGCGCAGAACAACTACTGGTGACCAATGGCGGCGACGAAGGCATTGATTTGGTTTTGCGTACCATCGCCAAAAAGAAATGGTCGCTACTACTGCCCTTGCCGGCATTCAGCATGTATCGCGTTACCGCCCAGCGCAACGACATTGCCGTGACCACCATCGCGTCGCTCAGTGAGCAACGCTTGAATATCGACGCGCTCGTGGCCGCCATCACGTCAAACCAATTGATCGCGCTGACCAGCCCCAACAATCCCAGCGGTGAAGTCATTTCATTGACTGATGCCCGTCGCATTGCCAGCGCAGCGCAACGTGTCGGTAGTTGGCTGCTGTTCGATGCCGCGTACGCTGAATTCAATCAAGCCGATTTCAGCGCCCTGCTCGCGCGCGAATTCGATAATGTGATTGTGTTGCGCAGTTTTTCCAAAGTGTATGGTATGGCCGCATTGCGCGTTGGTTACTTGATGGGATGCGCTGCGTTGATCGATACCATTCGCGCGTTAACGCCACCGTTCAATGTGTCAGCGATCAGTTTGAAACTGGCACAAGCGGCGTTGAGTGAGGCCGCACAACAGGACCAAGCCCAATACGTTGCAGCCATACAACAAAACGTTGAACGGGTTCGTCGCCGCTTGCTGGCATTGGGCGTTGCTGTCAATGCCAGTGCTGGCAATTTTATTTTGCTGCCGCTCTCCGAAAAAAAGGCCGAATTGCTCTCTCAGGTGTTGAGTGAACAACATATTCGCGTGCGTGTATTTAGCGAAGCTGAACTGCGTGGCTGTGTTCGTATCACGATCCCACTCGATTGTTCACGACTGCTGTCGGCACTCGAGTCGGTGTTAAACCCCGAGCTAATTTGCCTCGACATGGATGGTGTATTGATCGATACACGTGACAGCTATGACAACTGCGTTGCCGAAACGATCGTTCGCTTAGGTGGTCAAGCGGTGAGTGCTGCCACTATTCAGCAAAAGCGTAATAGCGGTGGATTCAATGATGATTGGAAGTTAACCCAAGCGTTACTGACCGATCAAAACATCGAATGCCCACTCGACGACGTAATCGCTACATTTCAATCGTTATACGAAGGTAAAAATGGCTATGCACAACGCGAAACCGTGCTAGTGAGTAGCGTAACCGCCGAACAACTTCGACGCAAAAAAACGGCCGTCGTGACGGGCCGTCCGGCAAATGAAGCATTGGCCGGAACTCATCGACTACCGTGGACCGTTGACGCCTTAGTGTCGCGCGATGACGTGCAACAATTAAAACCCGATCCAGAAGGTATTTTTTCGTTACAACAACGATTCAAAGCACAATCGAGCTGGATGATCGGCGACAGTGTTGACGACATGCGTGCCGCACGCGCGGCCAACGCCATCGCGATCGGCGTCGGCTTGCACAATCAACAAGCATTATGTGATGCCGGTGCTCACATTGTCGTCAATTCCATCAACGAGGTGGGCGAACTGCTATGACAACTACTGTCACTAAAAAACGTCAAACACGCGAAACAGCGATTACGCTGAAATTGACGATCGACGGCCAGGCCGCTACAGCGATCACGACCGGCATAAAATTCTTTGACCATATGTTGGAACAATTGGCGTTCCATGCTGGTTGGGACTTGAGCATACAGGCCGAGGGTGATATCGACGTTGACGATCATCACCTGATTGAAGATGTCGCCATTGTGCTCGGTGATGCGCTGAATGACATTCGCCAATCACGCAGTGGACTCGCGCGTTACGGACAACGATTGTTGCCAATGGACGCCTCGCTGATTTTGTGCGCCGTTGATCTTGATGGCCGAGGACATTGCGTTTGTGATCTGCCATTTACGCGCGAGACCGTGGGCAATATAGCGACCGAAATGTGGCCCCATTTCTTCAAAACGTTGTCATCACGCGGGCAATTCAGCCTGCACATCAAAACACTGTATTTTGACAACAACCATCATTTGATCGAAGGGGCTTTCAAGTCACTGGCGCGCGCACTACGCGAAGCACTCCGTGTCGATGGCACGAGCATCACCAGCACCAAAGGCATGTTATGAATCGCAGCGCATTAATTGGCATTGTCGAAACCGGTGCCGGCAATATTCACAGCATTGAAGCCGCAATAACGCGATTGGGACGGCGCAGCATTCGTTTGCCGGCACCATCGTTGATGGATGTTGATCAGTTGCTGATCCCGGGACAAGGAAGATTCGGTCCTGTCATGAAACAATTGCGCAAGGCAGGATGGGGAAATTACCTATACGACTGGATAGCAATGGACAAACCCTTGTTGGGGATCTGTGTCGGTTTGCAGATTCTGTTTGACAGCAGCGAAGAAGATCCTGACTGCAGCGGCTTCGGTATTTTCAATGCCGCGATTCGCAAACTCAACAGCCCCAAACAACCCATGATGGGTTGGGCGGATATGCAATGGCGTGATAGCGATAAAAATGAACAAGTCTATTTTGTGAACTCCTATGTCGCGCCACTGATTGGCGAAACCACCGCAAGTTGCACGTACGGCCAAACCTTTAGTGCCGTCGTGCAAAGAAGGAACACCGTGGCCTGCCAATTTCATCCGGAAAAGTCCGGCCAAACGGGAATGAGGATGTTGCAACAATGGCTCTGCTGAAACGCATTATTCCTTGCCTTGACGTGCGCGATGGCCGCGTAGTCAAAGGTGAGCAATTTGTGCAACTGAAGGATATGGGGGATCCGGTTGAACTGGCTAAACGCTATGAAAACGCCGGCGCCGATGAAATCGTTTTGCTCGACATTAGCGCATCCGTGGAATCACGCGATACCGCACGCGAGCTCGTCGCACGTGTGGCAGCCGAACTGTCGATTCCGTTTACCGTCGGCGGCGGTATTCGTTCGCTCGATGATATTCATCGACTGCTCAACGCCGGTGCGGACAAAGTGTCACTGAATTCAGCGGCGTTAAACGATCCCGAATTGATCGACAGTGCCGCACGCCATTACGGCGCACAATGCATTGTCGTCGCCATTGATTTTCGCGATCAAGCACAAGATGGTTTGGTTTACAGCCACGGAGGTACTCGCGCGAGTGATCGCAACATCAGCGATTGGGCACACGAAGCAGTGCAACGCGGTGCCGGCGAATTGCTGTTGACCTGCATTGATCGCGATGGAAGTGGTCGTGGTTTTGAACAGACCATCACTGGCCAATTGGGGCGCGAATTACACGTTCCGGTAATTGCCTCCGGTGGCGCAAAATCAGCGCAAGACTTTGTCGATGTGTTAAATGCTGGGGCCGATGCGGCATTGGCGGCCGGCATATTTCACCGCAATGAAGTCAGCATCAGCACGGTAAAGCAGGCGCTGCATCAACAAGGCATACCGGTGCGGCTGACGGGCATTTGATATACCAACCTAATTTGATGAATAGCACAAAGGTTAAACGATGATTATTCCCAGCATTGATCTGTACAACGGCCAAGCCGTGCAATGGCGGCAAGGCAAAGAAAAAGTACTCGCGCGCGATGATGTATTCGATTTATTGGAACAGTTCAGCTTGTTCGGTGAAGTCGCGTTGGTTGATTTGAATGCGGCGTTGGGTGAAGGAGACAACAAAAATTTAATCAAGTCGTTGCTTCGTCACAAAGCTTGTCGCGTTGGCGGCGGCATTCGTGATAAAGCCACCGCCATTGAGTATTTAAAAGCCGGCGCTAGCAAGATCATTATTGGTACCGCTGCGCGCGAATCGTGGGTTGATGAATTGCCGCGCGATGCATTGATTTTTGCCATTGATGCCAAAGGTGATGAACTCGTTGTAAAAGGCTGGACCGAAGGCACACGCGAAAACGTGCTGGAAGTGTTGCCAGCATTATCCAAACGTTGCAGCGAATTCCTCTACACGCAAGTGTTGAAAGAAGGCATGATGCAAGGTCTCGATCGCGAACGGGTTCAACAGGTAGTGAAACAATCGCCGATTCCGGTCACGATTGCCGGTGGCATCAGCACGGCGGAAGATTTGCGCTATTTGCGCGAGCTAGGCGCCAACGGACAGATTGGCATGGCGGTTTATACCGGTGCGTTGTCGCTTGTCGATGGCTTTATCGCGAGCATTGATTTTGACAAACAAGCGTTGATTCCAACCGTTGTACAAGACGCCGACAGTCACGAAGTATTGATGTTGGCGTATTCGTCCGCCGAATCCTTAACGATGGCACTGCAAGAACGCCGCGGTGTTTATTGGAGCCGTTCACGCAATACCCTTTGGCGCAAAGGTGATACCTCGGGACACAGTCAAACGTTGCTGCGTGCCGATTTCGACTGCGATGGCGACACGCTGATTTTTCAGGTACGGCAAACGGATCTCGCCTGCCATTTGCAACGTTGGAGCTGCTTCCCGTCACAACGGCAGCGCTTTTCGTTGCAAAAACTTGATAGCGTCTTGCAACAGCGTCAACAAAGTAGCAATGGCCGTTCATACACGGCAACGTTATTTGCCGATGCACAACTGCGTGCCGAAAAACTGCGTGAAGAAACGGAAGAACTGATTGAAGCCAGTGACAGCGAACACGTGCGCTGGGAAGCCGCCGATCTGCTGTATTTTGCCCTGGTGAATGCACGCGCTAAAGGCGTGTCCTTGGCTGAAATCGAAAACGAATTACGGGCCCGTCACAAATGATTGTGTCCAGCAAAAATTGGCAACGCGCTAAACTCGGCAATGATGTTGAGCTGTCACGGCGTGTTGCCGAGTTGATCGATGACATCGCACTGCACGGTGATAGCGCCATCAATCGTCTGAGCGAGCGATTTGACCGTTTTGCTCCACAATGGGTGGCGCTCAAGCCTTTCGATGATTATGCGCTTGATAGTCAACTGAAAGCGGCGATTCAATTGGCCGCGACGCGCATCAAACGATTCGCCGAATTTCAGAAACAATCGCTGGTTACGCGCTCGTTCAGCGATGAATACGGTGAATACAGTCAAATTGTCGCGCCCATAGAACGCATCGCCGCTTATATTCCCGGCGGCAAGGCACCGCTGATTTCGACGGCGTTAATGACGTTGATCCCGGCGACGATCGCCGGTTGCCCTTTGCGTGTTGCGATGTCACCGAGTCTCAACGAGGCCTTGCTCGCTGCAGCGTCATTGGCCGGTGCAACGCATTTTTTACGCATTGGTGGCACGCAAGCGATTGCAGCCGCTGCATTCGGTTACGACAAGATGCTCGCCTGCGATATGGTGGTTGGTCCGGGCAATGCGTATGTTGCCGAAGCGAAATCGCAATTACAGCGACGCATCAAAATCGACACGGTTGCCGGCCCCAGTGAAGTGTTGATTGTGGTGGATGACGATACCCCAATTGATTGGATCATTGCCGATGCGTATGCGCAGAGCGAACACGGTGACGATGCCAGTGTGGTCATCGTCTCATGTTCAGAGCACTTTTTGCAGCGAGTCGCCGAGCAAATTAACGCCGATGCTCAAGGTGCTCGCCTACTCCGCCGCGAGCAGATTCAACTGGTTCACGCTTATGATGCGTTGAGCTTGATTGAGTTTTGCAATCGTTATGCACCCGAGCATTTGCAATGGTGCGCACCATCAATCGACCCACTAGGACTAAAACACTTTGGTGCGCTATTTGTCGGTGCGCAATCACCTGTTGCGCTAGGTGATTATATAACGGGCCCCAATCACACTTTACCGACGATGGGCAGTGCTCGGCGAACGGCCGGTTTGTCGGTCAGTGATTTTCTGCGCGTGCAAACGCAACAGAAGATGTACAACGCTTCGACGCTTTATGAGTCCGCGGCAACATTAGCCGATGCCGAAGGGTTGAGCTGGCATGCGAACAGTCTGCGACTGCGCCAATAAAAAAAGCCGCTGATCACAGCGGCTTTTTCTTTACATCGTCTTCTATTAACGATACACCAATACCGGAATCGTGCAATGCGTTAGCACTTTCTGCGTTTCGGAGCCCAATAACAATGCTCGTACACCTCGTCGTCCATGGGACGACATAAAAATCAAATCGCACTGATGTTGTTTAGCCGCCGCGATAATGCCTTCGTAAGGTGAGTCACATTCGCTGCTGTCACAACGAAAATTGACTGCCATCTCCGTTGCGGCTTTGCTCGCAGCAGTCAAAATGTTTTCGGCTTGTTTGCTCATGGCGGCGCGAAAAGCGTCGTTGGCGCCGACATCGACAATGACGCCCTCGCCCGCCATCACCGGTGGAAAATAGCTCGGTTTGGCATGATAAAACGTGATTGCCGCTCCCGCCTCTTTGGCAAATGCACACGCACGTTTGACGGTAGCGTCCATCAAATCACCACCATCAACAGGGACCAACAGATGTTTGAACATGACTCGCTCCCGGGATTCACTGTTAATACGATAACGAAAAACTGGGTGCAGTATATGACAAAGATCAAACAATCGGCCACTTTCAGTGCGAAGGCAAATGGCGTGTCGCCGCTTTCAGATCACTGATCAACGTGTGACAGGCCGTCGCGCACTCAGCACCCGCTGCGCGCATTGCCGCAACCAGGGCTGAGCCGACAATGGCGCCACGCGCACCTGCCTTCATCGCCTGCGCTACCTGTTCGGCGGTCGAAATACCAAAACCGAGAATCGGTGGTGCACTGCGTTCGGTGTGCAAAATGTCGATCAAATGTGACAGCGGCAAACCTGCGCCGCGATCAGCTCCGGTAACGCCTGCACGCGACAACAGATACACATACGCTTGTGATGCGCGCGCAATTTCGCGTGCAGCTTCTGGCGCGGCATTCGGTGCCAGAATTAACACAACTTCAATCCCGAATTGTTTGGCGCAATCACGCAACGGCTGCGCTTCGCGCAAGGGAATATCTGCGACCAATACCGAATCAACACCGGCTTGCTGACAATGTTGCATAAAGGACTGAATCCCCGGCCCCATCAACAAGTTGGCGTACACGAGCAGACCAATTGGCACCGTGGGATGACGACGTCGGATCTCGGCGACCATGTCGAGCGCTTGCGGAGGCTCAATGCCTGCGGCGCGCGCCACATTGGCGGCCTCGACAATGACCGGACCATCGGCAACTGGATCCGAATACGGAATGCCCAATTCGAGGGCATCTGCACCTGCGGCAATCGCCGCATCGATTGCCGCTAAACAGTCTTTGCGATTCGGAAATCCCAACACAAAAAAGGGAATTAACGCGCCTTCATTTTTGGCATTCAATTGCGCGAACATCGTTTCATAGCGCGACATGATCAGTGGTCTCCCTGCAGTAGATGATCGCGAACGTGATTGATATCTTTGTCGCCACGACCGCTCAAATTGACAATGACGTTCATCGGCTGTTGAATCTGATTAGCCAGCTTAATTGCATAAGCCAACGCATGCGATGATTCCAGCGCCGGAATAATGCCTTCGTGTCGGGCCAATGCTTGAAACGCGGTCAACGCCTCACTGTCGGTCACCGCAACGTACTGCGCGCGACCACTGTCTTTCAAATACGCGTGTTCCGGACCCACGCCCGGATAATCCAATCCCGCCGAAATGGAATGCGACTCTTCAATCTGTCCGTTTTTGTCTTGCATGATATAGGTGTAAGCGCCATGCAAAACCCCTTTTGAACCTGCACTTAAGGTCGCTCCGTGCAAGCCTGTTTCAACACCGTTGCCGCCCGCTTCAACACCGATCAAACGAACGGAAGCATCCGCAATAAAATCGGCGAAGATGCCAATCGCATTTGAACCTCCGCCAACACAAGCGATCACCGCATCAGGCAATTTGCCCAACTGCTGTTGAATTTGCTGTCGCGCTTCTTTGCCAATCACACGTTGAAATTCGCGCACCATGGTTGGAAACGGATGTGGGCCCGCTGCCGTTCCGAGCACATAATGCGTGTCGGTAAAGGTTGCCGACCAATCGCGCAGCGCTTCATTAACCGCGTCTTTCAGTGTGCCACTACCGGCTTCGACCGGGATCACGGTAGCGCCCATCAATTGCATACGAAACACATTGGCTTGTTGGCGTGCGCAATCTTTTGCCCCCATGTAAACAACGCATTCCAAACCCAATAGCGCACAAGCCAGTGCCGTCGCAACGCCATGTTGCCCGGCGCCAGTTTCAGCAATCACTCGTTTTTTACCCATGCGTTTGGTGAGCAATGCTTGCGCCAACACTTGATTGGTTTTGTGCGCGCCACCGTGCAACAGATCTTCCCGTTTCAAAAATACCCGTAGTGGTGTGTTGCGCAAAAAGTTGCGGCACTCATACAGCGGTGTTGGGCGTCCGGCATACGTATCAAGCAATTGATTTAGTTCGGCATTAAAACTGGCATCGTTACGAACGCGTTCAAATGCGTCATTCAACTGATCGAGTGCCGGTAACAAGATTTCCGGCACGTACTGACCGCCAAATTCGCCAAAGCGACTGGGCTGATTCATTGCGATAATCCTTTTGATAATTGTTGACGAATGGATTGAAAAAACTGCTGCAGTTTTTCGGATGATTTGCATCCCGGTGACGATTCCACGCCAGAATTCACGTCGATAATGCCGGTGCCAAGTCGTTTTGCGTTGCCGATATTGCTGGCGTCGATGCCGCCGGCCAATACCAGCGAAGCGCGCGTTTGCACATCATGCAATAATGACCAATCAAACGCGCGGGCATTGCCGCCCGCTTGTACACCTTTGTAATCAAGTAATACACGATGACGCGGTGATTGGCGTCGCGGAATGCGTGCAACATCAGCCGCCTCACTGATGCGTGTGACGGACCAGACTTCGACCGATTCCGGTAATTTGCGCAACAAAAAGTCAAGATCGTGCTGAAAGTAATCACCGTGCAATTGCACCGCACTCAGTTGCAACTGTTCAGCAATGGCCACGATATCGGCACTGGATTGCTCAACAAAAACACCGACAAAACGCAAAGGCGCGGCCTGCCGCAACAGAATGGCCTGCGTTAAATTAACGCTACGCGGTGATGCTTGGGCAAAGATCAAACCGCCATAGCTAGCACCTGCCTGATAGGCTGCTTGAACATCCTCAACACGCGTCAAGCCACAGACTTTGATGGCGCCGAAAGCCAGTTCGCGTGCTGACAAGCGCAAATTGGATGATTGCATCAATGAACTGCCGACCAAAAAGCCGTCGACCAATCCGCCCAAGCGACAGACATCATTGTGATGGCGAATACCCGATTCGCTGATCACGATGCGATTGGCCGGCGCCATAGCCGCCAGCGTTTCTGTGGTCGCCAAATCGATCGCCAACGTGCGCAGATCACGATTATTGATGCCGATGATCGGCGCATCTAACGCAATTGCACGTTGCATTTCAGCCGCATCATGCACCTCAGTCAA
>JAYSCL010000002.1:78823-147074 GCA_041914905.1 Enterobacterales bacterium
GCATTTAAGGCAATCGCATCAGCAAAGGCAGGCATCCCCTTTCCAGCCAAGACTTCAGTCATCATTTGCGCATTGTAGGCAGGTTCGCCGCCACGCAACTCATCCAATGAGCGCAGTGGCAATCGAACTTGTTGCGCATCAATACTTTGCAAGCGCACTTCATCACTTTTCAACTCGGCGACCAACGTCGTTTGATGTAAAGCGAGTTCGTCGATTCCGCCATTCACGACCCATGCCCGTTTGACACCAATCGTACGCAGCGTTTCGGCGACACGCGACAGCAACGTGGCGTCATAAACCCCCATCAGGCGCACCGCAGGCTGTGCCGGATTGATGATCGGTCCCAGCAAATTGAACAACGTGCGAATTTTCAACGTTTGACGAACCGGCATCGCATGCCTGACACCCGGGTGATACAGCGGTGCATGCAAAAAACAAAGATGATGTTTGTCGAGCAATTCGCGCGCACGTTCAGCGCTGATGTCGGTGCTGATACCAAGTGCCTTGAGCACATCACTGGACCCCGAACGCGAGCTCACTGAGCGGTTGCCGTGTTTAACGACAGGCACTCCCGCCGCTGCTAACACAAAGGCGACGGCTGTCGACACATTTAATGTGCCCAATCCATCACCACCGGTACCGCAGCAGTCGATCGTTTCGTAATCCGGTTTTGGAAACGGATGCGCGGCCGCCAACAAAGCGCGAGCCGCCCCCGCCAACTCATCAGCGGTTTCGCCTTTTGCGCGTAACGCAACCAATAACGCCGACATCACAATTGGATCGACATGACCTTGCACAATCGCCGCAAACACGAGTTCGGCTTCTGCAAGGCTCAGGTGTTCACGCGCGCACAATTTTTCGAGAATGTGTTGCATCATTTCTCTCCCACATTCAGCTGCGCGACAATATTGCGCAACAAATGACGACCATGCGTTGTCAAAATCGATTCCGGATGAAACTGCAAACCAATGGCACCTTGACGATGACGCACCGCCATGCAAAGCCCTTCAGCGTCGCCAATTGAAAGCAAATCAGTCGGCAATGTGGTAGCGACTAAAGAGTGGTATCGCCCCACCAAAAACGATAAAGGCAATCCCGAAAAAATCGCGTCCCCATGATGCGTCAATATTGAACGCTCGCCGTGCTTCGCTTGTGGCGCGCGGTTCACGACACCACCACAGGCGACAACCATCGCTTGATGACCCAAGCAAATACCCAGGATCGCAAACCGTCCCAAAAACTCACGAATATACGCGACGCAATTGCCGGCCTCTTCTGGGCTGCCAGGTCCCGGCGACAACACCAAGAGCGGGTTATTTTTGCCGGCCAATACTTGCTGCAATTTGCTGACTGACAGTGTGTTGCGAACTACCGTTAAGGGTGTGCCAATCACCGAAAACTCTTCGGCCAGGTTGTACGAAAACGAATCAAAATTATCAACTAAAACCACGTCACGATTAGACTGCATGATGTTCCCCTTGCACGTTGCCAGCAACGACAGCACGCAAGACCGCTTCGGCTTTGCGCGTGGTTTCATCGGCCTCGGCTTGCGGATCCGAACCGAGCACAATGCCAGCCCCCGCTTGCACACACGCCACACCCTCTCGGATCACAGCTGAGCGAATCACTATTGCGGTATCCATATCACCGCGTGCATTGATATAACCCACAGCGCCGCCGTAGAAACCCCGTTCACGTTTTTCAATCTGACGAATTATTTCAATCGCGCGAATTTTCGGTGCACCGCTTAATGTGCCCATTGGCATCGATGCCGCCAACGCATGCAACGCATGCAATTCCGGCTTCAATTCCGCGCGTACACGGGACACCAAATGCATGACACGTGCATAGCGCTCCACTTTGAGTAAATCAGCAACATGGCGCGTGCCCGGTTTGGCCACGCGTGCGACGTCATTGCGTGCCAGATCGACCAGCATCATGTGTTCCGCCACTTCCTTGCTGTCGAGTCGCAATTCGGCTTCCAGGCGTGCATCGAGATCGAGATCGATTGCGCCATGTTGATCACGCCCCCGCACACGGGTACCCGCAATGGGCAACACCTCAACTTGGCGTGTTGACGCATCCACTTTGACGGCACTTTCGGGCGATGCGCCCAGCACAATTTGGTCACCGAATTGCGCATAAAACAGATACGGGCTGGGATTGTTATGGCGCAACGAGCAATAGGCACGAAACGCATCGCGACAAGGCAAGGTAAACTGCCGCGAAATAACGATTTGAAAAGCATCGCCAGCCAATAAATGAGCTTTCGCTTGTTCGACTTGCTCGCAAAATTGTTCGTCATTAACCGAAACGCTATAGGCTGATTTCTTAAACACTTGCTGTGGTGGCGGCCCCACTTCGGCGGCCGACTGCAATTGCTCTGCAATCTCGGCGATTTGTCGACTCATATCATTGTGCACACGATCAGCACGTTCACCATCAAACACCAGAGCCGCAATCTGAACACCGCCGCGACGTGGCACCGACACGATGATTTCGGGTAGCAGCAATACAAAATCTGGCTGCGTACGCGTTGGCGAAAACGGCGTGAACCGTTCATAGTTTTCAATGGTTTCGAAACCGAATGCGCCGACAAGCTGCAGTAAAGATTCATCCTCTGCGCTTTGTGTTGCAAACACAGCAAGAAAATCACGTAATACATGATAAGCGCCATCGTTTTGCAAACGCTCAATTTCATCGTCCGTGTCGGGCGCGGCAAGCACCTCAATCGTTGCGGTGTGCGTGTCGCCAGCGACAATGCGATGTTGACAGCGTGACAAAAACGCATTCAGTGCCTGTTCACCGTTTTGATTCAATGCCTGCAAATGCACGCGTGAACCCATGCCAGTTACACGCAAACAGCTGGACACAAAAGCCAAGCTTTTACCGGCATCGGCGCTGGTATTGTCGGCCGTTTCCAGTAACAACGTATTGGATTTCTTTCCATGATCAGACAGTGCGGCATACACCGCGCTGCCTGAAAGACTCAAAGACAGTTGACGACGCAAACAACGCAACGCAGCCATTACAACGCTCTCCCTACGGCGGGGGCCAGTACGGCGAGATCGCGCATCAGTTGCTCAAATTGTGGCGGTGTTAATGATTGCTTGCCATCGGATAGCGCTTGCGATGGATTGCGATGAACTTCGACCAGAATGCCATCGGCGCCACAGGCAATTGCGGCTTTCGACAACGGCGCGACCAATTCGCGAATACCGGTGCCGTGTGATGGATCAACCAATACCGGTAAATGCGTTTTGCGTTTCAAATAGGCGACGGCGTTCAGATCAAGTGTGTTGCGCGTTGCTGTTTCAAAGGTACGAATGCCGCGTTCAACTAAAATCACATTCGGGTTTCCAGCCGCTACGATGTATTCGGCTGCTAACAATAACTCTTCGATGGTCGCTGACAAACCACGTTTAAGCACGATCGGTTTGCGTGTCTGTCCAACCACTTGCAGCAAGCGAAAGTTTTGCATATTGCGCGCGCCAATCTGTAAGGCATCTACGTTGTCGATAAACAAATCGACATCGCCAGTGTCCATCACTTCACTGACCGTCGGAATATTCAATGACTGCGACACTTTTTTCAGCAGACGCAACCCTTCTTCGCCATGCCCTTGAAAGCTGTAGGGACTCGAACGCGGTTTATACGCACCACCGCGAATCGCTCGTGCGCCGGCTTGTTGCACTGCGGCGGCCGTTTCATGCAGCTGATCTTCTGATTCCACGGCACAGGGTCCCGCTATCACAACAATTTTTTCGCCGCCAATCGCGACATTTCCGATATTGACGACCGTGTCATGCCCTTTCATTTCGCGGCTGACCATTTTGTAAGGTGTCAAAATCGGTTTCACCGACTCAACGAGCGGATCACTTTCAATATTCAGTTCGGCCAACACGCGCTCGTCGCCAAGCGCGCCCAACACCGTGCGTTCGACGCCCGGCAAATACAGGGGTTTCAAGCCGCGTTGTTCAATGCGTTGCATCAAGCGCAATGCATCGGATTCGGTTGCTTCAGGTTTCAATACAAAAATCATCATTTTCTCCTTGGGATTAAAAAACTATAAAAACAAAAAGGCCCGCATTTCGCGGGCCTTTGCACTCCATATAACGTGGTTTTTACACGCAATAAGCAGCCAACCCGCGAGGATGCGAGTGCCACCACCACCAGTTTTTACGACATTGCGTTTGAACCATCATCATTCACACCTAAAAAAACTCGCCGCTCCTTCGCATCCATGCGCCCGCGGCATACCGTTCGTCCTGAACATAAAACAAAAGCCCGCTAAGAAGCGGGCTTGTCTGAATTCGTGACGCGTAGATCTGATTTACGCACGCAACAGCCCGCAACCGGAGGTTGTCCACCACCAGCGCCAAGCTTTGTTAAGGGTTGAGTGCATCGCGTTCATGGGGCCGAACTTAAATAAAGCGGCAACCACCTGTCAAGCACGATATCGACATTTGAACAACATGCCACTTCAGATCGGACCGGTTTTCCTGAGGGGCGGCCAACGCATAGCTCATGCGTTCGAAAGCGCTGGCTTGTTGGGGTTCACGGCCAACCAAGGCCACAAACGCCATCAGCAGCGCAAACCCTATGCGGTATCGATTCATTATCAATCTCCCTTACTCGATTGGCCTATATGACGTAAATCGGGCGGCTTTGGTTTGGGCAACAGCAAAAAAGTTCAAACCTTTCCCTCATTTTCATCATCGGCCGGATCGTCGATCGGCTCTACCGGTGTTGCTTTCAGGCGCCCGTTCTTGCGCAATCCTTCACGCAACACGTACTCAATCTGAGCATTTAATGAGCGCAGCTCATCATCGGCCCAGCCCTGCATGGCTTCCATGATGCGTTCATCTATACGTAATGCGAATGCTTTTTTCGCCACGACTACACCTTAACGCCCGGCAACGAGACGATCATCTGTGGACACAGCGCTTTCAGTTGCCGCGCAAAAGCCGGCTGGTACTTGGGCGCGATCCGTAAACGGTGTTGTTTGCCGTCTTGTTCATAGAGAATTTCAACCAAGTCAAAACTAAACGCAAGGCTGGTGACCGGAGGCCAAATTTGCGATGACGGCATGCTGAGCTGCCGAATGTCGGCAAACGGGATGCAACGTCTCCAGAAAAACAATTGGCAATAAAAATCGCGATCATGGAGCTCGTAACGCACGGACCGCGCCGCAATAAATGGCAGCACGATCGCTACACCATGCACCATGCCGATAAACAGCCCGTTCAGCATCGTTAGTTCACCCGATTTCCAAACGATCAGAAACGAAATGGGGACCATCGCAATGCCCGGCAAACTCAGCAACAACAGGGGCCAACTCGACGCAGGTTCAATGAGTACCCTTTTGGCCTTACCGGTATTCATATCAGTTCGCCTCAACTGCCGTGGCAGACAATAGTGGCTGCCGTTTTTTCTCGTACCAAAACAACCCGAGATTGGCGGCAGCCAACACCAGCAAGCCGGCAAAACCGGTAATACCCACCAGCAGGCTGCTGCCCGACACGAACAACATCAAACCACCAGTGGCATTGAGTGCACCGTGTAAAAATACCGGTGCCAACAATGAATTCGTCCGCTGCTGCCACCACGCCAACAACGGCGACAACAGCACACAAAAAATCGTCATAAACACCCCCCCCAAACGGGATGATCCGGATAGTTGTGGCCACGCAGGACGAGCGGTAAATGCCACAGGCCCCAACACACGCCGGTCATAAAACTTGCCGACCAAAAACCGAAACCACTCAGCTGTTTTTGTAAAAAGCCGCGCCAGCCCAACTCTTCACCAAACGCGGCGGCTGCGTTGACGGTGGCACCGGCGATCACACTGCTAAACGCGACACTTACGATCATGATCAGCGCCAAAAATCCGCCCATCTCGTTTAGCTGTTGCGACACTTCTGCCTGCTTTTCGGCCGGAACGCCGGCAACTATTTTTTGTACGATTTCACTGCTGTCGATGATCCATTCACCGCCGGGCAGAAGGCCACTGACTGTCAACGTCAGCAAACCGAACACCGCCGGCAAGGCGAGCGTGACCAGCAACAATAAATGCCAGCGCCAAATTGGCCCCAACACCACAAGCGGTTCTTTTTTCACCCACTTGACGGTGATGACCGCCGCCAACGCCGGGCCGTACATATAGATGACCCCGATCACAGCGTACGGCACACCCGCACTCTGCCAGAAGCGAAAATACAACTCCGCAATAGTCCAGCTGTAGCCAAATGCGATCAGCAAAAATAATGCGATTGCACGCAGTGGTGACGAAGCCTGCATCGTTAAATCCTTTTTATTCCGTGTACCAAACGCGCAGAGTGCGAGAACCGAGTCCCCACTGCAGCTGGCCGGAAATCACCGTTTCAACATTGACGATGTTCAGCGATTTGCTGCGCAACCAGCTGTTGGCTTCGGCAAGCGCGGCTTCGTCCGCTTTGGCGTTCACTTGCCCGGTCCAAAAGTCGCGCTTGCCTTTGCACTGAAAATCTTTGAACTTCAGCATGATTTACATTCCTTTGCGCTGACGTTTGGCTTGCGTGTGAGCCACAGCGATGCACATCAAAATGATTAGAAATGCGCTCATGATGCCTCCTTAGCTGTACAAACTGCCGGCGTTAACAACCGGTTGCGTGTTTTGCTCACTGCACAGCACCACCAACAGATTGCTGACCATCGCCGCTTTACGCTCATCGTCCAAATCGACAATGCCTTGCGTCTTTAATTGCTCTAACGCCAAGCGCACCATGCCAACGGCTCCTTCAACGACTTTTTGGCGCGCGGCGATCACGGCGGTGGCTTGTTGGCGACGTAACATCGCGTTGGCAATTTCGGGCGCGTAGGCCAGATGTGAAATGCGGGACTCAATTACTTCAACGCCGGCTTTGGCCAAACGATCTTGAATTTCATGACGCAATTTGTCGGCTATTTCACCGGCGTGTGAACGCAATGCGATCTCGCCTTCTTCATGCTGATCGTAAGGGTAACTGGTGGCCAAGTTCCGTACGGCGGCTTCCGATTGAATGCTGACAAAACCTTCATAATCATCCACTTGAAACATCGCTTCGGCGGTGTCGACAACACGCCAAACAACTACGGACGCGATTTCGATTGGGTTGCCATGCGAATCGTTGACTTTCAATTTGCTGCTTTCGAAGTTGCGCACACGCAGGCTGACTTTGCTTTTGGTGTAGAACGGATTGGCCCAGCGCAGTCCTTCATCCCGGCAGGTACCCACATACGATCCAAACAACTGCAGCACTTTGCCTTCGTTTGGGTTCACCATAAAAAAGCCAAACCAGCCAATGAACACGATGACGCTGAGCAGTACGGCCACAATTTTCAGTATTGGTGGTAACTCGATGATGGCGAAGGCCAACAACAGCTGGGCAACCGCCAGAATGCCTATCAGCGCAAAGCCAGATGAGCAGGAACGGTTGATTTCTTGATTCATGGTAGAGCTCCTTAGTAGCAACCTCACCGAAGTGCCTAGATAAAAGATATCGTTTTGATATCACTTTGTCGAGATCGAGACTTGTAAAAATCTGTTTATTTGCCGTTTTGGCCTAAACCCTTTGGCTGGCCTTAGCGTCAGACTGCCAAACGCCGACCCTTCGGCGACGTACATAAATAAGGAGAACACCATGCGCATTACCCCTACCGCTGCCATCGTAGCTTTGTTGATGGGCATCTCTGCTCTGCCTGCCACGGCCGGCAAAGTCATCGACAATGGCCGTTACGGTGACATCGATAAGGTCAATGGCGATATCGAGATTGGCAAAAATTCCGAAGCGGGCGACCTCGAAACCGTTAACGGCGATATCGAAGTGGACGACGGCAGCAAAGTCGGCGAGATGGAAACGGTCAACGGCGACATCGAACTGGGCGCCAATGTCAGCGGTCGTTCGGCCGAAACGGTAAACGGCAGCATCTCCGGCAAAAATGGCACTGTCATTGATGGCAATGTTGAAACCGTGAACGGTGGTGTTCAAATGGGCGACGGTTCGTCGGCACGTCAAATCGAAACGGTTAACGGCAAAATTGAACTTGACGGCACACATGTGGCGAAAGACATCGAGACCGTTAACGGCAATATCGATTTGAGCGGTAAAACTCGGATTGACGGCGCGATTGTCTTCCGCAAACCCTCGGGCTTTGGCTGGGGAAACAACAAAAAGCCGACGTTGACCATCAAATCCGGTGTTGAAGTTGGCAGCGTGGTGCTGGAGCGTGAGGTTGAGCTAAACATTGATGCAGGCGCCAAAGTCGGCAAAATCGACCGCCGCTACGAAAGCAAATAATCCCAACGAACCTTGCTGCACACATCAAGCGACCTTCGGGTCGCTTTTTCTTTGTTTGTTTTCTGTGCAACAAAAAAGCCGGTTATCGCGTCGCATTCGATACGCTAAAATGGACGCTGTTCCGCGAATTAGAACCGATGACTCATGGCTGAAACCGAAAAGAAGCCCAGCAATTTTATTCGTCAAATCATTGATGCTGATTTGGCGACGGGCAAACACACGACGGTGGCAACACGTTTTCCACCTGAACCCAATGGCTATTTGCACGTTGGTCATGCCAAATCCATTTGCCTGAACTTTGGTTTGGCACGCGATTATCAGGGCACCTGCAATCTGCGCTATGACGACACCAACCCCGAGAAAGAGAGTATCGAGTACGCTAACTCGATCGCCGAAGCTGTCAACTGGCTAGGATTCGAATGGAACGGTGAAAAGCGCTTTGCGTCCGACTATTTTGAACAGCTTTATCAATTTGCCGAAGAGCTGATCCAAAAAGGTCTCGCTTATGTTGATGATTCAACGCCGGAAGAAATGCGCGCCATGCGCGGCAGTTTGAATGAACCCGGCAAAGCATCACCGTATCGCGAGCGTTCGGCGACCGAAAATCTCGACTTGTTCCGTCGCATGCGTGCGGGCGAATTCGCCGATGGCAGCAAAGTGTTGCGCGCCAAAATTGATATGCGTTCGCCCAATATCAATATGCGCGATCCGGTGATTTATCGTATTCGGCGCGCCCATCATTGGCGCACTAACGACGATTGGTGCATTTATCCAATGTACGATTACACCCATTGCATTTCCGATGCATTAGAAGGCATTACGCATTCGATTTGTACACTTGAATTTGAAGATCACCGTCCGCTGTACGATTGGGTGCTCGACAACATCACGATCCCTTGCCACCCACAGCAAATCGAATTTGCACGTCTGCAAGTCGACGGCATGTTGACCAGCAAACGTAAACTGAATGATCTGGTGCAAAGCAAAGTCGTCCATGGCTGGGACGATCCACGCATGCCAACACTGATGGGAATGCGTCGGCGCGGCATTACCCCGGCGGCGTTGCGTAATTTCTGCGAAGCCGTTGGTGTCACCAAACAAGATTCCGTCATCGAAGCGCAGCAACTGGAAACGTTTATTCGTGACGATTTGGACAAAAATGCCACACGTGCGATGGTGGTGTTGAACCCGATCAAAGTCGTCATTGAAAACTGGCCCGAAAATGACGTGCAAATATTGAATGCCGCTGCGCATCCCAATAAGCCAGAACTCGGCACGCGTGCGTTACCGATGACGCGCGAGATCTACATCGATGCCAATGATTTCCGCGAGTCGACTGACGATAAAGACTACAAACGCTTGTTGCTGGGCGGAGAAGTTCGTTTGCGCAATAGTTATGTGCTGAAATGCGAAAGCGCAGGCAAAGATGCCAACGGCAAGGTGACTGAATTGCGTGCCACCGTTGACATGAATACATTGGGTAAAAACCCGGAAGGGCGCAAAGTAAAAGGTGTCATTCATTGGGTTTCGGCCAGCCACAGCGTTGCCGCCGAAGTGCGCCTTTATGACAATCTGTTTACACACAACCGGCCATGGGAGCTGGATGATTATAAGCAGGCGATCAATCCAGCATCACTGACCGTGATCACTACTGCGCGCGCCGAAGCCCCACTTGCAAATGCGCTGGCAGAAGCTAATTTTCAGTTTGAACGTGAAGGTTACTTTGTCGCCGACCGTTACGATCACAAACCCGGCCGTCTGGTGTTCAACCGCACCATTGGCTTGAAAGATTCTTTTGCTAAACTCGACAAGAAATAAACGCGATTTTGGAGAACAACGATGCCACGTTCACGTTTTGAAGAAGACGACGAAGAAATGAACTCGTTCGAGGAACTCGACGAAACCGAAGAAAGCGACGACCTCGCCGATTTTGATGATGTAGGCGATGACATTGACGAAAACTTCGACGAAACCGCCGAACTCAGCGAAGACGAAGAAGACGATGACGACGAGGATGAACTCGCCGTCAATCGCGAAACCGAAGATTGGGGTGAGTCGATCGACGATATGGAGTCTGACTACTGGGAAGACTACACGCGCAAGGGTGGTTAAGGGTGTGTGATCTGGTTGCTTGTGATTGCGGGTTCGGGTTGCAGATTCGGATAAAATCACACGTCATAGCCAAAAAAAGGGCGCATTCAAAGCGCCCTTTTTTGTCTGACAAGAAAGTGACTTCTTGTCTTTTGCCGCTCACCTGCAACCCAAACCCGCAACCAACAACCGCCTTCAGATCACCCGCACATTTTTGAACTGCCAAGGATCATCTCGATCAAGATCCTCGTCAAACAACTCCTCACGCTGGTACAACGGATTCCAGTCGGTATATACGCCATGCAGTTTGCCGAGGTATTGCGACTGGATCTCAAGATTACGTTTGTAATCCATCTCATCCGATTCAACAAAACCGGCGCGAGGATTTTCCATCGCCCAAATGATGCCCGTCAAAACGGCGCTGGTCACTTGTAAACTGGTCGCGCTGTTGTGTGGCGCCAATTCACGAGCGTGCGCGATATCCAACTGCGAGCCAAACCAATACGCGTTCTTACTGTGACCCGCCAACAACACGCCCAGCTCATCGTGACCGTCGATAATGTCATCGCACATGATGCGCTGAGTTGTCTGCATATGAAAATTTCGGCCATTCAATTCATGCAGTGATAGCACCGCGTTATCACAGGGGTGATAAGAATAATGACAACTCGGGCGATACACCGCCTGCCCATTTTTCCACACCGTTAAATAATCCGGGATCGATAAGGCCTCGTTGTGGGTAATCAGCCAACCTTGATAGTGCCCTTCATTGGGTGCCCAGCTGCGAACGCGCGTCGCGGCGCCCGGACGTTTCAGAATAATGCCGCAACCATTACCAAAATCATGACGAATACCATCATGCGGAAAATGTTTCTCGTGCGTGCCCCAGCCTAACTCAGCGGGTTGTGCGCCTTCTGACACAAAGCCATCACACGACCACGTGTTGACGAATTCACCAACACGTTTAGGACGGCTAGAAATTTGATCGTCACGTTCAGCCACATGAATCGTTTTGATATTCAGCTTTTGGGCGAGCAACGCCCACTCTTCGCGCGTTGTTGGCTCAACGGATGTGTGCAAAATATCGTGTTGCAAATTCATCAACGCTTGTTTGACAAAATGCGACACCATGCCGGGGTTGGCGCCTTGGCAAATGACGGCAGTGTGCGCGTTTTTGTATTTTTCGCGCAATTGCAGCGCAGTATGGCGCAGCGCGTAATTGGAACGTTGTGACGCTGACAGCTTGGCATCGGTATAACCGCCGAGCCACGGCTCGATGCAGGTATCAATATAAAGTGCGGCCTTTTCTTGGCACAGCTCCATCAGCGCAATCGAAGACACATCAACCGATAAATTGACAACAAACGAACCACTCTTCACCAATGGCTCCAAGGCTTGTCGATAATTTTTCGGCGTCAACGCTTGCAGTATCATCTTGATGCCATATTCATTGGCAATGTGAGCACCACGTTCATCTGGCGTCACAATAACGATCTCGTTTGGATCAACGTCAATGTGCCGTAAAATTAACGGCAACACGCCCTGACCAATGGCTCCGAAACCGATGATGACAATATTGCCTGGCGCTCGAACATACTTTTGATACTGCGTCATTTCTTTTACCTCTCGGCGTAAAGCCGTCTTTCGCTGATTGCCGCACTGCGTTTACGCAATGCGGCGTTTCACATTATTGCAGAACAGTTCACGAGCCATCACGGCCTTCCTGTGTTGTGTTCAGAGTGATAGACCAAGAGCAGTAAAAAACTGCTCACCGTTTTGTTGCTAATTCAATTCGATGGGGACGTGTTAACGTCCCATCTTCATGTCCATTTTTTGAAAACCGGCCGGAATGGCAAACAAGCTGGCATCAATGCTGTTATGGTTTATTTCTTTGTATTCCATTGCGGTGTACGGTTTTTCTTTGTCAGTGCGCACGTATTTGATCGGAAACTCGTTACCATCAAATATTTGGGCAAATTCCGGCTGTTTGGTTTCCGGCATGCCGGGCATTTTCATGGCACCTTTCATGGATTCTGCCATGCGTTTGCCAAACTCCCCCATGGCTTTAAACGTTTCGATATCGTCGCTGCTGTAATTCATCGTGCTGGCCGCTACCGTACAAAATTCGCCTTCTTTGACTTGTTCAACATACACTTCCCACACTTTGCAGGTTTTGTTCATCGCCGTATCCGTGCGTGACGTTTTTTTATAACTGCGCACTTTATTAACCTCTTGTTGCGCGCCCTGCATTTTTTTCGCCATATCACCGAACATCGCGTTGTTGCCCATTTGCGCCATTACACCCGCCATCTGTGCGGTCATTTTGGCCATCTGTTGCATATACGCTTCATCCATGACCATATAACGTTTGTCTTTGGTCATCACCATCGTCATCGTTTTGCTGGCACTGTCCCACAAAGAATAACCATGACCACCCGGCATGTCGTAACGCACTTTGCCGGCGGCCACATACGTAACGATGTCGTGCTTGTTTTGCTCATCACCGGCTTGTATTTTGACGGTGGTGTCGGCGTGAACAATGCCGGCCATGGCCAACGCGATGGCACATACAATTGCATTTAATTTCATCTTCCTCTCCTTTTGACGATGGCAATACAGCTGTTTTTTCAGCTGCTCTGCTTTAGCGTTTGGTTTTCTTGTTCAATCAACACCGTGCGCGTCGGAAATGCCACATCGGCACCGTGTGCATGAATGATAGCCAAGACTTGCAACAACAACTGTTCTTTTAAGGCATTAAACTTCGCCCAATCGGTCACATCGGTGTGAGCGTTGATCATGACGTTCAACGATGAGTCAGCAAACTGCACAAAATGAGCGATCAATGCGTCATCTTTGATCAGCGCTGGATGCGAACGCAGCAAATTCTGAATGTCCTGCAACACCGCCGGCAGCACGTGCGCATCTTGATAACGCAAACCAACATATTCGCGAATGCGGCGATAACTCATGCGCGTAATGTTCTCGACCGCGATGGTCGGAAACACGGAGTTCGGCACATAAAGCGCACGCTTTTCCAAGGTACGGATCTTGGTTTGACGCCAACCTATTTGTTCAACGGTGCCTTCCAACTCACGATCGGGCGACCGAATGGAATCGCCAATCGCAAACGGTCGATCCAGATACAACATCAGGCCACCAAAAAAATTGGCCAACAGATCTTTGGCCGCAAATGAAATGGCCAAGCCACCGATACCGCCAAAAGCCAGAATACCGCTGATGGAAAAACCGAGTGTGTCCATCATGATCAGAGCGATAACGATCAATACAGCAATACGCCCCAGTTTCGACATGGCCGAAATGGTGGTGGCATCGAGACGGCCTTCTTCTTGTGTTTTTTGGGCATTGGCAATCAGCTGGTTTTCGCCTTCGCGAATAAAGCGCACCAGAAACCAGCCCAGCAACACCACAATCGAGATATTGCGCAAGTTGTGCACGGCTTTCATCACAACTTGCAGACGTTCCTCAAATGCAAACTGTGCAGCAAACGCGAGGCCAACACACCAAATGGCCAAACTCAATGGCCGTTTTAACGCACGCCACAACGCGTCATCCCACACCGTTTCGGTGCGCTCAAGACCAATGCTGATGTGCGAATTAATGCGACGCCATAACCAATGCACAAAGGCTGTCAGCAACAGAATAATAGCAACACCGATAATTTCACTGGCCCAGCCGGTGTGTTTATCCAACCATGTCCACATATCATAAAACCATTGCACGATGGAATTTCCTTACGCTAACCAACGTTGACTTTCACGCCAACGTGGCAATTGTTGCACCGCCGTCAACGCCGGAAAATCAGACGCCAACATCCGCGCGACACGTTCACGTTGTTCACTCGGCATGCGATGCGGCAACGCATCAATCGTTTGAATCGCGCTAGCTCGATCATTGCAGACGAGCAACATATCGCAACCTGCTTCCAATGCGGCGCGCGCGCGCGCAACCGCATCGCCGGCGACTGACGCGCCGTGCATCGATAAATCGTCGCTAAAGATACAGCCTTTGAATTGTAATTGTGCGCGCAGTACATCGAGCAACCAACGCGCAGAGAAACCCGCCGGCGCCGAATCAACCTGCGGATAAATCACGTGCGCGGCCATCACCGCTCCGAGCTCGCCGCTCAGCGCGCGAAACACTTGCAAGCAGTCGCGATCGATTTCCGCAAACGGACGCTCATCAATCGGAATAGCCACATGTGAGTCGGCCACGACAAAACCGTGACCGGGAAAATGTTTACCCGTGGCCAGCATGCCGGCCTCACGCATGCCAGCGATATAAGCACGCGCCAACGAGACCACCTGTGACACATCGCGGCCCAGGCTGCGATCGCCAATTACCGACGACACACCGAAATCGAGATCCAACACCGGCGCAAAGCTGATATCGATACCCACCGCCCGCACTTCGGTCGCCATCAGCCAGCCCAGCTCTCGCGCTTTTTGCACCGAATCGATTTGACGCAACGGCGGCAGCTTGCTGAAACCGTTTTTAAGACGCTGCACACGACCGCCCTCTTGATCCACTGCAATCAAAAGGGGCTGTTTGGCGGCCGCCCGCATCGCGCCCGTCAACGCCCGCACTTGCTCGGGAGTATCGACATTGCGTGCAAATAAGATCACACCGCCGACCGCCGGGTGCTGCAAAATTTCGCGATCTTCGGCCGTCAACTCATGGCCTTGCACATCAAGCATCACCGATCCACGTGGCATTGTCAGGGGTTTCCGTCGGGTCAGTTCAAATTCGAGGCCGGCATTGTATAAAAACTTGACTGACTACTTAATCAAAATCGTCGGCTGTGCGCACACACACGGGATCGCTACAATCGCGACCTTGGCGCCAACCACCGCGCCAGCCCATAAGGAGAAACGGATGAAACAAGTATTCTGGCGCCCGGCAGCAATTGCGTCGGCAATTGCATTTACTCTGGTGGCCTGCTCACCAAATGAACAAACCTCTGTGACCACCGAAAAAGCAGTCGGTGCACCCACTGTTGCTGACGCCGAAAAATTCATTGCCGATGCTGAAGCCAAGTTAGAAAAACTGGGCATCGAAGCCGCACGCACCGATTGGATTGCCAACACCTATATCATGGAAGACAGCGAGATGTTGACGGCCAAACGCGCCGAAGAATACACCGCGCTGGGTGTACAACTCGCCAACGACTCCAAACGATTTATCGGCATGGATCTGCCTGCCGATGTTGCACGCAAAATGGAAAAAATCCGTTTGGGTTTGGTATTACCGGCCCCCAGTGACGCCGCCAAAACCGAAGAGTTGGCCAAGATCAATGCGTCGTTGAATGCACAGTATGGCAAGGGCAAATGGTGCAACGATAAAAACGAATGCAAGGCGATTGGTGAAATTGAAGACATTCTGGCGAGCGATAAAGCGACGCCGGATCAAAAATTGGCCGCGTGGCAAGGTTGGCATGACAGTGTTGGTGCTCCGATGCGCGCTGAATACGCGCGTATGGTTGAAATCACCAATGAAGGATCAAAAGAACTTGGCTTTGACAACACCGGCGCGTTATGGCGATCAAAATACGATATGCCAGCCAACGATTTTGCCGCTGAGTTAGATCGTTTGTGGGGTCAAGTCAAACCGCTTTATGACTCACTGCATTGCTATGTTCGTACCGAATTGAATCAAAAATACGGCGATAACGTTGTTGCCAAAGAAGGCCCAATACCGGCACATATGCTGGGCAATATCTGGGCACAACAATGGGGCAATTTGTTTGAAATGATGAAGCCGGAAGGCGCCAGCATCAAGCCACTGGACCGTTTATTGATCGAAAAATACGGCCCCGCCACGGATCTGAACAAACAATCGCCCATCAACGATTGGAAGCTGACGTCTGAAGGCAAAATGGTGATTGCCGGCGAACAATTTTTCAGCTCGCTTGGCTTTGCACCGTTGCCGGAAACGTTCTGGACACGCTCACAGTTTTTGAAGCCACGCGATCGTGATGTGGTGTGCCATGCCAGCGCTTGGGATATCGACAATCAGGACGATCTGCGCATTAAAATGTGCATCAAGATGAATGAAGATGATTTTGTCACCATTCATCATGAACTCGGCCATAACTACTACCAACGCGCCTACAAAGCTCAACCGTTCTTGTACAAAGACAGCGCTAATGATGGTTTCCATGAAGCCATTGGCGACACCATTGCGCTCGGGATCACGCCGAATTATTTAAAACAAATCGGTTTGATCGACAAAGAACCCGATGCCTCACAAGACGTCGCCTTGCTGATGCAACGTGCGCTCGATAAAGTCGCGTTTATGCCGTTTGGTTTGTTGGTTGATCAATGGCGCTGGAAAGTGTTTTCGGGCGAAGTGAAACCTGAAAATTATAACGCCGCCTGGTGGCAGTTGCGTGAAAAATACCAAGGCGTTAAATCAGCCGTTGAACGTAATGAAAACCAATTTGATCCGGGCGCCAAATACCACGTCCCTGGCGGCGTACCGTATTCACGTTATTTCCTTGCCCACATTCTGCAATTCCAGTTCTATCGCGAAATGTGCAAACAAGCAGGCTTCCAAGGACCGCTGCATCGCTGCACGTTCTATGGCAACAAAGAAGTCGGCGCACGTTTGAACAAAATGTTGGAAATGGGCGCCTCCAAACCTTGGCAGGATGCGTTGGAAGCCATGACTGGTTCGCGTCAGATGGACGCCACCGCGGTAGTTGAATACTTTGCACCGCTGAAAGACTGGATGGACAAGCAAAACCAAGGTCAAAAATGCGGTTGGTAATATCATCCGCATGTTGAAACCGGCAGCCAGCTGAAGCCGGTAAAAAAAAGGGGCGATTGACACATCGCCCCTTTTTATCGCTCCTCAATATCCTTTGTGTGCCGAACTAGCTGAGACCGGCCTCTCATTGCGTTGCCGTGCTGTGCTACATTCGCCGTACGGACGACTAACAGCTGGGCACATTGATGCCACACGGAAACTGGCTGCATCGCGGTGTGCAGATCATCGCAGCGGCGACACTATTGCTGTTTTGCAGCATCGCCGATCACACTACGCCGATTCAAAGCATTGATAATGTTTGGCTCGATGTGTTGACGCGCGAACGCGCAGCGACACGCGCCGCGCCAGACGATATCGTGCTCATCGATATTGATGATGCCAGTTTGTTTGCGCTGGCCAATACCTTGGGCAATTGGCCGTGGCCTCGCGCCGCGCACGGTGAATTGGTTGAGTGGTTGCAAACGCAAAATGTCAAAAAAATCGTCTTTGATATTTGGTTTTCGGAACCCGACATTTTTAATCCGTCATCCGACGCCTATTTGGGCGAAGTGATCGACCGTTATAACAATATCTATCTGCCCACACTCGAACTGGCCAACAGCGGCAGTCCGGCAACTCCACTCATCAGTACTTATCCCAACAGTTTTTTGCTAACACCGACCGCCAGCGCCAATGCCAATGCCCGTGCGCTGTTTTTCAAACCCATTCTGGGTTCACCCGAGAAATGGAAACTGGGCAGTATCAATTACCTTGTCGATCGTGACGGTATCGCGCGTCGTTATGACATTGTGCGCCTGATTGATGGTTGGCGTTTTTGGTCGTTGCCGGCGCGAGTTTTACTCGATGAAAAAATCGAACTACCGAACCAAAAAACGTTTGTGCTCGATTGGTATAACCATTTTGACAATGCATTCAATGTATTGTCGTACAGTGATTTGTACACCGCCGCTCAGAATGGCGACGAGATGCCCGCGTTAAATGGCAAAACCGTGTTCATCGGTTCGACCGCATCCGGCATAGACGATTTCAAACCAACGCCCTTGTCAGCGCAATATTCCGGCTTCTTTATGTTGGCCACGGCCTATGCCAATTTGCGTAGCGGTGACACGTTACATTATTTGTCCGTGTGGAATGTGTTGCCACTTGGCGTACTGCCGTTACTGCTCATCATGCTATTGCACAACCCTAGCTATCGCCAACGTGCGCGTTATCCGATGGCAACTGCCGTCAGCATTTTTGTGATGGCGATTGGTGCAGCATTTGCGGCGAGTTATTACCTAATAGGGCAAGCGCAATTATTGCCGGTGCTCAGCATGACGTTGCTCGCGAGCGCGATATTTACCGCCGGCCTCGCCATGCAATATTTGAGTGAACGCCGTTCGCGCCAGCAGGCCATTGCCGTGTTCAGTCGTTTTCTCGATGCACGTGTGGTTGCCAATTTAACCGCCAATGGTTTAACCCCCGCCACGCTCGAACCCAAACAGGTGGAATTGACCATTTTGTTTTCCGATATTCGCGGATTTACGACGTTGTCGGAAACCCGCGCTCCCGCTGAAATCATGGCGCTGCTGAATGATTATTTCAGTCGTCAAGTCGCACTGATATTCAAACATCATGGCACGCTCGATAAATTTATCGGTGACGCCATTATGGCGTTCTGGGGCGCACCGATTAATGATCCAGAACACGCGGCCAATGCGGTTGCCGCCGCACTCGAAATGTCACACGCATTAGACGAGTTCAAGCGCGAACGCCAACTCCCCGATTTTGATATTGGCATTGGCGTGCACACCGGACCTGCCGTTGTCGGCATGTTGGGCTCAGAACAACGGCTGGAATATACGGCAATTGGTGATACGATCAATTTAGGTTCGCGCCTTGAGGGCCTGACCAAAGACAAGGCGCGTATACTGGTGTCCGAATCCACGGCTCTGGCCTGCGCTAACCGTTTTATATTTCGTGAAATCGGATCGTTTCAAGTTAAAGGACGCAACGAAGCCGTCCGCGTTTATGAACCCCTACGACGTAAGGATGCATCATGATCAAACTGAGCGTTGGTTTATGGTTATTAAGCAGCGCAGTCTTCGCCGCCGACACCAGTTCGGCCATCACGGTGAGCGCCAGCGATTTGCGCGCACAACCGGATGCGAAAGCAAGCGTGATCGTTAACGTTCCCGCACAAACGACGGTCAACGTTGGTGAACGATCCGGTGCGTGGTACAAAGTAACATTCAATAAACAAACCGGTTGGATGCGCATGTTGTCACTGCGTTTGCAAGGCAATAAAGCCGCCGTACAAAATTCCGGTTTAGCCGATTTGGCCGCCGCCAGTCGAGGCACCAAATCCAGTGTCGGCACTGGCATTCGCGGTTTGACCGCGCAGCAATTAGAGAAAGCCGAAGAAAATCATCTTGAATTGGCCAAACTCGAAAAATTCGCCGTTGACGCCAACGAAGCACAACAATTTGCGCGATCGGGCGGCGTTGTTGCGACACGCGCCAGCAGCGACAAGGAGTAGATCATGCGTCTTTCGATTGTGATGATTTCCGCTGCCATCATGGTGCTTTCCGTGTCCGCCTGCAAAACCATGCAAGGCACTAATCTCGAACCGTTTTTATCCGCTGGACAAAAATTGGCGCAATCCGGTGAGACCAGCGAAGCCGATGAACGCATCATCGGTAAACATATGGCCGCCGCACTTTTAGGTGCAGCGCCGCTCGATAAAAATGAAAATCTGCAGCGTTATGTCAATCGCGTTGGCAGCTATTTAGCGAGCCACAGCAACCGCAAACAATTGGATTGGCGATTTGGTGTGCTGGATGATGCTGGATACAACGCCTTCGCCGCGCCGGGAGGTTATATATTTATCACGCGCGGTTTGTTGTATGACTTGGAATCCGAGGCGGAACTCGCTGGTGTGTTGGCGCATGAAATCAATCATGTGGTCAAAAAACACCATCTGAAAGCCGTGCAAAAAAACAATCGGCTGGGAGCATTGACGGATGTTGTCGGCGCCTTGGGTGAACAGCGCATGGCAAACAGCAATAGCGGGCAATTGAAGGCCGATGTCGCTAAAAAATTATTAAATGCCAGTAAAGAATTGTATGCGCGCGGCCTCGATAAAGACGATGAATTTGAATCCGACAATAAAGCGATCAGCCTGATGAGTCTCGCCGGTTATGATCCTTACGCATTTTACGCAGTGCTGCAACGACTCGAATCCCGCGCCGCCGACGATTCAGCGTTTGCACTGATGTTCAAGACACATCCCAAACCCAATGAGCGCTTAAAGGGCCTGGATAAAACCTACGCCAGTGGTTTCAGCAGTACAAAATACGCGGTATTGGCCGATCGCTATCAACGGGAAGTGAAAAAATAAACGAAAAATCAAAGGCGAACACGAAGTTCACAAAGTAAACGAAGTGCACGAAGGCAATATTAACGGTTGATTTACTTCGTGCTCTTTTGCTCTTCGTGTTCGCCGTTTTTGTTTTGAGCTGATGAAGAATTGCTCAGGGATGGGGGAATCGCAATTACATACTGCATCAAATATCCACCGAAACTTCATACCCAGTGAACTTGCGGATATTGATCACGCCTGCATCGAATATCAGATACTGCCCTTTAATGCCTTCCAGTTTTCCGCTGACGGTGGGGGTTTTCTCAAAATCAAAGCTGCTGACTTTAACCGGGTAATTGCGTACCGGATATTGAATGTCGACGATGCTTTCGTTTAATTCAATAACGGCGTCGTCGCCGTGTTGAGCGCGCACGGCGTCAAGTGCTTGCTTGGTTTTGGCCAGCAAGTCATCGCGCCATTGCGGCAACGTCAATGGTTGTGCATCGCCTTTTAGCATGGCGCGCCAATCGGTTTTATCGGCCACATGTTCAGCAATTGCCACTTCGCACAAACCGCTGATCAAACGTGATTTGACCCGCAAGATCGGCAATGCCTGTGTGGCGCCTTGATCCATCCATCGTGTTGGAATTTGTGTGTGGCGCGTGATGCCCACTTTTAAACCGGATGAATTCGCCAAATACACAATGTGAGGGATCATGCAATGTGTCTCGCCCCATTGCGGTTCGCGGCACGTCCCTTGCGCGTAATGACACAATTCCGGTTTCACAATGCAGGAATCACATTCCGCCAGTTTGATAAAACAGGGATAACAATACCCCTGACCAAAACTCTTTTTGGTCACACGGCTGCAATGTGTGCACAAAATACGACCGGTGTAATTGAGCGTAAAGGTTTGGCCAATAAATGGATTGACATCAATGCGCTGTTCGCCGAGTGGCAATTGATAATTCACCGGCGACGCCAGTGTGGTGATCATTTTGTCGAGCGGACCGGTGATAAGCATTTTGTTTGTCAGTTGTCGCGAAATGTACAGTCGTTTTTCTGATTGAGTAGACATCTCAATCACCGTTGCCGTTCATCCTTCGACAAGCTCAGGACGAACGGAAATTACAATGGATATTTCTACGAGACTCAAAGCAATTCAAATACCGTTCGTGGTGAGCCTGTCGAACCATGAACGGGCACGCATACTTGCATTTTCTACTTAACCACACCATTTTTTGCTGTCAACTGACAACTAAAAACTGGTAACTGTCCTTCAAATTTCAGCCGCCAATCGCGCACCTTGATTGATTGCGCGTTTGGCATCGAGTTCGGACGCGACATCAGCCCCACCAATCAGATGCACGCGCACACCTTTGCTGTGCAGCGGATCATACAGATCGCGCAAGCTGATCTGGCCAGAACAGTTGATCACATGATCGACTTCGTAACATTTTAATGGCGCGTTTTGAGCTTCGCCTTCGCGCACCCACAAGCCTTGATCATCAACGCGCACATATTGCACACCTGACACCATTTTGACATTGCGCGCTTTTAAACTACTGCGATGGATCCAGCCCGTGGTTTTGCCCAAGCGTGCCCCCATTTTTTCCGCTTTGCGCTGGAACATGACGATGTCGCGTGGCGATGGAGGCACTTCGGTTTTGCTGAGCAAGGCACCGGCGGTTTGGTAATTTTTATCAACGCCCCACTCTTTCAAAAAGGCATCGGTTGCATCGCCATGATCACCGCCATGCGCCAGATATTCGGCGACATCAAAGCCAATTCCGCCAGCGCCGATGATCGCCACTCGTTTGCCCACTTCTTTTTTGTGCAGCAATACATCGATATACGACAACACTTTAGCGTGTTGCACACCGTCAATATCCGGTTTGCGCGGTTTGACCCCGGTCGCCAATACAACGTGATCATAATTACCGGACAGCAATTTTTCGGCCGTGGCGGTTTGACCTAAACACACATTAACGCCAGTCATTTCGAGACGTCGACGGAAATAACGAATGGTCTCATTGAATTCGTCTTTGCCGGGCACTTGTCGCGCAATATTCAATTGACCACCGATATCGTCGGCTTGATCAATCAACGTTACGTCGTGACCTCGTTCGGCCGCATACGTCGCGAAACTCAAGCCGGCGGGGCCGGCCCCCACCACGGCGACGCGTTTTTTCGTACGGGCTGCATTGAACACGAGCTCGGTTTCGTAACAGGCACGCGGATTCACCAAACACGATGCGCGTTTGTTTGCAAACACGTGATCCAAACAAGCTTGATTGCATCCGATGCAAGTATTGATTTCATCGGCTTTATCTTGGCTGGCTTTGCGCACAAAATCGGGATCGGCCAAAAACGGTCGTGCCATCGACACCATATCGGCATCGCCACTCGCTAAAATGCGTTCAGCTACATCGGGCGTGTTAATTCGATTGGTGGTGATCAGTGGCAAACCAACGTGTTCACGCATTTTCGCGGTGACCCACGTAAACGCACCGCGCGGCACTGACGTCGCAATCGTTGGTACACGCGCTTCATGCCAACCAATGCCCGTGTTGATCATTGAGGCACCGGCTTTTTCGATCGCTTTGGCCAGCAACACAACATCGTCCCAGCTCTGGCCATCTGGCACCAAATCGAGCATCGACAAGCGATACACAATAATAAAATCGCGGCCAACGGCTTTGCGCATGCGCGACACAATTTCAATCGGGAAACGCATACGGGCGTGCACATCACCACCCCAGTCGTCGTTGCGTTGATTGGTGCGTGCGCACAAAAATTGATTGATCAAATAACCTTCCGATCCCATCACTTCAACGCCGTCGTAGCCCACTTCTTTGGCGATTTGCGCTGTCGTGACAAAATCATTGATCGTGCTTTCGATGCTGCGCTCACTCAAAGCACGCGGTTTAAAGGGAGTAATCGGTGATTGAATTTTGCTCGGCGCTACCGAAAACGGGTGGTAGCCGTAGCGACCAGCATGCAGGATCTGCAGCGCAATGCGACCGCCTTCGGCGTGTACGGCATCCGTGATCAAGCGGTGCTTACGGCCTTGAAAACGCCAGGACAGCTGCGAACCAAACGGCGCCAAACGACCGGCCAGATTGGGGGCTATACCTCCCGTCACCATCAGCGCGACACCACCACGGGCGCGTTCGGCATAAAACGCGGCCATTTTGCGAAAGCCGTCTTTTTCTTCTTCGAGGCCGGTATGCATCGAGCCCATCAACACACGGTTGGGCAACGTGACATGGCCCAAATTCAGGGGTTTTAGCAGGTGGGGGTATTTCATAACTGCTCCGTCCAGTCGGTTTTGCTCCGCAGTCTAGGCAGACTGCGCCGTTTCAGCAACCCAATGTCATGATTGGATGAAACATGAACGGCTATGCCGGATGAAACAAGGGGCAACAATTCGCCAAGGAAAAGACCAGCCGGTATTTGGCATACTTGGCTCCTTGATTTTTAGCCATTTGGAAGCTGAGCGCTCATCATGGAAAAACGCCGTAGTTGGCCTGTTCGGGCAGTGTTGTGGATGTATGGTTTGGTTAATGGCCTGCGTCGGCTGGTGCTGAACCTGCTGTTCTTTTTTATTCTGATTATTTTTATTTCGGCGTTGGTGGGCGAAAAAGGCCCGATTATCGAAAACAATTCGGCCCTGCTGCTGGCGCCGCACGGCATCATTGTCGAAGAAGCCAGTCATGAAAATGCCTTTGAAGAGTTGCTCGCGCAATGGGGCAATCGCGATGAACCACCGCAAACCCAATTGCGCGATGTACTGACCGCCATTCGTGAAGCCAAGGATGATCCTCGCATTAAAATCATGGTAATTGATACCAGCCATTTTTACTATGCCGGCTTTTCGCAATTGGCCGAGATCAAAGATGCGATTATCGATTTTAAAACCTCCGGCAAAAAAGTGATCGCACGCGCCGATTACTACTCGCAATCACAATATTATTTGGCTGCACAAGCCGATGAAGTCTATATGGACTCAATGGGTTTTGTTGAAATCGATGGTTTTGCCAAAGTGCAAACCTATTTCAAAGGTGCGCTCGACAAACTCGGCGTTAAAGTGCATGTGTTTCGCGTCGGTACGCACAAGTCGGCCGTTGAACCTTATATTCGCGACAATATGTCGGACGAAGACAAAGCGGGCACCCTAAAATGGATGGGCGCCATTTGGCAAGGTTATAAGCAAGACATCGCGGCTGCGCGCAAATTGACCGCTGAAGATGTGCAGCAATACGCCGACAATATCGTCAGCAAACTGGGTGAAGCCAAAGGTGATACGGCCGAACTGGCGTTGCAAAACAAACTGATCGATGGCATCAAATCCCGCATTGAGTTTGAAGAATACGTCACCGAAATAGTAGGCATGGATAAGACGGAAGAAAGCTTCAAACACATTGAGGCATCCGCTTACGCCGCCACCTTCGCCAAACCAATCATGCCGTTGCAAGACAGCGTCGCCATTGTCGTTGCACAAGGCGAAATCATTGACGGTCATGGCCCCAATGACATGGCGGCTGGCGACGATATCGCTGCGCAAATTCGCACGGCCCGCGAAGATGAACACGTTAAAGCGATTGTGTTGCGCGTTAACTCACCGGGCGGCAGCGCGTTTGCTTCTGAAGTGATTCGTCGTGAACTGGAGTCGACACAAAAAGCCGGTAAACCAGTTGTCGTCAGTATGAGCACCGTTGCTGCTTCCGGCGGTTATTGGATCTCGGCGTCAGCTGATGAAATTTTCGCGCACCCTTACACCATTACGGGTTCCATTGGAATTTTCGGCATTATTCCAACCATTGATGGTTTGCTCAATGAATACGGTGTGCACCGCGATGGGGTTGGCACCACCAAATTGGCCGGCGCATTTGATGTGGGTCGTCCGTTGTCACCTGAATTGGCCGCTGTGATTCAACACTCAATCAACAATGGTTACGAACGTTTCTTGTCGTTGGTGGCCAACTCACGCCAGAAAACGCGCGAAGAAGTCGATGCGGTTGCACAAGGCCAAGTTTGGGATGGTCAGTACGCCAGCACAATCGGTCTCGTCGACAAACTCGGCACACTCGATGACGCCGTAAAATCTGCGGCCGAAAAAGCCAAACTGGGCGACGATTACGGCGTGCATTACATCGAACGCGAACTGACACCCGCCGAACAATTCGCCAAGATGCTCAGCGCCAAGGTCAAAATCTGGATGCCACCATCACAACAGCACGTGCGTTTCAATCCGATGCTGTGGGAAGCCCAAGCGGCTGTGCGTGAAGCCGTGCGCTTAACTCGCCTGAACGATCCACAAAACGCGTATGCACATTGCATGTGTGTGGTTCAATAAACGACCGTGAAAACACCTTGAAAGGCAGCGCAAGCTGCCTTTCTTTTTTGTCAGCGCGTAGAACCGCACGACAAACCGTTAATCCGAAATAGCGATCTCACTTTAATCGGGTTGCGTCATTGAAATGACCTTCCCTGCCCGCTGCCATCTCCCCGCTTTCTCGCTGAGATGGCGTTAGAAGGCTTCTGCCCCGCTTGCCGTGCCCCGTCCCACAGAGCAAACAATTTTTCCTTTGATGTCGTTTTGGCTCGCCGTCATTCGTCTATGCTCGGCAGGCGGTTGCCTGAACGCCATTTAAGGAATCAATCATGAAATACCTTTTTCTGATTTATGAAAACGAAGCGACATGGATCAACGCTACCGACGCCTACCGTAATGACGTCATCGGTCAACACATGGCCTTTGCCGAAAAGGCCGGAGCGGCCGGTGCTTTGGTTGGGGGTTACGAATTGCAACCGACGACTACGGCAACCTGTGTACGGGTGCGCGGCGAAACGGTGATCAGTGATGGCCCTTTTGCCGAAACCAAAGAACAACTGGGGGGTTATTACTTGTTGGAATGTCGTGATCTGGATGATGCATTGAACTGGGCAGCGCAAATTCCCACCGCGCAGACCGGAACGGTCGAAGTACGACCTGTCGTCGAAGATTACCCAACTTAACAAAAATCGATCGTCGCCGTGATGGCAACAAGCAACACTCATGATCATATTCATAACGAATTAACCACGTGGCTGCGCCCTGCGCGCGCCACGTTGATTCGTTTATTAAAATCCATCGATCGCGGTAATGACGCCAGTCAGGAAGCCGCTGCTCGCGCATTGATCGAGTGGCCACAAAAAGGTGTGCCCGATAATCCGCGTGCGTGGTTAATCACGGTGGGTTATCGCCATGCACTTGATCATATGCGACGCCAAAACCGAGAAATCGAATTTGATGAAAACGTGTCTCTATCCCCCGAATTATCCATCGATCAGATTCATTGGCGTGATGATGTTCTGCGTTTGATCTTTACTTGTTGCCATCCGGCACTGTCTGAGGATGTACGCATTGCGCTGACACTGAACACGGTGCTGGATTGGACGTACGACGATATTGCGCACGCACTGCTATTGCCAGTGGACACATTGGCGCAGCGCGTGTTGCGCGGTAAAAACAAAATCAGCGCGGCTGGCATCACCTATGAAATTCCGTCACCACCGCAGTGGCCGGTACGATTGAATGCAGTGCTGCGTGTTATTTACCTATTGTTTAACGCGGGTTATTTCACACGAAACGAGATCTCGCTGCTTAATCACAAACTGTGCGTTGATGCACTGCAGTTGGCGCGCGAATTAAAAACCATGTTGCCGCAACAACCAGAAGTCGCAGGACTTTACGCGTTGCTGTTGTTATTGCACGCCCGCGCGCCGGCGCGCACTGATAGCAAAGGTTTGCCCGTGTTATTGGCCGCTCAAGATCGGCACCGTTGGGATCATCGCCTGATCGGTGAAGGTCTAGCGGTGCTGCAACAAGCATTGCAACAAAAACAAAATGGCCCCTACCAAACACAGGCGGCGATCAATGCACTTCATGCCGAAGCGAGCGATTCCGCCACCACCGATTGGCGACAGATTGTGCTGCTTTACGATGTGCTTTTGCGCTACTGGCCTTCGCCTATCGTCAGTTTGAATCAGGTAGTCGCGCGATTGGAACTCGGTGAACTTGAGTTGGCTGGTCAACAATTACAACAACTGGCACACGCCTTGGTGAACTACCAGCCTTTTTACATGACCCGAGCACATTGGCATCAACTTCGTGGTGATACGCAAGCACAACAGCGTGATCTGCAGCAAGCGCTAGCCATGGCGACGCAAAGTGCACAACAGCAATGGCTGCAACAACAATTGGACACCACGCCGGCACCCACACTCCATTCACATCACGACAATTTGCACCGAAATAGTCCTAACGAATAGTGCTTGATTAACCAACGCTATTTTTTGCACCGTCATTGTTCGTGAATTCGAATTCACGGTATTTGTAGCTGTTTCCCTTACGCATTAACTCGATGTATGACACGAAAACCGCCGATTTAGTGCACTAAACCAGCGCACAAGCCGGTTCATCTTCCTGCAAATCGCAAAGTTGAACGCCGCATTCGAATGTATTGCTCTATTTTGGCCGGGTTCAAGTTTTGCGCAGACGTAACATTGAACGAGCCCGCCAAACTGTCTTTGTTATAACGAAATCGCGGTGGCTCGGCCTGCGACGACAGATTGAACGTGAACTGCAGACACGACATGTGATGGCAATGAATTGTGTGCATTGCTCTTGAGAGCCGCTAGTGCTTGGGATGTTGAGCACTAAAAAACTAATGAATATGCATCAGGAGACACGATGAAAAAAACCCACATAAGAAGTGAAACGGCGTTCAGGAAAAAAGTGGTGGCGAGTGCCGTTGCGTCAGTATTCGCAACCAGTTTTACCCCCTTTGCCCAAGCAGAAGACGATCTCGTCGAAGAAAATGCGCAAGATCAAGCCGAAGTGGTTGTCGTAACCGGCATTCGCGGCAGCTTGCAAAAATCGATGGATGACAAACGCGATGCCAAAGGCGTTGTCGATGCCATCAATGCTGAAGACATGGGTAAGTTTCCCGACACCAACCTGGCTGAATCATTGCAACGGATCACCGGCGTGTCGATCAACCGCCGCAACGGTGAAGGCAATCAGGTAACGGTGCGTGGTTTTGGCCCAGACTACAATCTGGTTACGCTGAATGGCCGTTTAATGCCCTCCACGTCACTGAATCAAAATGGTGGTGGCGTATCGCAAGGCCGCGCGTTTGAAATGGATAACTTGGCGTCAGAAAGTGTGCGCGCGCTGGAGGTGTATAAAACCGGACGCGCCGATATTGCGTCAGGCGGTGTTGGTGCCACAATCAATATCAAAACCATGCGACCGCTCGAAAATCCCGGCTTGCATGCGACGCTGGGTGGCAAATTGCTGCACGACACCACGACGTATGAAGGCGATGATTACACACCTGAAGTCAACGGCATGTTCAGCTGGACCAATAACGCGAACAAATTCGGTGTGTCATTAACGGCATCAATGCAAAAGCGCGAAAGCGCAGCCAGTGGCGCGTATATTAATGGCTGGAACACTGCAGCCTATGACGGCACCATCCCGCAGTCCGCCGATGGCGCCGCCATTGGTGATCCACTCAACATCATCAATGAACCGCAACAAGGTGAATTGCGTTCTCTGTTTACCGATCTGCGCTACACCCATTCCGATCGCGAACGCACACGCACCAATTCACAACTGACGTTGCAATGGCGTCCTAGTGACAATATTACTGGCACCGTGGACTACACCTACGCTAAACAAGATATTTATGAAAATCGTTCTGAATTGTCAGCATGGATGGATTCCTACAAAAGTGATATCGCTTTCGATAACAGCACGCCGCATACGCCTGTGCTGTATTGGGAAGAGCGTCGCGAATTGAATCCACGCGATATTGGTCTCGCGCTACAACAACAAAATCAAGTCAATGAACTGAAATCGATCGGCTTCAATGTCGAATGGCTGGTGAATGACAAATTGTCCTTTACGTTTGATGGTCACCACTCTGAATCATCCAGTTTGCCCGATGCCGGTTACGGCAATTGGATCAATATTGGTTTAGGTGCATTGGTATCACGCGGACAAGGCGTAGACTTTACCAATAACGGCATCCCGATTTTGATGCTCGACTTCGATGACTCCCTTGGCAATGACAATGGCCAATTAGATGTATCCGAAATCGGATCTGCTGTACGACAAATCAGCAACGATCGCGCCAACTCTGACTTCAAGCAATACCGCGTCGACGGCAATTTTATTTTAAATGATGTGTCTTCCATTGATTTCGGCATTGAATCGCGCGACATGGAAATGACATTGCAATCGTCGTTCTATCAACAAGAACTGGAAGGTGGTTGGGGCATTGGCAATCCCGGTGATGTACCGGCAGAATTTTTGGAACCCATCAATTACGCCGGATTTTTCCACGGTTACAATCTGACGCCGCGTGGTGCAGCAGGAACCTTCTTTGATGGTGTCAGTGGCGGATCAGCGACACCGTTGCTACGCGGTTACACCGGTGACGCCGCTGTAGTGGGCCGTCATTTGTCCAATGCAATTGGCTTGCCCTGGTCGGTCAATCCAGTAGATAACCTCGATCGCACAATCACCGAAAAAATCACCGCCGCATACTTTCAATATACATTTGAAGGCGAATTGAAGTCGAAACCCATCACGGTATTAGCGGGTGTGCGTTATGAAAAAACCGAAGTGACATCGACGGATTTGGTCAAAATTCCCGAACACATCGTCTGGCAAAGTGACAACGATTTTCAAGTCCCTGAAGGCAGCACAGGAACGATGTACGCCAAAGACGCTGATTATGATCATGTCCTGCCTAACATCAGCATTGACATTGAAGTAAGCGATGAAGTCAAAGCGCGCGCCGCCTACAGTCGCACAATAGGTCGAGCCCGTTACGATCAAATGGGTTCTGCTGAAACTGGACTCGGTGGACCATCATTGCCGACCATCCTTCAAGGTTCACAATTAGGGCGCGCATCTTCCGGCGATCCGGGCATTCTGCCGCTTGAATCCGACAATTTTGATGTTTCTGTCGAATGGTATTTCGGTGAAAGCAGTTATGCATCGATTGGTTATTTTCGCAAAGATGTCAAAAACTTTATTGGCATAGGTTCGGTTGACAAGAATTTGTATGGTCTCACCGATCCCACTAATGGTCCGCGTGTGCAACAAGCGATTGCCGATCTACAAGCTGCCGGCATTCCGCTCACAGACGTCACATTATTTGCAATGGTGCTCTCAACGGAGTTGGGCTTGCCGTACGACACTTATTCAAACCCTGAACTCTGGGGCGCACATACAGATGGTCAGGGCAATCCCGTTGATGTGTTAAGCAATGACAACGATGAACTGGCCACATTCCGTGTAACCGTACCGGAGAATAATGAAGATGCTTCAATTGATGGCTGGGAATTGGCATTCCAACATTTCTTTGGCGACACCGGTTTCGGTTTGCAAGCCAATTACACCTTGGCCGATGGCGATGCCAGATACGATAACAAACTCGATCCGCAGATCAATGGCGGTGCACAGTTTGCATTGACTGGCTTAAGTGATACCGCCAATGTTTCATTGATTTATGAGGATCACGGTATTGCTGCACGCTTGACCTACAACTGGCGAGATCAATTCCTGGCCGGTATTGAGAATGGAGGTACGACTCCACGTTATGTAGAGGACTATCAACAATACGACTTGAGCGTGACCTATGAAGTCACCGAGCAATTCAAAGTCGGATTGGAAGGCATCAACTTGCTTGGCGAAGACGAACGTCAACATGCGCGCACGGATGAACAACTGCTGCGCATCGAAATGCTCGGACCACGCTACGCAGTGACAGCTCGCTACAACTTCTAAGGGCAAGACAAAAGGCCGCATACATGTGCGGCCTTTTGCTTCAAAACAGGATACGTTAATGAATCATGTTGCGGTATTGGATGGGCAGGCACATAAAAATTTGCGTGTTATCCCGAATTATTCCTTTTCACCATTTGATGGACTTGGCAGCATCACCCTATTTCCAGCCGAATTGGATGCTGCACATAAAGAATTCCCGATCTTTATCCGCAAAAATGCGCACAGTGGCCAGTTTTATTTAAGTGCACTGTTGTCATCGCGTTCCGATGCTAATCATTTTTCGGATGGTCGACGCTGGCTCAGCACATACGTACCGCTAATGGCTCGACGTGGCCCATTTCTGATGAGTAAGCGCGATGAAGACACCATTCATTTGTGCATCAACTTGCACGACAACCGCATCAACGACAATGGTGAACCGTTGTTTGATGGCGCCGGTCAACCAACGCAACTCACACAACACATTGCTTCGTTACTGAAGCAGATTCATGTTGGTCACCAACACAGCAACGAATTGATGCAACAGCTAGCAGCGCAACACTTAATCGAGCCATTGACAATCAACGGTGCGGACATCGATCAACACGATATGTTAACCGGTTTATATGCTGTCAATGCCGACAAATTGAAACAACTACCCGCCGACACCTTGCTGAGCCTCAATAAACAAGATCATTTGCAGGCGGCGTATTTTATCGCGAGCTCAATAACCAACTTACGCAAACTGATGTAGAGGTTCACCAGATGGAAACGTTGATTAAACGGGTTGTTGTAGCCGGTGGTGGCACGGTTGGTTGGTTAGCCGCAGCAGCACTGGCCAAATTGTATGGCAAGCAGATCAGTGTCACATTAATCGAATCGGCGGAAATTGGACGCATTGGTGTAGGCGAAGCAACCATTCCACCAATGCGTAATTTTCATCGTCTGATTGGCGTCAATGAAGCCGAATTTATGAGCGCGACACAAGCCACGTTTAAGCTCGGCATTGAGTTCAGTAACTGGGCGCGCATCGGCGACAACTACATTCATTCCTTTGGCATGACTGGAAAAGACTGTTGGGCCTGCGACTTCCATCATTTTTGGCTGTCGGGAAAAAAGCGCGGCATCGCCAGCGATTTCGGTGATTACTGCATCGAACTGCAAGCCGCACGGCAGATGAAGTTGTTGCCCGGCGATAGCGGACGACTCAATTATGCCTATCACCTTGATGCAGGATTATATGCCGAATTTCTGCGTCAGCACGCACTCAAATTTGGTGCCGTGCATATCGACGGTAAAATTGCGCGTGTTTTGCAATCAGAAGAAAACGGCTTCATTACTGCACTTCAACTGGACGATGGCCGCCAAATTGACGGCGATCTGTTTATCGATTGCACTGGCTTTGTGGCACTGCTGATTGGCAAGGCATTGAACGTCAGTTACGAGCAATACGGCCATTGGTTACCGAATGACTCTGCTGTGGCCGTGCAAAGCAAGCTCGCTGGTGAACCACGCCCCTACACGCAGTCGATTGCGCATGAGTTTGGTTGGCAATGGCGCATTCCACTGCAACACCGCGTTGGCAACGGCATGGTGTATTGCAGCCGCTATGTATCCGATGAAGTTGCACGTCAACGATTAATGGACAATCTCGAAGCCGACGCCATTACTGACACACGCATGTTCCGTTACAACACGGGTCGTCGCGTTGAGTCGTGGCACAAAAACTGTGTGGCGTTAGGGCTTGCCAGCGGTTTTTTGGAACCGGTTGAGTCGACGTCGATTCACATGGCGATGTCGGCGTTGCTGCGATTGTTAAAAATGTTTCCACGCACCAGCATTGATCCGTTGCGGGTGGCTGAATTTAATAAACAAACGGCCGAAGAAGTCGAAAAGATCCGTGATTTTATAATTTTGCACTATCACGCCACCGAGCGTCGCGACAGTCCGTTCTGGCGTTATTGCGGCACGATGGCGATTCCGGATTCGCTTGCATCACGGCTTGAGTTGTTTAAGCGCACAGGTTTGTTTCCGATCCATAAAGAATTGTTCCAAATTGACTCGTGGCTGCAAGTATTGTTGGGGCAACGCATCATGCCAAACGATCATCATCCGATTGCCGACTTAATGGACGATGATGAACTGACACGCTTTTTAAATGGTTACAAGCAACATGTCGCACAACAAGTCGCGGCGATGCCCAGTCACGCCGAAGCGCTGACGCGCTATTGTAAAAGTGCATCGATAGAACAAGCGGCATGACAGCGGTTCGTGACATTGTCATCGTCGGCGGCGGTACGGCGGGTTGGCTGACCGCCGGTTTGATTGCCGCCGAACACAACGCACGTGACAGCGCCGGATTGCGTGTCACACTGGTGGAATCACCCGACATTCCCATCATTGGCGTCGGTGAAGGCACGTGGCCATCCATGCGCAATACTCTGCGAAAAATCGGCGTTGCAGAAACGGATCTGTTTCGCGAATGTGATGCCTCGTTCAAACAAGGCGCTAAATTTGCTCGCTGGGTTAACGGCCAAGCGAATGATTTTTACTATCATCCGCTCGTGATCCCGGAAGGTTACGGCGATATTGATCTGGCATCGTTATGGCTCGCGATGCACTCACATGAAGCGTTTGCTGATGCGATCAATTTTCAAAGTCATTTGTGCGAGCGCGGCCTTGCCCCAAAACAAATCACCACACCGGAATATGCGGCGGTCGCCAATTACGCGTATCACTTAAACGCCGGCAAACTCAGCCATTTTTTGCAACGCCATTGCACCGAAAAGCTGGGCGTTCAATATGTGTTGGCAACGGTGCAATCGATTCGCTGCCATGATAATGGCGATATCGCCGCCGTGGTGACACGTGAACGAGGCGATATCAGTGGTGATTTATTTGTCGATTGCTCGGGTTTAAGCGCGTTGCTGATTAGCCAACATTACGGCATTCCGTTTATCGATTGCAAAGACCAGTTGTTCAATGATCGCGCACTCGCCACCCAAGTGCCCTACACCACAGAAAATGCGCCTATTGCATCGCACACGATCTCTACCGCACAGAGTGCCGGTTGGATCTGGGATATCGGATTGCCGACACGCAAAGGCATCGGCTATGTGTATTCCAGCGCGCACATCCGTGATGAACAGGTTGAGCGCGAATTGAAAGCGTATATCACGCAATCGTTACCAGCCGAACGTGTCGCTGAATTGTCTTTTCGGCGCATCGATTTTCGTCCCGGCCACCGCGAGCGGTTCTGGCACAAAAACTGTGTCGCGATGGGTATGGCAGCCGGTTTTCTTGAACCATTAGAGGCCTCCGCATTGGTATTGGTGGAATTGGGTGCCGGCATGATTGCCGATGATATGCCGGCCACCCGTTCGGCTATGGCAGTTGTCGCGAAACGTTACAACGAGCGTTTTCGTTACCGATGGAACAGCATTATTGATTTTCTGAAATTGCATTACGCACTGAGTCAGCGCCGTGACAGCGCTTATTGGTGCGATAATGTTAATCCCGAGACCTTTTCACCGCGCTTACGTGAGTGGCTAACGTTGTGGCGCGATCAACCACCCTGCCGTTTTGATTTTCCACAAATGGAAGAAGTGTTCGCATCGGCCAGTTGGCAATATGTGTTGTACGGCATGGGTTTTAAAACCACACACCGCGTGACCACTCGTCGCACTCACGATCAGAAAAAATATCAGTTGCTGTATGAGCAGAATCGGCATTGGGTACAACGCTGTCTGCAATCGTTGCCCAGCAATCGCGAATTGATTGAAAAAATAAAGCAATTCGGTTTGCAAACGGTTTAACCTAAAAACCGCAGTTGAACACGACGCAGAGTGCGTGCCGGCGAAGACGAAGCAAGGCGCAAACCGCAGCGAGGTTGAACACCTCGCGAGGATTTGCAACGCCGCATCGACAAGTCCGGTGCGCGCTATGCGTCGTGTAGCGACGCATCAATTGGGTGAATCTCTGGGCTGAGAAATAATCTATCGATATCAATCTGTTTGAACCTCAATGAAGCGGTCAACTGCGGTTTTTAGGTTTAACGGTACGATTTGTGCAAGCCAATCCGTTTTCGCAAAATGTTATTATTGCCGCAAATGTCGTTCAGTCTCAGGTATGGCAACATGAAATGGGAAAATCTGCGTCGCAGCAGCAATGTTCACGATAGGCGCGGCGGAGGTGGCCGCGCGATCGGCGGTATTGGTGGCATTATTGTGCTGTTGTTGGCGCTGTATTTGGGCATCGACCCCAACACCTTGCTGCAAACGACACAGGTTTTGGATCGCCCTGCAGCCGAGCACACAACAACGCCCGGAAACGACCCGCAATATGATTTTGTCGCGCATATTTTAGGGAGCACGGAAGACGTTTGGACGCAGCTATACGCGACGCAACTGTCTACAACGAAACAACAACGTTATACCCCGCCCCAACTCATTGTCTTCGCCGATTACACGGCCACCGCCTGTGGCAGCGGCGAATCGGCGATGGGGCCGTTTTATTGCCCTGCCGATAACTCGGTTTATATTGATTTCAGCTTCTACCGCGATCTGCAAACCCGTTTCGCTGCGCCCGGTGATTTTGCGCAAGCCTATGTCATTGCGCACGAAGTGGGACACCATGTGCAGAATTTGATGGGTACCTCCGCTAAAGTTCATCGCGCCCGCCGCACGCTGAGCGAGGCCGATTACAATGCGCTGTCGGTCAAATTGGAGCTGCAAGCTGATTGTTATGCCGGCCTATGGGCACACCATGCTGACGCCGCACAGCCGTTGCTGGAACAGGGCGATATTGACGAAGCGCTGACAGCGGCCGCAGCGATTGGCGATGATCGTTTGCAGAAGCAAACGCAAGGTTACGTTGTTCCAGAAAGTTTCACGCACGGCACATCGGCACAACGTCAGCAATGGTTCAAGACAGGATTGGATAGCGGTGCTTTAGCCGCTTGCGACACATTTGATTAGGGGCAAAGGCCGTTAACATGTCGGGCTGTCAAGCTGCAGGCAACGGCAGGGGTTTTAACGTTAAGATGAAACGACATCGCCAGCTATTTTTTACGTTGTTCTGCAGCGTGCCGTTATACGCGCTGGCGGCGGCTACTGACTGCCCTGCCGAATTGAAAGTACCACATTACACAACGTCCGAAGGCAGCACACAAACCTGCTACGCACCATTTATTGATCATTTACAAAAGCAATCACAGTGCGCGATTTCTACTGTTGAACTGGGCGAAGTAACGACCGTGCGTTTATTCAAACTACTGGACGAAGGCAAAATCGATTTTGTTCGTGGTTACACACGCACCGCCGAACGCGAAAAGCTCTATCATTTTTCAGTACCGATCGGCATCAGCGTTGTGCGTTTGTATTCACTGCACAATGATTCGCGTTGGGATAATGTCAATCATGTGTGCGCGCCGTTAATGGCACAAGCCCGTGTATTGGTGCCGCGAAGTGGAAATTTTGGTCCTGAACTGGATCTGCTGCGTCGCGATGCACGTTGCACGCAATCGCTGCAAACGTATGACGAAGGTGCCAAAAAAGCCGCTTCGATGCTGATGCTGGGACGTGCCGATTTGTTGCTTGCAACAGAAGCATGGTGGCGACGAACGGATCAGCCAATACATGATGCGCTGAAACCAATACCGTTAACATTGAATGAGTCACCGGTTCATATTCTCTATCGGAAAGAAGCGGTGTCGGCCGAATGGGTCAAGCGCATGGACTCCGTCATTGTCGATTACCTGCGTCAACACGGCGCACCTTGTCTATTAAAGAATCCTTGACACGATCGCACTGGCCATAAAAAAACCTCTTTTCGCGCCAGCAAAAAGAGGTTTTTTTGACACTAAATCGTTAACGCTTATTTGCCTTCACGATACGTCGTGTACATCGAATCCATGCGTGTATCTTGTCCGGTGGTGAACTCGAACATGCAAGAGTCATCGGTGTAATCCATGAAGTTATAAATCGGATCAAGTCCGGGAGTTTTGCGGCTCGTGCACGAATCGCGACCAACAGGGCAACCATAAGCCGCTGAACGTTCAGCCGGTGTATCGGAAACGGAATCGCCCGAACCGTTACAACCACCTTGGAACGTGTGATACAAGCCCATCCAGTGACCGACTTCATGTGTGCCGGTATCGCCTAAGTTATACGGTGCTGCCGTGCCGCCCGGCAATGACGAATACAACAACACGACACCATCATCTTTTGGTTTTGATTGGTAGCTGGATGGGAAAGTTGCCCAGCCCAGCAAACCACCGCCGATATTGGCCGTATAAATATTCAAGCTTTCCGCAGTACCCTGACGCAATGCATTTTTCGCCTGTGTTTCAGCCGTACTACCATAGCCCATCGTGTACCAGGTGGCATTGGTGGTGCGATCAACGCTCACCAAATTGAATGTCCAACCGGTGTGTGAATAGGCGGAATTCAACACCGCAATTTGATCGTTGATTTGTGATGAAGGCACGTCACCGTTGGCAATGCCGGTGCCTTTGTTAATCACATGAAAATAAACATTGATGGTGCCGCCCGTTTTTTGCGCTTCACCTTTACTGAGTTTTGACGACATAAATTTTTGCACGTGTTTGTCGATTAAATCGCGCTCAAACTTGCTCAGATCTTTGGTTGAGCAACGTGCACCACTGTCGATAAACGCTTGCTTGCTGCTCCAGGTACGCCCTTGGAAGGTAAACTCACCTGTGTCATCGTGATTGAGCATCTCACGCGCATCCGCAACGCCCACCATCGTTGCAACTAACGCGACAACCACACCACCGGCTTTTTTGACTTGCTTCATTTCCATCTCCTTGCATCATTTTGTTTGTAGATTTCCGTGTATCCGCCCAACCCGCCAAGGGTTCGGGCGCCATAACTACAGTACAGATCGGAGTGGATTGCAAGTCATCATTGTTCAAGCAGGTCGCTCTTTGCCAAAAAAGATTTGACCAGTCGTTACAGTGAAGCTTCTCGGTTATTGACAGGCATGACCAGTGAATCATTTTGGGGCTCCGTTCCTGCGCTTTCTTGCGCTAACGGTGTTTATGCCGCCCCGCATGACACAAAAAAGGCGACATCGATGTCGCCTTTTAATGAGGGAGTGAATGACGCACTTTAGCGACGCGGCATTCCCGGCATCATGCCGCCCATGCTGCGCATCAATTTCGCCATGCCACCTTTTGATGTTAGTTTTTTCATCATGTCATTCATTTGATCGTATTGCTTCAGCAAACGGTTAACATCCTGCACTTGTGTACCAGAACCCATTGCGATACGTTTTTTGCGTGAACCTTTGATCAGGTCAGGATGCGCGCGTTCTTTTTTCGTCATCGAATTGATGATCGCTTCCATCTTGTGAAATTCTTTGTCATTGACCTGTGCCTTGGCGGCCGCGGGAATTTGGCCCATGCCCGGCATCTTGTCCATCAAGCTCGCAATACCGCCCATGCCGCGCATTTGTTTTAACTGATCGCGAAAATCTTCCAGATCAAAGCCTTTGCCTTTTTTCAGTTTGTGCGCAAATTCTTCCGCTTTTTTCTTATCGACTTTGCGTTCCATTTCTTCGATAAGACCGAGCACATCGCCCATGCCCAAAATGCGCGACGCCAAACGATCGGGGAAAAACGGTTCCAGTCCGTCGAGCTTTTCAGCGATACCAATAAATTTAATTGGCTTACCGGTGATATGACGAATCGACAACGCCGCACCACCGCGCGCATCACCATCGGCCTTTGTCAAAATCACACCGCTCAGTGGCAGTGCTTCGTTAAACGCTTTTGCTGTGTTAGCCGCGTCTTGACCGGTCATGCTGTCGACCACAAACAAGGTTTCAATTGGATTGATCGCCGCGTGAATGCGTTTGATCTCATCCATCATCTCGGTGTCGATATGCAAACGACCGGCGGTGTCAACAATGACCACATCGTTGAATTTGATTTTGGCTTCGGCAATGGCGCGTTTGGCAATATCAACCGGATCGTCTTTGGCCGTTGATGGAAAAAACGTCACGCCAACTTGATTTGCCAACGTTTTTAATTGTTCGATCGCCGCCGGACGATAAACGTCGGCACTGACGACCATCACGTTTTTCTTGTGACGCTCTTTTAATAATTTGGCGAGTTTACCGACGCTGGTGGTTTTACCGGCACCTTGCAAACCGGCCATCAAAATCACGGCGGGCGGTTGTGTTGCCAAGTTCAGCGCATCGTTGTGCTCACCCATCGCCTTGACGAGTTCTTCGTGCACAATTTTGATAAACGCTTGGCCCGGTGTCAGGCTGGTGTTAACTTCGGCACCCAGTGCACGCTCTTTTACGGTGTTAACAAAGTCTTTGACGACCGGCAACGCCACGTCGGCTTCGAGCAACGCCATGCGCACTTCGCGCATCGTGTCTTTGATATTGTCTTCGGTGATACGGCCTTGGCCGGAAATGTTTTTGATAACGCGTTGCAAGCGATCAGAAAGGTTGTCGAACATCGATAAGTCCAGCGTGCAATGACGAAAAGAAAAGGCCGAAAACGGCGCGGGTGCGGATTATACCCATCTCCCCCACGCTACCGCTTGGTTTACGACCGTTAACAGCGTATGCTTAGGCCCCGCACCAAAAACGGTAACCACCATGACCGGCGTTCCTACCCTGATTGGCCTGCCTTATGACGCCAGCTCGTCTTTTATGCGCGGTGCGGCACTGGCGCCCGCCAAAATCCGTGAAGCGCTGCGCAGCCCATCGGCCAATAGCTGGACCGAATCGTTACTGAATATTGATGATCCCCACGTTTTGACCGATGCCGGCGATCTGGAACTGACCTCGCCCGAGCAAAGCCGCGACGCCATTACCGCCGCCATCCATCAATTGCTGGCAAAACGGCAACGTCCCTTGGCACTCGGCGGCGATCATTCGGTGACCTATCCGGTGCTGCGCGCTGTGGCGCAACACCACTCATCACTCAGCATTTTGCACATCGACGCTCATCCTGATTTATACGATCACTTTGAAGGTGTTAAATACTCACACGCTTGCCCGTTTGCCCGCATCATGGAAGAAAAGTGCGCGCAACGATTGGTGCAAGTTGGCATTCGCACGATGAGTGCACATCAAGCCGAACAAATAAAAAAATTTGATGTGCACGTGATTGACATGCGCGCCTGGGAACAAGGCAAACGCCCACACATGATTGGACCGGTTTATGTGTCCATTGATCTCGATGGCATTGATCCGGCCTTTGCGCCCGGCGTGTCACACCACGAACCCGGCGGCCTGTCCGTTCGTGATGTGATCACAATGATTCAACAAATACCTGGCCCCATTGTCGGCGCCGACGTTGTCGAATATAACCCGCTGCGCGATATCAACAATATGACAGCCATGGTCGCGGCGAAACTGGTCAAAGAGTTGGCCGCGCGTATGGTGGAAACGGCATCGTAATATCGATCATGAAGGGCGTTAGTGAACGTCGCGTGATTCGTGCTCGATTTTGTATTGAACACAACGGCATGAAACAAATCATGTGTTGGATTTTATTTCGGCAGAGATTACACAAATGAATTTATTATTACTGTCCAGCTCACGCTCCGGTGATGGCGCCTACCTCGAACACGCCCGTGAGTGGATCGCCAATCATATCCAGCAACGCGAGTTATTGTTTATTCCGTTTGCCGGCGTCACTATCGACTGGGACGACTACACACAACGCGTTCAGGAGGCGTTAAATCCTGTGGGTATTCGTGTGCACAGCATTCATCGTGCGCGAGATGCGCAACAAGCCATCGCCGATGCACAAGCCATTGCTGTCGGCGGTGGCAACACGTTTCATTTGCTGAAAACGATTTACGATTGGCAACTGCTTGAAATCATCAAACTGCGCGTAACTGAAGGCGTGCCTTATTTGGGCTGGAGCGCCGGCTCCAATATCGCAGCCCCCACCATTTGCACCACCAACGATATGCCCATTGTGCAACCACCGTCGTTTAATGCGTTGGCATTTCTGCCGTTTCAACTCAATCCCCATTACAGCGATTGGATGCCACCCAATTTTCACGGCGAAACCCGCGCACAACGATTGGCTGAATATTTAACGGCCAATCCTTCACGCCAAGTTATCGCCTTGCGCGAAGGCAGTGCACTCCAACGCAACAATAACAAACTCACGCTGCTGGGCACACAACCGGCACTGTTGTTTGAACACAAAAAAGATCTGCAGGAAATATCAGGATCAGATATGAGTAAACTGCTTTAGATTTTGCCTTTGCCGTTATTTGCCGCACTGCACTGGCTATGGCAATGGGGCCCCTTACGACGCCCCGAGTAGCGCAGTTTGGCGCGGTTAAAACCCGGCACGCAGTGACGGGCCGAAGCCAAGGATGGCGAGGTTTTTGTGTGGGGCTGGGAAGCCCCATCACAAAAATTCTGCGACAAACGAGCAACGCAGGACCGGTGTCGCTAAACGCGCTACAGTTTCTGGCGTCGTCAGGGGCGCGTTTCTTTGCTTACTTTCTTTTGCGCGAGCAAAGAAAGTGAGCCGGCCGCCGGTCCGGAAACCGGCCTCTCTGCTTGAAGGACCGCTTTGCATTTCGTCACGAAATGTATTCATTGAGTGCATTTTGAAATCAGATGTGTCTGAACTAAATCGTGTAATTACTAAGGCATTTGCAGTGATAGCATCGGTGTCGTGATTGAAACAGCTCCTACATATCGTAACGAATATATAACGTTTAAATCATTGTGTTAAATGCTCACTGCAGGACTATCTAATGAGCGACGAATACATCGACAAACGCCCACACAAAGGTCGTGGTGCGGTAACCAATCCGGGTGGCCGTTTTGAAGCGCACAAAAAAATCGCGTTTCACGACGGCTGGTTTCAAGACGAAGAACAACTCGCCTTAAAAACCGAATACAACCCGGAAACGATCCATTCGATCATTTCGCACAACGATTCGCCTGATATTCCTTTTTCACAAAGCATTAACCCTTATCGCGGCTGTGAGCACGGCTGCGTGTATTGTTACGCGAGACCAACACACAGCTACTGGGGGTTAAGCGGCGGCCTCGATTTTGAAACCAAGATCTTCTACAAAGATGAGGCGGTAAAATACCTCGAAAAAGAATTGTCCGCACCGAGCTATCGCTGTGAATGGATCGCGCTGGGCGCCAATACCGACCCGTATCAACCCATCGAAAAAGAACGCAAAATAACCCGACGTTTGCTTGAAGTTATGCGCCGTTACAAACAGCCAGTTGGCATTGTGACCAAAGGCAGTTTGATCACACGCGACATCGATATTTTGGCCGACATGGCCAAAGAACAGTTGGCCGAAGTCACCATCAGCGTTACCACACTCGACAATGATCTGAAACGCAAATTGGAACCGCGCGCCTCGACCGGCGAAGCACGCTTGGCCGCGATGAAACAATTGCACGACGCCGGCATTCCGGTTGGTGTGTTATGTGCGCCGATGATTCCCTTTATCAATGACAGCGAGATGGAAACGATTTTAGAGCGCGCACGCGAATGCGGCGCAACGCACGCTGGCTACGTTTTTTTGCGACTGCCGCATGAAGTCAAAGATCTGTTCAGTGAATGGCTTGACGCGCATTACCCACTTAAAAAGGATCATGTCTTAAGTCTCGTAACGCAAGCGCGTGGCGGCAAACTGAATGTCAGCGAATTTCGTCAGCGCATGCGCGGCGAAGGCGAATACGCCGATCTGCTCAGCAAACGTTTCAAATTGGCCTTAAAAAAGTTGGACTATAACGCCCACGGTCGTGGCCACACACTGCGCACTGATCTGTTCAAGGTGCCGGGGCGTCCACAGCAAATTGCGCTGTTTCCAATCGATTAAACCGAATCGCAATCCCTGTGAGGCACAAAAATAGAAGAGCGTAAAAGCCCCCTCCTTGCCTTTTCAAGGAGGGGGTTGGGGGTGGTAGATTTTGACGTTCATATAAATCGGTCAACGACCCAATCAATGCGGAGCCATCGCACAAACTTCACATTCGCCATTTGCAATTCACCGATCACCGTCTTAGCATGCCGCAGCGCATCACGACGATGCGGACTTGTCCAAGGGATGACCATGAAAACACGCGCTCTGCTCCTGCCACTCCTGCTTTCCGCCAACGCCTACGCCGGCAACTACTTCAGCATTCAGGCCGTTCAATCCACCGTTGACGATGTGTGCCCCGCTTTTCAGAGCATTGTCGATGCAAACGAAGCGGCCATCTTCAATAGCGGTGTCGACAGCGTCACTACAACCTGCAACGACAGCGACTGGGGTGGACGCATAGCCTTCGGAGAACAATTCAATGGTCTATTTGGCCTTGAAATTGGTTACCAAAACAATGGCGAAGTTTCGCTCGATATCGAAGGCGACGGCGCCTCCCTCGGCAGCATGAGCTTGCCAATGACCGCTATCGATCTCGCACTCACCGTCCGCACACCACTCTTGCTGGGCATCTATCTAACTGGCCGCGTCGGCGTCGCCCGCTGGACCATCGAAACCGAATACGATGTGCCGGTTTACTTCCCTGAATTAGCTGGCGAAAAATATTCCGACACCACCGCCGAATACGGCATCGGCGCCGAATGGAAATGGCTGACCGTTGGTTACAATGTGATCAGCGATGTCGGTTTTGAAAATGAAGAAGAAACCCGCGACGTTAAACAAATCACCGTTGGTGGAAAATTCAAGTTTTGATGTGACACAATCAACAAAAAGGGCAATGCTTGCATTGCCCTTTTTACTATCTGATGAACGACGAGCCCACCTACCGCTGCAACATAAACGTCTCATACTCCAAACGATTCATCTTGCGGTTCAACACAAATAAACCGACAAATGCCGTCACGGTCACGGACAACGCAAAACCATAACCGAACGATGCCGCGCCCCAATAGAGCGTAATAACGGTAAACAAAATATTGCTGATCAAAAACAGCAACGATAAGCCTAATGCTTCACGGCGAGCGTCGAGGTAGAACATGACGTTTAGAATGGCCATTAACAATACCTGTACGCTGACCGCCATTACGTCGATATAAAACAGATGGATGTACAACGGTGAAATGCCAATCCAGTGCAATAAATCGCGGCCCCATAACAAGCAGATAACGACAGTGATGCCCTGCACTTTAAAAATTTCGTAAATACCTTGGCGTGCAGTGTAAACCATTTGATCTTTGCGATATTCGATGTGCTGCAAGGTATCGCCTTCGCGCACGGCGCGATAGAACAGATCGTATTGTTCGGCAAAATCGGCTTCCATGCGCACGAGAAACACCGACATACCGGGGATAATAAACAAATACGCCATAAAAATCGGCAAGTCGTAAATGATCGACGCGCGCAGAGGTCCAATCACGGCCTCGGAGGTGTACGGTACAAACCAGAAAATCAGTTTGTCGATCCACACCGCTAGGTTGTAAATGAGCCCCAACCAAAACAGGCTCATAAACACCTTTTTGCGCTGCAGAAAATCGAAGCGCACGAGTGTATCACCGGGATATTCACGCACCACCGCGTACAACAATGCAAATAGCAACGCTGCGTGTCCAATCAATACACCAGCGAGCAATCCTTCCAAACCAAAACCAGCCAATAAGCTGGCAGCGATGATCGCAACTAAATAGCCCCAGGCCAGCGTGCGAATAATACGGCGATAGGCTTTCATGCCGGACAAAAAGATCACGACCAACCACAAATTGCACAGCACCAAAAAGTTAGACAACAGCAATAAACGGAAGATCAATGACTCATCAAAGGTCAGCATTATCACCGGCGCGGCCAACACAAACGCGGCGACCGTGCACACGATCATCGCGCCCAATAAATTGGGCATAACGATCGGTCGTTGCTGTTCAAAAAGGCGATCGGCGACAAATCGTGTGAACAATAATTGTAAGCCGCCGGTCAGCACCAGCGAGGCCATCATCAAATAGGTAATGCTGATCTGAAATTGATTGATCTGCTCTTGCGACACGTTCAGAAACAGCGCGAGCACACCAATCAACATAACACCCAGAATCGACAACACCCACGGCCCAGCGGCGATCAATCCCGCATAGCCATAGGCCTTGACCACCGATGCAAAATTATCGCGTTCAAGTATTCGTCTGATTTCAAATCCAATGCCGGCCATGTCAGCTATCAGTCATCCGTTGATCAGTTTCGTTCAAAGTTTGCGCGTAAAGATCGCGATAGGCGGCGAACATCATTTTGTCGTCGTAGTAGCGTTTCACGCGCGCCAGACCGGCTTGTTGTGCAGCTAACCAGCGTGCGGAATCAGTCAACAATTCATAGGCCGCTTGTGCAGTGGCTTCTGGATCGGATATCGACACGACGGCACCGGCTTTGCCAAGTTGTTCGTCGGCTTCGCCACTGCCTTCAATCAATTCGCGGCTGGAGCCCACATCGGTTGCCAAACACGGCACGCCGCTGGCAAAGCCTTCCAGCAACACCAGTGGCATCGCTTCGGAAATGGACGTCAATACCAGCAAGCCCAGCTGCGGCAAGATCTCGGCGACATTTTGAAAACCTAAAAATTTAACCGTGTCGTCTAGCCCTAAGCTGTGCACGAGATCGCGACACTCTTGCACATAAGCCGGATCTTCATCTTCGGGACCAATGATCCAGCCTTGCACATCCGGCAGTTTGTCACGCAACACACGCAGTGTGCGAATATACGTTTTGATGTCTTTAATCGGCACTACGCGGCCAATCAAACCCAACACCAACGGAATGCCGTCTTGTCGCTTTTGCATCGCCTGCGCATAACGATCCAAATTGATGCCGTTGGTGATCACTTGTGTGCGTTCACGCATCGCGCCATCGACAATCTGACGTTCGCGATTACCTTCGTACAAACTGACAATCGGATTCGCGCGCGCATAGGCCATTTTGCCGATCTGTTCGAAAAACCGAATCCACAAGCCCCGGATGTAGCCCATTTCTTCGTGCAAGGTTGAGCTGACATCTTCGTTGTGATCGTTAATCCACGTCGCTTGCGCCAAATCAATTTTGCGTTCTTTGGTGTATATGCCGTGCTCGGTCAACACATACGGAATGCCGCGTTGCACATTGATCATCGCACCGAGCAAACCGGCGTAACCGGTCGAGATGGAATGCAGCGCACGCACTGGCGGCAATTGCTTAGCGATTTGTGCCAACACAAACAAAGGCGCGTGCATTGTGCGCACGGCCCAAAAATAATCGACGAAAGACGGTTCACTACAGCGTGCGCGATATTGTTCAGTGATGTAACGATACGACTCTTCGCTAAACAAAAAATCGTCTTTGCTGATACCGGCTTCATTGCCCAGCGCCGCGAACGCCTTGGCAAATTCATCGACACTGGCCGAATGCGGCGTGCGCATGGCTTCGTGAAACTGCGCGGTATCGCGATACGCATCGACATTGCCACGCATGGCACGCGGTGTCGATTGGCTGTTGTCGAGCAAATAGTGCTTTTCAAAATGCGTGACATTAGCAGGGAATTTGTACTGTACATCGCCGTACAATTCCGGTTCACCGCCAATAAAAATGACTGCAAAACGAATATGTGGCAAACCGCTGATGATTTGATGCACCCACGACGACACACCACCGCGCACATACGGATAGGTGCCTTCCAACAACAGCGCGATGTCGGCAACGTAATGACTCATGCGGAATGCACCTGCCAATACGTTTTAACCATCGCGAGATCGCTACCCCGCTCGCCGTTAATTGCAACTGCACTCATGTGCTGGGCCACCTCATTAAATTGGCGCAAACCAAACGCCACTTCAGCGCGCCACACCGCCAACGATTGAATGTCAGCACCAAGCGACTCGGCTTGTGATAACGCTTGCGAAGCGACGGCAAAATCGGCGCGCTGCAAATGAATGCGCGCCAACAAAATGGCGTTATGAATGGACGGCGTTGCTTTTTGATTGAACAGCAATGCCTGCGCGAGCCAGTGTTGGCGAACGGCGCCTTGCACCAAACCGCTGAACACCAGCTCAAAACAGCGTTGCGACAAAACGGCATAGGCGGCGGCTTGTTTTGCCGGTGTCAGCTCGTCCAGTTGCTCGTGCAGATCTTGAATCGATTCCGTCAGTGTTTTTTCTTCGCTATCACGCATGGCGTAGGCCAACAAGCGCACATCATCCACGCGATCACGCAGGGCAATATTCAAAATCGGTAACACGCGTTGCAACGGCATTTGTCGCATCGCCATCACCGCTTTGACGCGCTTCAACGGCCCTTGTGCGCAATGCAAAATTTGCCGCAAGGCGCCCTGACTATAAGGTGTATGGGTAAATACTTGCGCCGTTTGAAACGGTAATGCCGGTAACGCAATCGTTGTCACCGACAAATGGCGACGCTGACGCGGCAGACGCAAAGCCATCATCAAACCCCACAGCACGCCAATAAAACCAACAAACGGCAACGTAAAAATCATCACGCTTAAAAACAAAATACTGGTGTTGGCGGGCACACGATAACGGCGTGGCAATTGATGCCAGAGCGCGCGTGCCAGCCACGGTGTGGCTAACGCATGCAACACGCTATAGGCCAGCAATTGCCAGCCCCAAGGCCACGACGTCAACAACACACCGACACTGGCAAACTCCAGCAGCAACGCAATCGCCATCAGATGACGCGGCATCATCATGATGGCATGACCTCTTTTGCCCCATCGAGCGTCAACCAATCACGCACGCGCTGCTGAGCCTGCGCATCAACAACGGCAATATGACTTTCAATATCGGGGCATTTGTCAAAACGACTTAATACGGTGCGAACACCGTGATCGTCGGTCAAAGGCATTAACAATACGACATACAGCTGACCATCAACAACGTGATGAGCCCAGCAATCGAGTGCGCGTTTTTTAAGTTTCCACGATTGCAAGATTTGTTCGGCATCACCGCCTATCGGTGCACGCGCGAACAGCAGTGACGATTCCAGCGCAAAACGTTGTTGATCACGTTGCATTCGCGTCAACACGGCGGCGAATTCGGGTTGCTGATTTAAGTCAGCCGAACGCATGACCATATCGGTCAAATGTGCTGCCGCGATCGTAAGTATGCGCAGCCGCGCTTCGGTCAATGCAAACAGAGGCAACGATTGCACCATCAAGACTGCGTGTACGGTCTGCGTGGCGTCAACAAATGGCACACAGATCATCAACTGGCTTTGTGCCGCTAATTCCAATCCATTGGCGTCAGCCGTCACCGCAACGGTTTCGTGGTCGCGCAAACAACGACGCACAATCGCATCATGTTCGCTTACCTTGTCAAAACGGCCAATGCTGGCCAGCACGGTAGATGTGTCCACTTTGTTGTCGCGAACCGGACAAATCGCGGCCACGTGTAAGCTGCCTAACTCCGTCAACAAGCTCAGCATCAGTTTTGCATTGTCGTGATCAAATCCGCGTAACCGATCAAAACGAGTGTGCAACTGCATCAGCATTTCGCGCAAGCTAAGTCCGCTGCCAGCCAATTGTTGTTCCAGCTGATCATGCGATACACGTAACAAATGATGCGAACGTGTAAATTCTTCGAGACGTTCGCCGCGATAATCATTGGCCGCTTGCAATTTTTCGAGACGCCGTTGCCAAATATCGCGAAACTCACCGCATAACATCGCCGTGACAATCAAGCCAACGGCATAGGTGAACGGAAATTCTTGCGCTGGCCACCAGCCACGATTGATCGTCGCGCCCAACGCCGCCACCACGATCAACGCACTGGTAAATCCGTGCGCAAAACCATAACGCAATGCACACAACACCGGCCCCAGTGCCGGCCACGGAAAACCTTCATTGACATAAAACGGATTGTGCGGATGCGACCACGCCGGCAACACGATGCTCAGCAAGGTGATCACAATCGATTCTGTCCAAGCAACACGTTCTGCCACACTGGCGCGCAGATCGAGCCCTGCACCACTGTCGTTCACGGTATTGGTTTTCATGGCTATTTTTTCTCCACGACAGCGTTTTTCTCCGCGACAGATTTTTTCTCAGCGACCGAACGGGGCATAATCAAACGATCGCTGTATTGCTGCAATTCGTTCACGGCATTGACGCACACCGCGGCATCCGGTTTTTGCAACACATTCAATTTTGGATCGGGACGACGACTGCCACCCGCCGCCACTTCGTTTAATGTCAATGGCAACACGGCGCCCGGCTCAAGCGGAAATTGTTGCAATTGTTCCGCCACTTGCCACACCGTTTCGCGCACTGCTTCCACATTTTTTTCGGCAATGTCTTCAGCCAATGATTGCCATTCATCAAGTTCCAGACGCGCTGACAACCACGTTAAAGAAAACTGACGCGAATTGTCCATCTGCGACAACGGCAATTGCCACAACATTGCCCAGCGTTGCCAGAGCAAGTAATCGTCTTCGTCTTCGGGCAGCGCGACATCAAGGCGTCCGTGAAAGCGATCGGCCAAACGCGTTGGCCATTGCAGTTCCGGTGTCGGTGTCATGGTGGCCGCCAAATTGCCCAGTGCCAATACACGCGCCTGATTCGCGCTCTGCGCGCAGCCTAACCATTCGAGGTTATCGGCCATCAACAACATCCAAAAGAAATCGTGATGACGCCGTGCAATACTGCTGGAAAACAGCGCTTCGGCTTTTCCGGTTTGGGCCAAGGTTAATTGCATGGCAGCAAACAACTCCGCCACATCGGCATTTTCTTGCGCCAGAAAGTGTTCGCGATCAACAAGCGCATAAATCGCCGTGCGATCGTTCGGCGTTTTTGCCAGCAGCGTCCAACCAATCGCCTCCACCACTTCGGCATCGTGCAAGCGCAGGCTATATAAACGTTTGAGTGCACCTTCAGCCGCGATGCGATTGTCTGCCGCTTGAAACATTTCGGCTTTGAATTGCCAGTATTGCGGGACATCGTGCATTTGTGTGCCGAGTGCATCCGCTTCAGCCAGCAACGATGTCAGCCATTTTTCGTTTTTGTTTTGATACGCCAACTCAAGCAAGCGCACGAAATACACTTTCTCGTGGCGCAATCGCCAGCCGTATTCGGCCAACCGTTCAACTTCATCGAGACGACCAGAGCGCTCGGCCAAAATCAACAAACGCGCGATCGCGGTGGCATCATCGGCGGCCAATTTGGCCAGCACTTGTTGATAGGCCGAACGCGCCAGCGTATCGCGTTCTAAATACCAGGCGATGTCGGCCAGCAATCGCCAATAGCGCAAGGCTTGTTCGTTGCTGGTTTTATTGATCGATAACAACACATTCAATGCCGCATCAGCTTGATTATTACGCCAATACTGGTGCGCCAAACCCAATTTTTCGTCAACCGATAACGATGTTAAATTTTGCACGCGTTGTGTTGCTGCAATGTGATCAGCGGTGGCCCCTGTTGCCGCATATAACTGTGCCAATGCTTGCCAGGCCGCGCGATCAGATGGTTGCCGACGCAGATAATCATTGAGTTGTTGCTGAGCTCGCGAAGGCTCAAACAATCGCAATGCGCTGCGCAAATAGGCGGCGGATTCGTCAGCACTGAGCAGACGGTGCTGCATCGACGATTCAACCAGTGCTACGATGTCGGCGTCATTGCCCAGCGCATGCGCTATCGCAAACGCGCGCGCTTCACGATCAGGACTGGCCGCTTCCAGTGCCAAGGCAGTCCACATTGGTGCACTGCGCGTTAAATCGTTGTTCCAATCAAATGTGCGCGCGATGAGTTCACGTTGTTCTACCGATAACGGAGCCAACTCGCTCAATTGCTGAGCCGTCACGTAGGCGGCGTCCAATTCATTCATCGACAGTTGCAAGCGCAAAATTCTTTCCTGCAATGCCACATCAGTGGATTGATACTCGCGCACACGCAGCAGCCAGTTTAACGCCGTGCGTTCTTCAGTTTGTGCTTGCGCGATATCGGCGCCCAATAATAACAACGTGATGTTATCTGGAAAGTGTTTGATGGCATCGGTGGCGATGGGCAGCGCTTCACGATGAGCGCTTGCAGCAAGGAAAGAACGCAATGCCAAAATGGCATCGTCTTGCCGTTGCGGGCCATCTCGGCGCAACAAAAATGCTTGCGTTGCCAAACGCGCCGCCGGTAACACGTGACCTGCAGCGACGCTGAATTGCGCAGCTTCGTAAAACAACAATGCGCGTCGTTCGGCCGGTAATTGGGCATCGGCGGCCATGCGCGCATGCAATTCAGCCAACACCGCAGGGTCGCCAAAATCGCGCGCCAAGGTCAGCAGATCATCCTGTTCGGTTGTGGTCGTGATCTTGGGCAGCAATTGATAAAAAGCGCGAACAATTTCGGTGCGAATCGTTTGAGCTTGTTCGGCGGGTGGCCGGCGAAACAAACGTTGCAGATCAAGGCGAACCAATGCCAGGCCCGTTTCAAATTGCAATTTGCCTGGTGTGTTGCGCAGCAGCGGTGTCAATGCATCAAGCGCTTCGTCATCAAAACCAGCCTCAGTCAATACCCGCACAAACGATAAACGCAAAGGACCGTTTTCAGGGTCGGAACGCACGAGCACGCGCATGTACGCAATCGACAAATGATCTTTGGCGCTTAAATTCGCCGGATCACGAAAAGCCGGCTGTCGTGGAAACAATTGCACCAAGGCCAGAATAACCGCCGCGCCCATGAATAACAGCGCAGGCCAATTTAATAATTGCTGACGCGCTTTAGTGGCAGACAAGATCAAACTCCTGTGCTGCCTGTTGCGCTGTCAGTACCACCGTCACCATTTTATTTTTGTGTTCGGCTTTCACCTCACCGCGCGCCGTGCGCGCGATGCACTGTTCAGCATTGCTGACGTTGAGTGTTACGGCAGCGACGCTGCGCACACGCACACGCGCGCGGTTGTCTTGCCGTTGCCACGACACAATGGGCGCATCAACACTATGCAGATACCACGCTGATGCGGCGTTTCCGGCATGCAACGTCACACGCGATTGCGTCAGCACAAGACGCTGCATGCCGCCACTGACTCGCGCGCCAGCAACGCCATTACTGCGCAGCCAATCGATCGCCATCGGCGTTGTTAATGCAACCCCGCGCGCACCTTCAGTAACCAATTCAAAATCACCGTTTAAATACTGTGCCAGACTGGCGGCATGCCAACCGCGTACACGTTGTGCGTATTCACTCCAATACAAACCGATCAGCGCTTGTGCCGACGTTTGTTGAATAACATCTTGAACGACCGCTGCGCCATCGGGACGCGCCAACGCATCCATATTCAATGTCAATGACCACGGACGATCGGTTGCCAGTGATTGATTCAGCGCCAACACGTCACGATAATTCAATGCCTGACCATTGAATTGGCGCGCGTAAGCATTTTCATCTTGCAAAGGCGACAACACTTGAATGCCCCAGCGCGAAGGACGCAGCAAGGGCAAACGATTGGCCTGACTGATGCGACGGTCAAACACACGCACACCACCACCGCCCATATGCAATAGTGCATTTTGCTCCGCCATTGCTATGGCGGCTGCACCGGGTATCGCATCACCGGGCCACAGCAGACCCGCCACGGGCTGATTCAGCCATTGCCGCAGCTGATCGCGGCTGCCGACGATTTCACGTTGCAGATCGGCCAAATAATTCGGTTGCGGCAAAGTATAAAAATAATTCAAATGGCTGTAATCGCGCCGACCATCAAATGTGCGCCAGAAAAATGGATGCGAATAACTGTGAGTCAGCAACTCGGTGTTGGGTAACTGCAACAACTGCTGAACTGCTTTCAAACGTTGCTGCTTGTCCTGTTCGGATAAGGTGCTGCCGTTTAATTCCGCGTCGGCAACCGCAACACTAATTGGAAAACGATAACGCGCCAAACGATCACGCCAATGCGCGCCGGCGATGGTGGCATCTGGCATCGCTGCGCCGAGTCCATCGCTGGCCAAGCTGGTGACAACAATGCGCAAACCATTTTCGTGCACCAAATCAAATTGCGGTTGTTCCGGCAATTGCAACGCCGTTTTGAAAAACGTAATGGGTTCGATCAACCAGTTTGCATTTTCATCCGCGCCAATGTCCAGCAGGTATGGCTGCAATGCCACACCGCCAAATTCCGCGACAAAAATCGGATCAAATACGGCGCCACTGTCGTCGCGCAATCGCAGCCAGCTGGCTGCAAGCGATTTGTTATACACATCCGGCAATTCACGGCTGCGCAAACGGCGTTCGCCTTCGGCTTGCGCCAAACTCGCCGGCGCTTTTTCTATGGTTAAATTCGCCGTAGGCAAACGTTTGTTGTGCGCAACGCCCAACCAACGTGCACAACTTTCGCCACTCGGCAATTGCCCGAGCACTAGCGAACGCACACCGGAATCGGCTTCGTTTTGTAGTCGCACACACAAACCGGCTTGCGAACCTTGTGAACGATCTGACAACCACGTCACCACACCGGCGTAGCGACCGGCCATGGGTTCCAGTGGCAAGGTTTCGTATTCGAGATTGACGTAATCGAGCGCAATACCTAAGCGTTCGAATTGTGTCGCGACATAACGAAACAAGGGATGATCCCACTGGCCGTCTTGTGGTCCGTCATAGAGCGCCAATACACGACGCGGTAACAGGCGTTTGTAACCTTGGCCGATCACATTCAAATCGCCATTGGCGATCCACGGTGAAAAACCGGCAGCAATAATTTTTTCGGCATAGTCGCGTGCCGTACGGTGATCGCCAGGATGCACATAGTCAATGATGGTAACCGGGATCTTGAACTGATTTTTGACGCGACTCAGTTGTTGGTGCAACCACTGACGATTGCTTTCCGTGACTTGGAAATATTCACGCGTTTGTGGTTCCCATCCGGCGAAGTAAGCTTCGGCCACCAACCGATCGATGTATTCATGCGCGGCATCGAGCACATCAAAGCCGCGATTGACAATCACTTTAACACCAGCGAATTCTGCTTTGATCGTGCGCAGCAGATCGCGCAATCCGGCTTCTTGTGCGTGACGACCGTCACCAGCTTTTTCGACGAGCAAATAGCTGTCCATCGTATCGAGAAAAAACGCACGATAACCGCGTTGCCACAATGGCCGAAAATGTTTTTCAACCAAATAACGACGCCATGCTTCGGCGCGATAATCCATGACCAAACTGTCCCACGCCGGATTTTTGCCAATCACCCAACGCTGATCGATCGCGGCAAAATCCACCGAATTGCGCGCCACTTCGCCAACAGAAACATAGGCGACAATCAACGAACCGGTTTGCATTAGCGCGTGTTCGTCTTCGGGCAACAGCTGATTAGGCTGCACCACCACTTGTTCAAAATGACGAAGTTGTGACACCGGCGGACGTGTGCCGTAATAAAACGCGAGATCAGGCTCCTGTGCGTACGCTGTGTTAACACACAGAAAAATCGCCAAATACAGGAAAAACAATCGATGGAACATGCAGCTGCCGGGTTGTTATTGGTGGTGATCGTCAACAGCGCACTGACGCGCTCACGAAAAACCGTTTTTAAGCATAGGACAGATGGGCGCGCATTCTAGCTGATGGCTGGGCACCATCGCGATGAAATAAACAGCGCGCCACTGGCAGGTTGAAAAGGCCTATGCGACTATAGCCGCCTTTCCGATCACACCCGAAAACCATGCTCAGGTTGGCTCTGTTGACCGCATTCGGCTACGCCGGAATCGCTTTTTTCCTTGGCAGCCGATTAAAAAAAGGTCTGGCAACTCCTCATCATTGGTTACTGCTTGCGCTCATTCCGGCACTGCTGCACGCGTGGCAGCTGCATTTGGCAATCGACACAGATGCCGGCCAAAATTTAAGCCTGATCAACATCGCCGGCATGGTCAGCTGGATCATCGTGCTGTTGCTGCTGATTCCGTCGCAAACACTGACCACGTCACTTGCGATCATGGCACTGCCGCTGGCCGCCGTACTCGTGTTACTGCAGCCGCTTTTCCCGTCGCAACATGTGTTGCAACTGAAAGGCCACTGGCCAAGTTTGCTGCACATTTTTAGCGCCCTGCTCGCCTACAGCCTGTTGCTGGTCGCCGCTGTACAAGCCATTTTGCTGTGGTTTTTTGAACGCCAGCTACGTTCGCACCCAACATCGTTATCGGCGCTGTTGCCGCCACTGACGCTGCAAGAAACCCTGCTGTTTCGTGTGATCAGTACCGGCTTTGGTCTACTGACGCTGTCGCTGCTCATCGCGGCGATGGCGCTGGGCGAGCAGTTTGCGAGCCAACCGCTACACAAATTTGTCTTTTCGCTGCTCAGCTGGATTACGTTTGCGGTGCTGCTGGTCGGCCGCATTAAACACGGCTGGCGCGGACGTCACGCCGTGCGCTGGACCCTGATCGGCTTCGCTTTTCTGGCCGTGGGCTATGTTGGTTCACGCGCCGTCCTCGAATACATTCTGCAACGATGATCCCTCGCTCAAATGGATGACTTTAGTACCGGCCAGATCCTGGTCTTGCTGTTCGTGCTTTTATTGGTGTTCGCCGCCTTCAACGCGGCCGAATTCGGCATCATGGCGATTAACCGCTATCGCCTGCGCCATTTGGCGCGCAGCGGCCATGTCGCCGCCCGCATGACCCAAAAACTGCTGGAAACGCCGGAGCGCGTGATCGGCCTGATCCTGCTGGTCATGACCTTGTTGAACTCGGCCATTGTCGCCATTGCGACGATGCTGGCCGTGCGCCTGCTCGGCGACGACCTTGGGGTCATCATCGCGACGGCCGTGGTGTCGATCGTGATGCTGGTGTTTGCCGAAGCCGCGCCCAAAACCCTTGGCGCACTCTATCCCGAAAAAGTCGCGTTTCCGTCAGCATTTGTGTTGCAACCGTTGCTCAAAATCACCTACCCCTTGGTCGCCGCGACCGCGTGGGCGTCCAACGGCTTTTTGAAACTGCTGGGCATCAGCACAAAAGGGCACGGCAACGAAGCCTTAAGCCCAGAAGAATTGCGTTCGGTCGTCAACGAAGCCGGCGCGATTTTGCCGCGTCGTCATCAAAAAATGCTGCTCAGTATTCTCGATCTCGAAAAAGTCAGCGTGGAAGACATCATGGTGCCGCGTAACGATATCGTCGGCATTGATTTGAATTTGCAACACGACGAAGTGATGCCCTTGCTGCTGAACGCACAACATACGCGTTTGGTCGTTTATCGCGACGACATCAACAATGTGGAAGGCTTTTTGCACGCACGCGACACCATGCGCCTGCTCAACGAAGAAACCTGGGACAAAGACAGTTTAAAAGAAATTTTGCGCACGCCGTATTTTGTGCCGGCCGGCACTAGCCTAACCATGCAACTGCTGAATTTTCAGCGACAAAAACGCCGCATTGGATTAGTCGTTGACGAATACGGCGACATCAAAGGCTTGGTCACCCTCGAAGACATTCTCGAAGAAATTGTCGGCGAATTCACCACCGATATCGCGGCGCAAGTCGACAAAGATATTTTGCAGGAACAAGACGATCACTACCTCGTTGACGGCGCTGCCAGCGTGCGCGATCTAAACCGCACCATGCACTGGACCCTGCCGACCGACGGCCCCAAAACATTAAACGGATTAATTTTGGAACACCTCGAAACCTTACCTGCCGCCGGCACCTGTTTGCGCTTGCACGGCTACCCAATGGAAGTGGTGCAAGTCAAAGACAATATGATCAAAAGCGTGAAGGTTTATGCGCGGCTGTATCGTGCGGGTGCGGATGCTTGATTTTTTGTAGGTTGGGCTGACAAGCCCAACATTTGAATAACACGGTTCGAGTCCAGTTGGGCTTCGCGATGCACAGCCCAACCTACGTAAATACGCTACTTCCAACCGCCGTGAGTAAACAAGAAAATCATCAACACCGTTGCAATAAAACAAATAACTGCCAGCAGAAAATATTTAAGCCCAATTTTTCTTGTTTCTTTTCCGTCTTCGCTCAGATGTTGCCCCAAAAACAGCTTCTCAAAAATTTGCCGTTGCACGCCTGAATCACTCGCCTTCAAGGCAAATATTAAGGCATACAGCGACCTGAGCATAAACATAAACGACAACAGCAGAAATAATGTGGCAACCATATTGATCACGCCAAACACTATCTGGCTTTCAATGAAAAACATCCAACGCTTACCTCAATAAATGGACTTTGCAATCACAGGATCGGTCACTCCATGATCTTCTTCGGTTCCGCATTCATCAACACCACACGTTTGCGTTGCCGACATAACCACGCTTCTCCCCACGGTAATTCAGTGGTGTTTTCGCACAAGGTATTGGGCTTCACGCTGTTACAAGCAGTGGTATCACTTTGGCAATACGCCTGCATCGCCGCATGTTTGCGCTGGCCTTGATCGGCATTCAGGTTGATCGGGTGTTCGTATAGCGGGTAATCGAGAAAATAATGCACGGAGATGGGTTTGCCGTAGTGTTTCACTGCATCGGCTACGGTTTTTGATACGAACACATGATCAGGGTGTGAACCTTCGCCGCTCGGCTTGTTTAAGCGCACTGGGTAGGTGCTGTCAGGTTCCAGTGTGTAGATCGTTTGTGCTTGCATCTCGATGATGACAGCGTGATACACATCGCGCCATTGCGTTTTATCGTAAGTGGTTTTGGCAGCGGCCGTCGTTGTTTCAGTGCGGCCACCGTCGCTGTAGATCTGGTGCAAGGATCGAAACGGCGCCGCACTTAATTGATCGTGCGCGCTGCACGGTAAATTCATAAAACTGAGCACGATACGCGGATCGGCGGTGAGCACAAATCGTTGCACGGGTTTGCCCGCGAGCATAACAACACGGCTCTGCCATTCATTTTTTTTGCCGGCCATGTGGGCATAGGCCGCTTGCAAACCGGCAACACGCTGGGTGTTGTCAGGGTTGCCGAAATAACCGGCCGTGGTGACCACTGTTTGCACGCAGTGGCCGGCGCGAATCGCTTCATCAATCGCTGGATTGATGAAATACAAATCATCGTCGGCATGTGCGACAAACGACAGCACCGAACCTTTGGCGCACAACGCAATGGAAAAGAACAGTGACATCATCTGTGAGTAGGGGTCATTTTGCCGGCAGCAAACAATACGGCGCCGGAATACCCTCTTGTGCAAACGTGCGTTGCACCGCCGGTTTAGCACTCATCAACTCAACAAAATGCTGCAGGTGCACAAATTGTTTTACGGGCGGTGTCGCAAACCAGCGGCCCCAGCGAATCAACATGAACGCAAAATAGTCGGCGATGGATTCGTCGTTGCCCAGCAAATACGGCCCGTGTTCCGCCAAGCTGCGATCCAGTTGATGAAAATACTCCATCGCATTTTGTTCGGCTTTTTCTTTGATAGCAGGTGCATGGTCGGCATCGGTGGTGTAACGGTCAGGATAGAAATACGCCATCAACGCCGGCTGCACGGTGTTGGTTAAAAACATCATCCATTTGTAAAGCTGGCCGCGTGCCGGTGTCGCAACGGGTGGCAGCAAGGGTGATTGCGCGAGTTCGGCAACATAAAGACAAATGGCGGCGGCTTCATAAATAACCGTGTCGCCGTGCACGCCGTCATTGTGAACCAGCGTCGGCACCCGTCCATGTGGATTCAGCCTCATGTATTCGCTGGATTTATGCTCTTTTTTGTCACTGTCCAATTTGATGAACTGATACGGAGCACCCACCGCTTCCAAAACCATATGCGGTGCTAAACTGGCCGCGCCGGTCATGCCATACAACTGATACATCATGTCGCTCTCCTACTCGTGTGGCGCGCATTGTGCGCAAGCTTTGTGGCAGCGACAACCACCCGTCAAGAAACAATGCGTTTCCGCCTGATAAGTCGCCTTGTCATAACAGCGTTATGTTCCATACTTAATGGTGATAAGCCATTGACAGGGGTCCATGTTGGCTCAGCGTTTGCGCAAAACACAGCATATTGGCGTGTACATCGGCAATGTGTCGCTGACCTTGTTGACATTAACCAGCCGCGACGACGCCGTGGTGGTGGCGGGCGTATACGACATCAACGGCGGCAATGCCGATGAACTGACACAACGTTTACGCTCATTGGTTGCGCAACAACGTTGGCGGGGCGTCAGTTGCGATGTGGTGTTATCGTCTGACTTTTATCGCCTGCAACAAACCGATTTGCCCAAGGTGCCCGAACACGAACGCAACGAAGCCTTGGCGTGGGCATTGCGTGACATGATGGATTTTCCGGTCAATGAAGCAGTGTTGCAAAGTTTTACCTTACCCGCCTCGGTTCAGCGTGGCGGTGAACGTTTGTATGCGGTGTTTAGCCACAAACCGCGTTTACAACAATTGATCACACCGTTTGTAAACAGCGGATTAAACGTGGTGTCGATCGATATTCAGGAATTGGCGTTGGCCAATTTGCTGCGCCAAATCGATCCGATGCCGGCCACATCGGCCGTGCTGTTTGAGAACAATCGCGGCGCCGTTTTGTATTTATATGTCAACGACGATTTGGTGCTGGCACGCCAACTTGTCGGTGTGAGTGCGCCGAGTCAATGGACCGAAGACGATGGTCGCGATCGCGACACGTTTTTGCTGGAAGTGCAGCGCACGCTCGATTTTTTTGAAAGTCAGATCGCGCGACGACCAGTACAGAAATTGTTTTTACCCACACTGGGTGTAACGCAAGCCGAGACGGCGGCGTTTTTGCAACAAAACTTAAATGTGACGATTGTGCCGCTAACCTGGCCGACGCAAGACGAAACATCGCCGCTGTTTGGCGGACATCATTACCTCGCGCTCGCCGCTGCATTGCGAACGGATGACGATCATGCAACGCATTAATCTGTTCACAACGGATCTGTTGCCGCAACGCGAATGGTTGGAGTTTCGCCGCGTAATCTGGCTGCTGCCGATGGTGATCGTGTTATTGTTGTTGCTGGCATATGGTCAGCGCATGGCGCTTCAGCAAGAGCGCGCATCAACGCAAAAAGCACGTGACGACATGCAATCGGTGTTGAATCAAATCGCCGACATGAGCCGTCAATTGCCACAGACGACCGTCATCGTTGATGCCGCCACACTGCGCCAACAATTGCACGAACGGCAAACGTTTTTGGCCAGCTTGCAAAGCGAGAGTGCCGTGCAAAAAGGCTTTAGTCCATTTTTGCTGCAACTGGCGCAGCAATCGGATCCGGCGATCTGGCTGACCGATATTCAGATTGATCCAACGGCGGTGCAATTAAAAGGCGCCACGCTAAAACCGGAAAACATGCCAGACTGGTTGTTGACATTGCAGCAACCAAAAACGCCCAGCGCGCTGCGCTTTGGTCAGTTGCAACTACAGCGTGTCGACGACAAACCCATTTTGCAGTTCACGGTGCACGGTCAATGGCAATAAGCAACGCCCTTATCGAGCAAAAATTCAATCAGCTGGCCAAGCGCGAGCGCGTGCTGCTGATCGGCGTTGTGATTGCTTTGTTGCTCTTTATTGCCATGCAGCTGTTATATCACCCGTTATTGACGCAGCAGCGCTGGGAAAAGCAGCAGCAGAACGATTTGCATATTCAACGCGAACAATTGCTAAGCGAAATGGCCGCATTGCAAGCACGACTGGCGCAGCACAGTGCTTCGCCCGAGATCACACAATTGCAAACCGATCTGGCCGCCACCGAAGCGGCCATTCGAGCCAAGACGCAGCAGCTGATCCCGCCGTCGGAAATGGCCGCGGTCTTGCGTCAGGTTTTACAACAGCAAAAAGGTATCGAATTGCTCACCCTGCAACATCAAACGGAACAACGTGCAAATGCGGCTGAAGGCAGCGCCGTGCAATATTACAAACACCCACTGCACATTGCTGTACGCGGCAATTTTTTCGACATTGTGGCGTATCTGCAAGCACTGGAAAACTTACGTTGGCAATTGCAATGGGAAAAACTCGATTACAGCGTTCACGACTACCCCGTCGCCATTGTCAATGTGGATGTAGCCACCGTCAGTGAACAGCAGGAGTGGTTGCAATGACGCGCATGAATCGCGTCGTTATGGCGCACACGTTGGCACTTATGGCCTGCAGTCAGTTCTTTTGTTGCAGCACGGTAGCGCACGCCGCTTCGCTGCGTGATCCAACGCGACCAGGCTGGAGTACACCGACAGCCGTTAATACAGCGCAAGATACCGAAAAAAAATTGGCCACGGTCAATCACACCGCCATCAGCGGCATTTTGTTTTCGCCGCAACGACAACTGGTGCTGTTTAACAATCGTTATTACCGTGTTGGCGATCGCTTGGGTGAGCACCTTATCAAACGCATTGAGCCGGATCGGATCCATCTTGTTCAAGGTGAACACACGCTGCTGATTCAACTACCACGTGTCACATCCATACATCCCCATTTGAGTGCGAAACCATGAACTATTCGCCACAAACGCATTACTCTGCTGTGCTGATAGTTTTGGCAACCTTGCTCGCGGGCTGCGCCGAGCGACAAACCAACACACCGCTCAGTAGCGGCTTTGATCCGGTGACCAGTAATAAGACAGCGACAGCAACGCCACCGTCAGCCGTCGTTGAGGCGTTGCTGCCACCACCACCCACAGTCGCGCCGGAACCACGATTTGATCTCAATGTGATTGACGCCGATGCGCGCACGTTCTTTTTGAGTTTGACCAGCGGCAGCGACTACAACATTGTGGTGCACCCGGAAGTCAGCGGCAAAGTATCATTGCAATTGCGCAATGTCAGCGTGCCCGATGTGATGAACATCGCCCGTGATGTGTATGGTTATGAATTCACACGCAAAGGCAATTTGTTCACGGTCAGCGGCAGTGGTCTGCAGACTCAGCTATTTCCTGTCAATTATTTGAATTTGAAACGCAGTGGACAAACCGAAACCCGTGTGAATGCCGGCCAGGCGGTCAATAACAGCAATGGCACTACAGCCAGTAACAGTGGAAGCAGTAATGGTGGCAGCGGCAGCGAACAACGCACCAGCACGCGCATCGAAACAGTGAACGAATCCGATTGGTGGAAAGAACTCGACAACAGTTTGCGCGCTTTGATCGCCGGTAGCGAAGGCGGTCAGGTGATTGTCAACGCGAATGCTGGACTCGTGATCGTGCGTGCACGTCCGGCTGATTTGCGTGTAGTTCGCCAATTTTTGCGCGTGGCCGAAACCAATTTAAATCGTCAGGTTATTTTAGAAGCCAAAATTGTAGAAGTGACGCTCGGCAGTGGCTTTCAGGCAGGTATTGATTGGAGCAATGTACAAACACAACTCGATGGCGACACGACAACAACCGGCATGAATGGGCAAGTGTTGCAGACGGCGGCATCGTCTGCACCGATCAACGGCATTTTTTCAGCCACGTTCAGCGGTGGCGATTTCAACGCAACGATCGAATTACTGAAAACACAAGGCGATGTAAAGGTGTTATCAAGTCCGCGCGTTGCCACCGTCAACAATCAAAAAGCCGTGATCAAAGTGGGCACGGATGAATTTTTCGTCACCAATGTTTCCAGCACCAATGTTGTCGGAGGCAGTGGTGCCAGCAGCACGCCGCAGGTGGACTTTTCATCGTTCTTTTCTGGCATCGCCTTGGACGTCACACCACAAATTAGCGAAATCGGCGACATCGTGCTGCATATGCACCCAAGCGTGTCGGATGTGCGAGATCAAACCAAAGTATTGAAAGTGTTCAATTCCGATTTCACGTTGCCCTTGGCCTTATCCAGCGTGCGCGAAACCGATGCCATCGTGCGAGCGCGCAGCGGGCAAATTGTCGTCATCGGTGGCTTGATGCAAGACAAAATCGTCAGCGAGGAAGCCGGCATTCCCTGGTTAAGCGATATACCGCTTATCGGTGGCATTTTTCGACAAACGCGTGAAAGCACCGCCAAAAGTGAATTGGTGATTTTGCTGCGCGCGATCATCACTGACGAAACCGTCATGCAGCAGCAAGTTGAACAAACGCAGCGCCGATTGGAATCACTCGGTGTTGACACCAGTCCTCGTGCAAACACCAGCGAAAACCAACACTAATGTACTGCGCATTTTTCGCCCTCAACGAAATGCCGTTTGGTCTAACGCCCGACACACAATTCTATTGCCCATTACCGGCGCACGAAGACGTGCTCGAAACCGTGCAGATCGCACTGCAACACGGCTGCGGTGTCATCAAAATTACTGGCGATATCGGCTGTGGTAAAACCCTGCTCTGCCGCTTGCTGATGCAACGCTTTGATCGCAAACAACCTTATGCTTATATTCCCAATCCAGTGTTGTCGCCGGACGCACTGCTTCATCATGTCGCCACCGAAATTGGTTTGTCACTAAGCGCTGAACCCGCACAACGATTATGGCAAATCGAACGTCAATTGCTGGCGATGGCGCGCTTTGGCCATCGTACCGTATTGTTGATCGATGAAGCGCAAGCCATGCCACCCGAAACGTTGGAAACGGTGCGACTGCTCAGCAATCTGGAAAGCGAAAAAGGCAAGCTCTTGCAGATCGTGCTGTTCGGCCAACCGGATCTGGATAGCAAATTGCAGCAGACAGGTGCACGGCAATTGGCGCAACGCATCGAATTTTCGCAGCATTTACCACCATTGCCGGCGCATCTGTGTCGCGCCTATTTACATCACCGCTTGCGCAAAAGTGGATGGCAACACGCGTCACTGTTTAGCCATCAACAAGCGCGCGTTGTGCATTGGCTTGCCGGCGGCGTGCCCCGTTTGTGCAATATTCTCGCCAACAAATGTTTGATGTTAGCGTTTGGTCAACAACGTCAGCGTGTGCGTTGGCGTGACATTGTGGCTGCCGCCATTGACACTGAGTCAACGCGACATGGCTCTGCTCAGTGGCTGTTGTCGATTTTGTCATTGACGATCGTTGCGCGCATTGGGGGCTGGTCATGAGTGTGATCAACCAGATGTTGCGCGATTTGCATTTTGAACAACGTAAAGATCATGCCACGCATCAACGCCAGTTCCTTCGCTTGCCAGAAAAGTCTGCACAAAGAACGGTTGGATTGATGATCGTGTTCATCGTCATCGCTGCTTGGTCAGGGGTTTGGCGCGAGCCGGAAACAAAAATGAGCGACAAGGTCGTTATCTCTCAATTGCTCACCACACCACAAACTCAACTCAGCCATAAGGGAATCAACGTTAGCGCTGTGCCCCCTATTGAAAAACAAACGGCCGTTACTGTTCCATCGCCTAACTCTTCCATCGAAGCGACGTCACCTAAAAAGCAAATCGTACCCAAGAAAGAGACCTCAACAATCAGCAGCAAAACACACACACAAAGCCTTGTCGAAAAAACTGAGCAAGCGTTTCAACCTGCACAAGAAAAAGCGGCGCTGTTTGACAATGAGGCATCGGCCATCGTGCGTTGGCAGACCCATATCACACAAACGCCTGATGATTACGCTGCGCAATTAATCTGGCTCAGTTACTGGTCGCAACGCGATCGCCAGCAAGCCACGCAATGGGCTGAACGTGCATTGCAACACAATCCCGATCGCATTGAAGTACGGCAAATGTTGGCGCAGCTGTATGTGCAAAACCAACAGGCCGAACGAGCCATTAGCCTTTTGCGCGCCCAGCAACCGGCGCTTGTCGATGCGCCCGACTACTACGCATTGTTCGCGCACGCGCATTTGCAATTGCAGCAATTCGCATCTGCCGCACCCCTGTTTCAATCATTGACAAACCGTTTTCCCCAACAGGGACGCTATTGGGCGGGATTGGCCAGCAGCCTACAAGGTTTGCGACGCACAGGCGAAGAGCAAGCCGCTTGGCGGCACGCGTTAAACGATCCACAACTGAATGACACCTTGCGTCAGTACGCCTTGCAACGTTTGCAGATAATTCCCGAATTGACGGACACCGTGCCATGATGCGACAAAAAGTTCGCCTTGGCGATTTGCTCGTTGATGCTGGCGTCATTACGACCGAGCAGTTGCAACAAGCACTTGAGCATCAAAAACGCTCGGGTTTGCGTTTGGGCGCAACGTTGATCGATATGAAACTGGTTGAAGAGACCCAGCTATTAAAATTGCTGGCGCAGCAAATGAAAATTCCGTTTATGGAATTGGCGCGCCACAAGCTGAATGAGCAAACCGCGCACAAACTCACCGAGGTCCAGGCCAGACGCTTTCGCGCCATTTTGATCGAAGAAGGTCCATCACATTTTCTTGCGGCGATGTCTGACCCCACCGATCTGACGCGCATCGATGACCTGCAAGCGTTGCTAAATAAACCGTTACGATTGGCTGTCGTGCGCGAATCCGATCTGATGCAAGCCATCGACGTCATTTATCGCCACGCCGAGCAAATCGAAAGTCTGGCACAAGAGGTCGGCGACGCCAGTGCGGATCAATTTGACTTGGCCAGCCTGACTGAAACCGTCGATGTGTCTGAAGCTCCTGTCGCACGTTTGCTGCAAAGCATTTTCGAAGAGGCCGTCAAACAGAATGCGTCTGATATTCACATTGAACCTGAAGAAAGTCTGCTGCGGGTACGCAAGCGTGTTGATGGTCATTTGCAAGAAACGGTGATCCGTGAATCACGCATCGCACCGGCATTGGTGCTGCGTTTGAAACTGATGTCGAACCTCGATATTGCCGAAAAGCGCAAACCACAAGACGGTCGCTTTAATATCGCCGTCAACAATCGCAGTATCGATGTGCGTCTGGCAACACTACCGGTTCAGTACGGTGAAATGGTCGTCATGCGATTGCTTGATCAAAGCAAAGGCCAGCTGCGGTTGGAACAGATCGGTATGCACGATGATATGCTGGCGAATTTCCGCGAATTACTGGCATGGCCGCATGGACTGTTGCTGGTGACCGGCCCCACCGGCTCAGGCAAATCGACGACATTGTATGCGGCATTGAATGAGCTCAACAATGAAAGCGTAAAAATTGTCACGGTAGAAGATCCGGTTGAATACCGTTTGCCACGCATCAATCAAGTGCAAGTCAATACGAAAATTGATCTGGACTTCGCTTCGGCACTGCGCACGATTCTGCGTGCCGATCCTGACATTATCATGGTTGGTGAAATGCGCGACGCCGAAACCGCGCAAATCGGCCTGCGAGCCGCACTGACCGGGCATTTAGTGTTATCCACGTTGCACACCAATGATGCGATCGCGAGTGCCATGCGCTTGGGCGATATGGGTATCGAACCCTATTTGGTCGCCAGCACGCTGCGCGGTGTGATTGCACAGCGACTGATTCGCCGGCTCTGTGATTTCTGCGCTAAACCACAGGCCCCTACACCACAGCAAAAAATGTGGCTGCAACAAGTGGGTGGTGATGCATCACACACATTTCGCGCGGCCAGCGGTTGTGAACACTGTAATCAATCCGGCTATCGCGGCCGCTTGGGCGTGTTTGAATTGTTGCGATTGGATGATGCGCTTGCTGACGCGCTGCGCAAAAACGATCCGCAACATTTTATTGAACAAGCACGACGCACGAAAGATTACGTGCCGTTGGCGCTGAGCGCACTCGCCTACGCTCGCGAAGGCAAAACCTCGCTCGACGAAGTGCTGCGTGTTGCCGATGCCGGTTTGGGGACGGAATAGCCCCAACACGACGCCGAGTTGGGTGGGCGCTGTGCGTCGTGCAGCGGCACATCAAGCGCATGTGAATCCATGATCATGCGGAAATGTTGTTGAACTCAAACAGGTGAATTGTCAATGAAACGATCAACTGCTTTTTTTAGGATAAGATGATGCCGATCTTTCGTTATCGAGGACGCGATCAAAACGGCAGCAAGATCGAAGCTGAGATCGAAGCCATCAATACCGATGCGGTTTTACAACGCCTGCGCGATAGCCAAGTGATTCCGCTGTTTATCGAAGAACAACGCCACAGCGCACGCACAGAAAAATCCCCATTGAAGTGGACCTGGCAACGACAACAAACGTTGCCGCTTGTGGACTTGATCATGTTCAGCCGCCAGATGTATTCGCTGATGAAATCGGGCGTGCCGATATTGCGAGCGATTACGGGACTCGCAGACAGCAGCCATCGACCACTGTTACGGCAAACACTGATCCAGATCAACGAAGATCTGTCAGCCGGCACCGAGCTCGCGGCCGCCTTTGGCAAGCATCCGCAGATTTTCAATGGCTTGTACGTGAGTTTGATTCATGTTGGTGAAAACACCGGACGGCTTGATCTGGCGTTTGAGCAAGTGGCGAAATACCTTGAAATTGAATTTGTCACACGCCAACGCATCGCCAGCGCGATGCGCTATCCGACCATCGTGCTGGTCGTGATGGCGATAGCGATCGCGATTATGAATTTGTTTGTGATTCCGGCGTTTGCCGGTTTGTTTGCTGCGTTTAAAGGTGAATTGCCGTTGCCAACACAGCTTATTATTGCGACGTCGAATTTTTTTGTTGCGTTTTGGCCTCTGATGTTAGTGGCGCTTATCGGCGGCGTCATTGCATTGCAACGCTGGTTAAAAACCGAAACCGGCCGCTATCGCTGGGACGCCTGGAAAATGCGCTGGCCAATTGTCGGCAAAATCTTTTATGAAGCAAGCCTTGCGCGTTTCGCGCGCGCATTCGCTTCTTGTCAGCGCGCTGGCGTTCCCATCTCCGTTGCCATGGGTATTGTTGCCAACGCCGTTGACAATGCATTTATCTGCGACAAAGTGCGCCAGATGCGCGAAGGCATTGAGCGCGGCGAAAGCATTTCGCGCACCGCGCAACATTCCGGCATGTTTTCGCCACTGGTCATGCAAATGCTGATGGTCGGTGAAGAAACCGGACAAATTGATTCGCTGATGGATGAGGTCGCCGAATTTTATGAACGCGAGGTAGACTACAACTTGCGCACACTGTCAGATGCGATTCAACCGATTCTGATCATCGCACTCGGTGCAATGGTGTTGGTTCTGGCGCTCGGTATTTTCCTGCCGATGTGGAAATTGGCCTCGGTCGCACG
>JAYSCL010000002.1:147174-225044 GCA_041914905.1 Enterobacterales bacterium
GCAGGCTGGGTGATCAGCATGGAAGTTTGCTTGAGTTACTCAAGCAAAAAAATTCGAGTGTGAGGATGAATGCACCACAAGACAACACCATTAGCCGAAACACGCGTCTGCTTGAATTCAGCGTGGTCTTTCTGCTGGTTGTCATCACGCTGTGGCAGATCATACCCGGCATCAACGACAGTATACGATTGACGCATGAGACAACAGTCAAACACAGCGCCAGTGCTTTGCGCGACAGTGTGCGCTGGTTGCAGTTGCAACAGCAGATCAATCTCGGCGAGCGAAGTGAAGCGCAGAAAATGTTATCGCAACTGCAGAACAATAGTGCTTTGCCCGATCGCAGCTGGTGCGCAACGTTTTGGCCAACGCTATTGGGTGGTGCGGCACCGTCAGCGAGTCTCAGTGGCCAACAGGTTTTTCATGTACAGATGATCCAGGATTCACAGCATAATATTGGTTGCCGCTATCGCTACACATTGGCGGGAAATCTGTTTATCGACTATTTTCCTAAGATGGGTATCGTCACCGTCGACGACACGTTTTAGCATGGCTGGAGGTTGAAATGAAAGTGCGTGGTTTTACATTGATTGAGTTGATCGTGGTGTTGGTCATACTCGGTATTTTGGCGGCCACTGCAGCGCCCCTTTTTGTTGACATCAAGAAGGATGCCAACAAAGCTGTCATTCAAGGCGTCGAAGCGGCGATTCGTAGTGGCTCGACAATGGTGCATGCCAAGGCTCTGATTCAAAGTGTCAGCAATGGCACCGTCGACATGAACGGCGACGGTGACACCGCCGATGCTGAGGATGTGGCGGTTGTAAACGGCTATCCATCGTCTGAAGATCTGGACAAAGTGCTGCAGTTTTCATCAACCGGTGCCAGCGGCGATTTCACAATTACGGAAGCAGCAGCGGCCACCACCGTGGATGCGAATAAAGCCACCACCCCCGCAACCTGTCGTGTGACATATAACGAAGCCGCCGCGAATGCGGCGCCCGTTGTCACATCGGTGTACACCGGTTGCTAATGCTGAATGATGCCGGCAATAAAGCCGCCGACCTATGAGGCGGCTTTCACATTAATTGAAGCGATAGCGGTAATCGTTCTAATTGGAATACTGGCCGCTGTCGTATCTCCGATCTTTTATCAATCCAGCGAATTTGAAGCGCGCACCACGCGCGATGAATTGATTGCAACTTTGCGCTATGCGCAGCAGCTCGCGATGGCCGATAACAGTCGCACGGTGCAGTTCAGCAATACCAGTGCAAGTTATTCTATTTTAATTGACAGCGTGGCGATTGCACTGCCGGACGGCAGCGGTATGTATCCGCGCACCTTGGCAAATAACGTGACACTGAGTCCTTCTGCCCTGCTCAACTACAGTGCGCTCGGTGACACCAGCGTTACCACGTTCACCATAACGACCAGCGAAAAAGTGTGCGTTGCCAGCACAGGTTACGCGTATGCCTGCTGAGCCATCGACAATGAATAGGTCGCGCCAATCATTGCCTGCGTACGCAGGATTTACACTAATTGAAATTATCGTGACGATTATCATAACGGCGATTGCGTTTACATCATTATTGGTCTGGATGGTGAATGCCAATCGTCACAGTGTCGATCCCTTGCTGTCTACGAAGGCGGCTGAATTGGGCCAAGCCTATCTCGAAGAAATTTTGGCCAAGCGATTCGATGAAAACACATCGTCCGGCGGCGTTACCCGTTGCACAAACAGCGGCGCGCCACTGTGTAGCGCAACACTCGGCGCCGAAAGCGGTGAAACACGCGCACAGTTTGACGATGTTGATGATTATCACAATGTGATCGATAACGGTGCGCTAAATGCGCTCGGCGCGCCGCGCGCCAATTACACAGATTTTCAGGTTGGCATCAGTGTCAGCTATGCGGGCGGCGATTTCAGCTTGCCGAGTGATGCGATCAAGCGCATTGTCGTTATCGTGCGACATCCTGTTGCCGGTGAGTTTCAGTTTTCAGCCTATCGGGGCAACTTCTGATGCGTGGATTCACACTGATCGAAATGATTGTTGTGATCGTCGTGCTCGGTGTGCTGGGACTTGGATTTGCCTCGTTATTTACGCAAAGCACACAACAATATCTTGAAGCCACCGTTCGCCAACAATTTTCAAGTTCGACGCGGCTCGCGCTTGAACGCATGAGTCGTGAACTGCGTGACGCCTTACCCAACAGTGTTCGCGTGGACAGCAACGGCAACTGTGTTGAATTTATACCGATCATTCGCGGCGGTGTTTACCTTGATGCGCCGTTTGTTACCGCCGACAATCAATTCGAAGCACTCACGCTGGGCACTGTGAGCGGAGTCGCTTATGTCAGCATCATGCCTCTTGACGCCAGCGATGTGTATGGATCGGCACCTGCAACGCTGGCCGAGTTTGCCGGCACCGTAGCGGCCAATGCCAACACGATTTATGTACAACTCACCGCCAATAAATTATTTCCACGCACATCGCCCTCGCAACGATTTTTTTTAACCAGCACACCGGTCAGTTTTTGTGTGCAAGGCAATGGCCAATTGCAACGTTTCAGCCAATACGGCAACTTGGCCAATCAAAGCAGTAGTTTAACCGGCGGCGCACCACTGGCTGATCATTTGGTGCAGGGCTCGGCGAGCGAACCGGTTTTTCGTTACAGCGCCGGCACATTGACACGCAATGCGCTGTTGCAGATCCATTTGGTGTTGCGTGGCCAAAACGAAACCGTGCAGTTTGAACATGAGGTCATGTTGCGCAATGTGCCGTGATCAACTATCGCCCCAACGACAAAACGGTTTCAGTCTGCCGCTCGCCATTGTCTTGTTGGTGGTGGTCAGTTTGCTGGCAGCCGCGATCTTTCGCCTGAACACAATAAATCAGCAAAGTGCCACGCAGGAAGTGATCTCAGCGCGTGCTTTTTTAGCGGCAGAAAGCGGCGCCCAAGCACAAATGATGCGAGTGTTTCCATTAAGCGGCGCCGCCAATTGTGCCGCCCAATCGTTGAGCTTGTCTGGTGCAGGTTTTAACGGCTGTACCGTCACCACTAGTTGCAACAGCATTACGTTGGGCACACAAGTGTTTTATGACATTGAAAGCAGCGGACGCTGTGTTGCGGGTAATATCAGCGCGCAACGTACCGTGCAAGTACAGGCGAAAAACTTATGATATTTCGCTACCTTATGTTTCTGTTCGCGCTGTTGAGTTGTGCCAACACGTATGCGGCACAGTGCAGCGCCACGTTTCCTGATGGCGTGCAAACAACGTCGACAAGCGCTGGCACAATCACATTTAACAATAACGCGCAGTTGCGCAACAGTCCTGACAATGTCATTGACACGCACACCATCGCCGGTGGCGGTGCCAGCAGTTCTTGCTTTACGGCCGCTTGCCAAGAAATTAACGGCGCCAGCACGGCATTGAATCCCGGCAGCTTTCTGACATCAAGCAGCACAACGGATTTAACGGTCGCTGCCAATGGCAGCGCCACATTGACACAAGCCAATTATCGCAATGTGGTCGTCAACAGTGGTGCCACGCTGAATGGTAGCAGCAGTTTCAGCGCTGTCAGAATGAGCAGTGTAAGTGTTGGCACTAACGCGATATTGCGTTTAACGGCGGGTGAATATTGGGTGTCCACACTCTCGATGGCCAATGGTTCACGCCTCGAGGTCGCTGGCGCCGGTACCGTTAGATTCTTTGTGCAGAACTCGCCGACCTTAGGCAACTCAATCATTTTTAATGTGGTGCCGCCTGCCAGTAATAGCCAATTTTTTATTTACGGTTACAGCTCGCTCAATTTTGGCACCAACACACAGTTCAATGGTTTGGCCTACTCCGCTTCCAGCGTTTTTCTTGACAATAATACCATCGTTAACGGCGCCATAACGGCAGCAAGCGGCATCACGCTGGACAATAACAGCGTTGTATTTTTTGATGCCAGTGCGGCAAGCAACGTCGATCTCGGCACGTTGTGCAGCGCTGGCAGCAACGGGCCGGTGGGTTACTGGCAAATGGAACAAAACAGTTGGAGCGGCGTTGCCAATGAAGTCAGTGACAGCAGTGCCAACGCGTTACACGGCACCAGTTTTGCGGGTGCGCAAACGCGCATTACCTCACCTGCGCTGACCGGCAATCCTGGCACTTGTCGCTACGCTGAATTTCTGACTGCCAGCAATCAGTACGTCAATATTGCGCACAACACCAAACACAGTTTCGACAGCAGCTTTACTGCAACGGCGTGGATTTATTTAAGCAGTTATAACAGCGGTGGCCTGCGTTCATTTCTATCCAAGGATGAAAACTATGAGATGCATGTTTACCAAGATGGACGCCTGAACTGGTGGATGCAAGGAACGGCCGGTACCGGTGATTTTTACAGCACCCAAACGATTCCGCTCAATCAATGGCGCCATGTGGCCTTTCGTTTTCAAAAAGGACAACAAGATTTCTTTATTGGTGGAAGTCGTGACAGCGCGGCACGCCGCAATTACAACGGCACGCTGACGCAAAATACGGATCCCTTGCAAATTGGTCAGGATCAAAATTTTGCCGGGCGTTATTGGAACGGGTTTATCGATGAAGTGAAATTGTATAACCGAGCATTAACCGATGCCGAAATCACAGCCATCGCGAGCGAACGACATGTTTGTGCCAGCAGCATCGATCATTATCGAGTGGAATTAAGCAGTGACACGGCGCTCACCTGCAAACCGGCAACGGTCACCATAAAAGCGTGTGCCGACAGCAGTTGCAGCAGTTTGTACAGCGGCAGCAGCACCGTAACGATGGCCGCCAACAATGGCGCTGTGTGGAGCAGCATTGCTGCATTTACCGGTTCGACAAGCGCAACGTTGAGTAAAACCAGCGTTGGTAGCACGACGATCAGCTTAACGAGCGCCAACCCGAGTGCGAGCAATAACGTGCAATGTTATGTCGCGGGGATTAACCGTCCGTGTTCGCTAACGTATGTCAGCAGCGGATTGGTGTGGGCATTTCCTCCCACCAATATCAGTACTGGAATCAACACGATCACGGCGAACAAAACGGTTTCGGCAATCACATTGCAAGCGGTACGCCAGGATGACACCACACAACACTGTGCTCCGGCCTTTTCCGGTACACGCACCATTCAATTCAGCCGCAATTATGTGTCGCCCGCAACGGGAACATTAGCCGTGCAATTGAATGGCAGCACGATTACCAATAACACATCATTGTCGTTAAATTTTGATAGTAACGCACAAGCATCGCTGAGCTTATCGTATGCCGATGCCGGTCAATTGCAATTGAGTGCGCTATACAGTGGCAGTGTTGCGAATGGTGATAATGGTTTGACATTGCAAGGCACAAGCACCGTTGTATCAACACCGGCAGGCTTTTGTGTCGAAGCGATGAATGGCGCGAGTCCGCAAGCGTCCTGCGCGTCGAATGCTTGTCCTTTGTATCAGCGTGCGGGGGAAGATTTTTCAATGCGTGTGCGCGCCATGGCGTGGCAAGCCGATGGCGAAACGGGAACGCAATTGTGCAGTGGAAATGCTGTGACACCTAACTTTAACGGCACGGTGAACATGACGAGCACAATGGCTGATGGCGGCAACAATGGCGTATTGGGGTTAAGCAGTCTTGCCATCAGCAACGGCGACAGCACGTTCGCCCATCAAACCATCAGCGAAGTGGGGCGTTTCAGTTTCACAACAACGGGCTCGTACTTCGGATTGACGCTGCCCAACGACACCAGTGCCGTTTATGGCCGTTTTGCCGCTTACGATTTCGATGTGCAGATCACCACATTGACGGCGGCATGCACAACGTTTACTTACGCCGGATTAAGCAATAAAACCGGTCAATCGTTTGCGTTGGCCGGCACCGTTACTGCGCGAAACAAACAAAACAACATCACAACGAATTATCAAGGCGCGTACGCCAAATTAAATGGTGGCAGTGTCAGCTTTGCTGATTTTATCGCGGGCAATCCCAGCGCGTTAGGGGATGTCGTAGCGCCGCACACACTGAGCTTTACCAGCGGCGTCGCGAACTTTTCGCCACTCACCGCAACGTATGTGTTGGGCGCACCACAAGCACCGCAAAATGTGCAATTGCGCGCCATCGCAACTGAAGGCGCCGGCAATGACGGCACGACAGGACAAAGCACATTAAGCTCGGCATTAGAATTTCGATTAGGAAGGCTACGTCTTGAAAATGCCTACGGGCCGGAAATTTTACCGCTGACGATTCCGCTTCGCGCGGAATACTTTGATGGCTCACGTTACATCGTCAACACATTGGACAACTGCAGTGACTACGTCAGCACAAACGCCACACTCACTCTATTCAACGGAAACTTAAGCAGCACTGAAACCGGCGTCACCACCCCTGCCACTCAAACCAATTTGCTTAACGGACTCTACAACACCACCACACCACTGCAACTGACAGCACCCGGACTCGGTAATGATGGCAGCGCCCAATTAACGCTGACAGTCCCCACCTGGTTGCAATTCGATTGGCTCAACAACAACTCAGCACAAGATCCCAGCAGCACCGTCACCTTCGGCCGCTACCGCGGATCGGATCGCGTTATTTATTGGAAAGAAAAACGCTGACCGAAGTCAGCGTTTCGCAAATACACGCTAGCAACTGGTATTCATACCTGCGGGCCAACAGTTAATAGTGACTCCGCCTTTATTGGTCCACGTTTTACGACCAGCGTTATCGATCGTAAGTGGGCCATCTTGTCCCGCCATTACACCTGTTGGTACCGCTCGAATTGAATAGGTAGTCGCTCCTGCCGGTAAAACATTGACCACCGCTCCTGCACCATTTCGCAGTTCTAAATTGTAATAAGCGGTGCCACCTTCTGTAGGGACTTGGTTGGTAAAAATAACCGTTCCCGGTCCACCTTGTAAGCTTGCGCCGCCGTAATTGAATCCATTGTTCGAGCGATAACGTTCAAAAGCCGCTGAAGCAGCGCTCAATGCGGTCATGGCATCAGCGCGACGCGTACCTGACGTGTATTTACCGTACTGAGGAATAGCGATGGCGGCCAATAACCCAATAATCGTAATCGTAACCATCAGCTCGACCAAACTAAAACCACGTATTCGTTTCGAATCACGCATTTAGAGTAACTCCTGAAATTGGCGCTGCAGTCAATAACTGCAGCGCGCAACCTATCAGTTATTGGGACGTTGTTGCCATTTCACCGCACAAACATCTTTTTCGCAGAACTTGATTTGTTTCAACGGATCATCTGGATCCCCATCACCATCGGTATCAGGCCGAATAACCTCAGTCCCAACAAGCAGTTTCGGATCAGGCGTAATCATCACCAAAGGATCCGGCGCAATACCCGCACGTTCATTTTCAACGTAACGCGAACCGTTTTGCAATTCACCCGTACCATCCAACAAATCAACGACGTATGTCCGGCTGTTACCCAGCTGACCGGCACACAAATCATTGCCTTGTGGCAAATAAGAAGTGAAAACAACACTAGAGCCGAATGTAACCGATTCAGATAACACTTTTTCACCTGATGTCGAAGAAAGATCCAAATACCATCCCTTCAAGTCTGCATCATCAATATGCTGCACGATAGATTTGCCACCAATGGTGTCACCCGGTTTATACCCTGTGATATTGAGCATCTGCGATTCAAGTATATCATCCGTGAACTTCGACTTTAATGCTCCAACATCTCTGAACGAATAGAATCTATCTTTGATCGCAGTGTCTTTTGGATGAGCTCGATATCCAGATCCAATGGAAACTGCAAGATACGACTTGCCATTTGGACGAGGAACCAATGCAATATCCGGGCGATTGAAAAATCTCCGATTATTCGCTTCATCGGTACCAGCGATACGTGCAATTCGACCACCAGTAACCAAATCGGCTTTACTTGTGGCGGCGTTATTTACATCGAATCGGAATACCTGCCCATGCATATCAGCTACATAGAATTTTTCAATCAGACCAGATCCCTTCAAATCGATAGCGGCAACACCAGAGGGCATACTCCATTTCATGTTGGCCGAAACGGTACCAACCCCCGTCGCGTTAATAACATCGGCCTTCTCCCAAATGAGGTCACCGGTTAACGCGTCAATGATATACACGTTATTGCCGACGCTGTCGCCGCTCGGATTGTAGGCGCCATAATTATCTTGTTCAGAAGAATAACCCGCTGTCACAAACGCTACGTCTTTTAGCACGCCATTCAGTTTAATCTTACCAAACACCGGCTGCGACCAAGATTCCCCCATGCCGGGATAGGCCGCACCATAAGACGTATCTTTGCCACGAACATACAGCAATTTGGGTGCATCAGGATCTGTGACATCCAGCATATAAAAGTTAAATCCACCACGACGCATACCAACCATTAAATAGGCTTTGTCAGTACCGTCAACAATGCCGTTGGCATTATTATCAATAACATATGGTGTAATAAAACCATCCAAGCCATTTACACGCGTGGCAGCTGGAGTATTTTTCTGAAAGTGCGTCAAATTTTTCAGCAACTCTTTCGGAATAAAAGACCACGCTTCGCTACCGGTGTCAGATTCGACGGCATGAAGAAAGCCTTCGTTGGTTGAGGCAAACACCAACGTGCGATTATCAGTAGACGCATCGTCATAAATAATGAGCTGAGGGCGCGAATGCAAGGGATCGCCATACGAGTATCTCGGGTCCGTCGGTGACGTACTATCGTTAACATCATACCCCCGAGCCCAATCCAATATTTTAGCGCGATCGGCCGTATCAACGGCGCCCAACATACCGGAGGTTATGTTGCCATTTAATTTATTAAAAGCATTTCCTGTAGCAGTTAAAGTATTGGGATCCGAAGTACTCACATTGGTGTAAATTTTGCGTGTTGCTGGTGAAGGTAAATGTTCCGCAGCCCCACCAAGCCCAACGTCGTTTCCATCAACATTGGTTGACCAGTAACTCTGCGTTGTGCCAAAGAATTTTCCTGTGTCGGGATCAATCGCAAGGTTAGTATTAGCATCAACAATATTATTGCCAGTCAGTTTGTATTTTTTTACATTCCCAAGCCATTTGGTACCTGAGTCAGGACGAAATAGAGCAAAGTACAATTCATCGTTATGTGTCAAACGGTTGTATTGATTAACTGTAACGCCAGCAGAAACGAAAGTCGTATCGTCTTCTTTGACAGAACGAATGATGTCATTGAAAGCAGCTTCTAACGTGCTGGTAGAGTTGGCATAGGTATACTTACCATCGCCCAATGCCGCCAGCTCTTCCAGAAAGGGAATCGTCAGGGCAAAACCAATGGTATGCGTTTTCACAAATTGCTTCTCAGGAACGGTACTGATGACATCACCAGTTCCAGTTTGTCCAGAAATTAACCACTGAACGATCTTGCGTGAGCAGTCTTTGCCATCACTGGTACCGCTGCACGAATTTCCGGTGAGTCCTTGTACCAATGTAGCGGTCGTCGAACTGTTGGAATTGGGTTCACCATCGGTTAAAAAGACGAGATGGTTAGACTGACACTTGTCGACAATTGGGGAAATGTATTTGGCCGTACCAGACAACGTTTCTGTTTTGCAACTGGCATTGTTCGAATACGTTGACGCACACCCTGTCGGTAAATTGTGAGTTGCCCCAGTGACAGCGATTGGATTGCTGATACGGAAGTTTTCGCTAGGACCACCTGAAACACCACGCTGCTTTCCAAAATAAACGTTTCCGCCATTAAAATACCGTGCAGCTTCATACAATACTCCCGAATAGGGAGTGTAAGAATTCGGTTGCAATTGCTGTGCAATATTCTTCAAAGACGAACGAACTGTTGCTGAAGCAGCGGCGTGATACCGCCCTTTGTAACGAATAGTCAGAACAGCAGCAGAAGCAGCAGCACCTTCTCGTGAGCGTGCAGCAAATTCACCGGTGCTACCTTTCAGCAGTAACGTAATGTTATTGCCCGAATTATTCCCTTTCCAACTGCCGTGATCGATGAGCTCTCGAATGATGTTTTTCAGATCCGGAGAATTATAAGTAACATTGTTAGTCCAGCCAGAAATCGTCCATGCAACCGAAGCCGCTGTTGGCGACAAAGTTCCATCGGTCAGACTATTGGCAGCGGTCGGTAACGAGTCAAGTGTAGCGTCAGTCACGCCCGATATCGTTGTGGTAGAAGATGCACCCGCATTGTTTGCAGCGGTTAACGTTAACGTTGCTTGCTCAATACTTGATACATCAGCGCCGATAGGGAGGTTTACATGTTCAAAACGAAGCGCAACTGCATCATTTCTCGGTACGGTGATGCTACCCTGATCTTTATAGACATCGATATCCGCATCATTGGGATATATGACCCCATTATTTCCTTGCTCGATATCGTCTGCGCCTTTTACGATTGAACTTGTTACGGTTGTTAATTGGCAGCCAGTAGTCGCCGAATCGTCTGCAATGTAGCTAATATTCAATTTGGCTTCACGATTCGCGTTGGCTTCTCTTGCATAGATAGAACGAATCCCTGCCCCTTTCATTAGTAAACTGAGGGAGTTGCCACCACACCAACCAGGTTGGCCAACAATCTCCTCAACAACATCCGAAATATCGGGGGAAGTTTGACTCAAGCCGTTTGTGGTCCACACAGGCAACGCCCAATCCACATCGTTTGACGTCAGCGACCGAGAATCCAATGTCGCCGAGGTAAAAGGTTGTGAGCTATCCGCTAACTCACCAAAGACATTTACCGTAGCCGAATCATTTGATGGGCCGAATGGAGCCACTTCCAATCGAGCACTGGTAATCTTGGCCCCTTGAGGGATATTGACGCCATTGAATCGTAGTCCCAACAAAGAATCGTCACTGCTTGAAGCCCAACGGATTTGAAGCTGTGGGCGAGTTGCAGCAGTACCAGAACTAAAACTATACACATCTCGACAACCATCATTACCAGCCAATTCGGATATTTGAAAGGCTACAGCATTACCGCTGCTCCATCCGGAACGACCGATAGCGGCTTGAACCAGCGGAGCAATATTGGGGCTAATCAATTGTGCGTTAGTTGCATACGATGTTTGACTTGGCATCGACCAAAGAACAGCAGCGTCATATACGGGATGATTAGTGTTTGGAATGGTTGTTCCATTCACATAGGTTGCTGGGTTCGAGCGATCTTCCACACGAACCTCAACATTAACGGCACCTAATGAATTGCTATTGGAACATTGCGCAGTATCAAGTGAGCGAGTGGTTAACACTAGATAAGCATCAATAATGCGAGCCGAAGAGGGAATGTCAATATTGGGGAATCGAAATCCGATAGGGTTGTTGTCACGTCCCAGCGTAAGATTGGTTGATGTTGTGCTGTTGCGTTCAATGTTATCCGTCGAAACAGATATTGTATTGTTGGCAAAAGTCTCAATACAACCGGTGCATTGCGGGCCAGCGACATTCCCGATCGGTAAATAGGTTGTATTAGTTACGACCGTTGATGCATTCTGGTAAGCATCGTCATCATTGTTGGAGATTGACAAAATCACCTGCTGTTCTGCCGGACTGTCAATATCCTTGACAGGATACAGAACAGGTCCACCATTGGTATTGTTAGACGCAGCGGAAAAGTTCATCAACCCAACGTTAATATTCGTTAACTTATCCATCAACGAAACAAATCCGTTCCGCACAATTTCCATGCGGGTGCCAAGCGCATTTCCTTTCTCGTCATACACCATGGTATTCATGGAGCCGGAGTCATCCAGAATAAACAGCACATTGGGTTTGGCGGCCGTGTTAACGCCAACGCCGAAATAAATTTCGGTATCATCTGCAGTCGCCTGGAAGCTAGCAGTTGCCACATAGCAACTCAGAACAGTCGCAGTCATTGATTTACGGAACAGATTACGCATTAGAGACTCCTGCTTGCTGGCAGAAAACCAACTTAACATGGTGCATTTGCTGATTGATAAACAGTCAGCAAGTTTGTTCGGGGTTCATCACCCGAGACCTGATTGTCATCACCAGACTCGATCCAACCGCTTGAATTAATTTGAAGATAATGAGGGATACTTAACGTACCAGTCGGCCCTTGATTTAACTTATATAGAGGCGATGCCGGAAATCCACGGCAACCTTTGTAAATCAAGTTAGCCTGTGTCCGGAGATTCGTTGCTGCATCAAGAAACAGGTTAGCTTGGTTACAATTCAACGTAACGGCACCATTGACATCAACACAAATACTAAGCGAAGCCACATTGTTCTTGAACGAGCCAGCCATACCTGCGTCTGCAACAGCCAAGCCCATCGCAGATTGATAGAGGCCGCCGGCGAGCCAAGGACCTTGGATATTGATTTGTCCAACCGCTGAACTAGCACCAGTATGCGATGCATAGAACGTCGTTGTTTGAAGTTGATCATTGCTGGCCATTCGCTCAGACAAAACTGAAGCCCCCATCGCGGCAATGCCGATTATGGTTAGCACAAGCAATATGGCAAGCGCAGTGAGCAAGGCTGCGCCGCGTTGTTTAACATTTAATGAGCTTTGAAATTGCATCGCAGTCAATGCCCTTTGTCTATGGATAGAAATTGCCAATCATAATCGTCCCTTGAAACAACTGGCGCAATTTACGATCGTTTCGGTTTATAGCGACTTCGTTCAGCAATGTGAATTGCCGAACTACCGGTTGGTCCATCGTATTTTCGTCGGATGCTAACAACAGGGCGACTCGAACCGCGCGAATTCTGCTTGGATCAGCCACTTGTGATGCATCTACCCAACGTCGATTCTCAGGGTAGTCTGAAGCTACAGGGAGCTGAGGTAATGATGAGATTTCATACAACACCTGAAAACTCTCAACGTTATTCACCAATGGCTGCCCATTGCAACGTAATGTGGGAGAGTTATCTACAATTGCCAAATCGTATGTATCAACGACAAAATCACCGACGCCAGGATCACCATTGCAGTCGTTCGCTGAAGCATATTGAATTGATAATCGATCTGAAGGTTCAACCGTAAAGCCGCCTACTACGGATGCCGCAGAAAAGTCTTCAGCACTAGAATTAGCACCGCCTCCAGTAATACCATTTGTATTGCCGTCGTAACCAACTACGCTACCATTAAACATAATGGGGTGTTGTATTAACGCAGTAAAACGGTCTGTTCCAGGCCAGCCAGCGGCTTGCACATGATCCTTAAGGAAATTCAAAGCAAATCGCCCATCGTTTTGCAGTTCCGCCATGGCGCGACTATTGCGATTCGTTTGGGTTGACGAAAGAAAAACGAGAAAGACTCCGGCTAACAGAATCAATCCCAAAGTCCCTGCGACCATAAATTCCACAATGGTAAAGCCGCGACTATTGTGAGCGATATTCATGGTACAACCTCAAAGGTGATACACGAGCGCGTATCGTTAATTCCCATTTCTTGAGCACAAACGCCGTTGGCATTCTGAACAACCGTACGCTCACCTCTGTCAACACGAACAGAAGGCTGCCAAGCGACATAAATCGTATGTCGTGAGTTAGCAGTACAGGGGTCGCCATCCGCAGCGATGCGATCAAAGCATTGCACACCAATTTCGGCATCCGGGAGCTGCGCCGCACGCAATTCATCACAAATTTCGCGCCGATCCCATAACGCGCGCTGAATGCTATTACAAAAATTAGCCTGACAATTGAGCGGAGGTGCAGCTTCATTCGCGAAGGCCGCGCCAGTACCGCAATATCTAATGTAATTACCAAACGCTGCCCCAACATTATTTATGACATACGTGCGTTGAGTACCGGCAGTATTGTCATTTATAAAAGACCAGTTAGCGCGCATTCGAGTACTTAAGTTTTCCGCTAAATGAGTGGCTTGGGTACGCATGTAACCTTCTTCTGAACTACTAATTGCCCCCATTTGCAGTGCTGCAAACCCCAACAGGCCAACGGCTAAAATCAATACCGCCACTAACACTTCGATTAGTGAGAAACCTTTCAATTTATTGCTATGTGCGATCATCATGCTTTCCCCTAAGGGCAACCTGTGTCTTTAACAGTCTTGACAGACCCTGAGCGAGTAAAATTAATCGTGCGACCTTGAAAACTGCCCGAACTATCGCAAAGCACAACACTGCCCGTGTTACCAGACGGGATGTTGATGTTCACACCAGTAGTATTGAAAATCGGATTGGCGCCAGGTCCAGCTTTCACCGACACAAATCGAGAGGGCGCTTCAAAAAGTTTGATCAAATCATTTGCTGCGGCATCACAAGTAGGCGGATTGTTGGCGACTCGCGATCTGACAACACACCAACCGTTTTGCCAGCCTCCGGCGGCGGGCATAATAGCCATTTGGAATCGATTCTCGTTGATCGCTTGTCCACGCGCCAATGTCAAAGCCGCGACTACATTGTTGGCTGCGCCTGTTAAGGCGCCACGAATCATTAAATTTCTAGCCGCAGGTACAGCAAATGTCATGACGATGGCCAATATAGACAGCACAACCATCGCCTCTATAAGGGTAAATCCTTTCGATCGCATGACTTACACTCGTGAAAATTAAACAACGTGTACATTGTGTAGGTCGAGCACTTAAGCCTCAAGCAGGCCCCGATAGGGCAATTTCAAATACCGACAAATGGTCAAAACCAAATTCAAATTGAGTAAAGAGTCACAAAATCGGGCCAGCAAGGCGCTACCAGATGCGAAGTTCAGTCGGAAGCAGGAACACGACATCTTCTCGTTCCCCCGTCGTTTCCCCCACCAATTTACCTCCTAAGTTCTCCAATCGAGCAATAACGTCTTGAACTAAAACCTCGGGAGCTGAGGCGCCTGCAGTAACACCTACTTTATTTGCGCTACTTACCCAGCCCGGATCAATATCACTAGCAAAATCAATCAGATACGCCCTTGCACCTGACTTTTCCGCAAGTTCGCGCAGACGGTTGGAGTTCGAGCTGTTTTTGGAACCGACGACGAGTACCACGTCGGCCTCGGCAGCCAATACCTTCACGGCATCCTGCCGGTTTTGGGTGGCGTAGCAAATGTCGTCTTTTCGCGGCCCTTGTATGAAGGGGAATTTTTGCTGCAGCGCAGTGATGATGTCTTTGGTTTCATCGACAGACAATGTCGTTTGGGTGACATAGTGAAGGCCTTTTACGCCTCGAATTTGCAGCGCATCGACATCAGCCACCGATTCAACCAAGTAAATACCGCCATTGGGGTTATCGTATTGGCCCATCGTACCTTCGACTTCAGGGTGGCCTTTATGGCCAATCAGAATACATTCGTCACCTTTGCGAGCGATTCGTGCAACCTGCATATGAACTTTGGTGACCAAGGGACAGGTGGCGTCGAAAAGACGGAAGCCACGGGCTTTGGCTTCGTCGCGTACGGCTTGTGATACGCCGTGCGCTGAAAAGATCAATGTGGCACCCGCCGGAACATCGCTTAACTCTTCAATAAATATCGCGCCGCGCGATTTCAGATCATCAACCACAAAACGGTTGTGTACGACTTCGTGGCGAACATAAATAGGCGCCCCGAATAATTCCAGTGCGCGATTGACGATCTCGATTGCGCGATCAACACCAGCGCAAAAACCACGGGGATTCGCCAGAATAATGTCCATGTCGATGTCCTGATGTTAGTGGTGCAACTGCTGCGTAACCGATCTCGGTGTTTGCGTTTTAATGATGTCGACGATTTCAATATCAAACGTCAGCGCTTCGCCCGCGAGTGGATGATTGAAATCGACGGTAACGGAGTCGCCTTCAATAGCACGTACAATACCCGGCATTTCTTTACCACTGGGATGATTGAATCCGATAATGAGGCCGACGGATAATTGAATATCCGCTGGAAATTCGAAACGCTGCATGTATTGAATAAGCGCCGGTTTGCGTTCGCCAAACGCATTCTCAGCCGACACTTCAAATTTCTTTTTTTCACCGATGGCAAGACCGAGAAGTTCGCATTCAATCGCGGACGTCAAACTGCCATCGCCCAATTGAAATCGTGTCGGCTTGTTATTTGCGCGGGTGGTTTCGGCAAGGGAACCATCACTGAGCAATAAATTCATATGCAGCAGTACTGCATCACCTGCTTGCACGATCATTTTTGTTGCCCCTTATTGATAATGCCGTCCAAAAACAACATTACCGCACCAACGAAAATCGCGCTATCAGCGATATTAAATGCTGGCCAATGATAGTTGTTGACGTACCATAAAATAAAGTCAATTACGTGACCGTGTAGCATGCGATCGATGACATTACCAATGGCGCCACCAATAATGAGTGTTAATGCGATCGGCAACCACTTTTTGCCATTGGGCTCGCGTATTAACCAAATGGTTAATACCAGCGAAACGCCAAAAGCCAATGTCGTGAAAAACCAACGCTGCCAACCGCCTGCGTCAGCCAAAAAACTGAACGCTGCGCCAGTGTTATATTGCAACGTCAGATCAAAAAACGGCATGACCGGCACGCGTTCGGCAAACATCAGATGACTTTCGGCCATCTGCTTGGTCCATTGATCAATCACAATCACAACAATCGATAAGAATAACCAAAATAGGTTTTTGTAATTTAAACGAGTCATTTTCCCATTCATCTGCAGCAGCCAGACACCGGCAAGCCGGCACTTACGACATGACATTAAGCGATTTGACGCACTTCACCGTGACCATCAACGTTTTCGACACAACGACCACACAACTCCGGGTGGGCAGCGTGCTGACCGATATCGGGTCGACGATGCCAGCAACGTGCACATTTGGCGTGCGTCGACTTGTTCAGTACCAGTTTTAAACCGCTCAATTCAGTAGCAGATGCCGTAGCCGGTGCTACGCCAGCGTGAATATTGGCACGCGATGTGATCAGTACAAAACGCAAATCATTCTGCAACTTGCTTAACACCGCATGCAACGCATTATCGACGTACAAATCGACTTCGGCTTCAAGCGAACTGCCCATATCCATAGAACTGCGAGCACCTTCAATTGCTTTGTTAACGGCATCTTTCACGGTGCGCACCGTTTGCCAGTCGTCATCACTGATTGTGTCGTTGGCATCGAACAAACCGTCGTACCATTCAGCGGTAAATACGGTTTCCTTTTGCGTTGGAATCGCCTGCCAAATTTCATCTGCCGTAAACGACAAGATGGGAGCAATCCAACGCACCAACGCTTGCGCAATATGATAAAGCGCGGTTTGACACGAGCGCTGCGCCAATGAACCGCGCTTGGCGGTGTATTGACGATCCTTGATCACATCAAGATAAAAACTGCCCATATCGACTGAACAGAAATGATGCACGGTTTGCGACACGTTCCAGAACTCGTAATTTTCATATCCGGAAATGACTTGCGCTTGGGTCGCTTTGGCACACGCCACAGCCCACCGATCCAATGGAAGCAATTTATCGGTTGGCACCATATCGGTCGACGGATCAAAGCCATTTAAATTGGCCAGCAAAAAGCGTGCGGTGTTGCGAATGCGACGATAGCTGTCGGCAGTGCGATTCAAAATTTCTTTTGATACGGCCATTTCACCGCGATAATCGGTTGATGCCACCCACAAACGCAACACATCGGCACCCAACTGACCAATCACCTCTTGCGGAGCCACCACGTTGCCTTTCGATTTCGACATCTTTTCGCCTTTACCATCAACGGTAAAGCCGTGCGTCAATACGGCTTTGTAAGGCGCCGCGTTGTTCATCGCCACTCCGGTGAGCAACGAAGAATGAAACCAACCACGATGTTGATCGGAACCTTCCAAATAAAGATCGGCTGTGCCACCCAGCGCCGGTTTTTTCGCTACCACACCAAAATGTGTAACGCCTGAATCAAACCAGACATCCATCGTGTCATTGGCTTTCACATAGTGGTCGGCTTCTGTACCTAACAACGTTTCGGCTGACAAATCGAACCAGGCTTGAATACCACCCTGCTCGACTTTTTGGGCAACGTGTTCCATCAATTCCAATGTGCGGGGATGCAGTTCTTGTGTTTGTTTGTGCACAAACACCACCAACGGAATGCCCCAAGTACGTTGGCGGGAAATGCACCAATCCGGACGCGTGGCGATCATGCCGTTGATACGACTTTGTCCCCACTCGGGTACCCATTGCACTTTTTTGATTTCATCCAACGCTTTGCTACGCAAACCATTTTGATCCATTGCGATAAACCATTGCGGTGTCGCACGGAAGATGATTGGCGTTTTGTGACGCCAACAATGCGGGTAACTGTGACGAATACTGGCCACTTTCAGCAAGCGACCATTCGTCTTCAATGTTTCTACAATCGCGTCATTGGCTTTGCTGATGTGCTGACCACCAAACAACGGCAAATCGTCGGCAAACACGCCATTGGCGCCGACTTTATGTTCCACCGGCAGACCATATCGATTGCCCGCCACAAAATCTTCAACGCCGTGCCCCGGTGCGGTGTGCACGCACCCCGTACCCGCATCCAACGTCACGTGATCGCCCGTGATCACTGGTACTTCACGCGGATAAAACGGATGGCGCAATTTCAAGCCTTCAAGTGCATCGCCTTTGCCGTAACCGAGTACGTGATAATTATCGACACCGTAACGAGCTAAACAATCTTTAACCAAGCCTTCGGCAAGTACCAAACGTTCTTTGACTCCGTCGCGTTCAATTTGCACAACAACGTATTCGAGCGCTGGACTGACGCACACGGCTTGATTGGCCGGTAATGTCCAAGGCGTTGTCGTCCAGATCACAATCGACACATCGCCATCACCATGATGACCGGGTACGCTGTGCAAACGCGAAAACAGGCTTTCTTCATCCAATACCGGAAACGACACGTCTATCGCGTGCGACGTTTTGTCTTCGTATTCGACTTCAGCTTCAGCTAAAGCCGAACCACAATCGCAGCACCAATGCACGGGTTTATAGCCTTTGTGCAAATGCCCGTTAGCCACAATTTTGGCAAGCGCACGAATGCCATTGGCCTCAAAATCAAACGACATCGTTTTGTACGGTTTGAACCAATCACCGAGCACACCCAAACGAATAAAATCAGCGCGTTGCGCGTCAATTTGCGTTTCGGCGTAATCGCGGCAATGTTGACGAAACTCTCCGGCCGACACTTTGACGCCAGGCTTGCCGACTTTTTTCTCGACATTCAGTTCAATGGGTAAACCGTGACAATCCCAACCCGGCACATAGGGCGCATCAAACCCCATCATCGTGCGACTTTTGACCACGATGTCTTTCAGAATCTTGTTTACCGCATGGCCAATATGAATGTTGCCATTCGCGTATGGTGGGCCGTCGTGCAAAATGTATTTAGGCTTGCCTGCTCGCGACGCACGAATGCGTTCATACAATTTATCGTCAGTCCAACGTTTCAGCATATCCGGCTCGCGTTTTGCCAGATCGGCTTTCATCGCAAAATCGGTCGTCGGTAAATTGAGTGTTGCTTTATAGTCCGTCATTTTATACTCGTCACGCTCTAATCTTTTAGAAACAGTTTGGCTTGCTCAACATCACGCGCAATTTGCGCCTGTAATGCAGGTAAACCATCAAACTTTTGTTCGCCGCGCAATTTCTTCAACAATTGCACATGAATTCGGCGGCCATAAATATCGTCGTTAAAATCGAACAGATGCACCTCGAGACGCGCTTGGGTGCCGTTTACCGTGGGACGCCTACCTATATTGGCAACACCGTTTATAAACGTATTATTGATCCCGCTAACACGCACCGCATAAACACCCTGCAGCGGCAACGTGCGACGATTCAACACAATATTCGCCGTAGGAAACCCCAGCAAGCGACCTCGTTTATCACCATGCGCAACGCGCCCACTGATGGCGTATGGTTGACCAAGAAAACGTTGTGCCTGCACCAAGTCTCCGCTGGCTAATGCTTGTCGTATCACTGTGCTGCTGACACGCGTTTCATCAACGCAGACGCTGTGGCTGGCGTGAACACCGAAACGACCATCATTGCGCAACAAGGCGACATCACCGCCTCGTTTGGCACCAAAGCGAAAATCATCGCCGATCACAACCTGTTTAACCCGCAATTGTTGCACCAAAATTCGCTCAATAAACTCACTGGCACTGGTCGATGCCAGTGACGCATTAAAACGCAAGCAGACAATTGCGTCGATTTGATGCGCCTTAATCTGCTCGGCTTTTTCGCGCAGAGTTAGCAAACGTGCGGGTGGCGTCGCGCTAAAAAATTCGTGTGGATGTGGTTCAAACAACATCACCGCACTGGGCAACCGATGCTGATGTGACAAGGCTTTCACCTGTTGCAGCAACGCTTGATGCCCAATATGCACACCATCAAAATTGCCGATGGTAAGTACACAACCATTGGCAAACAACGCCGGCTGATCATGACCACGCACAATAATCATTTACTGCCCTTTTACGTGGCGCATACGCACACCCAATACCAACAACGCCACCACATAACTGATGCCACCGACGGCCACCAAACCGACCGTCCAACTCACGCGGGTAAGCATAGCGGCTGCCGCCCATTGATCGGTATTCGGTGACAAGCTGTACACCGCAAGCACCATCACCAAGGTGGCTCCACCCAGTTGTGCAGCCCAGCGCCACCACCCTTTTTCGGGTGAAAATAATCCTTTGCGGCGTAACATCATAAACAACAACGCCGCGTTGACCGTTCCTGAAATCGAACTCGACAACGCCAAGCCAATCGCACCGAAGGGCCACATTAAGATGAAATTGCCAACGATGTTAACAGCCAACGTAATCATGCCAATCCGTACCGGTGTGCGCATGTCTTGCTTGGAATAAAAACCGGTGGCCAGGACTTTGACGAACATAAAACTGAGCAAACCGACTGTGTAAGCGATGAGGGCCGTGCTGGTTCGCATGGCATCGGCCGCGGAAAACTTACCGTGCTGGAAAACCGTGAACACTAGGCCATCGGCCAGCACAATCAGGCCGGCAGCGGCGGGCAAACCAATCAGCATTTGAAAGCGTAAGCCCCAATCCATGGTTTTGTTGAATTGGGCATCGTCGTTTGCAGCGGCGTAGCGCGACAGTGATGGCAACACGACCGTGGCTGTCGCAATACCGAACAACCCCAGCGGAAACTCCATCAGCCGATCAGCAAAGTAAAGCCAGGATACCGAGCCGGTTTCAAGATGACTCAGAAAAATACCGTCGAGCATTAACCCCAGTTGCCCGGCGGAAACACCGAACATGGCCGGAAGCATCAATTTCAAGATCTTTTGGACACCGGGATCTGACCAACCCCAGCGCGGTCTTGGCAACAAACCTTCGCGCCATAAAAACGGCAGTTGCACCAGCAATTGCAGTAAGCCAGCGGCAAAGATTGCCCACGCCATGGTTCGCGCCTGATCGTCGGCGCCATCTGACGCGATAAGTGCACCACCGATGAGGCAAATCGACAACAAAGTGGGGGTCACGGCTGGCACGGCGAAACGGCCAACGCTATTCAGCACCGAGCCGGCCAAACCGGTCAGCGTGATAAAGAATAAATAAGGAAAGGTGATGCGCAACAATTCGGTCGCCAGCGCAAATTTTTCAGGCTGATCGCGCCATTCTGGCGTGTACAGCGTCATCACGAGCGGCGAACCGAGCATCGCCAACACGGTCACCACCAGCACAATAACGCCTAAGGTGCCCGACACCCGGTTTAACAGTTCCAGCACTTTGTCACGACTTTCTTTGGTGTGGTACTCGGCTAACACCGGTATAAAAGCTTGAGAAAAGGCCCCTTCGGCAAACAGCCGGCGCAAAAAATTGGGTATCTTTTGTACCATCAGAAAGACGTCGGCAGCCAAACCGGCTCCGAGCACATTGGCGACCAATACCTCACGCAGCAAGCCCAAAACGCGCGAAATCAATGTCATCGCGCTGACAACAATGCCTTTTTTGAGCAAGTGGGAAGCCATAATGCTGCGAGGTTATTTGGAAAGCCGCGCATACTACCGAGCGGCCAGCGAAAAGACTATAAAAACGCGGGTTTGGGTTTGACTTTCGGGGAAGTCTTGGGCAAACTTCCGCGCCTTTCCAGAGACCGGCCCAGTAATGCCGGTACGATACTGAAGAATTTTTTGAAGGAGTACGGCCTTGGCCAATATCAAGTCTGCGAAGAAACGTGCGCGTCAGGCCGAGAACAATCGCCAGCGCAATGCCAGCCAACGTTCGATGCTGCGCACTTACATGAAAAAAGTCGCGAAAGCGATTGAAGCCGGCAACAAAGCCGAAGCCCAAGCAGCGTTTACTGCAGCCCAACCGATCATCCAATCGGCCGCCGGTAAAGGTTTGATTCACGCGAACAAAGCATCGCGTCATCAAAGCCGTTTGAGCGCACAAATCAAAGCGATGGCCTAATCACGCGATTGCCCGATTTCAAAAAAAGACCAGCCACGCTGGTCTTTTTTATTGCCCCGCATTTAGCGATCGTGGCGCTGATGTACTTCGGCGACATAGCTGTCGGGTGGTTGCACAAATCGTAAAACCGTTGCGGTTCGTGACCAACCTTGCTCACGAAACCACGCGCTCAAATTGAGGCCGATACCAAAATAGGTTGTGCGTTCGTTGCGCACCGCATCGTCATCAAAACCTCGTGCGTAATAGCCTCCCTGCAATTCCAGCCAACGCAGTGGCGAATCACGAAATAGCGCAAAGCCGCCCAATTTCAACACCAACACATATTTGAGTTGTTCATAATCGGTGAACGGGTCACGGGAACTGCTTCTCAGCGAATGCTCCACTCGAAAATCAATGCGATCGCGCCAACGATCATCCACCACCGTTTGATACCCAATGTAAACACCGGCAGCATTCATCAGCATATCTTGGTGGGAATAACCGTAATCACTGAAACTGTCACCCAACTCCATTGCGCCGGTCAGCAATAAGCTGGTCCAGGCGGCTTCATTCGCCGCCGATGCGAGTGACTGGCCATGGTGTTCGTAATAGGCGGTCATCGCGTGCGTCAGCACATGGGCGGTGTAAGCGTGCCCCAGTTTATCGGCGCCACCTTCAGGCGTATCGGCTTCCCACCATCCCTCGTTCACCGTGTGGGGTGAACGTGAAAAATAATCCCAATTGGCCACACCATACGCGACGATGCTGGCAACGCCCCACCAGCGACTGTTCGTAACGATTCCGTCATCGTTTGCTGATTCGGTGGCGCGCGCCATCGCGACCAACAATGGACAGAAACATAACCAAGCACAGAATAGGAAAGCGCGGCGCATCGACACAGTATCGAACAAATCTTGCCAACCGTTCGCCGCAAGGTGAATACCGTCATAAAAAAGGCGCCTGAGGGCTAATACCGATCAGTTAGACGATTTTATGTCGTTGTAGGGCGGCCTTCAGGCCGCCAATTGGCGGGCTAAAGCCCGCCCTACAAAAGCTAAGATATCTTAACTGACAGGCATTACGCCTGAGGGCGCCTTTTTCATTGTCGTGCGATGAGATTATTGTGGTTTACCCAGCACTAACTCGCCACCACGCACATCGACCGCCACCGTATTACCCGGTACAAACTGCCCAGACAATAAGGCTTGTGCGAGTGGGTTCTCCAGCAATTGACGAACCGCTCGACGTAACGGTCGCGCACCAAACGCGACATCGCTGCCTTCATGTGCCAAATGCATCAAGGCGGCCGGTGACATCACCAATTTGATCTCGTGTTCAGCCAAACGTTTACGCAGGCTTTCGATTTGCAATTTGACAATGGATTGCAAATGTTCATCGTTGAGCGCATGGAAGACAACAATATCATCAATACGGTTGATAAATTCCGGTCGGAAGTATTTGCCGACAACGTCCATCAACATATTTTTCAGTTTGTTGTGCGCCACACCACTGTGTTCCATGATGATGTCGGAACCAAGATTCGATGTCATCACAACAATAGTGTTGCGAAAATCAACCGTGCGCCCCTGACCGTCGGTCAAGCGCCCATCTTCCAGCACCTGCAACAACACATTGAACACATCCGGATGGGCTTTTTCAACTTCATCGAACAACACAACTGAATACGGTTTGCGACGCACGGCCTCTGTTAAAAAGCCGCCCTCTTCATAACCGACATAACCCGGTGGTGCACCAATTAAGCGCGCCACGGCGTGCTTTTCCATGAACTCGGACATGTCGATACGCACCATCGCTTCTTCGCTATCAAACATAAAGCCGGCCAATGTTTTGCACAATTCCGTTTTACCCACGCCGGTGGGGCCCAGAAACAAGAAAGAACCGTTCGGACGATTGGGATCTGCCAATCCTGCTCGCGCGCGACGAATCGCATTCGACACGGCACAAACCGCTTCGTTTTGCCCAATTACACGTTGATGCAACGCCTCTTCCATGCGCAGCAATTTTTCGCGTTCGCCTTCCAACATTTTGCTGACTGGAATGCCTGTCCATTTTGACACGATCTGTGCGATTTCAACTTCCGTCACTTTATTGCGCAGCAATTTCATTTTTTGCATTTCGGCTTGTGCCGCCATATCAAGTCGGCGTTCAAGTTCCGGGATCAAGCCATACTGCAATTCTGACATGCGCTGCAGATCTTGCGCACGTCGCGCCGTCTCAAGCGCCATCCGTGCTCGATCCAAATCAGCTTTGATTACCTTGGTACCTTGCAATGCCGCTTTTTCACTAAGCCAGATCTCATTCAGCTCGGCGAATTCACGCTCGCATTTTTTGATCTCATCTTCCAACGCTTCCAGCCGCTTTTTGGCGTTGGCATCACTTTCCTTTTTGAGAGCTTCTCGCTCAATTTTAAACTGGATAAGCTTACGCTCCAGTTTGTCCATTTCTTCCGGTTTGGAATCGATTTCCATCCGAATCTGACTGGCAGCTTCGTCGACCAAATCGATCGCTTTGTCCGGCAAGTTGCGATCAGTGATGTAGCGATGCGACAGTTGTGAAGCGGCCACCAAGGCCGAATCTGAAATTTCAACGCCGTGATGCACTTCGTACTTTTCTTTGATACCGCGCAAAATGGCGATGGACGCCTCAACCGACGGTTCATCAACCAATACTTTTTGAAAACGACGTTCCAATGCCGCGTCTTTTTCGATGTACTTGCGATATTCATCCAACGTGGTAGCACCTACGCAATGCAACTCACCCCGCGCCAACGCTGGTTTCAACATATTGCCAGCATCCATTGCACCTTCGGCTTTACCGGCACCGACCATCGTATGCAATTCATCGATAAACAAAATGACCCGGCCTTCTTGTTTGGCCAAGTCGTGCAATACGGATTTCAAACGTTCTTCAAATTCACCGCGGAATTTAGCACCGGCGATCAATGCGCCCATATCAAGTGATAACACACGTTTGTGTTTCAACCCCTCAGGCACTTCACCGTTCACAATGCGCTGCGCCAACCCTTCGACAATCGCGGTTTTACCGACGCCAGGTTCGCCAATCAGCACTGGATTATTTTTGGTGCGACGTTGCAACACTTGAATGGTGCGCCGGATTTCGTCATCACGACCAATCACTGGATCAAGCTTGCCTTGTTCGGCTCGCGCGGTCAGATCGATCGTGTATTTTTCTAAGGCCTGGCGATTTTCTTCTGCGTTGGCATCATCAACCGGTTTGCCGCCACGCAGTTCATCAATCGCTTGCTCCAAAGCTTTCTTCTGCAAACCCAGCTTACGCAAAATGTCCCCAAGCTGACCTTTATCTTCGCTTGCTGCAATCAAAAATAATTCGCTGGTGATATAAGAGTCTTTGCGTTGTTGCGCCAGTTTGTCGCAGACATTTAACAAACGCGCACTGTCATTGGACAAATGCACATCGCCGTCAGCGCCTTTGACTTGCGGCAATCGCTCCAACGCTTCAGTGAGTTGAGAACGCAACGCATTGATATTGACACCAACCCGCTGTAATAACGGACGCACACTGCCACCGTCTTGATTCAGCAGTGCCATCATCAAATGTACGGGTTCGATGAATTGATTATCACGCCCCAATGCCAACGACTGAGCGTCAGACAAGGCCATTTGAAGATTGGTGGTTAAACGGTCCATACGCATGAGGAATACCCCAGAAATGTGCTATGGACGTTAAGTGTGGCTAGTTTTCGGAAATTTCAAGTGAATCGCGGCGACCTAATAATAATTCACCGACTTGTTGACGCAGATCAGATCCATGCGCATGTTGCCAATCAATGATGGCAAGGCCCTTGATGTGGGCATGGGAACGCTTGAAAACCGATGCAATGACCTCACCTGCACCTGCGATGCCGGTCAATCGAGCCGAGTAAATGGGGACTTGCGCCAATGTCGCCAAGCGCAGCGCTCCCGGTTTGATGCGAGCTTCACCTTCGGCATCCAAATGAATGCGACCGTGAGGAAACAACGCGACGACGGCACCATTTTTCAGCGCACGCACGGCGGCACGAAAAGCAGCATCGGTACGTCCTCCGCGATCAACCGGAATGCAGCCAGCGGCACGAAAGATCCAGGTTAAACCAAAACGATTGTATTCTTCTTCAGCGATCAGAAAATGCAGCGGACGTTTGCTGGCGGCAATAAGCAATAAGGGATCTAATCCCGACAGATGATTGCAGATCAACAACACACCACCGGTTTCTGGCAGGTCGATACGATCACCGTGCAGACGATGATAGTGACGAACAAAAAGTCGGATCCATCCATCAAAAATATTGACCCACCAGCTGCCCCATTCAACTTCATTGTAACGTCGTCCAATCACGACAAATGTGAACAGGAAAAGTGAGCTCAGCAGCATAAACAGCAACATTGATGTATCCGTTATTCCATCCAGATCAGGCTGGCCATACGTCCAGTTTGTTTATCGCGTCGGTAAGAATAAAAGCGTGCTGAATCGCGATACGTACACAATCCACCGCCATAAATCGCGGTGATACCCAGCGCCAATAAACGTTGCCGTGCCAACCAATACAAATCAGCGAGCCAGCGATTATTCGGTGAAGGCAAAAACGCCGCTTCGGCGTGCTTGTCATGCGCAACAAATGCGGCTTTGACCTCTTCACCCACTTCAAACGATGACGGACCGATTGCCGGGCCTAACCACACAAGCAAATCGCTCGCATTGCCGTCATAGCGCGCAATCGTTTGTTCGATCACGCCATCACACAAACCACGCCACCCGGCATGTGCTGCGGCAATCCAAGTGCCGGCACGGTTGCACACCAATACTGGCAAGCAATCGGCGGTCATGATGCACAGCACTTGTTGGCGCATGGTCGTGAACGCGGCGTCCGCTATGCGCTCGGCTGTTTGCGTTGGATCGATAACCGCAATGCCATGCACTTGCTGCAACCAAAACGGATCACTCGGCAGATGCAATTGCTGTTTAACAATTGCCCTATTTTCGGCAACGTGCTGTGGCACATCGCCACAATGATCGCCGACATTCAGAGAGTCGTAAGGCGCCGCGCTAACGCCACCACAGCGCGTTGTCGTGCAAGCATGAACTTGGGCTGGCGCCGGCCAGTCGGCAAGCAGCGGTTTAAACATCGTGCAGCTGACGATCTTTACGCAACAACTTCATCAGGTGATCCATATCCGGCGGAATGGGGGCTTGCCATTCCATCCATTCACCATTCGGATGTGTGAGACCCAGTTTGGCCGCATGCAATGCTTGGCGTTTGAACGTACGCAACAAATTGAATAGTTCGTCGTCAACATCGGCCATGAAGCGCTGACGTCCACCATAGGTTTGATCCCCCAGTAACGGAAAACCAACATGCGCCATGTGCACGCGAATTTGATGTGTACGTCCGGTTTCAAGACGCAATTTGATGTGTGTGTGTTCGCGGAAGCGTTCAACCACACGATAATGCGTAATCGCTTTGCGGCCAGTGTCTTCAACGACCGCCATGATCAAGCGATTTGACGGATCACGACCAATCGCCGCCTCGACCATGCCACCGGTGATCACTTGGCCGTGCACGACCGCATCGTACTCGCGCAAAAATTCACGTTTGCCGAGTTGACGCACCAATTTGATATGAACTTCGGGTTTGCGCGCCACAACGAGCAAGCCTGATGTGTCTTTGTCGAGGCGATGCACAATGCCGGCACGTGGCAACAAATTCAGTTCTGGTGCGTGATGCAGCAAGGCATTCACCAATGTACCGCCACGATGACCGGGCGCCGGGTGAGTGACTAATCCGGCTGATTTGTTAACAACGATAATGTCGTCGTCTTCGTAGACGATGGCGAGCGGAATGTCTTCAGCCAGATCACCGCTCTGAATGTCGAGTTCGGCTTTCAATTCGATGGCTTCACCACCGCGCACCTTGTCGCGTGCCCGTGCGGCAACTACGCCATCGACAGTGATGCGTCCCTCTTTCAGCCACTCTTGCAGGCGTGCCCGCGAAAATTCACTGAACAAATCGGCCAATACGACGTCCAATCGCTGCCCAAATGCTTCGTCGGGCACTATGGCCTGTTTTACTACCGTTTCAGATTGCACCGGATAAATACCTATGTTGCTTAAGGCTCATTTCGCTAGAATGCCCCGCTATTGTAGTCATTCTGGAAGCACCCCGTTTATGTTTACTGCGTTGTTGAAGACTTGGCGCGCCGTGGTCACTGTGCTGGTGGCGACCGCTTTGTTGGCTGGTTGCGCCGGTGAAAGCGAATATGAACGTCGCCGTGATAAAACCGCTCAAGAATTGTACGCGGCCGCGCGTGAATCGCTGGAGTTAGAAAACTTCAAAACCGCCATCACGAAGCTGGAAGATCTGGATTCACGTTATCCCTTCGGTCCGTTCTCGCAGCAAGCCCAACTCGATCTGTTGTATGCGTATTACCGCAATGGTGATGCGCCCCCCGCCACTGCCGCAGCCGATCGATTTATTCGTCAGAACCCGCGACACCCCAATCTGGATTACGTTTATTACATGAAAGGTTTGGTGAACTTTTCAGCCGAATTGGGTGCATTCAAAGAAGTGTTGTCAGCGCCACTGTCCGAACGCGATGCGAGCACCGCGAAACAAGCATTTGATGATTTCAGCGAGTTCCTAAAACGTTACCCCGATAGTCAGTATGCGGCGGATGCGCACCAACGCATGATTTATTTACGCAACCGTCTTGCTGACGCGGAATTGCACGTCGCCCATTATTACATCAAACGCAACGCATGGATGGCCGCTGCCAATCGTGCCCGTTATGTGGTCGAACATTTCCCTGGCGCCACCAACACGGCTGAAGCATTGGCGATCATGGTGCGCAGCTATCATGAATTGGGACTGCCGGTGCAAAAAGAAGAAGCGCAAAAAGTACTGGCGCTCAATTACCCACAAAAAGCGGATGAAGTGGCCAAGCTGTTGCAGTAAAGCGGTTCGGGTTGCTGGCTCGGGTTGCGAGTTAAAAAAACGGCGCTTTCGCGCCGTTTTTTGTTGTTCGTTTTTTACCTGAACCCACAACCCGAACCCGCAACCGTTTGAGCTACTTGCGATATTCCACTTCGACGCCGTCATCTTCGTCGTCACCGTTTTCCAAGCCCCACTCATCATCCCATTCGACGATCTCATCTGGCGTTGGCTCAGGCGCTTTGGTTTCCCAAATCAATTCCTGTTCGGGCACAGCTTCCAAATCAAGCGGATGGGCTTCGAGATATTCCTGAATCGCCCAGCACAGTTCTTGAGTACCCTCTTTTTCAAGACCCGAAATTTTGAAGACCGGGCCCGTCCAATTCAGGCGTTGAATAATGTCCTGACAACGGGCTTCGGCATCTTCCGGCAACATCAAATCCAGTTTGTTCAACACCAGCCAGCGCGGTTTTTCAGCAAGTTTCGGTGAAAACTTTTCGAGTTCGTGCACGATGGCCTGCGCATGATAAACCGGATCCGACTCATCCAATGGTGCGATATCCACCAAGTGCAATAACACACGACAACGCGCCAAATGTTTGAGAAACCGAATACCAAGGCCTGCCCCTTCGGCGGCCCCTTCGATCACACCGGGAATATCCGCAACAACAAATGATTTGCTTTCACCCAAACGTACAACGCCCAAATTAGGGATCAATGTGGTGAATGGATAATCGGCCACTTTGGGTTTAGCGGCAGATACCGCGCGAATAAAAGTCGATTTGCCGGCATTCGGTAACCCGAGCAAACCGACATCGGCGAGTACCTGCATTTCAAATTTCAATTCACGCAAATCACCGGGTTTGCCTTTGGTCGTTTGCCGTGGCGCGCGATTGATCGATGATTTGAAACGGATATTACCGAGACCATGCCAACCACCGCGCGCGACCATGACTTTTTGTTCATGACGCGTCAAATCGGCAATTAACTCACCGGTAACATTGTCGGTAATACGCGTGCCGACCGGAACCCGCAGCGTGATGTCGGCGCCCTTCGCACCGGTGCAATCACGGCTGCTGCCGTTTTCGCCGCGTTGTGCTTCGTATTTGCGCACAAATCGGTAATCGACCAGCGTGTTGACCGAGTCCGTCGCCTCAACATAAACCGAGCCACCGTCGCCACCATCACCACCATCGGGCCCGCCCCACATGATGTATTTTTCGCGGCGAAACGACGCCACACCGTTACCACCGTCACCGGCTTTCACGGTAATAGTCACTTCATCAACGAATTTCATGGTACGGCTCCGACATAAACAGGCCAATTAAAAAGCGAACACGAAGAAAAAGCTGTTTTCAGTGAGTGCACATCGTATGTGCCCCCCTTCGAAATTGCCCCAGAGGCAATTGATTCAGCAAAAAATTTAAACCACAGGCTTTTCTTCGTGCACTTTGTGATCTTAGTGCACTTCGTGTTCGCCTTTGTTTGGTTTTGCATAAAAACGACAAAGCCCCGCAATGCGGGGCCTTGTATAAAACTCGCTACGATTAGGCCGTTACGACCGTCACGTATTGGTGCTGTTTTTCGCCCTTGCGAACGAATGCAACTTTACCAGCGGTCAGTGCGAACAGGGTGTGATCCTTGCCCATACCAACGTTTTCACCAGCGTGGTACGTGGTACCGCGTTGACGAATGATGATGTTGCCAGCGATAACATCTTGGCCGCCAAATACTTTGACACCAAGACGTTTGGAATGGGATTCGCGACCGTTGCGGGTACTACCGGCGGCTTTCTTATGTGCCATTTGAGATTCTCCCGAACTTAGGCGTTAATGCCAGTGATTTTGACTTCAGTGAACCACTGACGGTGGCCCTGACGCTTCATGTGGTGCTTACGGCGACGGAATTTCAAGATACGGACCTTGTCGGCACGACCTTGGTTCACGACTTCAGCCGATACGGTGGCTCCGGCAACGGTCGGTTGACCGATTTGCAGATTGCCTTCTTTATTGACCAGCAACACTTGGTCGAATTTGATGGTGGCGCCTTGCTCGGCATCAATCAGCTCAAGCTTCAGGGTTTCGCCCACTTGCACACGGTGTTGTTTACCACCGCTAACGATAACAGCGTACATAACGCGCTCCAGATGATTTTGGGACCTCGATACAGGCGGTTTGGACCAATGGCCAAAACGCTTAAGCCTGCGAGGGGCCGCGAATTCTAGGGACTTGATGCCGTAAACGCAAGACCAAATCCACTCTGCTTGCCTTATTCCAGCACTAAAACTAGCATGGCGCGCCGCTTTTGGCTGCCCAACCCAACAAAACGATAACGATGGATATAAATGCTGTACGTGCTTTGGTGCAAGACGACCTGACCGCCACCGACCACATCATTCTCAGGCGCCTGCAATCAGACGTCGTTCTCGTCAATCAAATCGGTCATTACATTATCAACAGCGGTGGCAAACGCCTGCGTCCGTTGATTCATACCTTGGCCGCCAAGGCGTTGGGGGTGGCAAACCACCACCATCACACACTCGCTGCGGTCATCGAGTTCATTCATACGGCCACGCTGCTGCATGACGATGTTGTCGACGCCTCCGATATGCGTCGTGGGCGTCAAACGGCCAATGCCGCATTCGGCAACGAAGCGGCGGTGTTGGTGGGTGACTTTTTGTATTCACGCGCGTTTCAGATGATGGTCGATGTCGGCGAAATGCGTGTCATGGGCGTGTTATCAAACGCAACCAATGTCATTGCTGAAGGTGAAGTGATGCAGTTGATGAACTGCAACGATCCCGACACCAGCGAAGCCCGTTACTTTGATGTGATCACGTGCAAAACCGCCAAATTGTTCGAAGCGGCAACCCAGTTGGCTGCAATTATCAGCCACAGCCCCACGAACATCGAACACGCGATGATGGAATACGGCATGCAATTGGGCATCGCGTTTCAACTGGTTGACGATGCGCTCGACTATGCCGGAGACGCGAGCGAACTCGGCAAAAACGTTGGCGATGATCTCGCCGAAGGCAAACCAACTTTGCCTCTGATTCACGCGCTGCGCCGTGGTGATGACACACAAAAAGCGTTGATTCGCGCCGCGATTGAACAGGGCGGCACTGAAAATCTGGTGGAAATTCAAGCGGCTTTGCGCGCCACCGATGCAATTGAATACACCATGAAAAAAGCCGATGAGGCTGTTGCCAAAGCGAAAAAATGTTTGGATAATCTGCGCCCCTCGCCCTACCGCGAGGCGTTGCTGACGGTAGCTGATTACGCTGTTTCCCGACGTCAGTGATGCGCTGCTTGCAGCACAATAATAAGTAGTACTGTCGGAGTGTGGCTCAGCTTGGTAGAGCACTACGTTCGGGACGTAGGGGTCGGAGGTTCGAATCCTCTCACTCCGACCAATTCTTGTGATTCGCTGTAGCGTTTCCTGCTTTTCATGTATAAGTCAAAGCCACCTCCACGGTGGCTTTTTTATTTTTCGCCCAAATGAATCTGACACCTGAACTGCTCGCGGCCTATCACGACGCGCATTACATTGTGTTTACGCCGCACGGCGACATCACACTGCGCATCAATCAACACAGCACCGCTCTCACCGACTGTCTGACACAACGTGATGCCACACGCTTTGCGTTTATCAGCGCCTGCAATCCGCGCAGTGTGCCGCACGCGGCGGACGCCAATGCATTGCGACATGACAACTTCAAACAATGTTTGCGCGAACAACAAACCGCGTTTCTCGAGGGCGTTGGCCGCAGTCCCGATGGGCACTGGCAAGAAGCCAGTCTGCTGTTGTTCAACGTCGATCAAGAAACTGCGCTGCGCTGGGGCCGCTATCTGGAACAACACGCTATATTGTGGGGCGACCAACGCGCGATTCCACATTTGCTGTTCTGTGAACCGCTTAACACCTCACCTTAAGCGCTTAATAATCGCTTAAGCAAACACACGCTATCGTTAAGGCACATGCTGAAACGGGAGTGCAATGTGCGTTTTCTCACCTCACTACTTTTATTGGCGCTTTCAGCCAGTTCACAAGCGCTCGACCTGTCCGCTTACAAGGGCAAAACCGTCTATCTCGATTTCTGGGCCTCGTGGTGTGGCCCTTGCCGCCAGTCGTTTCCGTGGATGGCTGAAATGCAAAAGCGCTACGAAGATCAAGGCCTTGTCGTGATCGCCGTCAACGTCGATCAGGAACGCGCGCTTGCCGACAAATTCTTGGCTCAAACTGCCCATCCGTTCGCGATTGAATTTGATCCGGATGGCAAGTTGGCGGAAAACTTCCGAGTCGAGGCAATGCCATCGAGCCTCGTTATTGATCGCAATGGCCAAGTCATTGCACGTCACGCTGGTTTTTTTGAAAAGCACCGCGAGCAATACGAACAGCATTTGCGTCAGGCGCTAAAGCAGTAATTCCTTGGAGAATGTCATGATCAAAAAACTGATCGTTCTGTGTCTGTTGTTCGGACTCGGCGCTTGCAGCTCACTTGGCGTCAAACCGTGGGAGCGCGATCTGCTCGCCAAGCAATCGATGCAGTTGGAATCAGCACCGCTCGATGCCGGTCTTGATGAACACATTTACTTCAGCAAAGAAGCGTCTTCCGGTGGTCGCGGCTTTGGTGGTGGGGGTTGCGGATGCAATTAAAAGACAAATTGGCCTTGGCCGCCGGCGCTCTGCTCGGTGCCACCAGTCATGTGCACGCCGCTGAAGACAATCCGTGGAAAATTGATTCCGCCGTTTTGTATTACAGCGAAGGCGACGGCCGCGTGCAGGCAGTAGAACCGGTCGTGCAAATGAGCAAGGACTGGGGCGACGAACATGTGAGCACGTTCAAACTGGTTGTCGACAGTTTAACCGGCGCATCCCCCAATGGCGCGATGACCGCCGGCAACGATCGCACCCAAGTATTTACCGGACCGTCTGGCCGCTCGCGCTACAGCATCGGTGCCAACGAGATCCCGCTTGATGATTCCTTTCACGATCAACGTGGATCATTTCGCGCGTCTTGGCAACAACCCTGGGGCGAAGACAGCAAAATCGCCGTTGGTGGGAATGTGTCCAGCGAATACGATTTTGCGTCGGTATCGCTCGATGCCAATTACGCCATCGATTTCAATCAAAAAAATTCAACGTTTGCCATCGGTATCAATCTCGAAACCGACAACATCAAAGCCGTTGGCGGCATCCATGAAGGGTTAACTGCAACGCCAGTGCTCTATCAACAAGGCGATGATCTACTCAGCAGCTACAACGGTGAAAAGACCTCCACCGATCGCAAACAGGTTGTCGATTTTTTGCTGGGCTACACCCAAATTTTTAGCCGTCGTTTTTTGATGCAATTCAACTGGTCGATGTCGCAATCGTCAGGTTATCAAAATGACCCGTACAAAATTCTAACGGTTGCGGATGAGGGTAATCTGATCATCAATCCCGATCCGAATAATCTGGACGCACAATACCTGTACTGGTTTGAACAACGACCCGACAAGCGCGTAAAGAACAGCCTTTTTGTGCAAGCCAAATACACGCCTGGCGAAGACGTGATCGATTTGTCATACCGTTATATGAGTGATGATTGGGGCATTAAATCATCGACCGTTGATGCCAAATATCGTTATGAATGGGGCGCGGGCTGGTACATCGAACCACATTTTCGTTGGTACACGCAAACCGCGGCCGATTTTTACAAACCGTATTTGCAGGTCGGCATCGACACAGATGTGTCAGCGCAAACCGCACTGATTGATTACGCGTCCGCCGATCCGCGATTGGCCGAATTTGATGCGACCACAGCAGGCGTCAAAATCGGCAAAGTGTTCAGCGATGGCAGTGAGTTGGCATTTCGCGTCGAAACGTACTCACAAACCAACGGCGACACGGTCGATGCACCAACCGGCAGCGACTTGTACGGACAACAGAGTTTCCCTGAATTAAAAGCGAACTGGGTGCAACTTAACTATTCTTTCCGCTGGTAAAACACTACAACACGCTCGCTTCTCGCGAGCGTGTTGTCTTTGAGCAAAAATAACTGTTTAACCAAGGACGGGACATGGGACAATCTGCTCATCGATGTGCTGACCATCACAAGCACATCGCAGCGTTACAGGGTGAAAGCCATTGTAGACGCAATCGCAACACACTTCAGATGCGGTGACTTGCCCACGATGGGAACAGTATGGCTTCGGTAACACGCACACACGACGCACTTTTCGATATTCGCTTTCAGGCGATGGCGAGCCCGTGTTCCGTGCTGCTCGATAGCGACGACGATGTGTTGGCTACGCAAGTTGCAACATTGGCTGAAACCGAAGCATTGCGCATCGAACACCGCTACAGTCGTTACCGCAATGACAACATCATCTTTCAAATCAACACTAGCGACGGCAAAACGATAACCGTCAGTGATGAGCTCGCCGATCTGCTCGATTTTGCCGATCAACTTTATCGATTATCCGACGGACTATTCGACATCAGTTCCGGTGCCTTGCGAAAGATCTGGCGCTTTGCTGACAATGCCCAACCGCCCACGGCAGAACAAATTCAATCAATGCTTCCGCTGATCGGTTGGCATCGTGTGCATTGGCAACGACCAGAGCTGACGTTAAAACCCGGAATGGAAATTGATCTGGGCGGCATTGGCAAAGAATATTCCGTTGATCGCGTTTTTGATCTCATCGCGTCGCAAAGTCATGATGCTTTCTTGGTCAATTTTGGTGGTGATTTACGCGCACGCGGCCCCAAGCGTAACGGCGAAGCGTGGCAAATTGGCATTGAACGCCCCGATACCGAACAAAACGCCATCAGTTACATCAGTCTGACCACCGGAGCGATCACCACCAGTGGTGATAGTCGTCGCTTTTTGCAACACAACGGTGTGCGCTATGGCCATATTTTAAATCCGCTTACGGGTTACCCGGTGATGGGAGCGCCGCGTTCAGTCACGGTGATCGCCAACACGACCATTGAAGCCGGGGCATTTTCCACGCTGGCAATGTTGCAAGGCGCTAACGCCGAAACATTTTTATCTGAAAACAACGTTAAATCTTGGTGCGTACGATGAGACTCTTGCTGGCGGAAGATGACAAATTGCTTGGCGATGGCATAGTGACAGCGTTACGGCGCGAGCAATACAGTGTCGATTGGTTTACCGATGGTAAAACCGCGCTGCAAGCGGCCACGTCTGAGCATTTTGATTTAATCGTGCTCGATCTGGGTTTGCCGCGATTGGATGGCATGGACATGCTAAAACAGTTGCGCGAAAAACACATCAAAACACCGGTGCTGATTTTAACGGCGCGAGACGAACTCGATGATCGCATCAACGGTCTTGACAGCGGCGCTGACGATTACATGGTTAAACCCTTTGCGCTGCAAGAATTACTGGCCCGTTTGCGCGCCCTGCACCGCCGTCAACATGGTCAAACGCAAAACAAGATCGTGCATCAGCAATTGGAACTTGATGTGCAAGCACACTCACTGACACTGGCCGGGCAGATCATCAGTTTGCCACGACGCGAATTTGCGCTCTTGCAACACCTGCTCGAGAATCGCGGTAATGTGCTCTCACGCGAACAATTAGAACAGTCGCTCTACGCTTGGCACGACGAAGTGGGCAGCAACACCATCGAAGTGCATATTCATCATCTGCGCAAGAAACTGGGTAACGACATGATCCGCACTGTACGCGGCCTCGGCTACACCATTGACAAACCGACGCAGGATTAAGGCGATGAGCTTGCGCCGTTTTTTGTTATGGACCTTGGGCGGCAGTATCGTCAGTCTGCTATCGATTAGCTTGCTGCTCGGTTATCACAATGCCACCGAGCAAATGGAAGAAATTTTTGATGCTGAACTGGCCCAGCACGCCAAAATACTGGCGCGCTTACACACCAACGGCAACGGCCAAACCGTCGTTATTGAATCATGGCACGATGGCCGTGAAGTCTCTGAAGAAATGGAAGAACAGAGCGGTGAAGATGCCGAATACGACACCACCGGTCACGCTTACGAAAACAAGATCGCATTTCAGATATGGGATGCCAATCAAAAGCTGTTAAAGCGTTCTGCAACGGCGCCTGATACGCCGCTCGCGGCCTTTTCGGCCGGTTATTATGACGCCCATTTGCACGGTCATACCTGGCGAGTTTTCGTGTTACCCACCAGCAAAAAAACCACGATTGTCGTTGCACACCGCGACGATGTGCGCAGCGAATTGGCCAGCGAAATTGCCATCAATAATATATTGCCTGCTTTGGCCATTTTGCCGGTGATCTTGTTTACTGTGCTATACGTGATTCGCCGCGCGACGCGGCCACTGACCCGATTGACCGGTGAAATTGAATCGCGTAACTCGGGCCAGCTAACGCCGTTTGAGATCAGTGATGTGCCCACCGAAGTGCAACCCTTGGTAATTGCACTTAACAATATGATGCAACGAGTGAAGACCTCATTTGAGCAACAACGACGATTTATCGCCGATGCCGCACACGAATTGCGCACACCGTTGGCGGCACTGCAGATTCACAGTGAGAATGCACAAAACAGTAGCGGCAGCGAACAACGTCATTCTTTGACACAACTGCAGCAAGGTATTGCACGCAGCGCACATTTGGTCGAGCAATTGCTGACACTGAGTCGCCTTGAGCATCAGCGGCAAAAAACGGGAGGAATGCCCCGGATTGAAAGCTGTTCTCTGCAAACCCTGTTACTGCGCATCACGCAAGAACTGAATATTGTCGCACAACGCCGACAGCAAACCTTGCGCACCGATCTGATCAGTGATTGCCAGGTGCTTGCCACACCGACGCAGCTAACCGCTCTGTTGCGCAATATTTGTGATAATGCATTGCGCTATTCTCCGGAAGGCAGTGAAATTGGCGTGCAACTCAAACACCATCAACAACGGTGCCAGGTGTATATTCGAGATCAAGGTCCTGGCATTCCGGCCGAACTGCGCGAACGCGTTTTCGAACCCTTTTTCCGCGAATTAGGTCACGATACAACCGGTACCGGTTTAGGCTTGGCCATCGCGAAAGAAATCGTCACACAGCTCAATGGACGCATCGAACTATCTGACAATACTCCGCATGGTTTGGTGGTGCTGATTGAATTGCCCTGTGTTGGACATGCCGATCATTGAAACGCCCTATTTGACACAGATGCTCTGCTTTACTTTACGCGCTACACAACAATCTATGTTGGCGTTTGACGATGACGACTACGACGAAAATAGTGCGCATTATCATAAAATTCGGGCGACTCGTTGGCTCGCCACCATCCCGGTAAACCGAGCAACGGTAAGGGAAACAATTGCGCCGGCGACAAACTTCCCGTCGACGTCAATTGCGCGCACACACGCTGATCGATAAGCGTCAACCAGTCATCGTCGACTAACGACATTTCGTCAACGGAACACGACAATAGATACGCATGTGCGGTCATACCAATATAGGGCTGTAAGCATTTTTCGAGCAAACCATGACCAATGACCATAACGCGTAAATGTTGCCGCGTCCAGTCACGATGTTCGACAAATAATTCAGGCCATGCCATACGACGTATACGATCAAGTGTGACGTCATCATCACTGCCAACAACTACGCCGCTTTCATCCAGCAAGGTCAAACCATCGCGAGGCCGTGTGCGCACATCATCGCGCCAATGGGCGCGATGCAACTGATTGAATACTTGTTTGGTGCGCGGATAAGCACACCAACACAGCGCATTAAAGTAATCGTGCCAATTGGCATATCGTGTTGGCACTTGTCCTGAATTGGCAATACCCAGTTCGTAATTTTGCTCACCACTGTCGGCAACAAAGTGTACAGGTGCCTCCAACTGATTGAGCCGCGCGTAATACGTATCGGTGTCGGGCCACTGCTGCCAACCGAGCGCACAGGCGAATCGCGAAACGCTGCAAAAAAATGGCGAATTTTCATGAAAATGTGCAACAAACGCGGACATGGCAGCGGACAACTCCAAGCGAGTTTGGTTATGCTAGCGCAAAGGACGCCATCATGACATTCACCACACTTGTCAGCGTTGCTGACGTTGCCCATTTTACCCCGCCACATTTAATCGTTGACTGTCGATCGCAACTCGGCAACTCTGAATGGGGCGAACAAGAATATCGTCGCTCGCACATTGCTGGTGCTGCCTTTGCGCACCTTGAGCGCACCTTGTCTGGACCGATCGTACGCGGCGTTACTGGACGCCATCCGTTGCCATCTTCGGCCAGTTTATGCTCATTTTTTTCCTCCCTGGGCATCACCGCCGAAACGCAGGTCTTTGCTTACGATCAGGACAACGGTGCGTATGCCGCGCGTTTATGGTGGCTGTTACGTTGGCTTGGCCATGATCGCGTTGCGGTAATAAATGGTGGCTGGCGAGCATGGCAACAAGCTCAGTTGCCTGTTGACGATGCCATTGTGCAACGCACGCCCAGTTTGTTTGTCGGTGTCACCCATGCCGACAAAGTCGTCAGCGCTGAGCAAGTATTGCATCGTGATCACCACACGGCATTGATCGATGCACGGGGTGCCGCGCGATTCGCAGGACGCGAAGAAGTCATCGATCCCGTTGCGGGCCATATTCCCGGTGCACGCAATTTTCCGTTTACCGAAAATGTCGATAGCAACGGCGAGTTTTTAGCGATGACCGATTTGCAACATCGGTTTTCCTCATTGCGAGAACAATCGGTCATCAGTTATTGCGGTTCCGGCGTAACAGCTTGCCACAATATTCTGGCGATGGTACACGCAGGCTTTGCCGAGCCACGGTTGTACGCCGGATCATGGAGCGAGTGGATTTGTGATCCAACCCGTCCAATTGCGACGGGCTCCTGATTTCGTTTTCGCCGTTAGTCTTGAGAGTATCTTGAACAAATTAGTATTGCGCGGTGCCTTGTTGTTTTTAATTGCCGAGCTGGTCTTTGCGTTAATGGGCGCGCTCGTTAAATACTTGTCCACACAGTTACCCAATAGCGAATTGGTGTTTTTTCGCAACCTGGTGTGCCTTTTAATTTTGATCCCCTACATGGCTGCACGCGGCCACCTCAAATTTAATGCGGATAAATGGCAATTTCATTTGATGCGCAGCGGTTCCGGCATCAGCAATATGTATCTGTATTTCTTTTGCTTGGGTGTATTGCCGCTTGGTGAAACGATTTTGTTGTTTCAAACCGCACCAATTTGGATACCGTTTATCGCTTCCTTCTGGCTCGGCGAACGTTTCAAGAAGCGCTATATTTTCTCAGCGATCATTGGTTTTATTGGCGTTGCCTTAATCGTGCGGCCCGAAGATGCTGATTTCAGTTTTCTGATTTTACTGGCCCTCGGTGGTGCATTTTTGTCTGCACTGAACAAATGCACAATACGGCGCATGGCCGACACGGAATCACCTTATCAAGTCGTTTTGTACTTCACGTTGTTCAGCACGCTGATTTCGATTGTCCCCATTTTCTTTCAATGGCAAACGCCCACGTTAGCGCAATGGCCATGGCTGTTGTTAATGGGGTTGATGGCTGCGGTTGGTCAGCTGACAATGACAAAGGCATTTATGTTGGTCAGCCCTGGCGCAATTGGTGCGCTGGGTTACACTCAAGTCGTATTTGCCTTTACGTTGGGTTGGCTGTTGTGGGATGAAACACTGCAATGGAGCAGCCTGCTTGGCACCGTGTTGATCGTACTCGCCGGTATGATTTCGATGGGTGTGTTTGTTCGTCGTCAATCGATGAGTAGCCAATATTCTTGATGCCATTTAAACAAACCGCCACAAAAAGTACTTGGTGCTGGTACTATCTGCTAAATCAATGATCCTTGTTATGCTGTACAACTGGCTACCAAGCACTGGTTTTACGCTCGAATCGTAGGCAAGTTTACTCAGCGTATTGAAAACACAGATCATTTTTGTGGTAATTCGGAATGTCAATCAAATCCCCCTCTTCTCCTGCCGGCGGTCGCAAAGCCATCGCGGCTGCAGTGAGTGCGTTTCGTCAGCAACAGATCCCGCTGCAGATCATTCCGTCGTTTATGCACGCGAACAAAACCATTGGCTTCGATTGTCCTGGCTGCGCGTTTCCCGACAAACCCGGTAAGCCGTTGGTAGACAGTTGTGAACAAGGTCAAAAAGCCATTGCTTGGGAAATGACGCGACGAGCAACAGGTGTCGATTTTTTTGCCGATAAAACACCCGAACAATTGCGGCAGTTGAGCAACACTGAACTCGAAAACAGCGGACGCCTCACAACCCCCATTTTGTACCAACGCACTACCAATCGTTTTTCGGCGATTACATGGGACGAAGCCTTCGATTTGATTGGGCGTGAAATGACGGCCATCGATCCGCAACAGGCGGCGTTTTACGCATCCGGCCGCAGCAGCAATGAGGCCGCGTTTTTATGGCAATTGGTCGCACGGAGTTTCGGTTGCGCCAACTTGCCGGATTCTTCGAATTTCTGTCACGAACCGTCTGGCTTTGCGCTCAAACAGGTCATTGGCGTTGGCAAAGGCACCTGCACACTCGACGATTTTGAACACGCCGAACTGTTCATTGTGATGGGGCAAAACCCGGCGAGTAATCATCCTCGTATGATGGCGGCATTGCACGAAGCGCGTTTACGCGGCGCCAAAATTTTGGTTCTGAATCCACTAAAAGAAAAGGGCTTTGTGAATTTCGCCGATCCCAAAAATCCGATCGCACTGCTCACCAACAACGGTGACGAAGTCGCCAATGAAATTTACCAAGTTAACATTGGCGGTGATTTGGCTGCGCTCAAAGGCGTGATCAAAGCGCTGTTTGATCGCGAAACATCACATACCTGTTTTGACTATGATTTTATCAATGCACACACCTCGGGCATTGAATTGCTGCGCGACGAAGTGGCACAACATAGTTGGAAAGCGCTGGAAACAGTGTCGGGCTTAAGCGAACACCAAATGCGCGACATCGCCGACGCTTATGCAGGTTCCAACGCCACCATCGTCAGCTGGTGTATGGGCATTACACATCAATGGCAATCCGTCGCCACAATTCAATACATCGTTAATTTACTGTTGTTAAAAGGCAATATCGGAAAAAAAGGCGCAGGCGCCATCCCTGTTCGCGGACACTCCAATGTGCAAGGCGATCGCACAATGGGAGCAACCTCCATTGTCAGCGAGAAATGGCTGAATAATTTGATCACGACATTTCCCGGCGCCCAAATCTGTGGTGATAAAGGCAATAATGCCATACTCGTGATTCGCAGCTTGCTGCAAAATGAATTAAAAGCATTTTTAAGTTTGGGCGGTAATTTTGGCGTTGCCGCACCGGATTCGCCGCGTGTGCTGGAGGCGCTGTCACGCTGCCGTTTCACCGTGCACATTGCCACGAAATTGAATCGCACGCATTGTTATCCCGGCGAAATTGGTTTGCTGCTGCCCACCTTGGGTCGCACCGATATTGATCAACGCGATGGTCAAACGCAGTTTGTCACTACCGAAGATTCGATGAGCAATGTGCGCGCGTCACGTGGTTTGCAAATGCCTCTGAGCATGCAACAACTCAGTGAACCGACCATCGTTGCCAACATTGGTCAAAAAATCGCACGCAATGCGCAGACGATACCATGGCAAAACATGGCCGCCGATTATGGCCTGATTCGGCAATACATTGAATCCTGCCAACATGGCGTCACCAGTGGCTTTGAACATTTCCAGCAACGCATTCTAGAACAAGGACGGATCAAGCTCGATAACGCCGCCGCGTTACGACAATGGAAAACCACATCAGGCAAAGCCGAGTTTCGCGTGCATCCATTAAAAGCACCGCCGCAACCGGCCTCGTCGTTTACATTGATGACCATCCGCTCACACGATCAATTCAACACAACGGTTTATAGTGATAACGATCGCTATCGTGGTGTCTTTGGTGATCGCAAAGTGGTGTTGATTAACCAGGAGGATCTGAACAAATTGGGCATTCAAAATGGTCAGCGTGTCAATATTGAAGCTTTATCTGACGATAATGTTCAACGCATGGTCAGTGATTTCACCGCGATTGCCTATGACATTCCTCAAGGTAACCTAGCGGCTTATTACCCCGAAGCATCAGCACTGGTGTCATCAGCTTCACACAATGAAGAAACGCATACACCGATCTATAAGGCGGTTGCCGTCACACTATCACCATCGACACCGCGATAATCGGACCGCGCCTTTTATCGCAACGTTCAAATCCATTGAATGTTGTCATCAAATCGTTTTACTTCTGCTAACCTCGAGAGTCGATATGATGCATTCATCGTCAACGTGAATGCATCCGTTTCTTACACCTTTCGAGAATCCATCATGACCGTCATCATTAAAAAAGCCGTCGATGGCAAGCTAAAACAACAGATTCAAAGCGCACACCATCAATGGTTTAGCGACGTTGATACCACACAAGGCGGCGACGATGGCGGTCCTGACCCACATGCTTTGTTGGGTGCAGCGCTAGGCAGTTGCACTGCGTTGACTTTGCATATGTACGCGCAGCGCAAGCAGTGGTCGCTTGAGGATGTCATCGTCACCATGGACGAACACGCTGCAGATGGTGCGACAACGCTAATTCGCCGAATAACGTTAATCGGCGCGCTCGACGACGAGCAACGCAAGCGTTTGTTGGATATCGCCAACAAATGTCCAATACATCGTATATTGAGTGGCAAGTTGCTGATTGACACCACCCTGACCAACTAAGGATCACACCATGACAAATAAAGTTTTGGTTTTTGCCGGCAGCGCGCGTCGCGATTCATTAAACAAGAAATTGGCCCGATTAGCCGCCGATGCCGCGCAAAAGGCCGGTGCCGAAGTCACGTTCATCGATTTGAATGATTACCCGATGCCGATCTACCACGGTGATGACGAAGCAGAATCCGGCATGCCGGAAAATGGCAAAAAACTGAAAGCGCTGTTCAAATCACATGATGCACTGATCATCGCCTCACCGGAGAACAACAGCTCGGTGTCATCGTTGCTGAAAAATACACTCGATTGGTTGTCTCGCCCGGATGGTAACGAAAACGGCATGGTACCGTTTAAAGACAAAACAGCACTGCTGCTTGCCGCCTCACCCGGTCCATTTGGCGGGGTACGTGGATTAAATCATTTGCGCGATATTCTTACGCGTTTGGGTGTACTAATTTGGCCTGAGGTGATGACGTTGCCGAATGCCGATAACGCGTTTGATAGTGCCGGTTATTTATTGGATAAAAAACAACAAGAGCGATTGGAAAAATTAACGGCCGCATTGGTAAAATTGTCGACCACGCGCATGGGTTGATGAGAGCGACGGGAAGAATATCGCTCGAGCTTAGTTTTCACGAATCACCGCCAAAAAATCCGCGCCGTACTGATCCAATTTGCGCTGACCAATGCCGGAAATATCGGCCATTTCGGCCAACGTTTGTGGTCTTGCTTGTACCATTGCCTGCAAGGTGCTGTCATGAAAAATGACATACGGCGGTACGTTTTGTTCTTTGGCCAAGTCGCGGCGTAACGTGCGTAAGGCATTGAACAATACTTGATCCTCGTCGGCCAAGGCATTGAGTTGTTCGCGCTGTTTTTTTGCTTTTTTCTTTTCATCAAGGCGAAAGACGATGGCTTGTTCGCCTCGCAATAGCGCACGTGCGGATTCATTCAGTTTCAATGCACCATAGGCATCGTGATCGATGCGCACATGGCTGGCTGCGACCAATTGCCGAAAAACTGAGCGCCACGTTTGCGCATCGAGATCGGTACCGATGCCAAATACGGACAACTTGTCGTGCTGATTTTGGGCAATACGATCATCGGATTTACCGAGCAGCACATCAACCAAGTAAGCCACACCAAACCGTTGACCGGTGCGATAAATCGTCGACAGCGCTTTTTGCGCCACCACACGCCCATCAAAACTCGGTGGCGGATTTAAACAGTTATCACAATTGCCACAACGCTCGTGTGCTGGCTCACCAAAATACTGCAGCAATACTTGGCGGCGACAATCGACGGTCTCGCAAAGCCCCAGCAACAGATTCAGCTTGTGCAACTCAACGCGTTTTTGTTCTTCGCTGGCTTCGCCTTGTTCAATCATTTGCTTGAGCAAGACCAGATCCTGAAAACCATAAAACAACATCGCATTGGATGGCAGACCGTCACGACCGGCGCGGCCGGTTTCTTGATAGTAAGCTTCAATGCTTTTGGGCAGATCCATGTGTACGACAAAGCGCACATCCGGTTTATCAATGCCCATGCCGAAGGCAATCGTGGCCACCATGATCAAACCGTCTTCATAAATAAAGCGGTGCTGATTTTTCTCACGTTGCGCTGCCGGCATACCCGCATGGTAAGCCAGTGCCGGAATACCGCTGTTTTCCAGAAAGCTGGCAACCTCTTCGGTTTTGCGTCGTGACAAGCAATATACAATGCCCGCATCACCTTGATGGTGTTCACGCAAATAACGCAGCAGCTGTTCCTTGCTGTTCTTTTTGGTTTGAATTTGATAACGGATATTGGGCCTGTCAAAGCTCGCGATAAAAACGCGCGCATCGCTCAGCGCCAATCGGTTAATAATTTCTTGTCGAGTGCGTTCATCGGCAGTGGCCGTGAGCGCCATGCGAGGCACCGATTGGTAACGTTCGTGCAGCAAAGACAATTGCAGGTATTCGGGACGAAAATCATGGCCCCACTGCGACACACAATGCGCTTCGTCAATCGCAAACAAGGCCAGTTGCCGATCGCGATACAAATCGTCTAGCAGTTCCAACATGCGCGGCATCAGTAGTCGTTCTGGCGCAACATAAACGAGATCGAGTTCACCTACGCGCAATGCGCGTTCAATGGCGGCGTTATCGCTGCCGCTGTTTGACGAATTGAGTGCCGCCGCGCGCACGCCGACTTCGCGCAAACTCATGACCTGATCTTGCATCAAGGCGATCAGTGGCGAAATGACAATGCCGACACCCTCGCGCAACAATGCCGGTATCTGATAACACAAGGACTTGCCACCACCGGTCGGCATCAATACGAGGGCATCGCCACCGTTTTGCACGGTCTCGACAATAGCCTGCTGTTGGCCACGAAACTGTTCGTAGCCAAAGATGCGGTGCAGAAGTTCATGTGCGGTCGTTTTCATGGGACGCGATTGTGTGGAGCGCCGTGCGCGCTGGCAAGGAATACTTGCCTCGTGAGGCTGTAAGCCTTATCGTGCGCGCCGCTTGAGCGATATCTCAAGCCAAGGAGATTTGAATGAAACCACGTAATGTTCACGCCAGCGCTCCGATCATGCGCAAAGGTGGGGCGCACCAGAAAAGTAAAGGTGCGATCCGGCAAGCCGATAAAACGGCACTCAAAAAAGAAATTCGTAACAACAAGGCGACCGATGGTCGCCTTGATTGTTTTAGGGCTTTGTTAATGTCGCTGATGCGATAGTGGCTGTAATGAAAATCACTGATAAAACGTCGTCATTTTTTGCAAAACAGTACTGACCACCGCACCATTGGGCTTTTCGCCCGGCTGTGCGTTATAGCGCGGGTCATACACCTCAGCCGCCCCGTAACTCGTGTATTGGTAAATGCGGTCGCGATGCAACACGGCACGATCAGACCAGCTCTCAATCAACAGCGCGCGATCGTCAATCGGTGCAAACAGATCTTCGCCGGTGCTGTAGTCGCGCACATCGTTGCGACAGCCCAATAAATGCTGCATCAAGGTTGGCACCACATCTTCATGCGCCGTTAACGCCGACACCACAGCCGGTATTTTGCCGGGCCAGCGTACTAACATCGGCACCTTGACTTGGTAATCACTGTAATTGCTGTTGTGCCCCCAGTAATTTTTATTCAGATCGTTAAACTCCTGCCCATGATCGCTGGTGATGATCACAATGGTGTTGTCGAGCTGTTGGTTCTTTTCCAACTGTTTTAACACGCGATCAATTTGCTGATCTGAAAACAGTGCCGTCGCTTTGTAACGATTGAAGAACGTTTCACGATCGGAGTCCGGTCCCAGCTCCAAATAATTAACCGTTTCGATCATGGGCTGGAATGGCGACACAAACCCTTCCGGCAAACCAAACCCATGTGGCGCGTCAAAAAACGCGAACGTAAAAAAGGGTTTATCTCCTGCCGAATCCAAACGTTGAATGACACTGTCAGCGACCCATTGATCGCGCTCAGCCAAACTCAACTTTCGCGGCGCCGGGATGATACTGTCACGCACATCGGCAAACGCTGTGCGATCAAATTCCGGGCTGGTTAACGTTGCACTGGCCAGCAAATGAATCGTGTACTGCTGCTTGACCAACTCCGAAAATAAAACGGAGCCACGTTCTTCGGCCAACACTTGCGTCCAGTAACTGGATGGAATGCCATAAAAAAAACCAAACACGCCAAAGCGGGTGGCATTGCCACTGCTGTAATGATTGTCGAAACGCAGGGTTTGTGCAGCAAACGCGGTTGTCGCCGGCATGACGTCAGCGTTCAACATATCAAAACGCAAGGAATCGACCATCAACACCAACACGTTGTGACGCTGCACTGGCTCACAGTGCAAAGGCTGTTTGGGATAGTTTAAGGCACTGTGTTTTGACGTATTGATATCGGCGACGTCGCTGCTCGCTTTCACATCAACGCCCAATTTTCTCAATAACGATTTCATCGTCAACGGTTGGAACCACGGCACATAACGTACCTGCGTGGTGACATCGGTATTACCAATGGCTTCATGCCAGCCATGGATTAGATTGGCCGCTAAGAACAGCAAGGCAGACACGACCACAATCTTCTTGTTTTGTTTGGCACGAAACAGCCATGTAAAGCGAGTGATTAAGTGGACAATTAACCATTGAAGGCCAAACAAACCCAGCACGATCACCGCTATCGTTAACCAAAGGCTTAGCGAAAACGACAAAATATCTTGCAGGCCGCCACCGACAAACAAATTCAATACCATCGCGTTCAAATGAAAGCGATACAACTCAAACACTTTAGTATCGGTGATCACCAAGGCCATACCGATGCCAAAAATGACGATAGCGAAAGCTTTAGTTAACCAGTCACGATGAAAGATGATCTGCACGATAAACGGCAGCAACGTCAGTGCAATTGCCATCCATAAAAACTGTGATGGCAGCGCAATAAAGTAGAACGTTTTCGCTGATAACGGAAAATCAACCGTTTGCGGCCAGTTGTAGCTGGCAATCAGCGCACAGGCAACGGCATTGACAATCGCCAGCCACATTAACCAGGAAGGAAAAGACCAACGTGAAGTGTTTGATGACATGAGCTTGATGTATGTGAGTAATTAGCGAGAAATGAAAAACCATCCCTCATCCCGGCCTTCTCCCTTGAAGGGAGAAGGAGTTTAGTTCGGCATTAAATCTTGATGTCGCGCCACTCGCCTTCGGCCAAACCATCCAGCGTGTAGTCACCAAAACGCGCGCGGTGCAATTGTTCAACGCGATAACCACAAGCGGCGAACATGCGACGCACTTGATGATAACGACCTTCACAAATGGTCACCGTCGCGCTGCGTTCACCGGTAATCTGCACTTGTGCGGGCAAACAAGCCTCGTCTTCGCTACGCAATAATAATCCGCTGGCGAATTGTGTCACCACATCGTTTTGCAATGGTTTGTCGACCACCGCTTCGTACACTTTTTCGAGCTGGCTTTTGGGCGATGTCCAGCGGTGCACAAGATCACTTTGATCGGTGACCAAGATCAAGCCACTGGTTTCTTTGTCCAGGCGCCCAATGCTGACCACTTTCGGATCACGAAATTGCCAGGTCACCGGCAATAAATCATAAATGCGCAGACCTTCACTGCCGTCATGCGTGCAGATATAGCCTACTGGTTTGTGTAACGCGATCAAAATGCCATCGGGATGATCCAGCGGTTCGTCATCAAAAAATACATGATGTGGATCGACGCGTTGATCAAAACGTGTCGCGATTTCATCACCGACACGGATGCGTTCATCGCGGATTAATGTGCGCACTTCACGGCGCGTACACACACCGAGATTGCTCAGCAATTGATCCAGTCGTTTCATTGCTTAAGCTCCGCCAGTGCCGACTCAATCGTCGCGTGTGAAAATTCAAAACCGGCGTCCAGTAATCGTTGTGGTATCACACGTTGGCCTTTTAATAACAAATCAGCCCCTTCACCAAACAAGGTTCGCAGCACAAAGGCAGGCATACGCAGTGACGCCGATCGCTGCAATGCATCGGCTAAAGCGTGTGTAAATTGACTGTTGGTCACCGGGTTGGGTGCGGTCACATTGAATGCACCCGACAATTCGCGATGTTGCAATAAGTGCAAGACGGTGCGTTGCAGATCGGCAATATGAATCCATGATAACCATTGTTGACCACCGCCTAACGGGCCACCCAAACCCCATTTGAAGGCGGGCAACATGCGTTGCAGAGCGCCACCATCGGGTGACAACACGACACCAAAACGCAGGCGACAGACGCGCACGCCATGCTGTTCGGATTGTTGCGCCGTTGCTTCCCAATCGCGACACAGGTGCGCACCAAAGTCGTGACCAGCGGCGCTGTTTTCATCCAGAATCTCGTCGTCGTGATAACCATAAAAACCAACGGCCGATGCATTCAACACGACTTCTGGGTGCACATGCATACGAGGCAACCACGCCACCATACCTTGAGTGGTTGACAAACGACTCGATCGCATCTGATCTTTGTTTTTTGTTGACCAGCGCTGGCCTACCAACGGCGCACCGGCCAAGTTGATCACGGCATCGGCATGCAGCGGCGCATCGTGCCACCGTTCAAATAACATGACCGAGCGCCCGAGTATTTTTTTGGCGCGAGCGCTGTCACGCACAAGCGCACTGATGTCATAGCCTTGTGCGCGCAAAAACGCACACAGATGTTGTCCAATAAAACCGGTCGCGCCGGTCATTACAATATGCATGGTTAAAATCAGTTGTCAGTTGTCAGTTGTCAGAATTGGCTAATGCCCGTTCATAAAGCTGCAGCATCGATTGATCGAAACAAACAAAAATCACTTGTTCTATGTTTGTCGACGACGCTAAAAATTCGCTCACTGTGGCAACGGCCGTTTTCACCGCGCGTTCGGGTGGATATCCATAAACACCACAACTAATCGCCGGAAAAGCGATACGAGCCAAGTCGTGCTCACTCGCCAATGCCAAACTATTGCGATAACAATTGGCCAACAACTCGGCTTCGTTGTGAGCGCCGCCCTGCCACACCGGCCCAACGGTATGAATCACAAAGCGACACGGCAAACGATAGGCTTGCGTGATTTTGGCCTGTCCGGTTCGGCAGCCATTCAGGGTGCGGCATTCTGCCAGAAGCGCCGGCCCGGCGGCCCGGTGAATGGCCCCGTCAACGCCACCACCGCCCAATAAACTGCTGTTGGCGGCATTCACAATGGCATCGACCGCTAACGTGGTGATATCGCCTTGCTGACAAAGTATTCTGTCCATTGCCATGATTCCTTAAACACCTACCCGTAAAACCGTTGCTGTTCTGGCCGGTTCTGCGGTAGCCTTGTTCAATATATTAAACACACAAACCCGCCGCCATGCTCAAAGACCGTTACCCTTATTACCTGGCCAACGAAGCCGTATTTGCCAACAGCGATTTGGTGGTCACCGACAAATACACTGGTAAAGAAGCTTGCCGCGTCGCACTGGCCGATGCCAAAGCCATCGACGCCGCCATTGCCGCCGCCGACAAAGCCAAACACGCGATGGCGCGTTATCCCGCCTATAAACGCCAAGCCGTGCTGCAACATTGCGTTAAACGCTTTAGTGAACGCCAAGAAGAATTAGCGCAGGCATTGACCATTGAAAACGGCAAACCGATCAACGATGCCCGTGGCGAAGTGACGCGTTTAATCGACACCTTTCGCATCGCCGCCGAAGAAGCCACTCGCATTTACGGCGAAGTGATGCCAATGGATATCACTGCACGTGCGCACGGTTACAGCGGCCAATGGAAACGTGTTCCGATTGGTCCCTGCTCGTTTATTTCGCCATTTAATTTCCCGTTGAACTTGGCCGCGCACAAAGTGGCGCCAGCGATCGCCGCAGGTTGTCCGTTTGTGTTGAAACCGGCATCAATGACGCCGATCGGAGCCTTAATCATCGGCGAAGTATTGGCTGAAACCGATCTGCCCAAAGGCGCGTTTTCCATTTTACCGTGTTCACGCGACGGCGCCGATTTATTTACCACCGACGAACGTCTGAAATTATTGTCGTTTACAGGGTCTCCGCAAGTCGGTTGGGATTTAAAAGCGCGCGCCGGCAAAAAGAAAGTGGTGCTCGAACTGGGTGGCAACGCTGCAGTAATTCTCGATCACGACACCGATCTTGAAGACGCGGTCAAACGTGTCATTTTCGGCGCGTTTTATCAAAGCGGTCAAAGTTGCATCAGCGTTCAGCGCATTTATGTTCACGAAAAAATTTACGCACAATTTCGCGATCAATTTGTTGCCGCCACCAAAGCATTAAAGTGCGGCGACCCGAAAGATCCAACGACATTTATCGGCCCTATGATTTCCGACAAGGAGGCTGCTCGCCTCGAAAAATGGACACAAGAAGCGGTCGCCGCTGGCGCCACCTTATTAGCCGGAGGCAAACGTGATGGCGCCATGCTGGAACCGACTGTGCTCGAAAACGCACCACATAGCTGCGCAGTCAACTGTGAAGAAGCGTTTGGGCCTTTGGCCGTGCTGTACAAATTTAATGATTTTGATGCCGTGATAAACGACGTCAACGATTCGCCATTTGGTTTGCAAGCCGGCGTATTCACGCGCGATATCTACAAAATGCAAAAAGCGTGGGATCTGCTGGAAGTGGGTGGCGTTGTTATCGGCGATATTCCAAGTTGGCGCGTTGATCATATGCCGTATGGTGGCGTCAAAGACTCTGGTCTCGGCCGCGAAGGTATTCGCTTTGCGATCGAAGACATGACGGAAATTCGCTTGCTGGTCATTCGCACCCCGCCGAAAGAACAATATTAAAGTCAGTTGTCAGTTGTCAGTTGTCAGTCGTCAGTCGTCAGATGCCGAAATTTTATCTGGGTGCTGACAACTGATAACTGGAAACAGAAAGCGTTTCATGACAACGCTGTCATATTGACCAGACACAGTTAACCCGTAAAAGGCATCCAAGAATTTTTCGATTACGCCTATCCATCCCCTAATTCTTACTAGCTTTACGCTACGTCCACTTGCGATAATCGCGGCCCCGCTGAAAAAGCTTATCTCTGTACTCCCAAAAATTTTTTGCCTGTGTGCTGCATACGTATGCGCCGGAGTAAAGCGACAAGTTTTTTCTTTCTCAACATCTCAACCAAGGAAATCAACATGACTGACACTGCCCGTACTGGCGTGCATAAAAACTTGAACACGGACGCTCTGTTTAAAGCCGCATTGGCGCGCAATGAAGGTAAATTGGCCAACAACGGTGCGCTCGTTGTTGAAACCGGAAAACGTACCGGCCGCAGCCCAGCCGATCGTTACATTGTTGATGAACCCAGCACCAGCAAAGAAATTGACTGGGGCAAAGTAAACAAACCTTTTTCAGCCGATAAATTTGATGCGTTGTGGGCACGTGTTGAAGCGCATTATGCGGCATTGCCCGAAAAATTTGTCAGCGAACTGCACGTTGGTGCCGATCCGAAATATTATCTGCCGATTGAAATGCGCACCGAAACTGCGTGGCAACAGCAATTTGGCCGCAATTTGTTTGTGATCCCAGAAGTCTACAATCCGAGTAACAAAGGTGTTTGGCAAATTCTGAATTGCGCTGGTTTTCATTGCGATCCGGCGCGCGATGGCACCAACAGCGATGGCTGTGTGATCATCAATTTTGCGCAACGCAAAGTCTTGTTGGCCGGCATGCGTTATGCCGGTGAAATGAAAAAAGCGATGTTCTCCGTGCAAAATTATTTGTTGCCGGCTGAAGGCGTGCTGCCAATGCACTGCGGTGCCAACGCATCCAAAGATGGTCAAGTCACGTTGTTCTTCGGCTTGTCTGGCACCGGTAAAACCACCCTGTCGACTGATCCCAAACGTTTCTTGATCGGCGACGACGAGCACGGTTGGGGCCCGGGCACCGTGTTCAATATCGAAGGCGGTTGCTACGCCAAATGCATCAACCTGAATCAAGATCACGAGCCTGTTATTTGGAATGCGATTCGCCACGGCACCATTTTGGAAAACGTCGTATTAAAAACCGACGGCACACCGGATTATGACGATGGCACCCACACACAAAATTCGCGCGCCGCTTATCCGCGCCATTTTGTTGAATTGTGCGTACCGGAAAACCGCGGTAAAGAACCGGATGCGATTGTGTTCTTAACCTGCGATATGACCGGCGTGTTGCCACCGGTATCGATCTTGTCACGCGAAGCCGCGGCGTATCACTTTTTGAGTGGTTACACGGCGAAAGTCGGTTCCACTGAAATGGGCTCGGCCTCGTCAATTGAACCGACGTTCTCGACCTGCTTCGGTGCGCCGTTCTTCCCTCGTCCAGCTGGCGTTTACGCCGAATTGCTGATGAAGCGTATGGATGAATCGGGTGCCAAAGTGTATTTGGTCAACACCGGTTGGACCGGTGGCACACCGGCAATGGGTGCTAAACGTTTCCCGATCCCGGTTACCCGCGCCGTCGTTGCTGCGATTCAAACCGGTGAATTAAAAACCGCGAAAACCGTTCACTTGCCCGGCTTAAATCTCGACATTCCAACCAGCTTGAGCGGTGTTGACAGCAAATACCTGAACCCACGTGAAATGTGGAACGACAAAGCCGCTTACGATGCTGAAGCGAAAAAACTGATTGAATTGTTCGTGAACAATTTCAAGAAGTTTAACGTCGACGCAAAAATTGTCGCTGCGGGTCCGCACGCTTAATTGTTGTTTTGCCGTTATAAAAAAAGGCCGCTACTTAAGCGGCCTTTTTGTTTTAAATCCGTTCGCCCTTATTTGGCATGACAAAACAGGTACAATTCGGCCATTACCTAAAACTATTTTGGAGCCATTTACCATGTCGACTATCGATTCCGATTGGGTACTGACCACACTGAACGACGCCTTGTCGGCCCTCGAAGAAGCCATCATGGAAATTGAAGGCGATCCGGAATCCGTTGAAGAAATTCTGGATGAACGCATCCCTGCGTTGTACGTCAAATTGAATTATGCGTGGAATACGCGCGTCGAAGGTCCCGAAGCGATCGACAAATTTGATCACAACGATTTGGTCGCGTTTCCGAAAGATATTGCGTTGTAAAATAGTTAAGCACCCACTCATCAATCCCGTAGGGTGTAATAAGGTGTAGCCGCATTACACCCAAAGAGTGCTTCCTTCGGGGCGTCCCAACCTCGCTCCGCGCCCCGGTGACACGCAGAGCGTGTCCCGTTCAAACGGCGGAAAAATCGGTTGTGATTGTTCCGAAACCCCGTTCTCACCCCATGAAGGGAGAAGGAGAAAAACTCCCTCTCCTCGCGAAAGCGGGGAGAGGGTTGGGGTGAGGGGAAATCATTTACTTCAACAAACTCGGCAACTGTGGTGTCGACAACAACTCGGTAAATAACGCCCAACGTTTCGCGGTTGCGGCATCGGCCTCCAAACCTTCTACATTGCGATCCAAGTATTTTCCAATCAGATCACGGCCGACATTGTAGTTGATAACATAACCACGATTGGCATCGTAAAAGCGAATGCGTTGCGGTGCTTTTTCGATGGGATACAGATTCACGTTGATCAGCCAATCAATAGTTTCTTGTTTGCTGGCTTTGGCATCGAGATAGTTACGGGCGGCTTCATTATCCGCGTAACCGAGTTTGCTTAAGATCTTTTGCATCGCGTGATATTTGTCGGCTTCAGCGGTGCTTAAACCCGCAAGTGGATACAAGGTTTTTTTCTCGAAATCCAAACGCGACTCATCCGGAAACGCCATCACAATGCCGTAGTTGGCGCTGCCTTCGGCCATCATTGATTGCGGTGAAAAAAGCGGATAAACACTAAACTCCATCCAACCTTTTTCTTTCACCAATTTCTGTTCGAGCAACACATTGTAAGCGTGATGGCCTGGGTAACCTTCGTGGCAACCCAGATCAACGGCGCGATCAATATAGATCGGCAACTCGACGTTAATTTGAATAACACTTTGATAATTGCCTTTGTACCAGTTGTAACCGCTCCATGGGCGGTCGGTGACAAATTCCAGTTTGAAGGCTTCGCCGGCGGGCAGCTGAATGTACTGCAGTGTTTTTTGTTTGCAGCCAGCAATGGCGGCGTCCATCACTGCCTGCAATTTGTCGCGCGGGATCACGAACTTGCTGCGAAACGCGTTGACGCGTTCGACCAAGCTGCCTTTGCCCGGCAACAGCGCATCCAGCTCATGCAACAGATTGTCGTAATAAGCACGTTCGTAATGCGGTGAGACGGCGTCGTATAACACTTCGGTTTCACGATCAAAAGTCGGTTTCTCGCCCTTTAACATCGCTAACCGTAAACCCATGGCACGCAATTGTTTTTGCATAAATTGCTTGCGTAGCGGTAACAGTTCGTCACCTTTTGTGCGCGCAGCATTGACGCGCGTCGTTAACGCGGCCATTTGATTTTCGATCGTTGCCAAACTTAAACCACGCTGCTTGACGATAGCTTGCCATTCACGAGGACCGTAGTACGCATCAACAAACGCGGCATCGTGCTCGCCGACGGCCAATACCAATTCAACATAGCTGCGAGCAATGTCGTCCCACTCTCCGGCGAACGAAAAACCGGCATTAAGCGCGAAGCAAAGTGCAATCAGTTTTTTCATGGGCTTTTCCTCACTGCGTTAACTGTTTGTGTTAAATCGGTGCACCGGGCGGAATCACCGGGTTGCTGCGGCGCTTAAGGTTTTTGCTATCGGCAAAATACGCATCAATATATTTTGCCGCTTCGCGGAATTGGTGTTGCTGCGAACCCGTGGCCATCTTGATTAAATCGGTTCGCCAGTTTTGTAATTGCGCGCGCACCTCTGCTTCGACGACTGGATGCAAACGACCGCTGTCCAAACTGTTTAGCAGCGCATCCAATACGACCCAGTTGGCCGTAAGTTGAATTGTTGCTGAGGCCGCCTGGTTTTCAACAGATTTGGCATGACGCCATGTGCCATTGAAGACTGATTGCAACAGGTTGGCAAGCGTGAGTTGTTTGGGATCGTGCAGCGATTGCCAAGCCACACGATTCAGGCGTGCCGGTTCAAACAACAATTGGGCCGTTTGTGCGCTGGCCGCTTCAATCGCCGCCAAGGCGTCAAATAACGGCGCCATTTGAGTTGTAAAATATTCGCGATTGCGTTCATAACTGTTGGCGGGTGGTGTCATTACAGCGAATACATTATTTGGAATAGTTAATGTTTCGACTTGTAGGTTTTTGACTAACCGTTGCAATGCTTGCTGCTGCTTTTCATGCGCGACAGTTTGTGTGCCCGTAATATTATCGCAGGCCACACCATAGGCATAGGATGCACCGCCCAATAAACGGGCCACCGCCTCAGTTTGGTAACGATGCAACAAGTACACCGGCACAAAACGCGCTTCGATCTCGCCCAGCTGTCGCTGCGGTGGTAATACCGATAAGGAAAATTGATTCAGTGCCTGTTGGCGCGCACGCATGATCAGATCAAACGTGTCGAGCGTGTTCGCACCAAAATCCCATAGCAATCCATCGGGATGCGCCGAATTGGCCGAGCGTGCATCCGGATCACTGCTGTACAACAAGCCTTTCTGTTGCACCGAGCGACGTAATGCTTGCAGCGCTGTCGATTCCTGCTCGGGCGCATACACTCCATACGCATGTTGCACCACATAATCATCCCATTCACCGACGCCAACGCCGTACGCGTTTTGCAATGAGAGTTGATGATTGTTACCCACCGTCAGGATCGGATGCGGATAATCCATCACCGAACCATTACCAACACGACTCGTCGCAAAATTGTGCGCAAACCCGAGCGTATGCCCCACTTCATGCGCCGACAATTGGCGCAAACGCGCCAGTGCCATGTGTTCGGCTTGTTGTTTTAGTTCAGCTTCATTGTTTTTACCATAAGGCGCCAATAAACTTTCGGCGATTAAAATATCTTGGCGCACGCGTTGTGAACCCAAGGTCACTGCGCCTTTGATGATTTCACCATTGCGAGGGTCTGCGATAAACGATCCATACGACCAACCGCGTGTGGCGCGATGCACCCATTGAATGGTGTTGTAACGCACGTCCATTGGGTCAATATCTGCCGGCATCAATTCGACACGATAGCCGTCAGCAAAACCGGCTTTGGCAAACGCTGTTTGCCACCAATTGGCGCCATCTAATAACGCAGAACGAACCGGTTCTGGCGTGCCCCGATCAAGATAGAAAACAATGGGATTGATCGTTTTGCCTTGGCTGTCTTTTTGCAAACGACAACGCGCTTGAAATCGCACATCAAGACTTTGCGCTAACGGCGTCGCAAAATCGGTGAGGCCCACATCAATGCCGCCGGAAAAAGGATGATATGCGCGCGGTACAAATCCTGCCTCTGGCAATTTCACAAAGCTGATGTGCTGGCGCATCGTCAAACTTTTGCTGTCCATCGCGACTTGTTCAACAAAGTTGCCATTATTACCGCCGCCAAACGTCAACAACGCTTCAAATTCGGTATTACGCGGAAAACTTTTGCAGTGTGGCAATAGCACCGCGCTACGTTTGTCATCAACGCTGTAACTTCCCTGCTTGCTGTTATCAAGGCGACTCGCAATACCATGTCGATCGGCCGTCACAAACGAACTGAAATCGATCAACACCGAATTATCGGCGTCTTGAGCGACGATATCGCCGGACCATAACACGGACTCGGCAAACGCTTCGGTGACCGACTGACGCTCTGCGCTGTCGGCGGAATTTGCAACATAACGTGTGTTGCGTTGCACGAGCATGATCTTTTTGCCGTAACGACGAAACTCGACCATGCGCACATCGCCAATCTGGCCGCGATCGAGGCCAACGTCGTTGGACCCCAAACCATAGGGCAACGATGTGTTCATCAAGAAAGGTTGTTCAAATTGAGCTACGCGCAGCAACACACGCGCCGCACCGGCGTCGTGATAAACGTCAAAAAAACCCGCTTGTTTGCTAAACGTTTTGGTTTCTTCGGCAATGGCGCCGGCAAAAGTAACCGTGATCGGTAACGATAACAACACAGCAGGAATGAATGGATTCATTGGAGTCTCTGATTAAATTGCAGTAACAATATCGTGCCCGTTCATGGTTCGATGACCTAAGAAATCCCCTTGTGGGACAGGCTCACCACGAACGGTATTTAGTTTTGCGTCGTTCATCAGGATGTTTCGAAAAATGCAGAAACAAACAAAATACCGCCTTCGATTTTCATGCTCGGGTTTCAATACGCAAAGAACGCGCAATCAACACCAGCAATAATTCAACGACAAACGACAACACAAAAGCGACCACCAGGGCGGCAATAATCGCCTCTTGCGTTAACGGAATGGTGTGCGTAAAGGCATTGCGCGTTTCGCGCAATATCTCAGGATGAGCATGAAATGCGATATGCCAAGCAGCCTGCAGCCATCCTTGCGACAGCGCGTCCATTTCGGTGCGCCACGCTTTCACACGCAACCAGATCTGACGAATGCTGTCAGCATCTTCATTAAACACCGGATCAGGACTTTGCGCGTGATGAGCAATCATCGCCTCGACGTCACCTTTAAAATGGCGATCGGCGGTGCGCTGAAAACCTTCGAAATTTTTACTGGCTTCGATCAAATGGGCATCGACCCGTTTTTCGTATTGATCGATAAATGACGGCAGCTGCATACCAACCAACAGACCAAATGCAAATACCAGCAAACGTACGTAGGCGCGAAACATGTTTTCCCCTCGCGTTTTCTTAGCTGCGATCGCCAGTTTGCAATCGCCATAACCCCGCATAAACAGCATTACGCATCATCAGTTCTTCGTGTGTGCCGGATTCGACAATTTGGCCGTTGTCGAGCACGTGAATGCAATCGGCATGACGGATAGTCGACAAACGATGCGCGATCACGACTGTTGTACGATTCTTGCTGATCACATCCAGACTGCGTTGTATCGCTGCCTCGGTTTCATTGTCAACTGCTGACGTCGCCTCATCCAGAATCAGTACCGGTGGATTGCGCAAAATTGCACGCGCCAATGCCAAACGCTGACGTTGACCACCCGATAATTTCTGCCCACGTTCGCCGATGCGCGTCGCAAAACCAAGCGGCAATTTTTCAATAAATTCCATCGCTTCGGCGGCAATGGCGGCTTCGCGAATGGCCGAGTCTTCGGTATCAGGTAACCCGTAGGCAATGTTTTCGGCGACGGTACCATCGGTTAAGAACGTGTCTTGACTAACGTAAGCCATTGCACGGCGCAGATCTTGTAGCTTTATCGCTTCGACATTGTGGCCATCGAGCAAAATGCGGCCTTGATTTGGATGATAAAAACGCAACAACAATTTAACCAAGGTACTTTTACCGGAACCGGTGGCACCAACAAAGGCGATCGTTTTGCCTGCAGGTATCTTCAATGAGATGTTCGACAAGGCCGCGCGGTGCTGATCGTAACTAAATGACACCGAATCAAATTGCAGTTCGCCACGCACGCCCGCGACCGGCATCGCCGAACCGTCGTAAGAAATCGCAATCGGTGTTTCAATTAAACTTAAGGCCCGGTCAATGGAGGTCATCGAGCGTTGGTACATATCGGCCACATCGGCCAAACGGGTCATTGGCCACAGTAAACGTTGTGTCAAATACACCAGCACCGAATACGCACCGACAGCCAGTTCGCCATGAATCGTTAAATAGCCACCGTAGACTAGCGTCGTTGTGAAGCCCGCCAAAATCGCCATACGAATCACCGGCGTGATCGCTGAACTGATCTTAATCGCATTGGCATTGGTGCGACGATAGGCATCGCTGGCTTCGCGTATGCGCTGTGCTTCGAATTGTTCGGTGGCAAAACTCTTAATCGTTGCCAAGCCCAATAGATTATTGTTCAAGCGTGCATTGACATCACCGGCCGCCTCGCGCACTTCGGCGTAACGCGGTGCCAAGCGTTTTTGAAACCAGAACGCGCCATAAAGAATAATCGGAATTGGCAGTAGCGCAACCAATGCAATAGTTGGTTGCAACACAAAAAACACGGCACTGATCATCAGACTGGAACAAAACACCTGAATGATTTCGTTGGCGCCCGTGTTCAGAAAACGCTCCATCTGATTAATATCGTCGTTCAAGATCGACAATAAATTGCCGGTGCGACGATTTTCAAAATAGGCCAACTCCAGTTTTTGCACATGTTGATAGGCATCGAGCCGCAAATCGTGCTGCAGGGTTTGTGCGAGGTTGCGCCATTTCAAATGATGCAAATACTCAAACCAAGATTCACCAACCCAGATCAGCACATTCAATGCCCCCAAAAACAACAACTGATGCCAGGTGCTGGTAATACCGAAATCGCCCAGAATCTGTTTGGCCAAAAATGATTTTTCGCCGTTAACAACAATATCAACCGCGACCCCGATCAATACCTCGGGCAGAATGTCGAAGAATTTATTGAGTACCGAATACGTGGTACCGAGGTAAAAGTCACGGCGATGCACTCGCGCATAACCGAGCAAACGACGAAATGGATGCATGGCGGAAATCACAGGAAAGCAGGCGGATAGACTAACGGATTGTACGAAAACTTAAAAATGGCAAATCGTAAACAATTGGATTGCAGCACAGTTGAACGGTGTGCTCGGCGACAGGCCATGAAGGACAGCGAATGAAAATAAGGCGGCCTGAAAGCCGCCTTACAATCGATCTCGGGCTATTTCTCATCCAAGGCGGGCAACACATTGATGTGGACGGCACTGGGTGCCGACGCACTGTGATGGATTCGATGAATGGCTTTGATGAAATCACTGTTCTTTGCCTCAAAAATATTGGGGACAAAGCGCTGCGGATTACGATCAATAAACGGGAACCAGCTCGAATGCACCTGAATCATGATCCGATGCCCGCGTTTGAACGTATGCAAGACATCATTCAACGCATATTTAACACGTGTCACTTCATTGGCGTTTAACGGTTTCGGCGTTTCAAAACTATCGCGGAAGCGAACACGAAACGTTTCGCCACGAATGAGCGTCTGCTGACCACCGCGATTGACCTGGCCGTCTTTTTCCTCGCCATCTTCCCATCCGGGCATAACGCCTGGATTGACATCAATCAGCTTCACGACCAAATCGGCATCAGTGCCGGTGGTGCTGAAGTAGACATCGGCATTAAGGGGACCGGCAATGGTGACGTCATTTTTCAACGGTTCACTTTGATAAACCAACACATCCGGGCGGTTGGCGACAAAGCGCTGATCAGCCGCAATATAATTTTTGCTCCATCCCATTTTGATTTCTTGGGTATACGGAACCGGCTTATTGGGATCGCTTGGGTATTCATCGGCGCTGTCCTCGGCATTGGTTGGCGCGTTAAAACTCAACGTCTCACCAGCATGCAAAAACAACGATTGTGCACGCGTATTCTTCGGTGGCCACGCGTCAAAATTGCGCCAACGATTGGCACCTGTCTCGAATACCCAAGCTTCAGGCAAGCTGGGATTTTCCGCTGACTTCAAATGATGTTTAAAGAATTTGAGCTCCACGTCCTGATACGCCAACACCGTTTTGAATCCAAATTCGGTGTCACCCACTTTATCGCCGTCTGTGCGCGCCCAGCCACCATGCGTCCATGGCCCCATCACCAAATTGTTTTGAATGCCGGGATTTTGTTTTTCTATTGCCGCGTACGTTTTAAGCGGACCGTACAGATCCTCGGTGTCATACCAGCCGCCAACCACCAGCATTGCCGATTTAATGTTCTTCAGATGGGGCAATACATTGCGAGACTGCCAAAATTGATCGTAGTTAGGGTGCGATGCGATATCGTTCCAAAATGAAATTTCATTTTTAAAGTGTTTGACATTTACATTGGACAATCCGCCGATATCGCGAAAAAACTGATACGCATCATTCATGCCGTATTTAAATTCGGGCCATTCTTCGTCATCTGTCGGCACGGGCCGCGCCTTACCAAAGCCACTGAAAAAGTCGAAGGCCAGTTGCAAATTAAATGCACCGTTACGATGCATATCATCACCACGAAACCAATCGGCGATGGGTGCCTGTGGTGAGGCGGCTTTTAACGCAGGATGCGAGTTAATGGCGCCAACACTGGTGTAAAATCCTGGATAGGAAATACCATATTGTCCAACTTTACCGTTATTGTGGGGTATATTTTTAACCAACCAATCAATCGTGTCATAGGTGTCGGTGCTTTCGTCGAACGCTCCAATACCCTGTGGTCGCATATTGATATATTCACCTTCCGACATGTGCTGCCCACGCACGTCTTGAAATACAAAAATGAATCCCTCTTTCTCAAATTCTTCCGTGGTCGCTAACGTTTGCCGATAACGATCAGCGCCATACGGTGCTACGGTATACGGCGTACGTTGCATCAATAGTGGATAGGTTTTGTTTTTGCTGGCATCGTTGGGCAAATACACGCTGGTGAACAAGCGAGTGCCATCGCGCATCGGAATGCGGTACTCAAACTTGCTGTAGTGGCTACGGATATAGTCAGCGCGTTTTTCGGCTTTATCGGATTTCTCATTTGCCCATGCTGGTACAACGAATAGCAGCGCCGATACCACCAGCGCTGCTCGTTTTAGTGTCACGTTCATATTTATCTTATCCCCTATTGTTTTAGCGCGATGTCACTCGTTTCATGAGATCGTAAGTGTACGCAATTGCATCATAATAACTTTGCATCAGAATGCGTTCGTCACGTCCGTGGGCACGCCCATCGTCGACGTCTTCAAACGTTGCGGATACACCGTAGACGGGAATTCCGGCAGCACGTAAATACGTGCCGTCGGAAGCGCCCGTTGTCATGACAGGCAGCAACACGGCACCCGGAAAGTGTTTCTTTGCGGTATCACGCAACGCATTCATGACATCGTCACGCAACGGTGACGCGGGACTGGGGCGATTGTTGCCGACTTGCGTCACCACCAATCCGGCATCATCCAGAATTTTTTCCAGCGTGGCTTTGACGTTCTCGGTGCTGTCGTCGGGTAACAAACGGCATTGCACCGTGGCAACCGCCTTCTGCGGTAGTGCATTTTCCGAATGGCCGCCGTTGATCAGGGTTGGTACACACGTGGTGCGCAACAAAGCATTGTAATAGGTGCTTTGGGTGAGTTGCGCCAACGCGCTTTTATCCTGCTCGTTTTTGCTTAACGCGAGCATCGCGTCGCGATCAGCGCCGTCGGAGAACTGCGCCATCTGTTTAAAATACGCGCGAGTGGTTTCATTGAGACGAATCGGAAACTCAAATGCGTCCAATTTATGTAAACCATGCGCCAAACGGTGAATGGCATTCGCCTTGGTCGGTAGTGAACTGTGGCCACCTTTATCGGTAGCCGTGACCTCAAAGACGCGATAAATTTTTTCGCTCGTTTGTACATCCAATGCACGGCGAACACCATTTTTGATTTCGCCACCACCACCATCGAGATTCAATACGTACTCGGCTTTAATCCAATCTGGATGGGTTTTCAACAGCCAACTAATGCCGTTAAATTGATCGCCCACTTCTTCGGCATCCGTTAGTGCGACGATGATATCGCGCTGTGGCACATAACCTTCGCGCTTGAGCCGAATCATATTGAAAACCAGATTGCTGACTTCGTTTTTGATGTCGCTGGTACCGCGACCATAAAAATAACCGTCTTTCTCGGTAAACGTAAATGGATCGAGTGACCAATCGCTGGCTAATGCTTCGACCACATCGAGATGCGCGATCAGCAACACCGGTTCGCGATTGGTTTTGCCGGCCAAACGCACCACGATGTTTTGATGTTTGTCATCTACGCCGCCGATCTTGATCTCTTTGTCTCCATAACCGACGGAACGCAAATGCCGATCAATGGTGTTAACAAGGTCAGCCGTACCATTCGCGAGCACCGTGTTGTGCTCGATCATTTCCTTGAATAACTGGCGGGCGGTTGCTTTGTCGAAGTCAGCGCTCAATACGGCGGTCGATGCAAAAAACAGGGGTACTGTGATCAATGTTTTTTTCATTGTGTGCTCTCGTTTATTGTGCTTTTTTATTGTGAATTGCTTTTGTTGAGCCCGCTTGCGGGCAAATGACATTTGTCGCTCGCAAGCGGGCCACATACAGCCGATTTCAGGCTGGTGATGTTTATTATTTTTTACGGGCTAATTCGGCAGCACGAAATTCCGACGATTCAACAAACTGCACATCTTGCAGATCGCGGACGAGTTTTCGGCCGACATTAAAATACAACTCACCATCCTGCACGAGGCCCCCCATATCCCAATCGGCACGCACTTCGTCACCGTCTTTGTGATAATGCTCGGAGGTGAATTCTTTGCCTCGCGCCAAGCCATACCCCGGTTCTTTGCCGATCACATCAATACCGCCTTTCAGATACATTGCGGGCACCCCTTTTTTGGCAAAATTAAAATGATCGGAACGGAAGTAATAGCCATTTTCGGGTCGATCATCCGGCATCACCGTGCGGCCTTGTTTTTTGGCTTCATCGCTGACCATTGCATCAAACGTGGTCTGGCCGAAACCGATCACTTGCACATCGCGCGCTTTGCCCCACGGTTGCAGCGCATCCATATTGAAATTGGCCAAGGTGTCTTTCAACGGGTATAACGGATTGTCAGCATAGTATTGCGAGCCCAGCAATCCTTTTTCCTCGGCGGTAACCGCCATAAACATCACGCTACGTTTTAATGAGGCATGATGACGTTTAAATTCCCGTGCAATTTCAAGCAAAACGCCAATGCCAGTAGCATTGTCAACGGCACCATTGAAAACCTGACGTTTGCCGTTTTCTTCGGTCACGCCCAAATGATCCCAGTGTGCTGTGTACACAATTTGCTCGTGTCGCTTTTTCTTGTCTTTGCCTTCAAGGCGCGCAACAAAGTTGTAGGAATTGACTTCACGCAGTTGATTATTGATTTGCGCACTGGCTTTGGCGCCGAGCACAACCGGTCTAAAATCCTTGCGTAGTGCCTTGGCTTTGAGCTGATCAAAATCAAGTTCACATGATTGCAACAGCGCGCGGGCTTTGTCTTCACGGATCCAGGAACGCATCGCTACTTCGTTCACGTTGCCGTCGCTGGCTTTGAGCGTCATGTTTTCATTCAGGCCGTTGTTGCGCACGACATCGTAAGGATAAGCGGCCGGTTTGGTTTCATGGATGATGATGGCACCGGCTGCTCCTTTGGCAGCGGCAATTTCATATTTGTAAGTCCAGCGACCGTAATACGTCATCGCCTTGCCTTTAAACATGGCCGGATCCAATTGCTCCGGATTTTTGGGATCGGGAATCGCAGGATCGTTAATCAACATCAACAAAGTTTTGCCTTTAACATCGACGTCTTTGTAATCATCCCAACCGTATTCCGGTGCTTGCACGCCGTAACCAACGAACACCAGATCGCTAGCATTGATCGTGACAGTGGGTGTAACGCGTGTTGTCCACGCTACGTATTCATCCGGTGACGCCAATTTGAGTGATTCCGCGCAGCCTGACAATTGCAGCGTGGGTGTTGAGCGAATGCCCACCAAAGGTACGGCTTGCAGAAAACTGCCATCCGGATTACCGGGTTGAAGACCGATTTGTTTGAATTGATCAACGATGTATTTCATCGTTTTTTCTTCGCCGGCCGATCCCGGCGCGCGACCTTCAAACTCATCCGAGGCCAGCACCTTGATGTGTTGCAAGATGGCATTACCGGAAATGCCATCGGCTATGGCAAGAGAAGAACTTGTCGCCGAGAGCGCCGCGACCCAGAACAGACGTTGCATCACACTACCCCGCTAAAAATGACGCATCTTTATAGCGGGTCGTCGACGACAGGGCAATCGTGTTGGAACGGTAATTTGTCGCGAATGTTTACGGTGCGAACAACAGCGCTTGCACATGATGAAGGGTACTGGTTTGACCGTTTTCACCCGCCGGTGCCAGTTGCCATTGCCAGTCCTGTTGCTGACGCGGTGCCACCGACCCCATTTCATTGTGCAACCATTGCGACAACAACAGCCGATCGGTGCAATGCCCTTGTGCGTTCATGGTCTTTTGTTCGGCGTCATAAATCAGAATTTTGGCGCAACCGAATTGCTGCAAATAGCGGCAATGCGCCCGCATAATGTCCAGTCCGCATTGATTGATAACATCATTGTTAAACGATCGACGCTGACGTAGCCATCGCATTGGCAACAACGGCAATTGCGACAGCAGATTTAATGAAATCACCAAATCGATACTGTCGTCATCACAATAGCGTGACGGCGTTTTGCTGGTTAATCGGCGTAGCGTGTCTGGATCGGTGATGGCCAATAGTCCTGCGTTGATTTCACTGATGTCGTGAATAACGTAAGTGACATTGGGATACGCCGAAATTTTTTCGGGTATTTCGGCCAGTTGCACGGCATCAACCAAAATGACGCGTTCAAATTGCCGGCTCAGTTCTGCCAGCGGTAGATCAAGACATGAGCCCGCTCCCAACACAAGCACGCTACGGCGTGACGAGCAATGTTCAAGTGCGGTGATGATAAACTGTTTGCTGGCCGACAGATGATCGTGCCACGCATCGCGACAACGTTCATAACGTGCGCGAATGGCGACAGCTTCGCTGACATAGCCTAAGCGGCGCTGTTCGCGATCGGCACTTGCCCGCCACCATTGCCAACATTCTTTTAGCATCAATCCATCAACAAATTATACAGTTCGGTGATTTGAGGGCGCGCATCGGCCACCCAGCTTGCCAATTGCGCACCGTCGATACCCAAACGTTGCGCCGCTGGCAAACGGGCGATGCCATCCACAGTAAATCCGGGCGACTCGAACCATTCGGCCAATTTTATTGCACAGCGCGTGATGTCCAGCAGTTGTCCGCTTTCATTGTCTTGGCGCAGTCGATGCGGAATGGTGACGATATCGTTCGGCAACCCCCAATGGCGCGCGATCATTTCACTGAGTTCAATTTGCTGTGATGCCATCAAACCGCGCATTAAATCGATTTTACCGGCCAGTTCTTTGCGCTGTGAAAACAGCGCGATAATCGGCATTGCGCCGACGTTGTGCACCAGGCCCGCCAGCAGTGCATAGGAGTTTTCAATTTTCAGACGTTGCGCCAACATCTGCCCAAACAATCCTGTCAATGTAGCCCGTTGCCACACACGACGAAGTTCTTCTTTCAGCGGCCCGGTTTGACGTTCTTTAAACAATTTGGACAAACAGTAATTGAACACCATACCGCGCACCGCATTGACGCCTAGGCGAGCTATGGCGGTTTCCAATGATTGCGTGGGTTCGAGGCCCAACAACGATGAACTGCCTGCGCGCATGATGCGCGCAACCAACGTTGGTTCGGCGGACAACGTTTGCGCCAACACGCGCATTGACACATTGTTGTCGTTTACCACATCGCGCAGCTTGCGCGTCACTTCAGGCAATACCGGTAAACTCATCCGTTGACTGCGAATTTCCTCGCGCAACAGCAAGGTCCATTCCTGTAATTCTTGCGCGGGACTTTTGCGATTCAACAACGACATCATGCTAGGCTCCCAAACTCAAAACGGTCGAATTTATTGTAGGCGCAATTCAACGAAAGACCGTTACCACCGATGGGTCCAAAACAATTTAAAAGTAGGATGCGTGAGCTCAACCCCCAAGCGCAATTGAGGTAAGTCGGGAATTGAGTGGCGTTTGAATCGATTAAGCGGCCCGTAGAGCGGGTGCTGAACTGCTCTCCGCTTGTGCTCGGGCAACTTTGATCATCGCCAAACTGCGCGATGGATTTAATTCGCCGCCAGCGACTTTGGTAAACGCCGGCACCGTGTGCATCGCCGGGATCTGACGGGCGCGCGCCGTACCGATGGCGGAATGCAACTTGGCCAAAATGACCAGATCGGCGTAATCCACCGGAGATTGATGGTCACGCTGCCACTCCTCGGCCGATGTCGCCGCCATGACAAAGTCGCTGGTCAAACGAAATGACCGCAGCAAGGTGCCGCCGAGCAAGCTACGGGACTTGTCGAGACAGGCCTGGCGACGCCCTTCATCCAAAATAATTTCCGGCATTGTTTCGGCGTAAGCTAACGCGCTGATCTCGCCAATCGCGTGCAGCAAGCCCACTTCATAAGCGCGAGCGACCAATAGGCCCGGTGTTAATTCAGCCAGCTGCGCGCACAAATACGCAATTTCACGTGCACGTTTAACCGCATCTTGCACGTATTGAGCGATTGTCGAATAGCGATCTGGCACCGATTCAGGCGCGGTGAACACCTGCAACAGACGGCGCGTGCTCGCCGGTCCCAATCGGATCGCCGCTTCAAATACCGATTGCACGGGTTTGTCAAAAAAGATCGGGTGATTGGCCGCCGCGATCAAACGCAGCGAAACCGAAGGTTCGATGAGCGCAATTTGCGCCAGTGCTATAACACTGACGTTTTGTGGAGCAATAAGGGAGCGGATACTGGCAGCGCCGGCACGCGAAACGGGCAATTTGACTTGTTGCGACGGCAAATCGGCCAACATCAGCGCAAACAAGCGATCGTCGTCGTCATCGTGCGTTAGTTCGAGTTTGGCGACCGGTGTCGTTTTAGCGAGCTCACGCCGCTGAAGTGCATCGACAACGGCCATCGGCACCGCAATGACAGAACCTTGTGATTCGCCGAGCGTGCGAAACTGGCGCGGACGCAGTTGTGCAATCGCGCCCAGTGCGTTGGCCGCCCCCGCTTCCATTACACGCTTGCCACCATCGCGTGCGATGAGCGCAACCGTGCCCGTTAGCAAAAAAAGCTCGTCGCCTTCGGTATCGCCAATGACCGTCAGTTCTTGACCACGATGAAACTCGATGACGCGCGCCACATGCTGCAATAGGTTTTGCTCGATAACAGACAGCCGCCGAAAGGGCAGGAATTGGGCGAGTTGAGAAACGTCAGGAGTGGTGGTTGGCAGCGCCATCAGTACTGTCCTTGTACACGTCGTTTGGCTGGCCTAAGTGTAGACAAACTCTACTTAAAAACGCAATTTTGTGAATAATTTGGCTGAAATCGTCGGAAAACCGTGAGTGATTATGTTCCCACGAGGTAATAAAAAAGGCGCTGCTGCGCCTTTTTTAGTGCCGATCAAACGTCTGAAGCTATTTGGCGGCGGCCTGAGCCTCGGCAAATGCTTGCGCGATTTCGCGCTCACGTTTTTTCTCTTGGCGCCACATCCAAATACCCGCTAACGTCACACCAAGCGTCACCAACATCACGATGATGGTTGCCAGTGCGTTGATCTTGGGACTGACCCCCAGGCGCACAGACGAATACACAATCATGGGCAATGTCGTGTTGCCCGGCCCCGCCACAAAACTGGAAATAACCAAGTCATCAACGGATAACGTAAAGGCCAATAACCACGCCGATACCAACGCCGGTGAAATAATCGGTAGCGTAATCACGAAAAAGGTTTTCAGCGGCGAAGCGCCCAGATCCATCGCCGCTTCTTCGAGCGACAAATCCATTTCACGCAAGCGTGCCGAAATGGCCACCGTGGTAAACGCCACCGAAAAAGTGACGTGCGCAAACCACAAACCGTAAAAGCCAAAGCCGTGCGTAAAACCAAACAGCTGTTGCGCCCACACAAATAACAGCAGCAAACTTAACCCGGTGATGACTTCCGGCATCACCATCGGTGCCGTGATCAAACCGCCGAACAAGGTTTTGCCGAAAAAGCGGAAACGCACCAGCATCAATGCCGCCATCGTGCCCAATACAGTCGACGTGGTCGCCGAAATAAACGCCAGCTTCAATGATAAAAAGGCACCATCAAGCATGCGCGTGTCTTTGAATAATTCGCCATACCATTTGGTCGAGAAGCCAGCCCATACTGTCACCAGGCGCGACTCGTTAAACGAGAAAATAATCAACAAAACAATGGGCACATACAAGAATCCATAGCCCAACATCAGCCACGTCCACGATGCCCACGTATTACGTTGTGTATTCATCGTGCCTCCTCCAGCTCTTTGGCTTGTACACGCTGGAAGATCATGATCGGGCCTACCAACATGATCAGCATCGTGATCGCTACTGCTGATGCGGCGGGCCAATCACGCGCATTGAAAAACTGCTCATACAACACCTTTCCGATCATCAACTGATCAGGACCACCCACCAGCGACGGGATCACGAATTCACCTACCGCCGGAATAAAGACCAACATCGCGCCAGCAATAATGCCGTTTTTCGACAGGGGTAACGTGATTTTGAAAAACGCGGTCCAGGGCTTGGCGCCCAAATCGTAGGCGGCCTCGAGCAAGGTGTGATCGTGCTTAATCAAGTTGGTGTAAATCGGCAAAATCATAAAGGGCAAATAGGCGTACACAATACCGACATAGACAGCAAAATCGGTTTGCATCATTTGAATGGGCGAATCGATCACACCAACACTGATCAACGCGTTATTGATGTAACCGTTGTTTTTCAGCAAACCAATCCACGAATATATACGGATCAGAAAACTGGTCCACGATGGCAAAATCACCAACATCAACAGCACATGGCGCATCGCCCCCGGTGCACGCGCAATTGCGTATGCCATCGGATAGCCCACCAATAAACACAGCAAAGTGCTGACAGCCGCCAACTTCAATGAGTTGCCATAGGCGGTCATGTACAGCATGTCGCTGGGATCAAAAATATTCGTGTAGTTTTTGTAATTCAACACCAGGTGCATGCCACCATCGACTTGCTGCCACAACGAGGCATAAGGTGGCATACCGATAATCGACTTCGAAAAGCTGATGTAAAATACAATGATAAAGGGGATGACAAAAAACATAATCATCCACAAATAGGGCACGCTGATCACAGCCCACTTGGCACTCGGGTGCTGTTGAAAGTTTTTCATACTCATATTGTCAGCACCACGGCACTTTCCGGTTGCCAGGATACGTACACTTCATCTTCCCAGGTCGGGCGTTCAGTCAAGTTGCGCTCAAAGTTGGATGAGTTGGCTAGTATTTTTTTGCCACTGTCCAATTTGATGTGATACACGGAATGTGAACCAAAATAAGCGATATTGGCAATTTTGCCTTTCGCCCAGTTTTTGTCACCTTCGGGTTTGGTTTTTGAAACATCCAGCTTTTCGGGACGAATCGCCACGGCGACATCTTGCCCATGTGTGGCGGTAATGCCGTGATTGACATAAATGCGGTTGCTTAACTGTGGTGATTCAATTTCGACAAAATCGGGTTCATCGACCACCAACTTACCTTCAAACATATTCACTGAGCCAATGAACTCGGCATTAAAACGGCAGTTGGGAGTTTCATACACTTCGGCCGGCGCACCAATCTGCAAAATGCGACCGTGACTCATCACCGCGATGCGCGATGCCATTGTCATCGCCTCTTCTTGATCGTGCGTCACCATCACACAAGTGACACCGACTTTTTCAATAATGTCGACAACTTCCAATTGCATGCGCTCACGCAGTTTTTTATCGAGCGCCCCCATCGGTTCATCCAGCAATAATAATTTGGGGCGTTTGGCCAAACTGCGCGCCAGCGCCACCCGCTGACGTTGACCACCGGACAATTGATGCGGTTTGCGTTTAGCGTAAGCAGTCATGTCGACAAGTTTCATCATCTCATCAACACGCGCATTGACTTCATCTTTGGGAATATTGTCTTGCTTCAAACCAAACGCGATGTTCTCAGCAACCGACATATGCGGGAAAAGTGCATACGATTGAAACATCATATTGATAGGGCGTTTGTACGGCGGAATTTTTGCCAGATCGATACCATCGATGGTGATTTTGCCGTCTGACGGCGTTTCAAATCCGGCAAGCATGCGCAGCAAGGTCGATTTGCCGCAACCCGAACTGCCCAACAATGCAAAGATTTCACCTTGGCGAATATTGAATGACACATTATCAACGGCCGTGAAATCGCCAAAGCGTTTGGTGACGCCCTCAATTTGCACGTACTTTTCGTTGCCTTGCTTGGCAGTGGTAACCGAACTGGTTGCAGGCTTTTCAACAGCGGCCATTATAAAACTCCAGGTGATTCGCAATTCGTGTGGGTGAAGTCATCTCAAAAATACACAGACAAAATGACGATTGGCGTCCTGCCAAAGCAGAAGCGGCGGCTGAATATTGTTGAGATGGCTATGAAGTAAAACGCCCTCAGGCTTGCACCTGAGGGCGGAATAACAATTTACTGACCCGTTTTCACTTTGGTCCATACGCGCGTCATGACGCGATCAATTTCGATCGGCATAATGCGCAATGTCCACAGTTTGGCCATCACGTCTTCCGGCGGATAAATCGTCGGATTGGTGCGCACTTCTTCAGCGACCAACGGGAATGCCGCAGCATTCGCGTTCGGATATTCAACGTAGTTGCTGATCTTCGCAATCACGTCCGGACGCAGAATGTAGTTGATGAACAAATGGGCTTCTTCAACATTTTTGGCATCTTTTGGAATCGCCATCATGTCGAACCACATTTCCGTGCCTTCTTTCGGAATGTTGTAGGCCAGTTCTACACCATTTTTCGCTTCTTCAGCACGCGATGCGGCTTGCAGCACATCACCGTTCCAACCCACAGCGACGCAGATGTCACCGTTGGCCAAATCGTTGATGTATTGCGAGCTGTGGAAGTAAGTGACATAGGGCGCAATTTTTTGCAGCATCGCACCAGCTTCTTCGTAATCCGCTTCGGTCAGGCTGTTGGGATCTTTACCCAGATAATTCAGCGCTGGCGCCATAATTTCCGATTGCGCATCCAGCATTGACACGCCACAACCGGCTTTTTTCAGTTTTTCCATGTTTTCTGGTTTGAACACCAGTTCCCATGAATCAACCGGCGCGTTGTCACCAAAAATCTCTTTGATGCGCTTCACGTTGTAACCGATACCGGTAGTGCCCCACAGATACGGCAAGGAGTGTTGATTGCCCGGATCGTAGGCTTCCAACAACTTCATGAATTTGGGATCAAGATTGTTCCAGTTGCTCAGTTTCGATTTGTCGAGCGGTTGGAACACACCGGCCTGGATCAAGCGACCGAGGAACTGACTGGAGGGAACCACCAGATCGAAACCAGTGCCGCCCGCCAACAACTTGGCTTCGAGTCCTTCGTTGGTGTCGAAGGTGTCATATGTGACTTTGATGCCGGTTTCTTTCGTGAAATCAGCGACGACGCTGTCATCGATGTAGTCACTCCAGTTGTAAACGTGCAACACTTTTTCAGCAGCCGGTGCGGCGGCGGCCTCTTCTTGCGCCGGCTCTTTATTGCACGCGGTCAGCGCTAACGCTGCAGCGACGCTCAAGCTGGCGGCCAATTTCTTCAGTGCCATGTGCTTTCCCCTCTCTTTTCTGTCCCGGCCTGCCCGGCACAGTGTATTTATTTCGTACAAAATAAAGGTCCCACTCCATAAAGTTTGGAGCTGCGCCTTTTTAAATCACAAGCTCTTAAGCGTCAATTCCAATGCACGTTTGGTTTTGTCGATTAATTCATCAATTTGCGTGGTGGTCATGATAAGAGGCGGTGACAATAGCATGGTGTCGCCGGTAGCGCGCAGAACAAGCCCTTCCCGCAGTGCGTGATCGCGCATGATAATGCCGACTTTGCCGGCTTTTTCCCAGCGCGCCCGCGTTTGCTTGTTGCTCACCAGCTCGATGGCGCCGACCAGACCGATATTGCGCACTTGGCCCACTAAAGGGTGATCGGCGATTTCCTGCAATTTTTTTGTCAAATAGGGGCCGGTCACGTCACGGACTTGGTCGACCAATTTTTCGCGCTGCAGAATACGAATGTTTTCGGCGGCCACCGCGGCGCACACGGGATGACCAGAATAGGTAAAGCCATGATTGAAATCACCGCCCTCGTCAACCAAGGTCTTTGCGATGTAATCGGCCATCACGACACCGCCAATCGGCAAATAGCCGGATGACAAACCTTTGGCGATTGGCATGAAATCGGGTTCAACACCGAAATGCTGGCAGCCAAACCACTGGCCTGTGCGACCAAAACCACAGATCACTTCATCGCTGATAATGAGCACATCGTATTTGCGGCAAATGCGTTGAATTTCGGGCCAATAAGTCGCCGGCGGAATGATTACACCGCCAGCACCCTGAATCGGTTCACCAATAAACGCGGCGACATTTTCGGGCCCCACTTGCAGAATTTTATCTTCGAGCCACCGTGCAGCTTGCAGCCCAAACTCTTCGGGGGATTTGTCAAAACACAGTCCGTACCAATAGGGTTGTTCAATATGCACTACCCCCGGGATCGGCAAATCGCCTTGTTCGTGCATGTATTTCATGCCGCCCAAACTGGCGCCCGCGACGGTCGAACCGTGGTAGGCATTGTTGCGCGAAATAAACGTTTTCTTTTTCGGTTTGCCTTTGATATCCCAGTAACGTCGCACCATGCGAAAGATCGTGTCGTTGGATTCGGAACCCGAGCCGGTGAACATGACTTGCGTCATGTGTTTAGGTGTAACGGAAGTGATTAATTCGGCGAGTTCAATGGCGGGGGTGGTTGTGGTTCTGAAAAACAGATTGTAATACGGCAACTCATTCATCTGTTTGGCTGCAACTTCGGCGAGTTCTTTGCGACCATAACCGACGTTGACGCACCACAAACCGGCAAAACCATCGAGCACCTTGTGCCCATCGGAATCCCACAAATAACACCCTTCTGCTTTTGTGATCACCCGCGTGCCATCGTGGCGCAAGGCTTTGTTGTCACAAAAAGGATGCATATGGTGAGCAGCATCGCGTGCACGGAGTTCGGCCGTGGTCGTCATGGTGAGTATCTCCGATTAACTTTTTTATTTGGTTGCGCGTTGCAGGTTCGAGTGGCGGGTAAAAGAAACAAAGCACGACTTTTATCCCGAACCAACAACCCGAACCCGCAACGCTTTTCACACATTCAACAACAGATAGTCACGCTCCCACGAGCTGATCACTGAGCTGAACGTTTCGAATTCTTTTTCTTTTACTGAGCAATAGGCACGTACAAAGCGTTCGCCCAGTACTTGTTTCAATTCATCACTGTCGCGCAATTTTTGCGTTGCATCGATTAAGTTGCGTGGCAATTCAAATGGCAGATCATATGCCGAACCGGGTACCGGATCGCGCGGTTTGATGCGTTGAATAATGCCCAAATAACCCGCCGCCAATGTTGCCGCCATCGCCAAATACGGATTGCAGTCCGCGCCAATAATGCGATTTTCGATGCGGCGATTGGCCGGCGATGAATACGGCACGCGCAAGCCAACGGTACGGTTGTCATACCCCCACTGCACGTTAATCGGTGCCGACGCATGCTTGATAATGCGGCGATAACTGTTGACATTGGGCGCCATTAAACTCATCGCCATCGGCAAGTATTTTTGCAAACCACCAATGTAATGAAAGAATACTTCGCTTGGTTCACCGTCAGCGGTCGAGAACACATTGTTTTTGGTGTTTTTATCCACTAACGATTGATGCACATGCATCGCCGAACCGGCTTCACCTTCCATTGGCTTTGCCATAAACGTGGCGTAAATACCGTGGCGCAACGCCGTTTCACGCATGGCTCGTTTGAACAAAAATACTTGGTCAGCCAAATCAACCGCGTTGCCGTGCAACAGATTGATCTCCATTTGACCGGCGCCGTCTTCGTGAATCAGCGTGTCGATGTCAAGTTCCATCGCCTCGCAATAGTCATACATGTCTTCAAACACCGGATCGAATTCGTTAACGGCATCAATACCGTATGAACGACGCGCCGATTCTTGACGACCCGAACGACCGACCGGCGGTTCCAATTTATAATCTGGATCGGTGTTTTGTTTGACCAGATAAAATTCTACTTCCGGTGCCACGACCGGTTCGAAACCTTGTAACTCATACAACTTCAAGACTTTTTTCAGCACCGAACGCGGTGCCAAATCCACCGGGCTGCCATCACGATAAAAACAATCGTGAATCACTTGCGCGGTGGGCTCCGCCGCCCACGGCACCAGGCAGACCGTTTTCGGATCGGGACGCACTTCCATATCAATTTCGGTGGCCGCAATAATACTGTCTTCATCATCTGGCCAGTCGCCAGTAACGGTTTGAATATACAACCCTTCCGGCAGGCGCATGGACTCACGGAAAAACTTGTTTGCGGGAATAATTTTGCCACGTGCAATGCCGGTGATATCCGGCACCAGACATTCCACTTCGGTAATGCGGCGTTCTGCCATCCATTGTTGAAGATCTTCGATGGTTTGTACTTGCTGACTCATGTTGTTTGGTCCTTGCCTGATAGCGTGAGCCAAAACGCTCATGCTACCTAAAATTAGTTAACGGATTTTCTGCTGCCGACGTTGCCGACAGGCTTCCCCAAAAGCATGGAAGATTTTTACCGAATCGGGGTTATCTTTTGCTTTCCATTCGGGGTGCCATTGCACCGCGAGCGCGAACGTCGACGCATCGCGGACTGAATAGGCCTCGACCAGCCCGTCAAGGGCGCGCGCCTCCACCGCGAAATTATGAGCAAGACGATCAATCCCCTGACCATGAACCGAATTCACGACAATGCGATCTTGACCAATAATGCGGGCCAGCATGCCGCCCTTTTCCAGCAATACGTCATGCGCCGGCCCATATTGAATGTCGAGCGCCGCCTCTTTGTCTTCGCGGTGATCATTGAACCCCTCTACCCTATGCACTTCCTGATGTAGGCTGCCACCGTAGGCCACATTCATTTCCTGAAAGCCGCGGCAGATGCCAAACACGGGCACACCAGCATTGATCAGCGCGGGGATCAGCGTCAGTGATGTCGCATCACGCTGCGGGTCATTAAAGTCATCGGCCTTAGCCTGTGGCTTGCCATAGTGGTGGGGTTCGATGTTTGAGGGACTGCCGGTAAACAGAAAACCGTCAAAATGGGCAATAATTTCATCATTTGAAATGCTGCCGCCAAACGCCGGCAGCAATACCGGCAGCACATCGGCACATTGCTCAACGGCACGAATGTATTTGTCGCCCGCCACATGAAACGGGTGCTGCCCCATCATGCGGACGTCACAGATGATGCCAACTAACGGTTTGCGTGCTGATATGTTCATTTTTTTAAACGGTTTTGACCGTAAAGCCAGAGCCAGAAGGCCGATTGAACCGCCGAAGAACGCTGGTTGTAGCCCCTTGAAAGCCCGACGACCAGATGGCGGTGATACGTAATTGTGGCCTTTATAGCCGGCAAAATCGGGGGCAGTCAAATGCTTTTTGGTTTATGCTGCAGTGCAGCACCAAGGTGGCTTGACGAACCCAAGGACAAAAGTCGACCATTCCAAGATATTAAACAGGTGGCCGCCTATCGCCGGCGTGACGGCTCCACCC
>JAYSCL010000003.1:0-1616 GCA_041914905.1 Enterobacterales bacterium
CTGTAGTTAGTATCGCCCCCGGACAGATCAGGCCGACCTCTCGGCCGAGCTTGTTGAGTATCGGCGAAAAATAACGCTGAACCGTCAAGCTTCCGTGAACCCTCATGACAACCAGGGAGAACTACATTGAGTACTCAATTTAAAAAACGTTGGGCAAAGTCCGTGACAGCCGCTGCAGTCAGCGCTGCTTTATGGGCTGTTGCTCCAGCTGCGTTGGCGACAGGTGAAACAACTGGTGGTATCACTGGTTCTGTCATGTCGCAATCCGGCCAAGCAGTTGGTGGTGTTTCAGTTACGGTTAAAAGCCAAGACACTGGTTTGGAACGTTCGATTGAAACCGATGCATCGGGTAACTACCGTTTTCCACAGCTGCCATTGGGTAGCTACGAAGTAACAGTACGTCGCGGTGATGTTGTTGTTGGCCGCCAAGTCGTAAAGGTTCACTTGGGTGGTAACGCAGTTGCGGTGTTTGACGTTGCTTCAGCTGAAAGTGGTGCAGAAGTAATCGAGGTTGTCGGGGCTCGTCCTTCGGTGATCGACCTTGAGTCAACTGACTCTGGTTTGGTTATCGGTGAAACCCAAATCGATATGCTGCCTGTCGCGCGCAATCTTTCGGCTGTGACCATGTTGGCACCAGGTGTCGTTGAAGGTGACAGCGCGTTCGCTGGAAACGGCGCGTCGTTCTTGCCATCGTTCTCAGGTTCTACCGTTGGCGAAAACGTTTATTACATCAACGGCTTTAACACCACTAATTTCCGTAATGGCTTGGGCGGCTCCACTGTTCCGTTCGAATTTTACAAAGATTTCCAAATCAAAACTGGTGGTTATTCAGCTGAGTTTGGTCGCTCAACCGGTGGTGTTGTGAACGCTGTGTCAAAAAGCGGTACCAATACATTTGAATTCGGTATGAACGTGTATCACCGTCCATATATCAGTGATTTTACGGGCACCGGCCCGAATGTTGATTATCTGACAACTGACCCCAATACCGGTAACTTGGTTAATGCTCGTTTGGGTGAGCGCGAGCGTGATAAAACTGTGCGTACTGACCTGAATATTTGGGCTGGTGGTCCGATTGTTCAAGACAAACTGTTCTTCTTTGCGTTGTTCAATCCGCGTAATATCGAAACCGACAATTATACGACTTCAACATTCGTCGAAAGCGAAAACAGCGACGCATTTTGGGGTGGACGCCTTGATTGGAATATCTCCGACAATCATACGTTGAGCTATACCTTATTCTCCGATAAAAATGACACCGAGAATAAACAACGCAGATATAACCCTTTTACTGAAGTTGTCGCGTCTGGTGCTGCGGTTGAGTTTACTAATCAGCGTGGTGGTGAGACCAACATTCTGAAATACACAGGTAACATCACAGACGATTTCACAATTTCTGCATTGTACGGAAAAGGCGAAGCCGATTTAACTGACACGAGTCCTGGTGATGTTTGTCCTATTGTTATCGATCGTCGCTCTGGTGTGAATCAGATCCGCGGTTGCTGGGGCAATACGTTCCGTGGATCGGCATTTGACGAACGTACGGCAATGCGCGTTGATTTTGACTTGTACTTAGGCGACAGCCATACCTTGCGTTTTGGTATCGACCAAGAAGA
>JAYSCL010000003.1:1716-18841 GCA_041914905.1 Enterobacterales bacterium
GTGAAAGACACTCGACAAATTGTCGACCAAGACATCGACCCGATGTACCAAGATGAGCTGATTATCGGTGTTGAAACGGAATTGTCGGATGGCTGGAAAGGTGGTGTGCGTTTCATTCGTCGTGACTTGAAACAGACATTGGAAGATATGGCTGTCGACGCTGCGTTGAATAGCTACTTCGCCCAAAACAACCCGAGCTTGCTGGGTAATGACTGTGACCACGATGGTGACATCGAAGGCGCTGAGTTGAATTACTTTGCTTGTGGATTCGACTACTACGTGCTGGGTAACCCGGGTCAAGAAATCACCATGAACATCGACACTGATGGCGATGGTGTGGCTGAAACTCCGGTCACTTTGGATGCCGCCCGTTTGGGTTATCCTCAATCAGAGCGTTTATATAATGCTTTGAATTTTGAGTTGTCACATCCTTGGGATGGTAAATGGGCGTTGAACGCTTCGTATACCTGGTCACAAAGCTATGGTAACAACGAAGGTTTTGTCCGTTCAGATAACAACCAAGCTGATGCTGGTTTGACGACCTTGTTTGACCAACCAGGTTTGACCGACGGTTCTTACGGCTACTTGCCGAATGATCGTCGTCATCAAGTGAAGGTTTGGGGCAGCTATTCGTTGACCGATAGTCTGATCGGTGGCTTCAATTATTCGTTATTTTCTGGCCGCCCGATCAACTGTTTTGGTAATCACCCGACGGATGCATTTGCTGCTGAATACGGCAATGAATCCTTCTACTGCGGTGGTCAGCTGCAAAAACGTGGTTCGTTTGGTCGTACTGGCTGGGTCACATCTCTGGACCTGTCGTTGCAATATAACGTCAAGTTCGAGAAAGGTGATTTGACGTTGCGTGCTCAAGTGCTGAACGTGTTTGACGCACAAAATGCAACTGAGGTGGTTGAAACGGGTGAGGAGGATGCTGATTTTCAAACAGTGCCAAGTGCTGATGCAACCTATCTGTTGCCAACCTCTTATCAACAACCTCGTCGTCTGGAGTTGAGTGCTGAATATCATTTCTAATTTCAGCTGAGATAAAAAAGGCGCCGGAAGGCGCCTTTTTTTATCGATTGATTATTGTGAACCTTTGTAAGCATTTTAAATTTGCGTAAGGATTGTTAAACTAAAACGGTTAATTAATTTACCGTTATTAAATTTAGGGAGTTGCAAATGGCAGTAGCAAAATGGCGAGGTTATTTTTTCATATTGTTAAGTTCTGCGGCGTATTCTTATGACATAAAAGATTTTGTAAAACAGCCTCAGTACGAAGATTTCGTTTTATCACCCAGTGGTGATTATCTGGCCATTATTGCCAAAATTGACGATGGGGACAGTGCCACGCGAGATAAGACTGAATTGCGAATTGTTGATTTAAAGAAAAACGAGATAATCAGCAAATTGAGTTTTCGCTCCGGACACTCCCGGATGGGAATGAAAGATGCTGATAGCGTCCTTGATGTAGCATGGGGCAAGAATGAACGATTAATTGTTCGGGCCGGTATCAAAATGGGGCGCTGGGAACAAGAATGGCGGGATCCTGATGTCTTGGCCGTTAATATCGATGGTTCAAAGCGTGTAACGATTTTTGGACCCAGTGCCGGTCGTGAGGATTTGAGTCGTGCTGCTCCATCGAAAACAAGTCAGGCACAAGGTGAGTACGCGAGTATGGTGGTTAAAGATTACTTGCCAGAAAACCCAGAAGAAGTGTTAATTGCAAAATACCCCTGGACGTCGGGAACGGATGGTGAGTCTAAGCCGAGCATACTTAGACTGAATATATTCACAGGAAAACAGACGTCCATCGAAACGATTCCTGTTACAAACTCCGGATTGTTGTTGGACCAAACTAATTTGCCACGATTTGCTGAGCGTGTCACAACTGATCATGTACAAGAATTGTATTACCGTGAGTCCGCTGAAGCTGAGTTCAAAAAAATATTTAGTGGAAAACCGGCTGTTGGTGTGTGGAGCCCCATCACTTTTTTCAATGACAATCAGACCGTCCTGATTGCCTCGAATATAGAGTCATCAATTAGTGGTTTATATTCGCTTAATCTTAAAACAGGAGTGAAAGAAGCGATTTACCAAAGTTCAACTGTCGATGTTGAAGAAGGTCATGTTATTTGGTCTGGAGATGGTAAATCAGTAATCGGTTTTCGCTCGTATGATGGGCTGCCTAAGCTCCATCTATTACCAGGAAATGAACCTGAAAAAACTGTGTATAAATTGGCGAGTCAAGCGCTTCCCGGAAAGCGCATTGGTGTTCGGAGTTTTAGTTTGGATGGAACGAAGGCCTTTGTTTCCGCGTCGTCCGATACCGACCCCGGCTCATATTATTATGTAGACGTTCAAAATAAAAAAATTACGAAATATGCAGATCGTCTACCTTGGATGAAAGGCCGAACGCTATCGGTTATGCAGCCGAAAGTGATCAAAGCCCGCGATGGAGTCATTTTGCACTCTTATCTGACTGTGCCCGCAAATAAAGAGCCCACCAAACTACCTACCGTTTTATTGGTGCACGGCGGTCCCTTTGGAGTCCGTGACTACTGGGGATATAACGAAGAAGTTCAGATGTTGGCAAGCAATGGCTATGCTGTACTGCAGGTAAATTATCGTGGCTCCGGAGGTTATGGAAGAGAGTTCGAATATGGTGCCTACCGTAAATGGGGTACCACTATGCAAGATGACTTGGTTGATGCTACCCGTTGGTTGGTTGACCAGGGCATAGCAGATGCGAAGCGTATCTGCATCATGGGACACAGTTATGGTGGCTATGCCAGCGTATGGGGGGTAGCACGGGATCCCGATTTGTACCAATGCGCTGTCGGTTCTATGGGTGTGTATGACATGACGTTAAAACATGAAATTGGTGACGTTCAAGAGTCCGCCTATGGTCGCCACGATATTATGGAAAAAATTGGAGACAATGAAGAAGAGCTGAAATCCATATCGCCAGTGAACTTTGCACATAAAATTAAAGCTTCGGTATTGCTAGCGCATGGTCAAGAGGACAAACGCGTACCAATCGAGCATGCGGAAAGAATGAAGGCCGCATTGAAGAAAGCGCACAAACCTTTTGAGCTAATCGAGTTTTCAGGCGAAAGCCACGGGTTTGCCAACGAAAAGAATCGCGAGGATTTTTATACCAAAGTCATGGCATTCTTGGATAAAAATATCGGGCACTAGTTTTGGCGCACAACCCATCTCTTGAGTTTCGGTAAGAGACAGTACGCTGATGGATGCAAGCAATTTTGCGGCATCCATCGGAATGATAGTCGGATAAAAAAAGTGTGAGGCGATTCCTTTGCTCCCAACAAAGTGCTTTTTTACTTGTAAATGGAAGTGAAAGCATCACGGTTTGTTTGACAAGCCACAGTAGCGAATCCTCTGTCGTGGCTAGGCTGAGCTCACTTTATTGATCGAGCGAATTCAACGCGGGAATTATTGATGAACTTAATTGGTGGTGAAAAAAAATCGGCTGTCGACATAGCTTATCTACTGAACAAAGCAGTCAATGCGTTGAGGTCTGGCGATTATAAATTAGCAGGCGCATTACTTGATCAAATCGAAAACGGAAAAAGTAAGCATCCCAAAATAGGTTATTTGAGGGCGGTCGCATATAGATTGGAAGGCAATTTAAATGCCGCCTTAGATCGAATAAACATCGTCGCAAAACATTCGACGAAAAACGCTGACGCGTACAACCTCATGGGACTTATCTATTATGACTTGGGCGATGTAGTAAAGGCCGAAAAGGCATACGCTAAGGCGTCACAATGTGAACCTTCAGTAGTTGAGCCGCTAATAAATCTGGCCACACTATACAAAAAAATCGGTAAGTTCCAGCGAGCACTCGATACGCTGAGGCGTGCGGAACGCTTAGCGCCAAATGCTGCATCGGTTTTAGTCGAAATCGCCGATTTGCACAGACTGATGTCTTCGCCTCTGGAGGCCGAAGTCATCTCAAATAGAGTACTTGCGGTTGAGCCAGAAAATGTTTTAGCGATGGCGAATAAAGCTTGGTCGAAAATACGCCAAGGCGATTTAGATAGTGCGTCCACACTTTTAACTAAATGTTTGCACCTCGACAGAGGTAGCTATTTAAGTGTTGCGTCCATTTTCAACGAATTGGGGCAAGCCTTCGAGGAGCGCGGCGACTTTTCCAATGCGTGGGGTGCTTTTGTAAGCCAAAATAGCAGCACTCAACGTTGGGCAAAATCATACGTCTCGACCAATTCACATTACTCTATCGCTCTGATAAGAGAATTAAGTCGATTCTATGAAACTCTGCAAGATAGATCCGTACAGTCAGCCTCCGAGCAAGCAAGTCCCATATTTCTAGTGGGCTTTCCAAGATCTGGGACTACATTATTTGAGCAAATTCTCGCCGCACATCCGGCTATTGCAACTTCTGATGAAAGTCCGCACGTGGCAGGTATTTTGACTAAGGCTGGAGTAGACGCAAAGTCTTGGGAACAATTCATCAATATCGATGCAGAGGAACGAGCGTATCTTCAGCGCGAATATTGGGCGTCTGTGCCCAAGCGAGTTCCCCGACAGCCAAATAGATTTGTTGACAAACTTCCACAGAACTTGGCCTATCTTGGGCTCATTGCAACGGTGTTTCCTAATGCACAAGTCATTTTTGTCATGCGAGACCCTCGTGATGCAGTGCTTAGCGCATACAAACAGTATTTCCAAATCAATCCCTCTACGATTAGTATGCTGGATATTGTTGAAACAGCAAATTACTTTGACGAAACCATGCTTGCTGCCGAGGCTGCGCTGAAGCGAGCAACAAGCCTGCGTGTGCTTCGCGTAAAATATGAAGATTTGGTTAACGATTTTATGCAGACTACAACCAGCATGATAGAGTTTCTTGGATTAAATTGGGATGAAAATATTTTACGATACAGAGAGCTGTCAAGCGGACGAGCAATTTCAACACCATCAGCTGCTCAGGTTGCTAAACCACTCTATTCTAGCTCTGTCGGTATGTGGAAAAACTACTCATCTCAGCTTGAAATTGTTTCGTCAATTCTCAATCGTTGGGTGACATATTATAATTACAAGACATAATTTTCTTTATGATGAGCAATGGAAGGCGCAGAAATTTCACCTTCTTTTGATTATGTGAGCGACCGCAAGTTGCACCTCTATTGTATCTAATGTAATGAGGTGTGCTTCCCTTTTATCATTTGTACCTGACATACATTTGCAATGCGCAAATGTCAGACCATTAATAAGCCTATATCTATAAAAATTTGATGATCATCCTTTTATGTTTGTAATAATTCAGGCTGCAAGGCCATAGCTTTTCACTTAAATGAGAAATGTTGGTGAGTACGATTATTCTGGTTGTTTGTTGAAGATCCCTACTGCCATTTGTCAAGCACATTTAAGAATCCAAGCGACACGGGAAACTAGCCGAATTCAGCTGTACTTTAAGATGGTCTGGCCACCTACACGTTAGCACGTGTTCGGATGACTATTGGAAACAAAATTTGCAGTTAAACGACAACATTCCAACCTGTTTCAACCGTAATAATTCCACATTGACGGTTACAAAGTCACTGGCATATAGTCCGGGCCTGCCTGAGGGGGCAGGGTTTCTCGCGTCTAGAGCTATGCCAAATAGCCTCGCGTTCTGTTTTCCCTTGGGTGGTTTTGGTCCGGTTTTCCGGGCGGAACAACCCCCAATCCTCACACACTGTTAGGAAGAATCATGCCCATGCGTTTCCAAACTCGTTGGGTGGTCGCTGCGACCGCAGCTGCCAGCCTCGTTTCGGGTGCTGCGCTGGCTTCGGGCGCGCTCGACGCATCCTTGGCTCTGCAAAAGCAAATTACCCGCGCCGCCGCGGACAGCCAAAAAACCATCGACAATCTGGCCGAACAAAAAGCTGATATGGCCGGTGAATACAAATCGTTGCTGCAACGTATCGACAGTTTGAAAGTGTACAACGCTCAACTGCGCGATATGGTGAAAAGCCAAACCACCGAAATGGGTTCGATGAAGCAAGAAATTGCTTCAGTTGACGACACCGAAAAAGGTATCGCACCGTTGATGCAACAAATGGTTGATACGCTTGATCAGTTTGTGAAATTGGACCTGCCTTTCCTGCAAGAAGAGCGCGCAAAGCGCGTGCAAAAGCTGCGCACCAACTTGCAACGTGCCGACATCACCACCGCCGAAAAATACCGTCAAATTCTCGAAGCTTACACGGTTGAGATGGACTACGGCACCAGCATCGAAGCTTACCAAGCAAAACTGGAAGGTGAAGAGCGCACCGTTGATTTCCTGCGTTGGGGCCGTACGGCTTTGATGTATCAAACCTTGGATGGCAACGATTCCTATGTATGGGATAACGACGCACGTTCATGGCAAAAGCTGGGCGATGAGTATCGCACCGCGATCACGCAAGGTTTGCGCATGGCGCGTAACCAAGCGGGTAAAGATCTGTTGAACCTGCCGATCAAAGCCGCTGTGGAGGCTCAATAATGAAACGTATTATTTCCGCACTGGTCGCCGGTGCATTGTTTGCCGCCACGGGCGCGATGGCTGCTGATGCTCCGCAAGCCGCCAGCCTTGATCAATTGCTGGACATGGTCCGCAAATCACAAGGCGCTGACAGCGAACTGAATAAAAAACGTGAAGAGCAGTTCCGCGCTGCGCGCGATCAGCAAGCCGCGTTGTTGAACCAAGCCAAACAAGAGTTGGCCGGTTTGGAATCGGAAGGCGATCGTTTGCAAGCCGAATTCAAGCGTAATGAAGAAGAGCTGGCGAAGCTCGAAGAAGCCAAGAACCAACGTGTTGGTGACTTGGGCGAGTTGTTTGGTGTGGTACGTCAAGTCTCGGGCGACACCGCTGCGCGTCTGAATCGTTCGATCACCAGTGCGCAATTCCCTGGCCGTGAAAAATTCCTCGAGCAAATGGCGCAATCAAAAGGCTTGCCGAAACTGGCCGATTTGCAACAACTGCGTGTGGAAATGCAACGTGAAATGACCGAGCAAGGCAAAGTCGTTCGTTTCCAAGGCAATGTGACCACCGGTGATGGTCAAGTGCAACAACGCGAAGTGATCCGCGTGGGTGCGTTTAACCTGATTCAAAACGGCGAGTACGCGACGTACAGCCCTGAATCGAAACAGCTGCAAGAGCTGAGCCGTCAGCCTGAAATTGCCGGCTCGTCCGCTGCTGATTTCGAGAAAACCCGCTCCGGTTTCGGTGGCTTGTTTGTTGACCCGACCCGTGGCGCTTTGTTGAGTCTGGTCGTCTTGGCTCCGAGCTGGAAAGAGCGCTTTGACCAAGGTGGCACGGTTGGCTACATCATTATTTTCGTTGTGTTGGCTTTGGGCTTGGTGATCGTGTTGGAACGTACCTTCACGTTGACCATCATGGGCTCCAAAATCAAATCGCAGCTCAAAAATATCGATGCACCACGCGATGACAATCCGCTGGGGCGCATCATCAAAGTGTATGCGGCTAACAAAAACGCGGACAACGAAAACCTTGAATTAAAACTCGATGAAGCCATCATGAAAGAAGTGCCGAAAATCGAGCGCGGCATCGCAATTGTGAAAGTCTGCGCCGCGATTGGTCCTTTGCTCGGCTTGCTCGGTACGGTGCAAGGTATGATTCAAACGTTCCAAGTCATCACGATGTTTGGTGGCGGTGATCCGAAATTGATGGCCGGTGGTATTTCGGCGGCTCTGGTTACAACCGTTCAGGGTCTGTGCACCGCGATCCCGTTGGTCTTCTTGCACACCTACGTGTCAGGCAAGAGCAAAGGCATCATCCAAGTGCTGGAAGAGCAAAGCACAGGTTTGTTGGCGCGCCACTACGAAAAATAAAGGGGCTCGCCCATGATCTGGTTAACCGAGCTATTGGACTTTGTCTCCCGTTTCATGGATTCGGGCGGTCAGGTTCTGTACGTTATCGCTGGCCTGCTGATTTTGCAGTGGGCGATGGTAGCGGAACGCTTTTATTACTTTTATGTGGTGTATCCAAGCGACGCGCGCGAAGTGATTTCAAATTGGCACGCGCGCAAGGACACGACGTCGTGGACCGCGCATCGCATTCGCGATGCGTGGGTGTCACAAGCCTCTCAAAAGCTGTTTAGCGGTGTTGGTGTGATCAAATCATTGGTTGCCGTATGTCCGTTAGTCGGTTTGATGGGAACTGTCGTGGGTATGATCACTGTGTTTGACGCTTTGGCGTCCCAAGGTTCTGGCAACGCACGTTTGATGGCGGCCGGTATTTCGATGGCAACTATTCCGACCATGTCGGGCATGGTGGCCGCGATTTCTGGTCTGTTCATCAGTACTCGTGTTGAGCAGATGGCGCGTGACCGTGCTGATGCCTTGGCTGACAGTCTGCCGCATCACTGACGGAGTACCACAATGGCAAGAAAATCACGTGGGCAGGTGGAAGAAGCGCAGATCGACATGACGCCGATGCTGGACGTTACTTTTATTATGCTCATTTTCTTCATCACGACGAGCTCCTTTGTCAAAGAAGCTGGCGTGCAAGTTATTGCGCCGACAGCGGCGTTGGCAACGGCGAAACCGGAAGCCAATGTGTTTGTCGGTGTGACGGCTGAAAATCAGGTGTACATCGACAAACGCAATGTTGAACCCGGCGCGGTTCGTCAGGCGATTGAGTCCATCAAAGCAGAAACACCGATTGGTGCGGTTGTTATTCAAGCTGACAAGCGCTCCAAAACGGGAACCGTTGTTCAGGTGCTCGACCAGGTAAAGATGGCGGGTATTGAAAACGTTTCTGTATCAGCGACGGTGAACTAATATGGGCAAACTTATTGTTGCATTATTAGCCGGTATATCAGTCACCTTCGGTTTGTTTGTGTTTATGGCTTCATTGATTGTTTTCCAAGATGCCAAGGTCGACAAATCGAAAACGCCGCCGCTTGATATTCAAATGATCAAGCCGCAAGACGAAACCAAGACCAAAGAGCGTCGTGTTCCGCGCAAACCGGAACCACCGAAAGCACCGCCACCGCCAACGGCTGAACGTGTTCAAACCAATGAACGTCCCCAATCAGGGCCGGTCATCGAAGGCTTGAAGATCTCTAATGTTGGTATGGGGTCCGGTGGTGATGGTATCGCCATCGGTGGTGTGTCGGGTGGCTTCTCGGGCCCCAATACGGGGACCGGTGGACCCGGTATGGACTCTGAAGCGATTCCGGTTGCGACCTTGCCTCCACGTTATCCGCGTGAAGCGGCTCAACAAGGCATCGAAGGTGTGGTTTGCTTCAAGATGACGGTCGGGCCAGATGGTGCGGTACAGGAATTGGAACAAACCAGTGCCAAACCACCTCGCGTGTTTGACCAGGAGGCACGCCGTGCCTTGTTGAAATGGAAATTCAAGCCCAGTTTCGTTGACGGTAAGCCGGTCGCGGCGCCAGGTAAACGCTTCTGCTTGGATTTCAAACTCGACAAGTCGCAATGAGACGGGAGCAGACGATGAAACTTAAGCTGAAACACGCTGCGCTTCTGTCGATGTTTGGTTTTTCAGTGGCTGCAGTTAACGCTGCTGACCTGGAAACCAAATACACAGCCAATTGCAAACCGCTGGCCCCGGAACAACCGGACCCGAATCGTCCGAAACGTCCAATTAAGTTGCCCAGTGAAAGCACATACAAGGCGCTGTCGAAGATCCAGGATCCGATTGGCAAAAATCAGTATGACGAAGCCATTGGTATTCTCGCGCCGCTGTTGGAGCGCAATCTGAGTGATTACGATCGGGCGTCGATCCAGCACAATTTGGCGTTTCTTTATGCGCAAAAGCAGCAATGGAACAAAGCCATTGAGGCTGAAGGTGCCGCGGTCGCCTCCGGCGAAATGCAAGAGCAGCAAGAGTTGCAAGCGCGCCAGAATATGGTGTTCTTCTATTCCGCAACTGAAAATCTGGCCAAAACGCTTGAAGCGTTGAAAAGCTATTTCGACAACGCTTGGGCCGTTAAACCGGACATGTACTTGATGCTTGGTAGCGTTTATGCGCAAATGAACAAGTTTCAGGACGCCATTTGCCCGACGTACATTGCCATCACCAAACATCCACAACCGAAAGAAAGCTGGTACAGCATTTTGCTGGCTTCGCATTACGAGTTGAAGGATTTTGATGGGGCGATTGTTGTTGCTCGCGAAATGCTCGACAAGTACCCAAACAACAAGAACAACTGGAACCAGCTGTCGAACTTGTTGTTGCGTCAGGAAAAAGATCAAGAAGCTTTAACGTTGATGGAACTGGCTTATTTGCGCGGTTTCCTTGAAAAAGAAGCCGATCTGAAAAACCTGTCGTCGCTGTACTCGTTGAACAACATTCCGTACAAATCGGCCGCGGTGTTGGAAAAAGCCATCGAAGAAGGCAAGGTTGCCGCCAGTGAGAAAACGTGGCGTCAAGTTGCACAAGCGTGGACCAATGCTCGCGAGTTGGATAAAGCAGTGCGTGCTTATGGTGAGGCCGGTAAGTTCGTTAATGACGGTACTTTCCTCGCTTATCAAGGCGAACTGTATGCCGAGATGGAGAAATGGAAAGAAGCCTCCGCTGTGTTTACCAAAGCCATCGAGAAAGGTGGTTTGAAGGATGTAAGCCGTGTGTACCTGAATATTGGTATTGCGCAGTTTTACGCCGGTGAGTACAACAAAGCCATCGCTAATCTGGAAAAGGCGGCTGGTTATGAAAAGACGGCTAAAAACGCCAACGCTTGGATTCAGTACGTGAACGATCGTATTAAAGCCAAGGGTTAACGTTTGCAGTAATCCGACAAAAAAGCCGCTATCAGCGGCTTTTTTGTTGCACAAACTTTCGATCACTTATTCAGCATCTATACTCAGGTGGATTACCTCCTTTGGGAACACCATGAGTGCGCCGAAAACCTACCAAGAGTGGGTGAAATTCATTGCGACGGCTGAATTGCCGTCGTTTGGGCAAACGCTAAGTCAGATCGGTTCGATCAACGAATTTATGATCAGTCATGCCGCCGAACTGACGCGGGTTGTGTTACGTGACCCCTCAATGACGGCAAAAGTCCTACGCGTGGCGAACACCGTCGCGTTTAATCCCTCGCAGAAAAAAATTAGCACAATCAGTCGTGCCGTGATTGTGCTGGGTTTCCAAACCATTCGTTCGTTGTGCATCGCAACCTTGTTGCTTGATGAATTGTTGAAAAAAAGCAGCTTGGCACCACTGCGCAAAGAAATCGCGTTCGCTTTTGATGCGGCCATGCAAGCACGCGAAATTGCACTCGCTCGTCGCGAACCAAATGTCGAAGAAATTTTCATCGCCGCGCTGTTGTACAACATCGGCGAGCTGTCGTTCTGGGCTTGCGGGGGAGAAAAGGCAGAACAGGTTGCCGTTGGTATGGAAATGGGTCTGTCGCCGGAAAAAGCACAGGAACAAGCGTTGGGATTTCCCTTAAAGCGGCTGACGGCCGAACTCGCAAAAGAATGGCGCATCAACGACACCTTGATTCAGGCGACCAGCGGCGATGGTAAAAGCAATGCGGCGCAATGCGTGCAACTTGCCAACAGCGTGGCACACAAGCTCGATCTCGAGATGAGCTCAGACGAGGCACAGCAATTGCTCAAAACCTTGGCTGAATTTACCGGTAAAACGCCGGAACAATGGCGTGATATTCGTCGTGAAGCGCAGAACCGTGCGGGTGACATATTGAAATCCTGCGGTGCCGGCGAAATTATCGGTTTCTTTGTTGGACGCGGAGCGGAGCCAATCGTCGGTGAGGGCCATGCCAACGTGCAGGAGGGCAGCGATGTCAGCTTGCAATTGGCGGTGTTGCGTGAGCTGGCGTTAATGTCACAGAGCAAAGTGGACATCAATCTCGTGTTGCAATTGGTATTGGAAGGATTGCAACGCGGCGCCGGTTTGCCGCGAGTGGGGGTTGCGTTGGTTAATCAGCAGCGTACGCAATTAATCGCAAAGTATTTTGTTGAATGGCCGCCCAGCGGCTTGTTGAAAAATTTTGTTTTTGATTTGGCAACAACGCCAGTGTTGCAATCGGTACTGACGGGGAATCAAATTCTGTGGGCGTGGCGTGACAGTGATCGCTATGGATTTGGTGTGTTGCTGAAAGCGACCAATGCGTCTGATTGTTTAGTTGGACCACTCGTTGTAAACGGAAAAACCATCGGCGTTTTCTATGCCGATCATGGTCAGGAAGCGCTATCCAATACCGAAACCGAGGCATTCGAATTGTTTGTGCTTCAAGCGCGTTTGTGCTTGCAGGTGATTAACAAATAAACGAGTCGAGGAAATGTCGGAAAAGATGTTTTTAGGTGCGTTGTCGAGCGATGTAAATACAAAAACAACCACAACGAAGTAAACTCTCTCAGCAGAACACCGTTCGTGGTGAGCCTGTCGAACTATGAGCGGACTCTACACGGTTCGTTGCCGTTCATCCTTCGACAAGCTCAGGACGAACGGTTTCCAGTGAGTTGGTGGGCTGTACCGTCCGTTTTACGCCGAGAATCGTTGCCGCTTAACCGCCGTTTGCATCGCGCAAATAAATGGTGAGCTTTTTGCCGGAGCGTAATGCATCACCGGTCAAATTGTTCCAGCGTTTCAAATCATCAAGATTGACACTGAATTTTTGCGCAATGCGGTGCAACGAATCGCCGCTGCGCACGGTATAACGAATGCGGCCCGATGAGGTTGTTGTCGATTCACTGCGTTTAACGGTGCTGGCAACGGATTCGCCACGACCTGGAATGCGCAACTTTTGCTTGGCGCGCAAGGTCGAGCTTTTACTCAAATTATTCACGGCAAGCAAATCGGCCATTTTCACGCCGTATTTGCGACTAATCGACCATAACGTGTCACCGCTGCGCACTTCATGCAGCCCGCTCACGCCGATGTTGCCGCGCAAAATTTCATTTTTTTCGCGGGCAGACAAAAACGCAACCACAGGCGCCGGTTGTCCAGCCGCGGTGGTGGACTTCGGAATCAACAGATCTTGACTCAAACGCAAATTGTTGCCGCTGAGTTTATTGGTGGTGCGCAACTGCTCAACACTGGTACGAAACTCTTTAGCGATTTTGCCGAGTGTGTCGCCCTTTTTTACGGTGTAGTGTGACCACTTGACGCGCTCATCGACTGGTACCTTTTCCAGCTCGGTCATAAAGCGTTCGGCCGATGCGATTGGCAACACTAGTTCATGTTCGCCATTCGGGTCAGTCGCCCAGCGCGTGTAAGACGGATTCAACTGATAAATCTCTTCGACACTGATGCCAGCCAATTCAGCCGCCAGTGCGATATCAATTTGTGAATCGACTTTCACGCGAGTGAAATAAGGCGTGTTCGGAATGTTTTTCCATTGCAAAGCAAACCGTTCGGGTTGACCAAGCAATTGCACCAGCGCCAATAATTTCGGCACGTAAGCGCGTGTCTCTTTCGGTAATTTCAACGACCAGAAATCGTAGGGCAGACCTTTGGCTTTATTTTTGCGGATCGCGCGATCAACGTTGCCTTCGCCGCAGTTGTAGGCAGCCACAGCGAGCAACCAATCGCCATCAAATTGCTGATGCAGTTTGGTCAAATAATCGAGCGCTGCTTCGGTGGATTGCACAATGTCACGACGTTCGTCTTGCCACCAATTTTGTTGCAGGCCATAACGTTTGCCGGTGCCGGGAATAAATTGCCAAATACCGGACGCGCGTGCACGCGAATAAGCATAAGGTTGAAAGGCACTTTCAACAATGGGTAACAGCGCCAGATCCATCGGCATCTGACGACGTTCCAGTGTTTCGACAATGTGATGCAAATACATTTGTGCACGACCGGCCATGCGATCCATGTATTCCTGATTGCGCTCATACCATTCACGTTGTGCAATCACTTGATCGTTTTCGGGCACTTGAAACGACAAGCCGCCGCGAATGCGGATCCACAGATCGATTATTTCTTCTTGTGTTGGTTCGTGGTCAACGACGGCTTCAGGCGCGGTTACCGGTGTATCAAGCGTGGCGACAGTGGTGACATCGTCGGAGACTGTCGGGTTGGCGGCGGCTTCTGTTTCAGCGGCCGGTGGCGGTGGAATCTGAGCCACCACGGAAGAATCGGGGGATTTGACGGTTTGGCATCCGGCCAGCACGGCGAGAATGGCCAACGAGAGCAAGCGCTGCTGCATGAACAAAACTCCGTAGTCAGCGGTTGGTCTGCCTATTTCAAGGCAGGCGATGGCGGTCATGGTAAAAATCTGTCACGTGACTGTAAAGTCTTTTTAATTCTTATAGTTAGCGTAATTTTTTACAAGGCGACTCAACTCGCTCAGGCACGGAATTGATCTTTCAAACGACGTAATTCGGTAAAACAGTCCAAGGCCGAGCAAATACGCCGCTGACAGCGTTCGCCAACACGACGTTGCAGGTCGTGGTCATCACCGCGCAGGAATGGATTGCTGCATTTTTCTTCGCCCAAAAACAGCGGCACGGTGGGCTGTGGATTGGTCTGCCAGCGGTGCAAGCGGGTGCGCAAAACGGGGTGTTCTGGCTCGATGGATAGGGCAAACTTCAAATTGGCTTCGGTGTATTCATGGGCGCAATAGACCTGGGTGTCATCAGGCAGTGCAATGATTTGCTGCAAGGAGGCAAACATTTGGGCCGCCGTACCTTCGAACAAACGGCCGCAGCCAGAACCAAACAGGACATCACCGCAAAACAGCGCGCGGTCGACAAAATAGCCAAGATGCCCGTGTGTATGGCCGGGCAACGACAGTACGTTAACCTCGCCAAGCGTTGGCACGTCAATGTCGCCAGCGTCGCTGATTGGATGATCAACGTCGGCAATTGCTTCGATGGCCGGTCCCCACACCGGGCAACCAAATTGGCGTTTCAACAAGGCGACGCCGCCACAATGATCGCGATGATGATGGGTCACCAAGATCGCGGCAAGCGTCCACTGTTGTTGTGTCAACACGCGCATTACCGCGTCCGCATCACCCGGATCAACCGCCACGACGGAAGGCTTGTGATCGCGTTGCAGCAGCCACAGATAGTTGTCGGCAAAGGCCGGTATTCGCGTAACATTCAGCATCATGCGCCGCATTGAACCACAAATTGCTTCATTACAACACAGCGACGATCCCTGGGCATTGTTACCGGGTGGTCAGCATTTGCGTCGCCAAATTGAAAGTGTGATACGCCTGCGTTTACCCACCGTTTTTGGTTTTCATCAGATCAGCATTGGCCCGTTTGCGCACCGATTGAATATCGGTTGCTCGCGCACGCGCAATCATTGGCGCGTGGATGAAAAACGCGGAGATATTCATGCTCAAGGGGATGCCTTGCCCTTGCAAACCGACAGCGTGGATGTGGTCGTATTGCCGCTAACGCTGGATTTTTGTCAGCGTCCACACGATGTGTTACGCGAAGCCAATCGAGTGCTGATCGGCGACGGCAATCTGATCATCATCGGGTTAAATCCGTGGAGCCTGTGGGGCATTCGTCGGCTGTTTTGGCGCCGTAATAAAACGCCGTGGGATGCCCGTTTTTTGAGCACACCGCGCATCAAAGACTGGTTGCATCTGCTCGGTTTTGAAATTCAAACGCAGGTGTTCAGCGAGTTTCGTTTGCCGGTCAATTCTCCCGCGTGGTTGCGCCGTTTTGAATTTATTGAACGTTGGGGCAAACGCCATCAACCACCGACCGGCGCACTCTATATAATCGTCGCCCAAAAACGTGTGTGGCCACTTACGCCCTTGCGTTTGCAAAAACGTCGTTTGCTGCAAGTGCCGATCCTGAATGTTGGCCGCTTGCCACGACGCGAAATCAACACCCGTACGAAAGCGAATGAACAAAGTTGAAATTTTTACCGACGGAGCCTGCAAGGGCAATCCCGGTCGCGGTGGCTGGGGCGCGTTGCTGCGCTACGGTCAACACGAAAAAGAGTTGTTTGGCGGCGAAGCCGACACGACGAATAATCGCATGGAATTAACCGCCGCGATCGAAGCGTTAAAAGCGCTGAAAAAACCCTGCCATGTCGATTTGACCACGGATTCTGAATACGTCCGTCGCGGTGTGCTGGAATGGGTCCATGGCTGGCAACGCAACGGCTGGAAAACGTCGGACAAAAAGCCGGTCAAAAATCAAGATCTGTGGCAAGCCTTGGTGCTCGAAATGGCGCGTCATCAAATCGAATGGCATTGGGTCAAAGGCCACGACGGTCATCCAGAGAACGAACGCGCCGATCAGCTGGCGAATCGTGGGGTAGACCAACTGATTTCGGGTTCGGGTTAATGGTTCGGGAAAAACAAAAAGCTGAACCACCAACGCCACATTTTTTACACATAACTTCAGTGACGTCTTCACGAAACGACTTTTCCCGCAACCCGAACCCACAACCCGAACCATCATGACCCGACAAATTATTCTCGATACCGAAACCACCGGTCTTGAACCTGAACAAGGCCATCGCATTATCGAAATTGGCTGCGTTGAAATTATCAATCGGCGGCCCACTGGGCGTACGTTGCATCAATATTTTAATCCGCACCGTGAAATCGATCAGGGCGCGATTGAAGTGCATGGCATTACCAACGAATTTTTGGCCGACAAACCGGCGTTTGAAGACAAAGCCGATGAGATTCTCGATTTTCTGCGCGGTGCTGAACTGGTCATTCATAACGCGGCATTCGACGTTGGTTTCTTGAATCACGAATTCCGCCGTGCCGATCCGGCGTTTAGCAAAGTCGAAGATCACTGCAGCGTGCTGGATACGCTACTGCTTGCGCGCAAACTGCATCCGGGCCAAAAAAACAACCTCGACGCACTGTGCAAACGTTACGACATCAATAACGCGCACCGCGAATTGCACGGCGCGTTACTTGACGCTGAAATTCTGCGTGATGTTTATTTGCGGATGACTGGAGGTCAATCGAGTTTGACCTTAAGCTCCGGCGACAACAGTGGCACGGCGATGGCGGCAGGCACCATCAAACGTTTAAGCAGCAATCGCCAACGCCTGCCGGTGATCAACGCTTCGGATACCGAACTGGTAGCGCACGAAGCGCGCTTAGCCGCCATCGACAAATCATCCGGTGGCAAAACCGTGTGGCGGCAATTGGAAACGAAGACGGAAAAC
>JAYSCL010000003.1:18941-207254 GCA_041914905.1 Enterobacterales bacterium
CCAATCCAGCGGAACTTATTTTTGAAGTGTTGCGCGGACCATTCAGCAAATTGGCGATGCTTGCGCGGTGGCGTTAAGGCAAGAGCGCTACCCGCTAATAGAAACACGCCACCGATGATTAAAAACACCGTTGGATACCGTGCTGTGTTGGCAAACACCAGCAACAAGCCGCCAACGATCAATCGACTCAGTACCTCAAAAACATGAAAGTAACGCCAGCGACTGAACGCAACAATACCTTCTGAAAATTGCACGGGTTGGGCAGACATGCTGACGCCAAACCCCATCAGTAGTAACCCAAACAGTGCCAGCATGCTTCTACCGCCGTAAGGTTTGTTGTTGGTGCGATGCCATCTCACGCATTCGTCAGTTGAAAAAACGATTCGCAATCGCGCCATAACTCGCTGTTAATCGCTACCACATCACCTAAGCTGCGTGTTTGCGCAAAAAGTTCGCGGCTGTGGCTGGCATCATTGTGCATTTGTTTAGCGCGCAACAGCAGCGCGTCAAAGGCATCTTCGCAACGCAGAGTAGCGACGTGGGGGCGTAGCTGATTCAGTGTGTTTAAGACATCTGTTTGAAGATCGACAATGGCACCGTCTTCTGCATCGATCAATTCAGCGGCAAAACCATATCGGCCGGCGCGAAAACGATTCATCGAATACGGCAAATACAGTGAAGCAGAAAGCACAGGGCGATTTTCGAGCAGCCAGGCTGCCAACAACTGCGCATACGCCGCCAGTGCGGCGGCCCACCCCATAGTCAACGGTGTATCACAGATGCGAATCTCAACGGTGCCGTATTCTGGTTTAGGACGAATATCCCAGTAATAATCTTTAATGGATTCGATGATGCCGAGAGTCACCATGTTGCTGTAATGTTCTTCAAATGCATGCCATTGCAACAAGAACGGAGGCATGCCACTCAATGGAAATGCCGACACCACCGTCAGGCGCGAACTGTCAAACAAGGAATCGGTGCCTTGATAAAACGGCGACGACGCAGACAGTGCAACAAAATGAGGTAGATAACGCGCCAGCGCGTGACACAAAAACAAGGCATCATCACCGTTTCGGCAACCAATATGAATGTGTTGACCAAAAACCGTAAAACGTTGCGCTAAAAAACCATACCGTTGCGAAACTTGATGATAACGTTCGGTCGGAAAGATCCGTTGTTGTTGCCAACGTTGAAACGGATGAGTGCCACCACCACAAATGTCAATGCCGCTGTGTTCGGCAACCGCGCTCAAATCGGCTTTTATTTGCATCAGCTCGGCAAACAAATCGTTGACATGATGATGCACCGACGAATTGATTTCAAACATGCCTTGCGTGATCTCAGGTTTTATCGCGCCGGGCATCGGCTTTCTCTCAAGTCGCCGCAAAAAATCTGCTGATTCTGTGGCCAAATTGTTGCTGTCACGCGCAATCAGCTGCAGCTCCAGCTCAATGCCTATGGTCAGTGGTTCGCTGGCGGTAAACGTCAACTCGCTCATGATGTTTGCACCGTTGTGGACTGATGCGCCTCGCCGACCCAGCGTAGTGCGAGAGTCATAGCAATCGGCGCAATCAAATGTTGAATCGCGACCAACTGAGACACGAGCGGTTTGACCGTCGAGCTCAATTCAGGCGCAACTTGCAGTACGGCATTTGACATCGATATCGACAGCGCCGACATCGGCGCCAAACCGATACCAAGCGCCAAACACTGTTGAGGCGTTAATAAATGATGTTGGCGATAGATCCAGTTGGCACCGGCACTGACACTGGCGCGTAGGACAATCACGAAAAGCACGACAAGTAGCATCCAAAACTCGCTGCTGAAAGACAATCGCGCACCGGCCAGCACAAATAGCACCAAGACAAACGGTTGCATAAAGGCATTAAAGTCGACGTGCGGTGGGCGATATTGAAACGTCACGTTGCGGGCTAACATGCCCAACCATAGCAACGACAACGGCACCGACAGTTGCAGCGTCAATGCAAGGCCAACGGTGACGGCCACGCCACCAACAATCAACAGCAACGCGTCACGTTGCTGAATGCCCAACTGACGCGCGAGCAAAAACTGAATGGAGTGAACCGACAGAGCAATCAAGAGCGGTCCAATTAAAAAGCGCGCCAACAGCTCGATGGCTTCCAATGCCGAGACATCGTCTTTCAAAAAAGGTAATAAGAGCGCCAGCAAACACAACGCGAACAGGTTGTTGAGTCCTGTTAACGTTAATAAACGGCGTGTAACGTAGCCCTTGGCGTCGATTTGTTGCGTCACCAATAACACAATGGCGGGTGAGGTTTGTACGGCGATAATACCGACGACAATACTGGTGCTCAGTGAAAACGAAAAAAGCGTCAATGTCATGGATACAAGTAAGCACGTTAATGCGCCATCAATCAACGTCGTGTAAATCAGGCTGCGATCTGCACGTAACCACCGCCAATCAATGTGTCGCGCCAACTCATACACCACCAGTCCCAAACACAAATCAAACAGCAATTGTATGTCTTGCCAGTCGCTGTCGCTAAATAAATTAAAGCCACTGGGCCCGAATAAAATGCCCGACAGCAAATAACCAGTCAGTGGTGGTATCACGCGAGTGCGATGGCACAGCGCACCGACAAGTGTGCCAAACAGCAACGAAGCGCCGAACAATAACAACAGATCAATTTTCATTTCACGCTCCGAGCGCTGAGGGAGTGGAATGGAAGTGAACGCGGTGGTGCGTTTCAAAACGAATTAAAAATTACACGAGGGTTTGCCGGAACAGAAAATTATCGTAACTACCTAAATGCAATGAGGCAACTATTTTCGGCCAGTTAAAAATAAATCAGTTTTTAATCAATGGGTTATTCAAGTCAGAAGAATGGCGTTCAACGCAAATAGACGGCCAAGCGTTAAACGCCAAGAGAGGATTTTTACGGCTATATCAACAATTGTAATGAAAGCCAACTGGTAACGCTGGTTACTACCAAATACGGTAAAGCCATCCACACCATCTTGCCATAGCCAAGACCGATTTTTCGCGCAAGCGGTGCAGTTAGCAAAAACAAAAACGCTGCTTGACCATTCGGGGTTGCCATACTGGGTATGCCGGTTCCCATCGTAATGGCAACAGCGTGTTGTGCCAATTGTTCCGTCGTCAGTAATTGTGCTTCCCATGCTTGTTTTGATTCCGCGATAAATATCGTTGCGACAAAAACATTATCACTGATCGCAGATAGCATACCGTTGGTCAGAAACATCAATTGCAACTGAGACAGCCCGTCCAACTGCAAAATGCGCTGAATAAAGGGGGTGAACAAATGCTGGCTGTGAATCATGGCAACGACGACAAAAAAAACGACCAGCAATGACGCAAATGGCATGCCTTCCAAAAAGGAGCGAGATAACCGATGTTCGTCATTGACACCGTTCAATGTGGCACCCAAGACCAATACGGCGAGTCCAATCAGGCCAATCTCAGCTACATGAAACATCAACGCTAAAATCATCAAGATCGCAACAATCGCTTGCGCAGCCACTTTGACCCATTTGGCTGTGGTCATGGTGGCGACGATGTCATCGGCTTGTGCGATTAATATCGCGCGTGCGCCGTCAGGTAATTGCGCGCCGTAATTAAACCAACGCATTTTCTCCAAGACAATACAAGTCAGTATGCCAGCAATAAAGGTTGGAATGCTGACCGGGGCCACTTCGAGGAAAAACTGCTGAAAGTTCCAGCCCACTTGATTGCCGATGATCAAATTTTCTGGTTCGCCAATCAAAGTGGTCACGCCACCATACGCTGTGGCGACAGCGCCATGCATGAGGAACCCTCGTAAAAATGCGTTGACATTTTCAGCGGGCATGGTGCTGCCGTGTTGTTCTGTCGCATGGCGAAACGTTTCGTGGAAGCTGGCCGCAATGGTTAACAAGATCGCCATGATCGTCAGTGCATCGAGAAACGCTGACAGAATAGCGGTTGCAAAACTGACACCGACGATCAAGCGCAGAGGGGAACCCAGCCAAACGATCGCGCGACTAAACAGCAAAAATAAAATGTCTCGCAGAAAGTGAATGCCGGCGACCATGAATATCACCAGGAATATCACCGACAGGCCACTTTCCACTTCGGCGTACACGCTCTGCGTATCGGTCAGGCCAAACAGCACAATTTGAATGGCCAGCAATCCTCCCGGTAACAAAGGATGGCAGTACAAACTTAATGCCAACACCACAATAAATTCAATGAGGATGAGCCATGCCAACACTGTTGCCGGAAGCAATGGCCATAACACGGTATTAGCAATTAAAAAGCCAATGATTAACCATTTGTAGCCGTTTGCGCTGGTGCCAAGAAAATTGGCAAAGAGCGCCGATGGCCATTGCGGCATCGATCGGTTGTCACGCATCGGTGCAACTTCAAACCACACTTTCATGATGAATACTCCAAAGTGAAATGGCGCCGAGAAAGTTTGTGCAACGATCCCGGCGCGTGGTTTAGGCAACGTTCCGAACGGGCGGTGTGTCATCGCCACGGCGCAAAGCCATCGCTTTGACGACGGCCGCTAAATCGTTGTGTTGGATCCATTGTTGACGTAGCCAGGTGGCCGTGTTGTGACGTGTGTGTGCCATCGTTTCCCAATGCTGCAACGTGGCTTCATGCAGCATGTCTTCACCGTGCAAACGAAGTTCAGCAATCAAGGCAATGAATGATTCACTTAAACTGATGTGCTGATGCGTTTTGGCATCGATGATGCGCGCATGAAATCCTTGATGACACGCTTGAAATCGGTTGTACGCGTAAACGTTATACAGTTCAGCAGGCACGACATTGAACATCTCGTCATCGAGCTTCGCGATAATCGCCAGGGTCAATTCCACCAAATGAATGAGCGAGTGGATCTCCAATGGCGAATCACAGATTGACAGTTCTATACAACCAAGGTGGTGGTTGGGACGAAAATCCCACATCAGATCGTCGCCACTCTCGATAACACCGAGTTGTATCAAATGTTCGAGATGGCGCGACAAATGCTCCCAATCGCGCACTGGTCCTACAATACCACTGTGTGGAAAGGCACTGATTAACGTTAATCGGGCGCAGTCAAACCCACTGTCTACACCGGCTTGAAACGGTGAGTTGGCCGCCATGGCGATCAAATAGGGGGCGTATTGCATGAAGCGTTGCGACAAATACAATGCGTCATCGCCATTACGGCAACCGATTCGAATATGCACGCCATTTGTCGTATTGCGCTTCAATAAAAAGCCGTAGCGCTGAGCAAGCTTTTCATTGCGCTCGATCGGATACAACTGGCGTTGTTGCCAACGCTGAAATGGGTGCGTGCCACCGCCGCACAGCATGACGCGATTCGCGTCGGCGTGCGAACACAATGTGTGCACGGCCGATTTCAAAACGCTGCGCAGTGATGAGCAATCATCACAAGCTGCCGTGTCCAATACAATGTGTGAATTGGTGACGCCGGCCTGAACTTGCCATTTGTCGCCGGCGAGTGGGGGTTGGCAAAACTGATCGGCGACCGGTGCCAAATCTGCGGTGTCGCTATCGATGATTTGCAGATCCCATTTCACCGACACCCAACGATGTGATGACGTTTTGAAATACAACATGATCGTTCTCCTTTTTAGGCGGCAACAACGTACGCGCCCATTGCGTAAGCAAAGCGTGAAAAAAATTAGAAAAGAAGGACACGACAAAACGCGTTTGTATGAGCTACAAACGGTTAAGTGCGTTACGATGAAGAAACGTTATCGCGGAGGGAGAACGGCGCGGCGAACGATGCCAAGGGGGCAGGCGAGTGTGACATTGACACCGTTGCCGGTGGTCAACATTAAAGGGCGACGACGCAAAAGCAACACGGCCACGCCGCTGCATTGGCAGCGAAGGCGTGACAACATCCGCACAGATTGTTTGATGTGACGAAACATGGGCATCACCCTTAGGGTTCTGTGTGCCAATTCACTTTGCGACGCCAAATGTTAAACAGGAAAATTTACACTTGGCAAGAAAAACCGGATTTGTCACCTCCGATTTTCAGTCTTTGTCAAGTACAAAGGGTTTACCTTGTGTGTCAGCGTGTGGCCGTTATAATCGCGCGCGGCTTTTTTCCGCCAAAATCCGAAGCCCATAACAAGAGGTCTATCCCATGGGTATTGAATACATTCTGAAGGTGGCTGGCATCGTGTTGGCCGTTGGTTCTTTAACCGGCGTGCTGGCCAAGAAAATCAATGTGCCGGACATCGTGTTGTTTTTGATCGCGGGTATGTTGTTGGGGCCTGCGGTGTCGGGGGCCATTGACGTTCCGGCGAGTTCTTCATTCAACCAAATTATCTTGTTGTTTGGTTCGTGCTACATCCTGTTCGACGGTGGCGCAACGGTTCGTCTTGCCGTTCTGAAACAGACCATGATTACACTCGTCGTGATTGCCACATTGGGGGTTGTGATCACGGGAGTGATTACCGGTTACACCGCCTTTTATGCCTTCCAAGACGCCGCATTGCCATTGGTGATTGCGATGTTGCTGGGATTCACCGTCGCGTCAACCGATCCAGCTGCGTTGGTGCCGATTTTCAAACAAGTACCGATTAAAGATCGTGTCGCGCAAACCGTTATGAGCGAATCAGCTTTCAATGATGCGATGGGAGCCATCATGGTGTTCGCGGTGCTGAGCGTTGCCGTTGGTGGCGGTGAATTTTCGGTAGGCAGTGCTTTGTTTGGTGTGGTGAAAGAAGCTGGCATCGGTTTGTTGGTCGGCGGAATTCTTGGTTATTTGGCCTTGGTGCTGATCGCGCACGAGAAATACGACTTCTTACGTGAACATTTGCCGCTGGTCACCTTAATGGCCGTCATTGCATCGTATATGGGGGCTGTCGGCGCTCATGGTTCAGGTTACATGGCTGTGTTTGTGTTTGGTCTGATGATTGGTAACCGCGAAACCTTCGGTTTTCAGCTCGAGCATCAAGAGGAACATGGCCTAGAAGACTTTATTGTGACCACCGCGCTGATCATGCGCATGTTCATTTTTATTTTGCTGGGCTCACAAGTGGACTTTGCCGTGTTAAGTCAATACGGTGTGGCTGGCGGTATTGTCGTGGCGGTGTTTATGTTGATAGCGCGCCCATTGACCGTGTTTGCCTGTGCTGCGTGGGATCCGCGTGCAAAATGGAGCAAGAACGAATTGCTGTTTATGTGCTGGACACGTGAAACCGGCGTGATTCCTGCCGCATTGGCTGGCATTTTGGCGGCGAAGTTGATTGGCACACAGTATGAGTCCTATGCGCCGGTCATTACGTCCGTTACGTTTATCGCGATTCTGGTCACGATTCTGGTGCAAGCGACCACAACGCCGTTTGTGGCGAAAAAACTGGGATTGTTGGTAGAGCAGAAATAACGATTATCCCAACGATAAAAAAAGCGGCATTAGCCGCTTTTTTTGTACTGACGAATTAGCGCTTGAAACGCAAAACGACATAACCCAGTAATGCAGACACCAATGATCCCATCAAGATCCCTAGCCGATCGGTGCCCATCGTATGATTGCCACCGGCTTCAAATGCCAAAGATGCAATAAACAGACTCATCGTAAAACCAACACCGCACAACAAACTGACGCCGATCATGTGACCGTAATCGCAGTCTTTGGGCAGCGGCGCAATGTGCGTCAAACGCGCGAGCAACACGGCGCCCATGACGCCAATCGTTTTACCCACCAGTAGCCCTAAGGCAATGCCGAGCGGCACCGGTGCCAACAGATCGTTGAACGTTAAGCCGGTTAAATTGACACCAGCATTGGCAAAACCAAAGATCGGCAAAATCAAAAAGGCAACATAAGGATGTAAATGATGTTCGAGTGTTTCGAGTGGCGAGTTTTCATTCTCATTTTTGCCGCCGCGTAGCGGAATAAAAAATGCCGTGATCACGCCAGCCAAGGTCGCGTGCACGCCGGATTTAAGCACGCAGATCCACAGCACCAGACCGATCAACAAATAGGGCCCAATCCGGCGCACGCCTCGTACATTGAGCGCGGCGAGCAGTGCAACGCACACAACGCCTATCGCCAAATGCCACAACGACAATTCACTGCTGTAAAAGATCGCGATGATCACGATCGCCAGCAAATCATCGACAACGGCCAGTGTCATCAGAAACAGCTTGAGTGAGTTGGGGATACGCGAACCGAGCAGTGCCAACACCCCCAACGCAAACGCGATGTCGGTTGCCGCTGGAATCGCCCAACCGGCCATGCTGACGGGGTCATAGCGATTAACAAACAAATACACCAGCGCCGGCATCACCATGCCGCCGATGGCCGCGAGGCCCGGCAACATCATCAACGATGGCGAACGCAGTTCACCGACCAGCACCTCGCGTTTGAGCTCGAGCCCGATCAGAAAGAAAAATACGGCCATCAGACCGTCATTAATCCATAGCAGCAATGGTTTTTCGAGCTGCCAGGAACCCAACCGGATCTCGAATTCCAGTTCAAGCAGTTGGTTGTAAAACGCGCTCAGCGGGCTGTTGCTGAATAGCAACGCCAACACCGCAGCGGCCATTAGCAACAATCCCGAAGCGGACTGCAGTTGCAGAAACTGGCGAATCAAACGCAAAGGCACGGCGGGAAATTCCACGAAAGGCAAAGACGGCAGTCTGCCCAAGGTCACAGAGGGCTGTCTATTGTCTCGGCAAGGCTTGTGGCCAGATGACGCAGCGGTCGCTGTGTTTGGCAGGGTGGGCTAGGCAGATCCAGGCGGCGAACGTGTTGAAAACTGCCTTGTCGTTGTCATCAAGATGGGCTGTAATACTGGCCCGTGGTCGAGCCACGTCACTTTGACGTTGGCGCTGGCGACCGCGACAAACGGATATCAAAAACATGAACAAACCCGTGCGCGCCCAAAGCCCGGCCGCTTTCGCCGAGCAATATATCGTCGAATCGATTTGGAATGGTCGCTTCGCACCCGGCACGATTCTGCCGGCGGAGCGAGAGTTGTCAGAGTTGATTGGTGTGACCCGCACCACGTTGCGTGAAGTGCTGCAACGTTTGGCTCGCGATGGCTGGTTGACGATCCAGCACGGCAAGCCAACACAAGTGAACGATATTTGGCATACCGCCGGCCTCAACATCCTCGATACGCTGACGCGTTTGGATGACAAGAATTCGCTCGAATTGGTTGATCATTTATTGGATGCCCGCACCGCGCTGACCAGCGTGTATTTCCGTGCCGCCGCCAAACGCAATAAAGAAGCCGTGGTCGCGTTGTTGGCGCGTGTTGACAAAATGACTGATGATGCCGAATCCGTGATCGAATTTGATTGGCAAGTGATGCACAGCATTTCACGTTTGTCGATGAATCCGGTGTACACGTTGATCTTGAATGGTTTCCACAGCATTTACATTCGCGTTGGCAAATACCATTTTCAACAAAAGGATGCGCGCGATCTGGCGCGTACATTCTTCCACCGCTTGGCCGAAGTCATTGCCGCTGGTGATCTCAGTGAATTGAATAGTGTCATTTGGCAATACGGTCGCGATTCCGGCAAAGTGTGGGCCGAAGCGCGCGCTAAATTGACGTCATTGCACGATTTGCCGTACTAGAAATTCCGTGGCAGGTTCGGGTTGTGAGCGGTGGGTTTTACCCAACCCCGCAACCCGAACGCGAAGCCAACTGCTTTAGATTATTTTAATCGCCAAAATTTTCAGCAATTCACTGTGTGCTGTGCGCGATTCATCCAGCATTTCTTTTGTGGCCAGATCAGCTAGCGACAAACGATCGCGATAGTATTTATCGGCCCACGCATTTAACTGCGCAAACAGCGCATCATTCATAAACACATTGGCCTTGACCGCCGCACGTTGTGCTTCGGTTAAGACAATGCGTTGGCGTAAACACGCCGGGCCGCCGCCGTTACGCATGCTTTGCTTCACGTCGTACACCTTGACGGTCGAAATCGGCCCGCCGGAAGACACCAGTTTTTGCAAATAAGCCCAGACGCGAGGGTGTTGCTCGCATTCGCCCGGTACGATGATGATCATCTTGCCATCGGGCGTGTTGACCAATTGCGAATTGAACAAATAGGTTTTGACCGCCTCTTCAACCGTGACCTCATTACTGCTGACTTCAAGCAAATGCAATTCGTCGTCACCATACGCGGCGCGAATGGCGTTAAGCGAATTCGTTTTATCAACGAATGCGGTTTCATGGAAAAACAGCACATTGCGGTTGCCAACCGCGATCACATCGTTATGAAACACACCGGCATCGATCACGGCAGGGTTTTGCTGCACATAAACCACTTTGTCGTCGCGTAACTGATGCAAACGCGCGATGGCTTGACTCGCTTCCAAGGTTTGACGTGCCGGAAATTTTTGTGGTGCCGGGATGCTGGCATCAAAGGCGACTTTGCCGTAAACAAATAATTGCACGCCTTGCGCGTTGTAGTCGCGACACAATCGCGTGTGATTGGCGGCGCCCTCATCGCCAAAGTGATCGCCCAGCGGCAACGGTTCATGATGCGCGAAATGATTTTCATCGTTAAATATGGCCTTCAAAATAGCGGCGGTTTGCGGACCTTCAATTGATCGATGAAAACGATTGGCCAGGTTCGCGGCGGTGAAATGCGCTTTGCCATCTTGCGAATCGGCACTTGGCGACATGGTACAGGCATTGGCTGTCCACATGCTTGAGGCTGAACATACGGCGGCCAACAGCACGGGCGATTGTTTAAAACATTTTTGCAGCACTTGTTCATCACTGCCATTAAAACCCAAGCGACGCAATGTGGCGACATCGGGGCGCAACAACGGCGGCAACACCGCTTGCGGAATACCCAGTTGGTGCAAAGCATAAGCTTTGGCCAAACCTTGTTTAACGGCTTCACGTGGATTGGAATGCGAAGCTGCATTCCCCATCGACGCGACATTGCCGTGCGACAAACCGGCGTAGTTGTGCGTCGGGCCGACGATGCCATCGAAGTTAAATTCAAATGCGTTCATGATGAATACCCAGTTATTGGTTGCGGGTTCGGGTTGCGGGTAATCGGTCGTCAGTTCGGGTTAGCGGCGAACAAAAAACGTTGTCTTTTTTCCGCTACCCGCACCCGCAATTCGCAACGGTTTTCAAATCGTTAAACCCGGCGAAATTGTTGCCGGCATCGTGCAATTCGCACTCTCCATTGATGCTACCGGATACGCGCAATAATCCGCGGCGTAATACGCACTGGCGCGATGATTGCCCGACAAACCGATGCCGCCAAACGGGGCGGTTGATGCCGCACCGGTCAGCTGTTTATTCCAGTTCACAATGCCGGCACGCACGTCGCGATAAAACTGTTGGTACTCACTCGCATCATCACTCAATAAACCCGCGGCTAAACCAAATTGTGTGTCATTGGCAATGCGGATCGTATCCGCCAGATCCTTTGCACGATACACTTGCAACAACGGGCCAAAAAACTCGTCATCGCGTGTGGTTTTGGCCTCGGTCATGTCGACAATGCCGGGCGACAACAGCGCCGTGTTGTCACGCACTCGCTGCATTTTTAACAGCGAAAAACCGCCATCGGCGAGCAAACGATCTTGTGCTGCCAATAGCTGATCGGCCGCTTGCAACGAGATCACCGCGCCCATAAACGGTGCGGGCTCGTCGTCGAAATGACCGACTTTAATCGTGCGCGCCGCATCAACGAGTTGGCTTAAAAATTTGTAGCCCTCATCGTTATTGATGACGATTAAACGGCGTGAACAGGTGCAGCGTTGACCTGCCGAAATAAAAGCCGATTGAATCGTGTGATACACCGCCGCGCGTAAGTCGTTAACACGACCAACGATCAGCGGGTTATTGCCGCCCATTTCGAGCGCGAGAATTTTTTGCGGTTGGCCGGCCAGTTGACGGTGAATGGCCGCGCCCGTTGTTGCACTGCCGGTAAAAAATAGTCCGTCGATTTGTGCGTGACCGGCCAGTGCAATGCCAGTGTCTTTGGCGCCTTGCACCAGATTTAATACACCAGCTGGCAAGCCAGCGGCCTGCCACAACTCCATCGTCAAGGCGGCGACGCCGGGTGTTAACTCACTCGGTTTAAACACGACGGTATTGCCGGCGATTAATGCCGGCACAATATGACCGTTGGGCAAATGGCCCGGAAAATTATACGGGCCGAATACAGCGACAACGCCGTGCGGACGATGACGCGTTGCGTTGGTGGTATCGGCGTTGGTGGTTTCTTTGATGCCGGTACGTTCCTGATACGCTTTGTGCGAAATATCAATTTTATTGATCATCGCGGTCACTTCAGTGCGTGCTTCCCATAACGGTTTGCCGGTTTCGCGACCAATGGCTTCGGCCATTTTTTCTTGATGCGTTTTTAGCTGCGTTTCAAATTGTTTGATGATCGCCATCCGTGCCTCAAGACCGAGATCGCGCCACGCGGAAAACGCGGTACGCGCGGCGGCCACGGCGGCATTCACATCATCAACGCTCGCGGCATTGCCTTGCCAGACAGTATTTTGCGAAACCGGATTGCGTGAAGAAAACAACGGACCATGGCCGTGTCGCCATTCGCCGTTGATAAAAAGAGAATGTGCTGTTGTCATGTTATGTGCGCTCACAATAGGGTTGTGATGAATACGGCAAAATCAATACATGCGGCAGGCGCGAATTTTGGCGCCGCTGTTCACTTCTAATGCTCTGGCTGCAGCGCTGTCGAGCACGGCGTTACCCTGATCATCAAAGCCGATTTCGGCCAGTGTGACGCGCCAATCAACGCGTTCGGTATTGCTGAGCAAATACAGTTCGCGTTTTTCGCTGATCTGATCGCGCACAACGACATCGAAGCGGTGACTGTTGCGGAGTGTGCGAATATCTTTGCAATGCGCTTCGATCGTTGGGCCCGCATCAAAAATATCGACGTGACCGCTGTAGCGAAAGCCTTCTGCCATCAACATATCGTAGGCTGGTTGTGTGTCGGGATGCACTTTGCCAACGACCTTTTGCGCCTCTTCCGGCAGCAAGCACACATACACCGGATGCGCCGGCATCAACTCAGCAATAAACTCGTTGCCGTAGGTGCACAGCGCGTCGGCTTGTGGAAACTCCATCGAAAAGAACTTTTTGCCGAGTGCATCCCAGAACGGCGAGTTGCCGTCTTTGTCGGAAACGCCACGCATTTCGGCAATCACTTTTTCGGCGAAGCGTTGTGGAAATTCGGCCAAGAATAAAAAACGCGAACGCGACAATAAGCGACCATTACGACCGCCACGGTGTTCGGGCAGCAAGAACAACGTGCAGATCTCGGTGCAACCGGTATAGTCATTGCCTAAGTACAAAGTTTCAACAATATTGTGTACTTTCAATTTGGGTGAAGCATGAACAACCTTGCCAACAGTATAGGTGTAAAACGGTTGATTCATTCCCACTGCCGATGCCAATGCACTGGTGCCGACGAGTTGACCGGTTTCGGTATCCTCAAGCATAAAAAAGTAATATTCGTCGTCAGGCTTATTGAGCTCTTCGGCGAATGAGCGTTCGGAAAGCGCAATGCGCTCTACCAGCGACTCGCGATCTTTGGGCAACGTTGTCATGCCAATGCCGGAACGCAAGGTCAGCGCATGCAATTGATCAATGTCAGAAGCCCTTACCGGGCGAATACGCATCATGATTGAGTTTTTCCAAATACGGCCGGGTCAATTTTTTGTGAGGCCAGTTTCAACATTAACAAAGCCGATAGTTTGGCACGTTCGCTCAAACTGTCGACCAAACAGTATTCTTGATCGGAATGAATAAAATCGCCGCGCACGCCGAGATTATCGACATTTGGCAAACCGTGATGCGCAAGATTATTACCATCACAGCAGCCACCGGTGGCCTGCCATTGCAAGGACAAACCCAATTCACAGCCACAATCGCGCAACGCCTTTAACAACGCTTCATTGGCGGCGTTCATGACCTTCGGCGGTCGGTGAAAGCTGCCTTCAACTTGTGCCTGCAAACCATCGCGTTGATTGATGCGATCGACAATATTTTGCAGCGTGTGCTGAAACGCTTTCATTTGTTCTGCATTCGACACACGCACATTGACTCGCAACAAGCACTCATCGGGCACAACGTTGACCGATCCACCACCGTCAACAAAACCCACGTTAACCGTCATGTCGCCGTGCTGGCCATTCAACTGATCAAGCGTTGAAATGACATCGGCCATTGCCGAAATCGCATTGCGACCCTTGGCGTGATCACGACCGGCATGGGCGGCGCGACCGCTAATTTGAATGCTGAAATTGCCGCTGCCTTTGCGCGCCGAAACCAAATTGCCATTGGGTAGCGACGGTTCAAAGCACAAGCCAATATGATGTGTGGCCGCCATTTTTTGCAACCACGTTGCAGAGCCGGGTGAGCCAACTTCTTCGTCTGGATTCAGCAAAATAGTCCAGCCCACGCGCTGTTTTTCGGGATGCTGTTCCAGCGCCATCAACGCTGACTTCATCACCAACAATCCACCTTTAAGATCAGCAGCGCCAGGGCCATTAAGACGTTGATTGTCTAACCATTGTGATTGTTGGAATGGATGATCGGCTGCAAACACGGTGTCGTAATGGCCGACTAAAAGCAATTGCACGGGAGCGTCGGCGCGACACGACAGTGTCAACAAATCCCCCAGTGGTTTTTGTTGTCGTGTGCCGTTGCGACTTAAGCTTTGTACGGGCGCCAATGGGTGGCGTTGCAATGTGCCCAAAACAGCGAATTCCTCGCACAAGCTATCGGCCATTCGGCGCAAACCAGCGGTATGCCATGAACCTGAGTTAATTGCGGTTAACTCGGGTAAACGGTTTTGCATCGTGGTTTGTTGCTGGTCTAACCAAGCTAATTGTGCGTCGAATGCGGACACGTCGTTCTTCCTCACACAGAATGGGGAAAGACTAGCCGTTGCCTTATCACTTTCACAAACACGACGGCGGCATAAATATGCAGCAGAAGTGCTGGCGTGATGCGATAAAAATCCGGACAATTCGCCCACTTTTTTGAAGCTCGGATTTATGTCATGACCAACGTTACACGCGCTACCTTTGATCAAGTGATGGTTCCCAATTATGCCCCGGCCGCGATGCTGCCGGTGCGCGGCGAAGGTGCCCGTCTGTGGGACAGCGAAGGTCGTGATTACGTTGATTTTGCTGGCGGTATTGCGGTGAATGCACTGGGGCATTGTCATCCAGCGATGGTGAAAGCCGTGCAGGAACAATCCACCAAGTTGTGGCATATGGCCAACGGTTTTACCAACGTGCCGGCGCTTGAATTGGCACAGCGTTTGGTCGCCAATACGTTCGCGGAGCGCGTGTTTTTCTGCAACAGCGGCGGTGAAGCCAACGAAGCGGCCTTTAAATTGGCGCGCAAATACGCACAAGATACGTTTGGTGCACACAAGCACGAAATCGTGGCAACACATAATTCATTTCATGGCCGCACATTGTTCACCGTCAGCGTTGGCGGTCAACCCAAATACTGGCATGGTTTTGAGCCATTGCCACCGGGCATCAAACACGTGGCTTACAACGATTTGGATGCCATGAAAGCCGTTGTCAATGACAACACTTGCGCCGTGGTGGTGGAGCCGGTGCAAGGCGAAGGCGGCGTGTTGCCCATTGACCCAGCTTACTTAAAGGGTTTGCGCGAATTGTGCGACAAACACAATGCGTTGTTGATTCTGGATGAAGTGCAAACCGGTATGGGCCGCACGGGTTATTTGTACGCCTACATGGAACACGGTGTTGAACCGGATATTTTGACCTCCGCGAAAGCGCTGGGAGGTGGTTTTCCGATCGCTGCGATGTTGACTAAAGAAAAAATCGCGAAAGCGTTGACGGTGGGCTCACACGGTTCGACTTATGGCGGTAATGCGTTGGCGTGTGCCGTGGGTTGTGCGGTATTTGATGTGATCAATTCGCCCGAAGTATTGAATGGTGTAAAAGAACGTTCGGGTCTGTTCCGTGAGTTGATGACCAAGCTTGCCAATCAGTACGGCGTGTTCACGCAAGTGCGTGGCAAAGGTTTGTTGCTCGGTTTGGTACTGAGCGACCAATGGAAAGGCAAATCAAAAGATATCGTCAGCGCTGCGCAGCAAGAAGGTTTGCTGATTCTGCAGGCTGGTCCGGATGTGATCCGTTTGGCGCCCGCGCTGATTATTGGCGAAGCCGATGTCAAAGAGGGTGTCGCGCGTTTTGAAAAAGCATTGCAGAAATTAACCAGCAAGTAAGTAGTTGTCTGCTCACAAAAAAGCGCGGTTCACCGCGCTTTTTTTTAAACAACAGTCTGTCGTTATTGTTCCTGCATCGCTAACGATGAAACGTGTTAGGCGAAAAATACGGCGGACGTGATACCAACCACACCGCACATAAACAGCACGAGCATCAGGTTCCATTGCCAGTGAATTAACGCAATGGCTGCAAACACCGCCAGTGCCAATTTGTCCCACGCGATGTGTGGCCAGTGCCCAACAACGTGCAAGGCCAACGTTAAAAATAATCCCGTCAACATGCCAATGACGACAGCGTTAATTGCGCGCAGCGGTGCTTGTAGGTGGGGGACGTGACGGGTTTTTTCGATCCACGGTGCGCCGACAAAAATAAACAGAAATGACGGCAGAAAATTGAACCATAATGCCAGCAGCCCAATCCACAACGCGTAAGTCCATTCCGGCGCCGTGTTCCAACCGGCCACAAACGCCACAAACACATTGACCAAAATCAGCGGACCGGGCGTCGATTCACCGAGCGCCAAACCATCCATCATTTGTTTGGCTGTAATGAGCTGGTGCACATTGACCATTTGTTCATGCACATAAGGCAGCACGGCATACGCGCCACCAAATGACAGCAATGATGATTGGCTAAATAATTGGGCGGTGGCAGCGATGGTGTGATCGCCCCACCACAAGCAAGCCAACAAACTGAACCCCCATAATGAAGACCACAGCACAAACGTTTTTAGCGTGTTGGTCGGTTTGGCGTTGTCGGGTGTGATAGCGATTGGTTGTTGCGGCTCGCGATCAAACAGTAAGGCGATGATCACGGCGATTAACAACAACACCACAAATGACCAACTGAACAACCATTGTGCGGCGAATGCGCCAATCGCCAGCGTCCATGCCAATGGTTTTTTTAAATTGCGTTTAGTTAAGCGATGCAGGGCATGCAAGATCAACGCGAGCACCGCGGCTTGCAGGCCGGCAAAAAAACCTTGCACCCATGTGATGTCGACCGCGTAAACATACAGCGAGGCCAGCGCGAACAATAACACCGCACCGGGCAATACAAAGCACAGACCGGCAATCAATCCGAGGCGCGTGCCGCCCCACAACCAGCCAATGTAGGTGGCCAGCTGCATCGCTTCAGGCCCTGGCAACAAGGTGCAGTAATTGAGCGCGTGTTGAAAATGTGGTTCATCGAGCCATTGTCGCTCTTCGACTAGCTCGCGGTGCATCAACGCGATTTGGCCGGCAGGGCCACCAAAGTTGATAAAACCGAGACGAAAAAAATAACGCAGCGCGTCACGAAACGTGGGGTATTGCATGGTCAAAATAAAAAAGTCGGCGAGTGCCGACTTTAACATCTTAGTGTGGCATGAAGATTAAATTTCGAGGATATCAATGATCTCGCGCGTTTTTTCCAGCAGACGAATGATACGGCCTTCCACATGCACGGTAATGGTGCCCGCCGGACCGGCCGGTAAACGTGCGATCAGGCGCGACTCCAACGGTTCGCAATGGGCAAATACCAATGGGTCAAGGACCTGGCCGCGTTGCAATTTTTTTTGCCAACCCGGTGGCAATTGTCCACCACGTTCGATTTTTTTCTGCAAACCGGGAGGGAGGTTTTTGTCTTTCTTTTTGTCTTTGGTTTTACCGCTGTCATGATACTGTTCATACGTGGCGCGATCGGCGGCGCGTTCACGGTAATGCGCCAAAATTTGCTCGCTTTCTTGCGCACTGAACAGTTTGACCTCCACCTTGACTTTGCTGTCGGCCGCTTGCGCCGTGCCCAGCATCAGCAGCGTCATTAGCAATAGTTTACGCATCGTGTGCTCCTTTTGTTTTGTCGAAGTCGTTGTTTGCCGTTAAGCTTACGACAAACTGGCCTTCAATGCTGTAGGCCCAGTCGCAAACTGCCATACTGCAGCGTGTCTTTTTGCCGTGTGTTCGGGCGACATAAAACAAAGCATAAATCAGCGCACCGATGGGTCGGTGCCAAACAGATGGAGTTGTGGATCATGTGGCGCATCGTAATACTGGGTTGGCTGATGACCGCTGTGCAGGCAGGCACGCTCAACCAGGTTGCTTTGGCGCCATTGCCACAGCCGAGTGCGGGCAACGCGGTGGCCGGCGTCGAAATTGCCGGTCGCGTGCGCATGTTCAGTTTTTTTGGCATTGCCGGCGACATGCGGCCAGCGAATTTGCAGCGCTTTGCGTTCGAGTTCGACGCTGACTTTGGTAGTTGGCATAACTTGCCACCTGTGCCAGGCGAAGGACGCGTTGGGGCTAGTGCAATCGGACTTGACGGCAAAGTCTATTTGATGGGCGGTTATCGCTTTAACGAAGAAGGCGCGGTCAGTGTTTTGGCCGATGTGTGGCGTTATGAACCGCTGCGCCAACAATTTGAACGGTTGCCGGAGTTGCCAACACCGGTTTACAACAGCGTATTGCTCGCTTTCAAACAGCGTTATCTGTTGCTGCTGTCGGGACGAACCGCTGACGGAGGCAGTGATCAAGTGCAAATCCTGGATGTGGTTGCCGACAAATGGTTGGCGCCGATCCCCTTCATCGGTCATGCGTTGTATGGTCACAGTGCCGGTATTGTGGACAATCAGATCGTCGTGTGTGGCGGAGCCAAACCCAATGCCAATGTCGTGCGAAACGAATGCTACCTCGGCAGCATCAATGAAAAAAACGTGCAGAAACTCGATTGGAAATTATTGCCCACGATTGACGGTGCCGGCCGCTTGTTTGCTGCCGCTACCGGTACGCGCATTGCGGGACAGCATATTGTGTTTGCGGGAGGCAGTTTGGGGTGGCACCAACTGAATGGCACCGACAGCGATGCGCGTCCGATGTCTGCCGATGATGATGTGGTGGCTTACAATTTGCCGCTCGAACGATGGGAACGCTGGGGTCGTTTGCCCGTCAGCGGATTATTTTATCGTGGGCTGATTGAATTGAACGGTGGTCTTGTCACCATTGGCGGCATTGAGCGTAATTTACGCATCACGCAAGCAGTGCGCCGATTTGAACCGCCAATGAATAAACCTTAAGTTCAAAATTTACGCAACACGTGCAAGCCACAGAGAGGACGCTGCGTGCAAGGTTTTATCGAGTCATTCTCAACACAGTTATCCACAGTAGATGTGGATGAGTGCACATTGGCGGTGATGTGCAAATGTTGAGCACGTTCCGTCAGTGGCCACTGTGGCGCTCGCTGCGTTTTCCGCAGGCCATTGAACAACGTTTTCAGCGCTTTTACGCGGCGCGATATCGGCGTCAAATGCGCATCAGCTTGGCGATCTGCGTCGTCGGTCTTTACGCCGTGATGATTTTTCATGCGGTTTTGTCTCCGGAATTTTTACTGCAACATCCGCTTTCGCGATTTGGCAGTTTGCTCGCTTTAACCGTACTGGCGTTGTTGGCTCAAGGGCGGTTGATGCGGCGCTGGCATCAACTGATTTTACTGCTGGCCACCTTAATTGCCGTTATGCATGTGTTGGTAATCGCCAGTGTTGCACCGCAGCCGTTACGCTACACGGCTTTTTCCGGTGTATTTGTCGTGGCTCTGGCTGCGGCGGCAATGTTGCGGATGCAATTTCGCTATGCCATCGTTTTTTGCGTCGCCTATCCGTTGATTTGTTTGTCGTGGTCCGTTGTGATGGGCGAGTCGACGCGTGTGATCATGAGTCAGGCGATGTTGTTGCTGGTTGGCAACGTGATGGCGTTGTCAAACAACTGGCTGATGGAATTTGGTGCGCGTCGCGCTTATGTACAATTGCGTTTGTTGACGTTGGAAAAAGCCGAAACCAAAACCGCCAATCTGCGTTTGCGACAGTTATTGGATCGCGATGCGTTGACCGGCATAGCGAATCGCCGTCGCTTTGACGAAACGCTGGTACACGAATGGCGCCGTGCGCGTCGCACCCAAACGCCTTTGAGCTTGTTGATGATCGATGTCGATCATTTCAAAAATTATAACGATCGTTATGGGCATCAGGCCGGTGATCAGTGCTTGCGTGATCTGGCCCATGAACTCGCGCAATGTTTTCAACGTTCCGGTGAATTGCTGGCACGCTATGGTGGTGAGGAATTTGTCGTGATTCAAGCCGGCAGTAATTTAGCTGACGCAATGAACTCTGCCGAAGTGGCACGCCAAGCGATTGAAAAGAAAGTGATCCCTCATGCGGCATCGCCGATCGCGCCAGTGGTAACCATCAGTATCGGCGTGGCGACGATGTCACCGAACAGCGACAGTGCACCGGAAGAATTGCTCGCGGCGGCCGACAAAGCGTTGTATGCCGCCAAACATGCGGGACGCAATCGTGTCGCACACAGCCAAAATGAGTGAGTCGGAATGAGCGTCGATATTTTAAGTCGCGACGTCTTGGTGAGCTGTGCAGATGGTCGTCGCTTGTCGGCGACCGTGACCGAACCGGCACATCAAGTGCCTCATCACGCCGTGCAAATTAATTCAGCACTCGGTGTACCACGCCGTTTTTATCAGCGCTTGGCGCAGTTTCTGGCGACACGAGGTTGCGTTGTCTTGACCTATGATTATCGCGGTGTCGGGGACAGCCAAACCACGCCTTTGCGCGATGATCGCACACAATTCCGTGACTGGGGTGAACTCGATATTGCCGCCGCGATTGATTTTGTGCAACACGAATTGGGTGGTTTGCGTCATGTCGGTATTGGCCACAGCGCCGGCGGTGCCTTGTTAGGCTTGGCGCACAATTGCACTCAGCTGTCAGCCTTTTTATCGGTGGCATCACCCTCGGCGTATTGGCGTTTGTGGTCGTTTCCGCACAACCTTTATTTGTTACCGTTCTGGCACCTGTTGATTCCTGCTTTGCCGCGTCTATTTGGTTATTTTCCCGGCGATGTACTCGGTATGGGCAAATTGCCCAAAGGCGTGGTATTGCAATGGCGACGCTGGGCTATGCACGCCGATTACATTGTCGATGACAACGGCGCACCGCTGCGCGAGCATTACCAAAAACTCAAAGCACCGATGCGTTTTGTGCATTTCAGTGATGATCAACTGTACGCGCCGCGCGCTTCGGTAGCGCATCTCGCCAGTTTTTATCCGCACGCCCCACGCGAATTGATCCAGTATCGCCCCGAGCAGGTTCGACAAAAAAATCTTGGGCATTTTGGTTATTTTCGCAGCAGTGCTGAGCCATTATGGCAACACGATATGGGTTGGCTTTTGCAAAGGTGAACTGCGTTTTTTACCCTAAGGACGGAACAATGCCCGTGATGACCTTGTACGAAATGCCGCTGAGTGGCAACTGCTACAAAGTACGATTATGTTTGCAGCAACTGGGTTTACCGTTTCGGCGCATGACGGTGGATTTGGCGAGCGGCGAACACTATCGCCCGCCGTTCACGCAAATGAATTTAAACAGCAAAGTGCCAGTATTGCAGATCGATGACAACACGTTCTTGCCGGAATCCAATGCCATCCTGTGGTATTTGGCAGAAGGCACATCATTGTTACCGGCTTCGCGCCTTGCTCACGCGCGCGTTTTACAGTGGCTGTTTTTCGAGCAGTACTCACATGAACCGTATATTGCGACAGTGCGCTTTTGGCTACGTTTCAGTGGTGATCCGGAGGCACACCGTGCCGATATTGAGCGGTGTCGTCCACGGGGTTATAAAGCATTGGATGTGATGGAGCGGCATTTGCAAAAGCATCTGTATTTTGTCGAAAATCAATACTCGATTGCCGACATTGCCTTGTACGCTTATACCCACACGGCGCACGAAGGTGACTACGATGTGCAACGTTATCCGGCCATTCAGGCTTGGCTGACACGTGTGGCCGCGACTCCGGGGTTTGTGGCCATTAACACCTGACGCACAGGTGCGCTGAGTTTCTGATGTCCTTATTCCTTTCAATTGGCGAAAACGAAACATGATTCGACAAGCGATTAAACTGTTTACGCTGCTGAATTCCGAAACCAGTGCCTGGCAGCTGGCATTTGGTGCCAGCTTTGGCATGATCCTGGGGTTCACGCCGCTACTGAGTTTGCACAATGTGTTTGTGCTGTTTTTGATGTTTGCGCTGCGCGTGAATTTGTCGTTTGCGATCTTGTCGTGGGGCATTTGTTCGGGATTGGCTTATTTGCTCGACAACTCGTTTCATCAACTCGGTTGGTCGTTGCTGAACGCACCGACGCTGCAGGAATTATTTACAGCGTGGTACAACAATCCGATCTGGCGCTGGTCACGGTTTAACAACACGGTGGTGATCGGCAGTTTGGTCGCGGCACTGGCCTTGTTTGTGCCGATGGCGGTGGTACTGAAAATCGTGATTGCGCGTTATCGCCAGCATTTGCAAGCACGCCTCGAAAAATTGCGTATCGTGCAAGCGCTGAAAGCGTCTCGTTGGTTTAACACCTTTAACCAGTTGGGAGAATAGCGATGAAAATCATCCGCTGGTGGGGCATTTTGGTGTTTCCATTATTTATCGGCTTTATTGTGCTGATGTATTGGTTATTTGCCGAACGCTTACTCAAACACGGCATTGAAGAAGCCGGTACCGTATTGGTTGGGGCTAAGGTTGAACTTGATGATCTGGATCTCGATTGGCAACAGGGCAAGCTGCAGTTAACACGCTTGCAAGTGACCAATAAAAATGCGCCGATGCGTAATTTGGTTGAAATAAAAACAATCATTGCCGATATCGATATGGCGCAAGTGTTGTGGTTGCGCACGCACATCGATAATGTCGCCGTGCAAGGCATGCAGTTTGATACAGCGCGCAAAACATCGGGCGCTGTGGCCGATGTTGAGTCGTCTGCCGCGCTCGATCTATTGCCCGAATTGACCCAATTTGATTGGAATAGTTTGGCTGATCAAGGCGGTTGGCAAAAATTGTTCGATAATTTGCAGCTCGACTCTTTGCAAGCTGTCGATGATTTACGGGGGGATTTGAAAAAGGCTGAAGCCGATGTAAAAGCGCGCATCGACGCGTTGCCCAGTAACGACGTGTTAAAGGCCTATGAAGATCGCCTTAAAAAACTGACCGGAAAACTCGAAGGCGATAAATTGACGCGCGCTTTGCAGCTGGTCGAACGCGGAAAAGAGTTGGATAAGCTGCGCAAAGAATTAAAAGCCGAACTTGAAAAAGTGAAAGACGTTGAGCGTCAATATAAAGACAGTAAAAAACAATTGCAGGCGCAGTATGAGCGCGTCAAGCAAGCGCCAGAAAAAGACATCGACAAAGTGTTGTCGCAACTGACCGTTGAATTGCCGGGCACCGATCAACTGATCAGCCGCGTGCTTGGGCCGGAACTGAATCAGCGTTTACAACAAGGCAATTCACTGTACCAAAGCGCCAGCCCCTGGATTGAAAAAGCACGCGTGCTGGCCGGACAAAATCCGGATGCACCACCGCCACCAGCGCGTTTTGCCGGTGTTGATGTGCATTTTCCGTTACACGATCCACAACCGGATTTTTGGTTGAAAGTGGCTGCATTAGACGGTGAGTTTACCGCGCTGGGAAATCAAATTCGGTTTGCCGGACAGTTGCGCGATATCAGTGACGATCCCAATGCCATTGCACAGCCTATGACGTTGCACTTGAATGGCGAAGCGGTAAAGGGAGGCAAAGCCGAATTGCACGCAACGATTGATCGTCGCCGCGCCAGCCCCGGGCAACGCGTGCAATTTGCACTTCAGGATCTGCCATTGGTAGCGATTCCGGTGTCGGCTGACAAACAACTGACGATGACAGTGACGCAAGCGGCCTTGTCAGCACAACTTAACGGTGAGTTTACGGCGGCGCGGTCGATTTTGGATGGCACGTTCAATTTCACTGCAATGCAGATGGACATTCAAACCGCCAGTGACCACAAGTTTTTGCGCGCCGTGATCGATGAACTAAAGAAAACCAGCGAATTTGATTTGCGTTTTCATTGGTTGAAAACCATAGACGCAGAAGAAAAGAAACTGTCGAGTTCGTTGGATGATATCGCGAAAAAGGCGGTGAAAAATGTGTTGCGGCAAGAGCTCGACAGCAAAAAAGTCGAAGTTAAAGCCAAGCTGCGCGAGCGAGCGCAAGCTGAATTGGCCAAGTTAGATGTTGACTGGGGCAGCTTATCGGCACTGGAGCCCTTGCTGGGCGACAAGTTGAAATCGCTCACCGATATGATCGACAAAGCCAAAAAAACGTGAGCTAACGTGATGTTGGGCCAGTATGCGGTAGCTTTTTAGAACGACGCGGGTACTGGTCCGGATTTGCCGGCGCAGATTTCGATGTTAAAGTATCGCGCCGTTTTTTCGTAACCGCAGAGTCGGGGGTAGGTATGCCGTCATTTGATGTTGTGTCTGAAATCGAACAGCACGAATTGAGCAATGCGATTGATCAAACCAAGCGCGAGATTGAAACCCGTTTTGACTTTAAGGGCACCAGCGCGGCCGTCGAAATTAAAGATCTGAGCATTAAATTGACGGGAGATACCGATTATCACATCAAATCGTTAACCGATATGTTGATGCAAAAGCTGGCCAAACGCGGCATCAGTTTAGGCTGTATCGAACTGAAAGATCCGGAGCCGTCAGGCAAAGTGATGCATCGCACGGTGAACCTCAAAGAAGGCATCGATCAGGCTGTGGCAAAAAAAATCGTCACGATGATCAAAGAGTCCAAGCTGAAAGTGCAAGCCCAGATCAATGGCGACAAATTGCGCGTGACTGGCAAGAAACGCGACGACCTGCAAGAGGCGATCGCCGCCATTCGCGCGTCGGATATCGAGCTGCCGTTGCAGTTCAATAATTTTCGCGACTGAATTTAGAGGCTATCTTAACATTGCCCAGATGGGGCGATGGGCGTGCTGATTTGATTCAATGATTTTTCAGGGTTAGGAGTTCACGATGCGTTGGATGCGCAATGTGCTGCTGTGCTGTGTTTTTGCTAGCACCGTGCAGGCAGACAATATCGATCATTCCGGTCAAACGGAATACTGCTTGATGGATGTGTGTTTGGGCGATGATGTCCGCGAATTGAATGTGAAGTGGATCGCTAATCCTCCGACGTTACAAGAGCAATTGGACGCCAAATCATTGATGTTGGCACGTCCGGTCGCCGATATTTACAACGATCGCAACGAATTGATGATCACCAATGATGAGGTCCGTGCCCAGTTGTTTCCGTATGTCATTCGACGACAGGTCTTCGATGCTTCAGTGCTTGGTTTGTTGCAGAAAGTCCAAGCCTTCTGTTCCTCAACAACATTGACTGGTGAACTCCAGCAAGATAACAAACGTGAGCACGTGTACGTGACGTTTCGCGTCGAGCCTGTTAAAGGCGGTCAGGTTCGTTTGCGTGTGGTGGTATTGGAAAAGCAATATGACATTATGTCGTCGGTATTGCGACCAGAAGATCGCAAACGCGAAAGCGCTGAACGCGAAGCGATCAAGCAACGCTTTGCTCATGTCAAAGAAGTGCGCGATCTGGATGCGCGTTTCGCGGGTATTGACGAAAACTTTTCACCGGTGTTGCTGGGGTATCGCTTCTATTCTGAATCACGTATCCCGTTCACGTTGCGCATGCGCGATCTGACTGATTTTGAAATGATGGAAGAATCACGTCACCTCAACCCCTTGTGCACGTCGGTGGTGACGCCATAAGCTCTCGTTGCCCAGCCCTCAACGCTTCGATTATTCCATCATGCACTTGCACGGCAAAACCATTTGGTTAACGGGCGCCTCCAGCGGTATTGGTGAGGCGTTGGCGTATGCGCTGGCCGATGCTGGCGCCCGTCTTATCCTGACCGCACGACGCGAAGAAGAACTGGTGCGTGTCAAATCAAGATGCACCGCCTCCGAACAGCATCGTATTGTTGTGATGGATCTATCGGATGCGGCCACGGTTGAAACCCAAGTTAACGTTGTGCTCACGACGCACGGGCCGATTGATGTGCTCATCAATAATGCAGGGATTGGCCAACGAGCAACGGTGTTGGAAACCGATTTGTGCGTTCAGCGCCGCATCATGGAGATCAATTATTTCAGCCTGGTAGCGATGACGCGTGCCTGCTTGCCGCATCTGTTGTCGCGTCCTGAAAGCATGGTGGTCTCGATCGCTTCGGTGATTGGCAAAGTGCCAACGCCACGACGCTCAGCCTATGCGGCATCAAAACATGCGGTCGTGGCTTTTATGGACAGTTTGCGCGCAGAAACGCACACCACGACGCTGCAGTGTTTGACGGTCTGTCCTGGGTATATCCGTACACCGTTTTCCTATGCGGCTTTGCTGGGGGATGGACGACCACAAGGCGTGCTCGATGACGGCCAGAAAAACGGCATGGCGCCAGAAGACTGTGCACGTGGTATCGTGGCAGCCATGCAAAAGAACAAGGCCGAGGTGTATGTCGGAGGTAAGGAAGTGTGGGGCATCTACATTAAAAACTGGTGCCCGCCGTTATATCGCTGGCTGATCACCAAAGTAAAAATTACCTAAGCAGTCAAGGATCTGTAATGCAGAGCATACAAGCGACGCGCTTTCCAACGGAAAAGCTGCTAGCCATCTTGAATGGCATTCCGCTTTTTCCCATGTTAAGCCAATCGGCACCGGATGCCGTTGAACCATTAATGCAGCATGCACGTTTGGTTGTGGTAGAGCCAGGCGAACACGTGATTCGTCGCGGCGAATTCGATTCCAGTTTTTATTTTTTGCTGAAAGGCGAATTGAATGTCACGACGCAAAGTGACGACACGCCGGGCAAAACCGTCGGTTTTATTCAAGCTGGCGAAATGTTCGGTGCGTTGGCGATCATCCGAGATGCGGAGCGCAGCGCCTCCGTGCAGGTCAAAGGTGACAAGCGCGCGATTTTGTTTGCGATTGACGCGGCACCGTTTGGCGAACTGGATGATTTTTCGCAGGTCAGTTTGCCCGTTAAATTGCTGTTTTTACGTTGGGTGGTGTCGTGTACCGAAGCGCGCTTGCAGGCGTATGACAAAGAATTTCCGAACAATGATTTGAGTCAGGAGTTGCGCGAATTGCCGGCATACACTGGCAGCAAAAACACCATCGAGGAGTTGGCGTTTTTAAATGAACGCGCTGACGATCTCGCCGAGCTGATGCTCGATTGGAACATGACGCTGGAAAATATCGAAGATTACCACCCGCCTCATGCCCCGCCGGCGGAAGATTTGATCAGCGATTTGGAACGATTGTATTTTGGATAAAAAAAGGCGACTGATTAGTCGCCTTTTTTCTGTTTGAGTTTTTATTTGAATGAGTAACGGAAGTAGCCGCCAACGTAATTGAGTTTGTCAAATTCTGGTGCGGATTTGAACACTTCCTGGCGCCAGTCAACGCCTACTCCAATGCTTTTAGTGATATTGAATTGCGCTGCGATTGTGTGTATTCGCATGTCAATATCTCTAAAGAAAAAGTCGCCGTCCATTCTTCGGCGCATCGTTTGCACGTCAAACTCCAAAAAAGAAACAGGTACTATGCGAAAACCAACTCGTTGTTGATTACCGCTGTAGTTTTTTGTTTCGTCTTCATCGTCATAACCGCCATCTTCGTCAAACGTGTGACGCATATGGACTAATGATGCGTCAAAATAAATGGCAATGATCGGGCCTAAATCGAAATGCATACCAGCCCCGGCGGTCAACGTTAAATCACCGGTACTGTATTCATCGGTTTCACAACCATTGTTTTGGCTGCAATATGTCGATTCGTAGTCTGTGGCGGCTGACTCAATGGACGCGGGGATGTAGAAAAAACGGCCGAAACCAACATTTCCTCGAATACGAAGCAATGCGCCAGACACATCGAGTTCGTCATTAAACTCGTCATCGAGTACATCTTTCTGATCGATAAAACTGAATCCACCATCAATGTAAGTGAAACGCAGATCATTGGCATGAGCGGCCCCAACTGTTGTTAACAACAGGACGGACAATACATATTTGAACATGGAAACTCCCTGAACGTAATTACGCATAAGTCATTCTTCTGCGGCGCGCAATTGTCAGGAGTTGTCGATGGCGTGTCAATTCAAAGCTGGATCTACATTTTGATACATTAGCTGCCCGCACTATCACTATCGACGGCCAGCCATTTTTGTAAACACTGGGCCAGCGTGTCTTTGCCCACCGGTTTGGACAAATAATCGTCCATGCCAGCAGCGAGGCAGCGATCGCGATCGCCTTCCATCGCATTGGCGGTCAGCGCGATGATGGGGGTACGGCGACGGTGCAATTCCGTTTCGCGTTGACGCCAGCGCCGTGCGGTTTCAAACCCATCTAAATTGGGCATTTGACAATCGAGTACAACGGCGTCGAATTCGCGGTGTTGGGAGTACGCCAACGCTTGCAAACCATCGTTGGCCGTTTCGACTCGCAGTCCTAACAATTGCATCAAACCTTGCGTCACGGCTTGATTGACCATATTGTCTTCGACCAATAACACGGTACCGCTGAGTTGTGGCTGCGATGTGTTGGGGGCTGGGATGAAGGCCGATGTTTCCGCTTGCTGGCGAAAACGCAATTGCAATTGAATCGTAAAAATAGAACCAACACCCGGCGTACTTTTAACGCGAATATCACCGTTCATCAAACCGATCAATTGCCGGCAAATGGATAAGCCCAAGCCGGTGCCGCCGTGACGCCGAGTTGTTGAACCATCTGCTTGTGTGAAGGCATCAAAGATCAAGTGTTGCTTGTTTTCAGCAATGCCCATGCCGGTGTCTTCAACATGCACTTGCAAACGCAGCTGTTGATCGGTCACGGCATCAAAAATGGCGCGCACTTTGACACTGCCGTGTTCCGTAAATTTAACCGCATTGCCGATCAAGTTGACTAAGATCTGGCGTAGGCGAGTCGGATCGCCCATGACTTCTGCTTGTTGCAAATCGCCGACCAGTTCGCTACGCAGATCAATGCCTTTTAAACGCGCTTCGTTTTGAAACGATTGCAAAGCTCGCTCGATAAGAGTGGCCGCGTTGAACCACACCGATTCCAGTGTCAGTTTACCGTCTTCGATTTTGGAAAAATCGAGAATATCATTGACTACGCGTAGCAGGTGTTCGGTGGATTCACACGCGGTGTTAATGTATTCGCTTTGTTGTTTGTTCAATCCGGTTTCGCGCAATAACTGCAACATACCGAGCGTGCCATTCATCGGGGTGCGCAACTCATGGCTCATGTTGGCGAGGAATTGACTCTTGGCGCGGCTGGCGGTTTCGGCGGCCGCGCGTGCGCGTTCGAGCCCTTGCGTGTACATGCGTTCGTTTTCTTGTGCGCTGGCGAGCGATGAAGCCAATGCGTTGATGTCGGCTTCGAGTGAGCCCATTTCACCGGAATATTGCTGCAAGACACGTGTGTTGTAGGCGCCGTTCTTGATCTGTTGCACGGCCTGTGACAGCGATCGAATGGGTTCGGTAATGCTGCGTGCGATCCAGCGTGCGGCGGCGTACGCGATGGACAAGGCCAGCACGACCAATCCCAGGCTCGCCAACATAAATTCGTTGCGTTGTTGCAAGAACGGTTCGTTAGTCAGCGCAACGGTGACGCGTCCCAAGACACGTGATTCGTTGTCGACCATCGTTGAGGCGAGCGGATCATCATTTTGTTGCAAACGCACACTTGAACTGATGATGTCGGTGGTAAAGTCGAATACCTCGGCGCGTGGTGGTGCGTTGTTACGGCGTTCGTTCAACATCACGACGCCAGCATTGTTTTCGACACGCACATAGACCACATCGGCTTCGCGCAACACCGAGCGCGCCATGTTTTGCAAATAAACGCTGTCGCCGACCAGTACACCGTATTCCATCATCGGTGCGAGCTGCGCACTGATGAGTTCGCCACGTCGTTGCAATTGTTCGTCAAACGACGCTAAGCGGGTGCCAATAAAATACGCGGACAACAACACAAACAAACTCATCGCGGGCACCATACCGAGCAAACGTGTGCGTGTTGCAATGCTCCAGCGTTTCATGGTGTTTGCTCCATTTGTTGTAATTGTTCCAACAATTTTTCTTTGGGGGGCAACGCAATATTTAATGAACGCGCGACATCGTTATTGATGCTGATGTCAAAATAATCCGGATAAACCTGTTCAGCCAATTGGCCTTTGGCATCCGGCCATTGTTGCAACCATTCCACCGTTTGCCGCGCGATGTGGGCGGTTGAAGAAAACGTCGTGGCCAAACTGCCGGCTTTCACCAACGCCGGCGAAGTGCCGATCAACACTTTGTCGGCATGATAGGTGGCGGTCAGCAGCAATTTGATATTCGTGCTGTTATAAATCGTTGAATCGGCACTCGTTAACAAAAAATCGCTGCGCGCCAACACGCGGCTTAAGGGCGCGCTTAATGATTCGCCGGGCAAAATGGCTTCATTCTGCAACTCAAGTCCCAATGCCGTGCTGGCTTGTTGGGCGATCAGTAAGGCTTGTGCGTCTTGGCGTTGGTGCAAATAGCCAACGCGGCGAGCTGTCGGCATGAGTAACTGTGCGAGCTGCAATTGGCGCTTTGCAGGCGGATCCTGATAAATCGCCGAATGGGCGATGCGGTGTTGCGACAACGTTGCGGCGATGGGCTCAAAACCGAGGCGGCTGACCAACACCGCCAGCACTGGTACGCGTCGCTCCGATAAGGCATAGGATTGCAAGGCACCGCCGCCGGCAACAATGACCAATTCGGTTTCTGGCGGCACCGTCCAAATCGCCGGGTCGGATACCGCCTGAGCGGTGATACGCAGCTGCGGCGTCGCCAGCAAGCGCAGATCATGCACGAATTGCACAAAGACATCGGATTGCACGCTGTAGAGCACATGCACGCGCACATCGCGCGCATGACTGATGCTGCCAAATGCGGTCATTAGCATGAACAACAACAGGGTCAGCAGGCGAGTAGGCATTCCGTTGCACATGGCTGGGTTTGTCTACAGCGTAGCAGGCAGCGCCCAATCAATGGGCGTTTGGCCGTGACGGCTTAAGGCTTGATTGGTTTGCGAAAAATGATGGCAACCGAAAAATCCACGATGGGCTGACAACGGTGATGGATGCACACTGGTTAGCACAGTGTGCTTGCGCTGATCGATCATCGGTAATTTTGTTTTTGCGGGACTGCCCCACAACAGGAACACCACATGCTCACATTGATCGTTGACGATACGGATCACACTGTCGGTAAAACGTTCCCAGCCTTTACCCTGATGCGATTGCGGTGAACCGGCGGCAACGGTGAGCACGGTGTTGAGCAGTAAGACGCCTTGTTTCGCCCAGTGACTCAAATCGCCGTGTGTGGGCAAAGGCAATCCGAGGTCGCCCTGAAGTTCCTTAAAAATGTTTAACAGCGATGGTGGAAAAGGCACGCCGGGATGGACCGAGAAACACAGCCCATTGGCTTGATTGGGTCCGTGATACGGATCTTGTCCGAGGATGACGACTTTGACCTGTTCCAGCGGCGTTTCTTTAAACGCCTGAAATACGCGGTCCTTGGGCGGGTAGACGGTGACACCACGTTGGCGCTCCGCATCGACAAAGGATATTACCGCTTTGAAATAGTCAGCTTGTTTTTCAGCGGCCAGAGCTTCCGTCCACGAAGGCATGGGCAATTTACAACCTGTATTTACATCAGCCCGAAAGTTAACAAACCCGGCATTGGACTCACAACTGGCGTTGCTGAAAAGGCATTAATATTTTTGGGGGGCGTGTTGCAGTCACCGCCTGTGCGCGGCAGACTGGTCTAACTTTTTGCACTTGTGTTGTGGGAGATTCACGATGGCGGTATCGCCGTTTATGGCAAAACTGAAATCATGGGCGTGGAAATTTTTGCTTCTAGTGTTGCTGTTGGCCGGTCTTTATACCTGGTCAACACTGAACTGGAGTTATGCCAATGGCGAGCGCGCCGGTTACGTACAAAAATTTTCTGAACGTGGCTGGGTCTGCAAAACCTGGGAAGGCGAGTTGGCGATGATCAACGTGCCCGGCACGCTGACCGAAAAGTTTATGTTCACGGTGCCGGATGATGCTGTGGCGCAGAAAGTGACGACTTTAATGGGCAAGCGTGTTTCGCTCGTGTACGAACAACACGTCGGCATTCCGAGCAGCTGTTTTGGTGACACCGGCTATTTTGTTGTGGATGTGCGAGAAGTGACAGAATAAATCGAACAGGAGCCTGCTTGCGGGCAAACATTGTCGTGCCCACAAATGAATCGCCCGCAAGCGGGCTCCTAGCAACCGTTCTACCGCATCGCTTCCAAGGTTTCCCATCGCGCGTAGGCTTGACTTAATGTGGTTTCGCATTGCTGCAATTGCTGGCTTAATGCCGACGCTTTGTTGGCGTCGCTGCGGTATAACTGAGGATCATTGAGTTGGGTTTGCAGTTCCTGCATCTGGTTTTCCAGTTGCTCAATTTTGGCCGGCAACTGTTCCAATTCGCGTTGTTCATTGTATGACAGTTTTTTCGGTTTATCCGTGCGAACCGGTGCAGTCTTTTCAGGTTTTGCGTCCACGACTTTGTCAGACGACGACAGGTCAGGTGCGCTGCGTTGTCGCAACCAATCCTGATAACCACCAATGTATTCACGCACGTTGCCTTTGCCTTCAAATGCAATCACTGAGGTGGCAACGTTGTCGACGAAAGCGCGATCATGCGAGATCAGTAATACAGTACCCGGGAACTGCAGCAACAGCTCTTCGAGTAATTCCAACGTTTCAACATCGAGATCATTGGTGGGTTCATCCAATACCAACAAGTTGCAGGGTTTGGTGAACAATTTGGCGAGCAGCAGTCGATTGCGTTCGCCACCTGACAACGCCGATACCGGTGTACGCGCACGCTGCGGCGAAAACAGGAAATCCTGCAACCATGACAAGATGTGGCGACGTTCGCCATTCACCTCGATAAACTCTGCGCCTTCGCCGACATTGTCGATCACGGTTTGCTCGTCGTTCAACGCATTGCGTAACTGATCAAAATACGCGATTTCGAGTTTGGTGCCGACCTTGACGATACCGCTGGTCGGCGTCAATTGCTGCAGCAACAATCGCAGCAGTGTGGTTTTACCGACGCCGTTATCACCGAGGATCGCAATCTTGTCTCCGCGTTCGATCACGGTACTGAAATCACGGACAATGGTTTTATCGCCGTAATCAAAACGCAGGTGTTCGCATTCGATCACGATTTTGCCAGAGCGGTCGGCGGTTTGCAGTGTGAAATTGACTTTACCTTGCTGCTCACGTCGTGCGGCACGTTCGCGGCGTAGTTGTTCCAGTGCGCGAACGCGGCCTTCGTTGCGTGTACGACGAGCTTTAATGCCTTGTCTGACCCACACTTCTTCCTGCGCCAATTTCTTGTCAAAGTCTGCATTTTGTTTGCTTTCAGCGTGCAAAATTTCTTGTTTGCGGCGTTCATAATTATCGAGATCGCCGGGGAAATCGCGCAGCGTGCCGCGATCCAGTTCAAAAATACGGGTGGCCAAGCTGCGCAAAAAAGCGCGATCGTGCGTGACAAACAAAATCGCGCCGGTAAATGTTTTCAGAAAGCTTTCCAGCCATTCGATCGAGCGAATATCCAGATGATTGGTTGGCTCATCGAGCAGCAGCACATCCGGTGACATTAACAGTGCACGCGCCAATAAAGCACGTCGTTTCAGTCCACCGGATAAGGCGGCAAAGTCGGCATCTGGATTTAATTCGAGCCGACTGATTTCACGTTGTGCGCGGCGGTCAATATCCCAAGCATTCATGGCGTCGATCTGTTCATGCAAACGCGCAAATTCGGCCGACTGCGGATCGCAGTGGTGATAACTTTGCAATAATTCCGCTACCTGACCAGCACCGGTTAACACCACATCGAGCACGGAACCTTTTAGATCTTGTGGCACTTCTTGCGGCAGGCTCGCAATGCGCACGCCGTCGCTAAACACGATCTCGCCGCTGTCGGCTTTGTTTTCCTGACTTAATACGCGCAGCAACGATGATTTGCCGGCGCCATTGCGTCCAATCAGGGCGATGCGTTCATTTTTGTCGATACCAAAGCTGACATTGTCGAGCAAAGGCGTCATGCCGTACGCCAGTGAAACAGCGCGGAAGGTAAGCAGAGGCATTGTTTTTTTTCCGTTATTGAGGCGAGGGCAGCGGTGTGGTGGCGTCCGTGCTGAGCGGCAGGCGCGTCAGGCTGGCCGCAATTTGATCGTATGCCGTGGGGGTGGAAGCCAAACGTGATGAATAAATCAGGCTATAGGCCATCACATTTTTCACGTAATTTTGTGTTTCGCGAAAGGGGATGGTTTCGATCCATATGTCGAGTGGTAAATGGCCATCGCGTTCGATCCAGTTTTTAACACGTTGCTGACCAGCGTTGTAGGCGGCGGTAGCGTACACCAAATTGCCGTTGTTCAAATCGGTCAACTCGCTCAAATGCGCAATGCCCAATTTGATGTTGGTGTTGGGGTTAATCAGCTCATGACTGCCGTTGTAATGCACGCGAAAACGTTTGGCGACAATGCGCGCCGTACTCGGCATCAATTGCATTAAACCCATGGCGCCCGCACTGGATTTGGCGTCTTCCATAAACATGCTTTCTTGGCGCGTGATCGCGTAGGCCCAACCCAAATCGACGGTGCGCTTTTTGGCCTCGGTACGCATCGTGTCTTCGTGCACAAGCGGGAACGCGAGCTCCCACGGTTGATGCACACTGATTTGCCGCAATGCTGACACCGCGCGTTCGGGCCATTGCCATTCATTGGCCAACATCGCAGCAGCTTGCAACTGGCTTGGCGACATGGTTTTGGTCGCCCAGTACCATTCGCGGCGAGCCATGAGCTGGCGATCGAGTGCCAGCCACTCTTCCACACGTTGCATATCGGCGCGGGCTCGTACTGATTTATCAAGCGCCGGATCGATTGACAAAGGCTTGGTGCCCGGTTTGATCAGACTGCCGAGTTGGGCTCGGGCCAAAAAGCCGTAGTAATCCGTGCCTTCAGCCAACGCATTGAAATTGTCGGTCGCGGCCGTGGTCGTCGCCTGAATCTGTTGGCTGCGTGCGCGGAAATAGCGATAGCGATTGTCGTTGCGGTTAGTCTCCGGCACTTGGTTCAGCCAGAAATCCGCTTCCGACCAAGCCCAACGTCGCATCGCGTCGACAACGCGCCAACCAGCAATACGATCGTCCGTTTTTTCGGCAGGGATGCGGGCGAGCCAGTCGCGAGCAGACGGATGACCACTGGTCGCAAGCGCCAGGGCGTAGGTGTAAATGACGCGTGAACGGATAGTCGGTGTTAGTACTTGCTCTGCGTTCTGAACCTGCCAGGCCTCAAGGCCTTTTTCACGATCGCGCCAGACGAGGCGCTCCAACCCATCGGCCAGTAGCCAATCTTTGTGCACATCATCAAGACTGTCGGGCAACGGTTTCAACAGTTCTTCGGGTTTGCTGTGAATACGTTGCCAACGATCGACGACCAGTTGTTGTTTGCCTGGAAGCGTTTTTTTGAGCTGGGCGATCAGCGTGTGATTTCCTGCTTCAATAGCCAATTCCAGTCGTTGCCAGATGCGGTCTTCGTGGCGTTCGCCGGCAGCGATCCAGCGTTTTTCGACGCTTTCGCAACTGGAGGGCAACGATTCCCCCGTCATCCAGAGCTCGGTGAACTCTTTGGCTTCGGCGGGTGCCAGCGCTTGATTGGTTGAAAAGCGCAGAAAATGGCATTTCAATTCAGCGTCTTTTTGGGGGCGATAAAACAACAAATAGCCGGCGGCGTCATTGCGCTGGGCTAGGTAATTCAACCAAGCACTGCGCAGATCAGCGCCAAACGGTGTGCTGTCGTAGCGTTCGAGAAATTGTTGCACCTGCTTTTCATTGCTACGACCGACGTGGTCAATCAAGTACAAGTATTGCAGGTAGGGCCAAAGCGGGTAGTCGGCCAGTGTGTCTTCTGCGTCACCATAGGCTTCGTAATTGCCGGCTTTAATCGCGGTTTCGGTGCGCAAAAACAGACTACGCTGACGAGAGTCGCCGGCTTCTGCTGTGCTCATCAGCCCGATCATCAGAATGACGGCCGAATGCGACAGGTTGATAAAAATTTGTTTTAACATCAAACAGTACTTTAGATAGCTATCAGGAATTTGCATAACGAGGCACAACATTTTCGCAATTCTTGAGCGTTTTCACCGAAACTTCCAACAATTTCTTGATTGGTCGTGATGCCGGCGAGGATAATAACAACTATAGCCCCGTACGCGCGGCCTAGCGGAGTCATAGTGATGGGCAAAGAAACGAAATACGTCGCTAAAGAGATGGATGCCAACGGCAACATCGCGTGGAGCGACGAAGAAAATGCAGTATGGAATACGCTGATTACGCGGCAACAAAAAGCGATTGTCGGTAAAGCCTGTGATGAGTACATGCATGGTTTGGATCTGCTCAATTTGCCTAACGATCGTATTCCTCAATTCGCCGAAGTCAATCGCGTTTTGCGCCGCGAAACTGGCTGGGAAATTGCGTGGGTACCGGCGCTGATCAATTTTCAGACTTTTTTCAATTTGCTGGCGGATAAAAAGTTTCCGTGCGCCACCTTCATTCGTACCCGTGAAGAACTGGACTATTTGCAAGAACCTGACATTTTTCACGAAATTTTTGGTCATTGCGCTATGCTGACCAATCCTTACTTTGCCGAATTCACACACACCTATGGTCGTTTGGGACAATCCGCCAGCAAAGAAGATCGAGTTTTTCTTGCCCGTCTGTATTGGTTTACCGTTGAATTTGGCGTGATGCGCGCGGCGCAAGGTCGCCGTATTTACGGCGGTGGTATTTTGTCATCGATAGGCGAAACCCAATATGTGTATTCCGATAAACCTGAATTTCAGCCGCTTGAAGTGGTGAATGTGATGCGCACACCGTATCGCATCGACATCATGCAACCCCTGTATTTTGAAATTGAATCATTGCAGCAATTGTTTGAAATTTCGAAGATGGATTTGATGCAATGTGTACAGGAAGCGAAATCATTAGGCTTGTTTGCACCAAAATATCCACCCAAAGCGGCTGACGCCGCCTGATTGTATTTGTAAGCGGTTGCCGGGTTGTCGGCAACCGCTGAAAATTTTTCTTTGGAGATGACTATGTCTACAGTTGATGCGATCAATCCGATCGGCACCGATGGTTTTGAATTTGTTGAATATACCGCACCGGATGAAAAAGGCGTGCAGCAATTGCGCGACCTGTTTTTGTCGTTGGGTTTTACCGAAACGGGACGCCACCGCAGCAAGCAAGTAAGTCTGTTTCAACAAGGCGACATCAACTTTTTGTTGAACTCGACACCCTACACTCACTTTGCCCAATTCGCCGAAGCGCACGGTCCCTGTGCATGTGCGATGGCGTTTCGTGTCAAAGATGCCAAAAAAGCGTTTGAATATGCTGTCAGCAAAGGTGCGGTGCCCTTTGAAGCCAAATCGGATTGGATGGAGCTGAAAATTCCGGCCGTGTACGGTATTGGTGGCTCGATTCTGTATTTTGTCGATCGTTATGGTGCCAAGTCGATTTACGATGTTGATTTTCGTCCTGTCGAAGGCGCCGACACACAGACCAACAGTGTTGGTTTGCACACCTTGGATCACTTAACGCATAACGTGAAACGCGGCAATATGAGCAAGTGGGCCAATTTCTATACGGACATTGCCAATTTCCGCGAAATTCGTTACTTCGATATTGAAGGTAAACTGACCGGCCTGCTGTCCAAAGCCATGACGTCACCCTGTGGCAAAATCCGCATTCCGATCAATGAATCGTCTGATGATAAATCACAGATTGAAGAATTCATTAAGCTATATCGTGGCGAAGGCATTCAACACATTGCGTTATCGACCGACAATATTTATGCCACCGTGCAAAAGCTCCGGGATCGCGGCGTGAAATTCCTGTCGACGCCCGACACGTACTACGAAAAAACCGATGCCCGTGTACCGAACCATGGCGAGAACCTGAAAGAATTGCAGCGATTGAACATTTTGGTTGACGGCGCGCCAGTCAAAGGCGATGGCATTCTGCTGCAGATTTTCACCGAAACGGTCATTGGCCCGATTTTCTTTGAGATCATTCAACGCAAGGGCAACGAAGGTTTTGGTGAAGGCAATTTCCGCGCGTTGTTCGAATCGATCGAAGAAGATCAAATTCGTCGTGGCGTGTTGCAGGCCAGCGCTTAATCATCTCATTGGAGCGGCGTTAGCCTTGTGTTGTGCATTCTTTCGCAGCAAGAGCCGCTCCTACCTATTGCCCATCGTTCGGAGATTGTCCCGATGAGAAAATGGATTAGTTATCCCCACCGTGCCGGCGTGCATTCGCGGCAAGCGCATGCCGATTTTCCGGCCGAAGCGATTTACGAACGTGAAATGGGTAAGAGCGGCTTTTTTGGCCCGACGGCGCATTTTCATCACAAGCGTCCACCCACCGCGTGGACAAGTTGGGAAGGTCCGCTGCGACCGCGTGCTTTTGATTTGCGCAAGCTCGATATGGTGACCGATTCGCCGTGGACGTCGCCGACTTTTCTGCACAACGCTGCCTGTAAAATGCGTTATTGGCGTTGCGAAGCATCAATGAATTATTTGGCGCGCAATGCTGACGGTGACGAACTGCTGTTTGTTCATGCTGGTGACGCGGATCTGTATTGTGACTTTGGTCGTCTGTCGATCGGCGAAGGCGATTATGTGTTGTTGCCGCGCGGCACAATGTGGCGTTTGGTTGTGCGTGAAGCGGTCACGATGTTGATGATTGAAGCGACCAATGATTCTTTCCAATTGCCGGACAAAGGTTTGGTGGGCCCACAAGCGATTTTTGATCCGGCGATGCTGGATGTTCCTGAAATCGACGAGTTGTTTTTGGCGCAGCAAGACGATGGCAAAGAATGGCGCGTTGCCATCAAACGTTGCCAACAGATCTCGACGGTGACTTACCCGCATTCACCACTGGATGCGATCGGTTGGCACGGCGATTTGTCGGTATGTCGGATCAACTGGCGTCATATTCGTCCGCTGATGAGTCATCGTTATCATTTGCCACCGTCGGCGCACACCACGTTTGTTGCCAATCGTTTTGTTGTTTGCACGTTTGTGCCACGTCCGATCGAATCCGATCCGGGCGCGTTGAAAGTGCCGTTCTATCACAACAATGACGATTTTGATGAAGTCATTTTTTATCATATGGGCAATTTCTTCAGCCGCGACAACATCGCTCCGGGCATGGTCACTTTCCATCCATCAGGTTTTACCCACGGGCCGCATCCAAAAGCGTTTGCGACCGCGCAGCAATTTGCACGCAAGGAAACCGACGAAGTGGCGGTGATGGTGGATACACGCGATCCGCTTGACGTTGGCGAAGTCGCACACCATGTCGAAGACATCAATTATTGTCATAGCTGGAAAGCGAAGGCTTAGAATCGGTTGCCAGTTGTTGGTTATTAGTTGTTCTTTAGAAGTATAAATCTCAGCGTGTGTGCCCGCTCATGGTTCGACAGGCTCACCACGAACGGTATTTGGATTGATTTGAGTCTCATAGAAACATCAATCGCCAACTCCGTTCGTCCTGAGCCCGTCGAAGGATGAACGGCAACGGTGGCTGAGTTATCTACCTAAGCAGATTGTTGTTTGTGCGATAAATGGGTGAGTGAATACGATGAAATTTGCAACATTAAAAAACGGAACACGAGATGGCCAGTTAGTGGTCGTCAGTCGTGACTTGTCGCGCTGCGTTGCTGTGCCTCATATTGCGATTACCTTGCAACAATTGCTCGATAACTGGGCAACCCTTTCAGCGAAAGCCGAAAGTGTTTATCGCGATTTAAATGACAACAAAATTGCTGACGCCAAAACGTTCGACGAACGCAACGCGCACTCACCTTTGCCGCGCGCGTTTCACTGGGCGGATGGTTCCGCTTATGTCAATCACGTTGAGTTGGTGCGCAAAGCGCGTGGCGCCGATATGCCGCCGTCATTCTGGACCGATCCGTTGATGTATCAAGGCGGCAGCGATGCCTTCTTGGCGCCGCGCGAACCGATCAAAATGGCCAGCGAAGATTATGGCATCGACATGGAATCCGAAATCGCGGTGATTACCGACGATGTGCCGATGGCTGCCAGTGCGGCATTGTGTGCCCAAAAAATTCGTTTGATTATGTTGGTTAACGATGTCAGTTTGCGCGGTTTGATCCCGGCTGAACTTGCCAAAGGGTTTGGGTTTTATCAAAGCAAACCATCCAGCGCGTTTTCACCGGTAGCGATTACACCGGATGAACTCGGCGACAAATGGCACGATTGCAAAGTGCATTTGCCGTTGTTGACTGAACGCAATGGCGAACTGATGGGCAAGCCAAATGCCGGTGTTGATATGACATTCAATTTTGCACAGCTAATCGAACACGCCGCCAAAACACGCCCGTTGTGTGCGGGAACCATTATCGGTTCCGGTACTGTGTCTAATCGTGATGCGGGCGGCGGTGCTGGTAAACCGGTTTTGGAAGGCGGTTTGGGTTATAGCTGCATTGCCGAAGTGCGTACGGTGGAAACACTGACCAAAGGCGTAGCGACAACGTCGTTTCTGAAATTTGGCGAACGTGTGCGTATCGAGATGAAAGATGCGTCAGGCCACAGCCTTTTTGGCGCCATCGATCAAACTGTCGAACGTTACGAACTGCCTGCTTAACTGTCACCATCAAAACCACCATGATCAAACTCTATGGCTATTTCCGCTCCAGTGCAGCGTATCGCGTTCGTATTGCGTTGAACTTAAAGGGCCTGACTTACGAGCAGGTACCGGTGCATTTGGTACGCAGCGGCGGTGAACACAAAGCCGCCGCCTACAAAACACGCAATCCGCAAGGGTTGGTGCCGTTTCTGGAAGATGGAAACGCTGGATTCGGTCAATCTTTAGCCATTATCGAATACCTTGACGAAACCTACCCACAGCCATCGTTGCTGTCGGGCAATGCCGCGCAACGCGCGTCAATCCGCGCCTTTGCCCTGCACATCGCCTGCGAAATCCATCCACTGAATAATTTGCGGGTGCTGCAATATTTGACCGGCCCGGCCTGTTTAAGCGAGGATGCCAAGCTCGCTTGGTACCGGCATTGGGTTACCGAAGGGTTCACGGCACTGGAAACCGAACTTCAGCACCGCAACCCGGACGGACCTTATTGCTTTGGGGAACAAGTCACGTTGGCCGATGTCTGCCTTGTGCCGCAGATATTCAATGCGCAACGTTTTAACTGTGATTTAACCCCGTATCCGCGTTTGTCGGCGATTGCAGCACGCTGCAATCAGTTGCCCGCTTTTATGAGCGCCGCGCCAGCCCAACAACCGGATGCCGAATAAAAGAGAATCGGTGTTGAAAAAGAAATTTCTCGCGCTGGCGTTAGCCACCGCTGCTTCAAGCGTTGTCGTTGCTGATACTTACACCCTGATCGATTTGGGCACTTTGCCGGATGCGACTGCCGAGGGCAGACGCCAAAGTTTTGCTTACAGCATTAATGACAGTAATGTGGTGGTCGGCACTAGCGGGGTCATGCCGAATTTCGGTACCGGTTCGTATACCAAGCATGGTTACATCGCTACGTTCGATTCCACAACTAAAGTGGCCACGATGACCGACATCGGTCATTTGGGGGGTAATGAAAGTGCCGCTTTTTTCGTTGATAGTGTTGGCAACGTTTACGGCTATTCCTCCACAGCCGTGCTCGGTAGTTCGCGCGGTTTTGTGTTTGACGGATTGTTAATTCAAAATCTCGGTTTGCCAGATGGTTCAACCCAGTTGCGAGCATTAGGCAAAGAACAATCAGGATTGGTCGTTGGGTATAGCGATCAGGACATCGATACGAACACTACCGATACCGTTGTGGATTATCGATTGCGTGCGGTTGTGCGCAACCCTTCCGGTGACTTTACCTTTTTGGACATGCTGAAAGTCGATGGCGAAGCAATCACAAAAGGTATATCGATAGCGCGCTCTATCAATTCAGCTAAACAAGTCGTTGGCTATGCTTCGCCTGAAATCAGTACCAACAAGTTGCATCCCGTTCGCTGGGATTTTGCGACCAGCAGTGCCGCGATTGATCTAGGCACATTGGGCGGTGGTTCAGCACAAGCAAATGATATTAATGAAGCTGGATTGGTCGTCGGGTTGTCGCAAACCACCGGCGATATTGAAGTACAGCCCTTTGTTTACGATCCCTCACAGACCACGGCAATGATTGGTTTGGGACAGCTGACGGCGGGCATGACGTTCGGTGAGGCTTACGCCATTAACAATAACAATGAGATTGTTGGCACCTCCGTATATATCGGCGGTATGCGTCAACGTTCTCATGCAACGTATTACAAGTATGTAGCGGGTGCTGGCGCGGGTGCCAACGACAACAAATTAATTGATTTGAACGATTATCTTTCTTGTTCCGACTTATATGATGAATATGGTCAACAAAAATGGGAATTGAACGAAGCTCGCGATATCAACAATAACGGTGTGATTGTTGGTCATGGCACCGTTACTCGCGTCAACAGCGATGGAACGCAATACGGCGAAATTCATGCCTTCGCATTGGTACCACCGGCGGGCGCATTGGCTAAGCCGGATTGTTCCAGTTTTGTTGTCGAGGAAGAAAATAGTGGTGGCTCGTTGCCATTGGGCTTGCTGGCTCTAACTTCTTTCATCGTGTTCTTGCGGCGCAGTCGTCGTTGATCGAACATTTTACGCTAAAACAAAGGGCACCAAACGGTGCCCTTTGTTTTTACGGCGATTCGCGCGATTACATATTGGGGTAATTCGGTCCGCCACCACCCTCGGGTGTTACCCAGTTGATATTCTGCGTTGGATCTTTGATATCACAGGTTTTGCAATGCACGCAGTTTTGTGCGTTGATCTGCAAGCGCGGGCGTTCGTTGTCGGCGCGCACGATTTCGTAAACACCCGCTGGGCAATAGCGTTGCGCCGGTTCATCGTATAACGCCAGGTTGTGATCAATCGCGATTTGCTCATCTTTCAAACGCAAATGCACGGGTTGATCTTCTTCGTGATTGGTATTGGAAACATACACCGACGATAGACGATCAAAACTCAACACACCATCCGGTTTGGGATAAACGATTTTTTTGGAATCCGAAGCCAATTGCAAACATTCGTGATCCGGTTTGCGCACATGCAAAGTAAACGGCAGCTTACCGCGAAACAAAATTTGATCGATGCCCGTAAACATAACGCCACCCCACAGGCCCCATTTATGAAACGCAGGATAGGTGTTGCGCGCGCGATATAATTCATCGTACACCCATGACTGTTCGACGGCGGTTGCATAAGCCGTGACTTCATTGTGGCCTTCGCTGCCATTTTTTAATTCAGCAAACAGCGATTCCGCCGCCAGCATGCCGGTTTTCATCGCCGTGTGACTGCCTTTGATTTTGGGCAGATTCAAAAAGCCAGCATCACAACCGACCAACACACCACCGGGGAACGTCAATTTCGGCATCGATTGCAAACCGCCTTCATTCAATGCGCGGGCGCCATACGAAATACGGCGACCACCTTTCAAAAAGTTCGCGATCGATGGATGCGTTTTGAAACGTTGAAACTCTTCAAAGGGGCTCAAATAGGGGTTCGAATAATTTAAGCCAATCACAAAACCAATCGCGACTTGGTTGTTTTCGAGGTGGTACATAAATGAACCACCGTAGGTGTGATTGTCGAGGGGCCAGCCAGCGCTGTGCAGCACCAAGCCCTGCTGATGTACGTCTGCAGGAACTTCCCACAATTCTTTAATACCGATACCGTAATGTTGCGGATCTTTGCCATCGCGCAGATTAAATCGGTCGATGAGTTGTTTGCCCAAATGACCGCGACAACCTTCGGCAAACACGGTGTATTTGGCGCGCAGTTCATAGCCGGCCTGAAAGCTGCCTTTTTGTTCGCCGCTCTTGCTTACCCCCATATCGCCGGTCGCAATGCCTGCCACGGATCCATCGTCATGAAACAAGATCTCGCTGGCGGCGAATCCGGGGAACAAATTGACACCGAGACTTTCAGCCTGTTGTCCCAACCAGCGGCACAAATTGCCCAAGCTGATAATGTAATTGCCGTGATTTTTTTGTTGCGGGATTAACAGGCTGGTCGGCCAACTGACGTGACCCGTTTTATTCAAGAAGTAAAACTTTTCATCACCGACAGGGGTGTTCAGTGGTGCGCCCATGTCTTTCCAATTCGGGAACAACTCGTCCAGTGCTCGGGGTTCAAATACGGCGCCGGACAGAATATGGGCACCGATTTCAGAGCCTTTTTCGACCAAACAGACGCTGATGTCGTGACCGCTGTCCTGAGCCAGTTGGCGCAGGCGGATGGCGGTGGCCAAGCCCGATGGGCCTCCCCCTACGATAACAACATCAAATTCCATACTTTCCCGGCTCATTTTGTCTGCCCCGTTGTTCTCGATCATTGACGACTGGAGGGCGCCACCAGCAAGATCGCGCACCCCAAAATCTTCCGCAATAAAGCGGCAGATTATACCGGCTGGAGTCAGGCTTATGAAAATTCTGGTAGCGGTCAAACGTGTGATCGACGCCAACGTCAAAGTGCGCGTGAAAGCAGATGGCACGGGTGTCGAAACGGCCAACGTCAAAATGGCGTTAAATCCGTTCTGCGAAATTGCCGTTGAGGAAGCGGTACGTCTGAAAGAAAAAGGTGTCGCCAAAGAAATAGTGGTGGTGTCGGTTGGGCCGACAAGCACACAAGAATCGTTGCGCACCGCGCTGGCCTTGGGGGCCGACCGGGCAATTCATGTCGAAGAAAACGGTGACGTGCAACCGCTTGCTATCGCCAAATTGCTCAAAGCCATCGTCGACAAAGAGCAGCCGCAACTGGTGTTGCTCGGCAAGCAATCCGTCGACGGTGACAACAATCAAACCGGTCAAATGCTCGCCGGCTTGCTCGGCTGGGCGCAAGCGACGTTCCTGTCCAAAATCGAATTGGTCGATGGCAAAGCTAACGCCGTGCGTGAAATCGACGGTGGTCTGGAAACGCTTAATGTCAACCTGCCGTTGGTTGCCACCACCGATTTGCGTCTCAATGAGCCGCGTTTTGCCAGCTTGCCCAATATCATGAAAGCCAAACAAAAACCGTTGGCGAAAATGACGGCCGCTGAACTGGGTGTCGACGTCGCACCGCGCGTCAAAACGTTAAGCGTGGAAGCGCCAGGTGCTCGTAAAGCGGGCATCAAAGTGGGCTCTGTGCAAGAGCTGGTCGACAAACTGCGTAACGAAGCGAAGGTGATCTAAATGGCAACGTTAATTCTGGTAGAACACGCCAAAGGTAAAATTGCCGCAGCGACGTGGAACACGATTGCCGCCGCCAAACAATGTGGTGGCGACGTGCATGCCTTGCTCGCAGGGCATGATGTGCAAGCATTGGCGCAAACGGTTGCCGCCGCGCAGGGCGTGAGCAAAGTGCTGGTGGCGCAAGACGCCGCGTTGGAACACTTAACTGCTGAAAATGTCACGCCCGTTGTGCTGTCGATTGCAAAAAATTATTCGCATGTGCTGGCGCCGGCGACAACATTCGGCAAAAACGTATTGCCGCGCGTTGCAGCGTTGCTTGATGTGCAAATGATTTCTGAAATCATCGCGGTGGCTTCAGCCGATACATTCAAACGTCCCATTTATGCCGGCAATGCAATCGCGACTGTGCAATCCAGCGACGCGATCAAAGTGTTGACAGTGCGCGCCACTGGTTTTGATGCCGTAGTGCAAACGGGTAATTCCGCTGCTGTTGAATCAATTGCCGTTAACACCAACAACGATTTGTCGCGTTTTGTGTCGCAAGAACTCACTGTTTCGGCACGCCCAGAATTGACGGCGGCCAAAGTGATTATTTCCGGCGGTCGTGGTATGCAAAACGGCGACAACTTCAAAATGCTGGAAGCGATTGCCGACAAACTCGGTGCAGCGGTGGGGGCATCACGCGCGGCGGTAGACGCTGGTTTTGTACCGAATGATTATCAAGTCGGTCAAACCGGAAAAATTGTGGCGCCTAATTTGTATATCGCGGTGGGTATTTCTGGCGCGATTCAACATTTGGCCGGTATGAAAGATTCCAAGGTCATTGTCGCCATCAACAAAGACGAAGAAGCGCCAATCTTCTCGGTAGCGGATTACGGTCTGGTGGGTGATTTGTTCAAACTGGTGCCGGAATTGGCGGCAGAATTGGATAAATTGAAATAAGGCGGTTGCGGGTTTGGGGTGCGAGTGTAGGTTGGGCTGAGCAACGTGAAGCCCAACATTCATAAGCCAAATTGCAATGCAAAAAAGGCCAGTATTTTACTGGCCTTTTTATTTGTAAATCTTCGTGTAATCCGTTTAGTTGTTACTTGAGAAGCCTCGTTGTTCTGTGCTGCTATAGCGGCTTTGTTGCCGCAGCGTAAAAGCTGCCATAACGAGGAAGCGCCATGTACGCACTCAAACCCTTGGTTCTCGCAGCGACAGTGTCCGTGACGTTGATCGCCTGTTCCGACAGTCCAGACAAAGAAAAACCTCCGGTCCCTGTTACCAAAGCATTTGCGTCAACTTACAAAGCCTTTGCTAGCCAGACTACCGTGATCAAAAACGCGACCATTTTAATTGGCAATGGTGAGCGCATTGATAACGGCCAACTGCTATTGACCAATGGAAAAATTGTCGCGGTTGGTGCAACGGTAGACGCGCCAACCGGTGCCACAATTATCGATGCACAGGGTAAATGGGTGACACCAGGTATTATCGATGTGCATTCTCATCTCGGTGTTTATGCCGATCCATCGGTAGAAACCAGCTCCGATGGCAATGAAGCGATCGCACCCGACACCGCTTATGTTTGGGCAGAACATTCTGTTTGGCCGCAAGATCCGAATTTCAATTTGGCGCGCGCTGGCGGTGTAACTTCGATGCAGATCTTGCCGGGCTCGGCCAATTTATTTGGTGGTCGCAGTGTGACGGTAAAAAACGTACCGGCTCGCACCATGCAAGAAATGAAATTCCCTGACGCACCTTACGGTTTGAAAATGGCCTGTGGTGAAAATCCCAAACGTGTTTACGGTGAAAAGGGTGGCCCACAAACGCGCATGGGCAATGTCGCCGGGTATCGCAAATCTTGGATAGAAGCCTCTAAGTATCGTGACGATTGGAAAAAATACAACGATGAAATTGCAGCCGCTAATGGTGACGAAGGCAAGATTGCGGCCGCCGATGAAAAGAAACCCGCGCGCGATCTGCGCTTGGAAACGCTGGCCGGTGTGTTGAACGGCGAAATTTTGGTGCAGAACCATTGTTACCGTGCTGACGAAATGGCGGTGATGATCGATTTGGCCAAAGAGTTTAACTACAAAATTTCGATGTTCCACCATGCCATCGAGGCTTACAAAATCGCCGACAAATTAGCTGACAACAATGTCTGTGCGGCCATGTGGGCCGATTGGTGGGGCTTTAAACACGAGGCCTACGACATGGTGTTTGAAAATGTCGCTCTCGTTGATCGTGTGAAAAACGGTTGTGCCGTTGTGCATTCAGACAGCGCAGTGGGTATTCAACATTTGAATCAGGAAGCGGCCAAAGCGATGGCGGCCGGCAATCGTTTGGGTTTTGGCATAAAACCGGAACACGCGATCAAATGGCTGACCTTAAATGCAGCGAAATCGATTGGTATCGACAAACTCACCGGTACATTAGAGGCGGGCAAAATGGCCGATGTCGTCATTTGGGATCGCGATCCTTTCAGCGTGTACGCTCATGCGGAAAAAGTGTTTGTTGATGGTGCCTTGTTGCATGATAAAAATGATCCGAAAAAGCAATCGGTCAGTGATTTTGAGCTCGGCTTGGCCAACTAAGGAGAAGACCCATGAAACGATTGACGTTGACCTGCGTAGCCATGATGCTGAGCCAAACCTTATTGGCTGAGAGTGTGTTTATTCGCAATGCACAAGTACACACCGTGACTGAGCGTGGTGTGCTGAACAATGCACATGTGCTCATCAAGAATGGAAAAATTGCCGCTGTTGGCAGCGATGTGCAAGCCGAAAAAGACAGTCGCATCATCGACGCCAATGGCAAACCATTAACCCCCGGATTCATGAATGCCGCCACGCAATTGGGTACAAGCGATATCGATGCACTCGACGACACGGTCGATAGCAAGAGCAGCAACCCCGATATCACGGCCAGCTTTCACATCAGCGATATCATTAATCCGGATGCCGCTGCCATCGCTTTAAACCGTAGCATGGGTCTTACGCGAGCCATTGTGTTACCTGCGTTAGATAAAAATGTATTTGGCGGTGTTGGTGTGTTAATCAACACACGCGGAGAAGTGTTGCGTGACGGTGTCGCACAAACGGCAGCGTATGCGTATTTCAATAAAGGTGACAACGGCGGATCGCGTGCAGCGATGCTGCAAAAATTCCGCAATCTGTTTGACGACGCACGTGATTACGCGAACAACAAAGCCGCGTTTCAACGCGGTGAACGGCGCAGTTATGATGCGTCTTTCCGTGATCTTGACGCAATCAACGATGTATTAAATGGCAAACAAACGTTGTTTGTCGCCAGCGAACGCGCCATGGATATTCGCACGCTGCTGAAATTGCAAAAAGAATACGGATTCAAACTAGTAATCGTCGGAGGTACCGAAGCGCATCTGGTTGCCAAAGAACTGGCCGCTGCCAAAGTACCCGTTGTCATCGATGTGATGTCAAATACACGCAGCAGTTTTGATCAACAGGCCGCCACCTTTGAAAATGCCGCACGTTTACACAAAGCGGGTGTCACCGTGGCATTCAAAGATTCAACAACGGGTCACAATGCCTATTGGGTTCGCCAAAACGCCGGTCTTGCCGTTGCACACGGCATGCCTTATGACGCCGCGATAGCGAGCTTGACATCTATTCCGTCGCAATTAGCTGGCACGGCCAATTCCTTTGGTAAAATCGAAAAAGGAATGGATGCTGATGTGGTGTTATGGGATGGCGATCCGTTAGAGGTAACGACGTTTCCAACGCATGTGCTTATCGCCGGCGAAACACAAAGCCTGGATTCCCGTGCATCGTTGTTGCGTGATCGTTATCGTGCCGAACCGAATGATGAGCAGCGCACATTCAATCGTTGAGTTCATCGCGAAATAGCTCTGTAACACTGTAAGTTGGGCTGAGCTTGCGAAGCCCAACTCCTTACGAGCCCATAATTCCGCATCTTCTTCAGTATGGTTTAGATGGTGCACTTGGCTTGCGACCAACTTGAGATGTGTTACTTGATTGTGGAAACTTTTCTGCATTACGCTGCGTTATTGTCTTTTGGCGCGGCGGCGATCGGATTAAAGTTTTATCTGTCTGGGGCAAAGTATCGCGAAAATGTGAATTTATTAAGGCAGCATTTAAGTAGTGCAAAACAGGGCAGAAAGATTAACGTGTGCGACACCTATTTACCTTTTATATTTTTTTGCCAAATATCGTTGCCGATTATTCCTTTTTTCAGTTCTCACAACATTACTTCGTTATACCTTGTGACGTTTGTTGTTGGTACAGTAAATTGTTCGGAGTCGGCTGACTTCGACACCAGTTTGCTTCGGTATCAGGCAGCTTAGGCATAATTAATTTCTCGCATGCGAGATCTGCACCGACAGCACGCCTTCCAATTGCGACAATTCATCGGCCAAGTCGGTGATGCGCGCCCGTTTGCGGCGGGGTAATGCGACGGCGACAAAATGCCATTCGATTTGATAGCTTTCGTACTTAACTGAAAACGATCCTTTTGCTAATTCATATCCGAGTTGATGAGCGCGGTCGGTTAAATTGTTTTGCAGTACTTTGCTGATATCGGGCCGCAATCGCAGTGTGACCGCAACGGCGCTGCGTTGTGGCAACACCATTTCCAATTTGGAGCCCCACATCATCAAGCCGGTGACGAGCAGTGCGAGCGAAATGGCAGCCCCGTAAAAACCGATACCGAGCAACACACCGATCGCCGACACGGCCCAGATGGATGCCGCCGTGGTTAATCCGCTGATGGTCATGCCATCGCGCATGATGACGCCGGCGCCCAAAAAGCCGATGCCGGTGACGATGCCTTGGACTGTGCGGGTTGGATCAATAAGGCCAATCGCGTGGGTTTGGCCGCCGTACCAAAACTCCGGGTAGCCGGTGAACACGGTGAGCGCGGTGGACGCCATGCACACGATGCCATAGGTGCGCATGCCGGCGGCGCGGCCGCGATAGGAGCGTTCATAGCCAACGAGCAATCCCAACAGCAATGCGCCCAACAGGTGCATGAACAGCACCGTGTTGACGGCCATTTCGCGCGCACCCCAATAGCCGGTGAGCAATTGAACCAATTCTTGTTGCACAATTATCCTTATCGGACGAAAGCGGTTTTTCCCAAGCATAGCGTGGACTGGCCAAAACACGAATATTAGGGATTGCTAATATTAAACGTCCTGCTTACACTGCGCGCCCGCCTGACAGTTTTCACACTGGTCTGCGTGGTTGTTTAACCTTTTTCAAAACGAGTCGCTCATGAGTTTGCAAAACGCATTTGAACCTTTTCGTCAGCATGTCGTTGGTTTGCAGTTGCAACATGAGTTGCTCGGAAAAAAGCGCGACATCATTTATGCCGATTGGACGGCGAGCGGTCGTTTATATGCGCCGATTGAGCGTTATATTTCGGAAACCTTGGGCGCCTACGTCGCCAACACACACACCGAAACCACTTTGACCGGTAACACGATGACGCATGCGTATCATCAAGCGCAGGCCATCATCAAAAAACACGTGAATGCCGATGAACACGATGTGCTGATCGCGCAAGGTTCCGGCATGACCGGCGTCGTCAATAAACTGCAGCGCATTTTGTGTTTGCGCGTGCCAGAGCGTTATGCCGAACACTGTCAAATTCCTGAAGCGCAAAAGCCTCTCGTCATCATCACGCATATGGAACATCACTCGAATCAAACGTCGTGGGAAGAGTGTGATGTGGTCATTGAAATCATTCGCCGACTGGATAATGGTTTGCCCGATCTCAATCATCTACGCGAGATTTTGCAACGCCATCAACATCGTGCATTAAAAATCGGCGCGTTTTCTGCTTGTTCAAACGTCACCGGTATTTTTACGCCCTATTATGAAATGGCGGAGATCATGCACGAGTTTGGCGGCTATTGTTTTGTCGATTTTGCGGCGTCAGCGCCTTACGTCACCATTGATATGCACCCGCCCAAGCCGCAGCAAAAACTCGACGCGGTGATGTTTTCGCCGCACAAGTTTTTGGGCGGTCCAGGTTCCAGCGGCGTGATCGTATTCGATTCGAAGTTATATAACCTGAAAGTGCCGGATCACCCGGGCGGCGGCACCGTTGCGTGGACAAATCCCTGGGGCGGTCACCGTTTTATTCAGGATATCGAAGCGCGTGAAGACGGCGGCACACCGGCATTTTTGCAAACGATCAAAGCAGCGCTCGCGATTAAACTAAAAGAAGCGATGGGCGTTGAACGCATCAAAGCGCGTGAAGAAGAACTGAAAAACCTGTTCCTTTCTGAATTGGGCAAAGATCCATCGATCCATTTGTTGGAACCGCAGCAACATGACCGGCTCTGCATCTTTTCGTTTTATTCGCTCGAGAAACATCACAATCTGATCGTGAAATTATTGAATGATCGTTACGGTGTACAGGTTCGCGGCGGTTGTTCCTGTGCCGGTACCTACGGTCATATTTTGTTGAATGTTGATCAGGAAACTTCGCAGAAGATCACCTGCGAAATCGACTCGGGTAACTTGACCAACAAACCGGGTTGGGTGCGTGTGTCTTTACACCCGATCATGACGGATGCCGAAGTCAAATTTATCGCCGACGCGATTAAATCCGTGTTGGCCAATTATCACGATTGGAAAGACGATTACGTATTTGACATTCATACGGGCGAATATCGTCATCGTCAGTTCAAGGATGATTATTTGAATTTGAACGATGTGACGTTTTAACCATAAACCCAATAAAGGCGAACACGAAGTCCACGAAGATCACAAAGTGCACGAAGAAAGAAATAGGTGGCGGTTGATTCGTGCCAGTTGACTTAGGTTTTCCTGAGGTAGAAATCTCAGGGCACATTCCCGTTCATGGTTCGACTTGTCTTTAGTGCTGAGCTCGTCGAAGCATCGCCACGAACGGTATTTGAATTATTTTGTGTCTCGCCGAAACATCAAATGCCACTTCCGTTCGTCCTGAGCCTGTCGAAGGATGAACGGCCACGATAGCGGAGAAACCTACCAAATCAGAGGGGGGGGGCTTCGAGTTCTTCATATGCTTCGTGCACTTCGTGTTCGCTTTTGCGCGTTTAGCCGTTTACTAATACGCGAATGGTAGTGTCTTCACCCGTTACTAGGCTTGCCGGGCCGGGCCTGAGAAGGTATAAGGTAAAGAACGTCAACCTTGTCAGGTAGGTCAACCATGTTGAAACGTCGTCGCTCTGACAGCAAACCGGGCAAAGTGGCCGCTGCGGCCAAGACTTCATCCGCTACCACGTCCAAACGCACCTCTGCCAAAGCCAAGGCAGCGGATCGGGCGGCGAGCAAACCACGGGCGAAACCGGCCGTCGCTGTGGTTGCGTCGGCGCCGGCGCCGGTGAGTGTTCGCGCCAGTCGTCAGCCGCAATTGCAGGTGTTTACCAACCCGACGCCGCCCACCGATCCCACCACCTTGGAACTGCTGAACCTTGGCGGGCCGGCGCTGGATACTGGCGAACTGATGCGCGCTTGGGGCATTTCGCGTGAAGCGATCTCGCAAAAACGCAAAGAGAAAAAATTGCTTGGTGTGATGCATGGCAACACAACCCTGCATCCACGTTGGCAATTTGATGCGCATTTGGATCTGCGTCCGTGGGTAGCACAGGTGTTGCAAGCGATGCCTGCTGATGTTTCGCCACGTTTTGCGTTGCGCTTTTTTGTGTACGCGCACCCTGCGCTGAATGGTCGTCGTCCTGCTGAAGTGATCGATTCGCCAAAAGGCTTGCAACGCGTGATCGAGTTAGCCGCCACCGTGGGTGAACAAGGAGCGCGATAACGTGGTGTTGACGCCATTGCCGTTGCCGCAGGAAGCGGCCACGTCGATTCAACCCAAGCTGTACCGACTCGACACTTCCAATTCCCTCTATCGCATTCATTCTCGGCAATTTGAGCCGATTTTTTTTGGCCGCAAAGAAGCGGCTTTTCGTTTTGATGATCCGTTGCGCCGATACGGCGTGCTGTATGGTGGTTTGGTGTTTTTAGCGGCGGTGGTTGAAACGTTGTTACACGATTGCGAAGGCCGACGACCCGAATTTTCGCGCGCCATGATGAACGCGCGCTCGGTCAGTCAATTGAGCAATGCGCGCGTGCTGCGTTTGGTGGATCTGCGTGGTGAAGGCGCCATGCAGCTGGGACTTGATGCACGCATATGGTCAGCGTCATACGACGTATCGCAAGAGTGGTCGCGCTGGTTGTATGAACACAAAGCCGGTTTTGATGGCCTGATTTATCCATCACGACACAGTCATCGTTATGAATGTGTTGCACTGTTTGATCGATGCCGTCGCGCGTTGCGTCACGAAGGCCGATATTCATTGTCATCAGCACCCTATAACGCCATCATTACGCGTTATAGTCGTGAAAATCGATTCGACATCATTGAAGATGCCGACGATCAGTTTGTTTAATCCGAAACGCTATGATGTTGAACAACGCAAAATGCAACCGTAACACGAAGCACACCAAGATCACAAAGACCACGAAGTCTTACACTGCGTCTTTAACGATAGGTCCACGCCTCATGTAAAACGAGGAGCGCTGTGATTGTGTTCGCTCGCATTAGATGGACACCACACAAAAGTGTCCGATGATTAACTGCTGAATATTGTTGCGATAAGTTCAATCGGTTCGCTTCGTGTGCTTCGTGTTAAAGTTATCCTTTAATTTGAGAGCATTCAAAACACACACCGTAAATGCCACCGCTCGGCAGCTTCGCGGCATAGCACATCACGAAAGTCAGGATGTGAAATGGCGATTAACGCTTGGGCTCGTTCACGCAAACTCTTGCCGCGCAGATCGGCAATGCCGTGTTCAGTGACAATAAATTGTGCATGCGCACGAGTGGTGACAACACCGGCGCCGGCATCCAGCACGGGGGCAATGCGTGACAAGCGACCATTTGATGCGGTGCTGGGCAGGGCAATGATTGCTTTACCACCTTCTGACAACGCGGCGCCACGCATAAAATCCATTTGACCGCCGACACCAGAATAGATCTTGGTGCCGATAGAATCGGCGCAGATCTGTCCGCTTAAATCGACCTGCAGCGCGCTGTTAATGGCGCAGACGTTGCGATTGCGACGAATATTGCGGGTGTCGTTAACGTAATCGGCTTCGGCCAATACCACTTCGGGATTGTCATCGACAAAATCGTACAGCGCACGCGTGCCCATCAAAAATGTCGCGAGCATTTTGCCGGTGTGCACTTGCTTGTGGTGGTTGTTGATGACGCCGCTTTGCACTAACGGCAACACACCGTCTGAAAACATTTCGGTGTGAATGCCGAGATCGCGGTGATTGTTCAGACAACGTAAAACGGCATCGGGAATGGCGCCAATGCCCATTTGCAAACAAGCGCCATCACCAATGAGCTGTGCGACGTTTTTACCGATCGCATCGTTGACCGGGTCGCTATCGGCGCTGGCATGATTCGGCAGTTCATCACTTGCGTCGATATACGCATCAAACTGATCAAAACGGATAAATGCATCGCCATGGGTGCGTGGCATTTGTGGGTTGACATGCGCAATGATTTTTTTTGCTTGTGAGCACGCGGCTTTGGTCGCTTCGACCGACACGCCCAAGGTACAGACACCGTGCTTGTCGGGGGGCGACACTTGAATGATCGCCACATCGATCGCTTGTTGTCCGCGCCGAAAAAAGAGTGGCAGTTCCGATAGAAACATCGGTACATAATCAGCGTAACCTTGCTGAACTAAGGGGCGTGTATCGCCGCCCAAGAAAAAGCAGTGATGACGCAGATGCGGTTCCAATTCCGGTTTGGCCAACTGCGCTAATCGTTCGGTATGCAATTGCATCAAATGCAGATTACGTCGTTCATGCACCCGTTCAGCCAAGCCATTGAGCAATAGCCGTGGTGTGGCAGCCATCGACTGCGTCCAGATCCAATCGCCGTCGCGGATATGGTCAACGATGTCGGAAGCGTGTTGCAGACGCAGCGGTGCAGGCATGATTTGATGGCTCCATTTGATGAACCACAAAACTATACGCCGACGATGGTCGCCAAAACTTGATCAAAATTAAATCTTGAGGTGGGCGCGTTTGCTGTCGAGCCAGTACAACAGCAACCATTGCAACAAAAACATCAGCGTAATGCTGAGTACCGGTTGCCACACAGACGGCAGCAGCGCGATGGAATGTTTGAAAATCGTTTGTGTGGTGAATGACCAGCTGACAATCGACGTGCCCAGATAGGCCAGTATCGCGTTGACACCGATAACACGGAAGAATGTCGCGACAGTGACCAATCGGCCAAAATCAAATAACAGATGAAATACGATCAGCAACAGCGTGCTACAGGCCGTTGTCACCAATACAAAACTGCCCGTCCATAACGATTTGTTGATCGGGTAGATTGTGTGAATGACCGCAGTCGCCAATAAAACGAGCGAGCAAGCCAGAATCAACTGCACGATCCGTTTTTTTCGCGCAAATAGCGAGTGCCAATGCATACCGATCCACGCGCCGATCAGTGCGTTAAGCCCGCCGCCGATATGGCCGTACAAGCCTTCCGGATCGTAAGGATTGTTGCGCCACGTTTTACCGGGCAACAAGGCCTGATCCACGATGGCATTGATCGAGTGTGCGGCATCAAACGGAAAAGCCGCTTGCACGATTGAATACAAACAGAAAATGATCAGCGCGAACCACAATTGTTGGTGAAACGACAAATAGTAAACCAACATCGATGCGATAAATCCGGCAAACGCAATCCGACTTAACACGCTGGCAAATCGAATCTCGGACCACTGCGTCGGAATGCCGACACCCCAACCGTGGTTGTAGACGACACCCAAGGCGAGCAACATAAAAAAACGTGGAAGTTGTTTGCGATAAAAGGCTGACGCAGACAAATTTTTGACTTTGTCGGATTGTAGTCCAAGCGCCACACCACTGATAAAAATAAACAGCGGAAAAATCAAATCGTAAAAACGGAAGCCATGCCAATCGGCATGATGCATCTGCGTATCCAGAACGGCAAACACGCTGAGTCCAGTTGCCGTAAATAACGCACCAAATAACGCGTCAGCACCGAGCAACCAAGCCATGTCAAAGCCGCGCAATACGTCCAAAGACACCAGCCGCACTGAGGCGGCTGGTGTTTTGGTTTGACGCTCGGGGAATGATATTTCAGGCATGATTAACGCTGGCGATCGGTTCATCAGCGGATTGGCTGACGAGATCGGCGCGATAACCTTTTACGGCAAAAAACAAGATGTAGACATAACACAGCAACACGATGATAAAGCTGTATTGAAAACCGATACCGGGAATATCCGATAGCCAGCCTTGAATCAACGGAATCAGTGCGCCACCGGCCACCATGCTGACCAATAAGCCCGAACCACGACTGGTGTATTTGCCCAAACCTTGAATCGATAACGGGAAAATGCAAGGCCACATCACGGAGTTAAACAATCCGACTAAAACCAGACAAAACAAACTGATCGGGAAGCTGACCGGTTCAAATGAAACCGAAAATGGGTCCAGATTCAACACCATGACACGCATGTCCATCCAGTTATCAAGCAATGCACCTGAGATGGCGATGCCGACTAAAATAATCGCGACGATGGCGGCGCATTTCAGCATGGTTTCGGCGCGGATTTTTTGGCCGAGTACGCTACCAATCGCGCGACCGATCATTGCGCTGGCCCAGTAGTATGCCACCAGCGCGGCGGCGGCACGTTCAGGCGACAAGGTCGCGTTGGCATCGGCGCCCAGTTTGATTAAATGATCTTCAATAAAATACAAAATGAGCACGCTGCCAATGGCCACTTCAGCACCGACATAAAAGAATATAGCGCCGGCGCCGTACATCAAATGTTTGAACTGAAAAAGGCTGCCGGATAGTTTTTCGCTGGCATCCACTTCGGATGACAACTTCGGCAAATGCAGAAAGTAGAGCAGGGCTGCAATTGCTACGGTGACCAGTGCTAATACAACATAAGGGCCTTGCACGGCGGCGGCTTTTTCAACCGGATCGGTAATGCCGTGCGGCAAAATAAACGCAGCGCCGATGATCGGGCCAATGAAGGTGGCGGTTGAATTTAATGTGCCGCCCATATTCAAACGCGCCGCGCCGGTTTCTTCAGGTCCCAGTGCAATGATGTAAGGGTTAATCGTGACTTGCAGCACGGTCAAACCGGTGGCAACCACAAACAAAGCAAATAAGAAAAATCCATAGGACACGGCTTTCGATGCCGGCACAAACAAAAATAGGCCGCAGGCCATGATCGTCAGCGAAATCGCCAGACCGTTTTTATAACCAACGCGTTGCAATAAACGTCCGGCTGGAATCGACATCAAACCGTAGGCAATAAAAAAGCAGAACTGAATCAACATGGCTTGCCAACGATTTAATTCAAACAAACCCTTCAGGCTCGGAATCAATACGTCATTGAGCACGGTAATAAAGCCAATGATAAAAAAGAGCGATACCATCAGGATAAGCGGTATCGTGTACTGATTTTTAGCGTTGTTGTTCATCGTTTGTTCTCCGTAGCACTGCTTTTTTGTTTCCTGATTAGCTCAGTATCTTAGCGGACGTTGCCGTTCATCCTTCGACAGGCTCAGGACGAACGGGACTCACTCAGAATACCGTTCGTGGTGAGCTTGTCGAACCATGAACGGGAGCAACTCAAGTCAGCTGCAAATCATGTTCTATTTTGCTATAACACTCGCATCCCGCGTTGCCAACACGCCGTGATGTGCTGCTGCGTATCCAACAGAACCACATCGGCGTGATAACCGAGTTCCAACCGTCCGTAATGATGTTGCACACCCAAAAATTCGGCTGGATAGCGTGAAGCCATGCGCCACGCTTCCGGTGCATCGACTCCCAATAGCGAAATGGTGTTGCGTACAGCGCTGGCCATATCCAAATGAGAACCGGCCAGTGCACCAGCACGATCAAATAATTTGTCGCCGACACGTTTAACGTGGGCGCCAAAAAATTCAAATTCTTCGATGTCACTGCCAACGGTAGGCATCGCATCGGTGACCAGCATCAATTTGCCACGCGCTTTGGCGCGCAAAGCCACTTGTAAGCTGTGCGGGTGCACATGAACGCCATCAACAATAATGCCGCACCAGCTGTGCAGATCATGCAGTGCTGCGCCAACCATACCAGGCTCACGCGACGTTAATGGCGACATCGCGTTGAACAAATGAGTGAAACCGTTTGCGCCGGCACGCAAAGCATTTTGCACCGTTGTCGCATCAGCGTTGGAATGACCCAAACACACTTTGACACCGGCCGACACCAATCGCCGAATATCATCGGTGCTAACGGTTTCGGGGGCCAACGTGACCACCACGACGCCCAGATCGCGACGCGTGAATTGTTGCCATTCGACATCGCTTAACGGACGAATTAAATCGGCAGAGTGCACACCACGTTTGCTCACCGACAAATGCGGGCCTTCAAAATGAATACCGATCACACCGGGCAATTGTTGCTGTAAGGCATCAGCGACCGCGTCAGCGGCTTTGTGCATCGTGTCGGCGCAATCGGTGATTAACGTCGGCAACCACGACGTGGTGCCAAAACGTGCATGGGCGGCGCCAATTTGTTGCAGGCCATAGGTGCTCGGTGTGTTGTTGAACAGCACACCGCCGCCGCCATTTAATTGCACATCAATAAAGCCGGGAATCAGCGTACCGTTGACGCGTTGTGTCGGCACATTGGGTACCGTGTCCAGCGCGACAATACGATCGCCTTCAAAGGTGATGGGTGTGTTGCGATGCAGCGTTTCGCCGTCAAATAAATAATCGGGCAACAACGTGGTGCGCGTCATAAGGTTTCCGTGACTTTTTTCAGGCCGACAGGCTGATCGGGATTAAATCCGCGCGCGACGGCAATGCGCGCAATATCCAAATAAAAACGTTGCAGCAAAATCAGCGGCGCAATACGAGGATGCACGTCGTTAACGCTTTGGCTCAATGTTAAAACGCGTGCACCGCGAGCGGCGACATCGGCAATTTTTTGTTGATGGGCGAGCAGGGCTTCGTCACGGATCTCGGCGTCGATCACGGTCAAATCATTGTGCGCTAACGCAACCGGGCCATGCAAAAATTCGGCACTGCTAAACGCTTCGGCTTGAATGCCGCACACTTCTTTCATTTTGAGCGCCATTTCTTTGGCAATCGCAAAACCGAGACCGCGTGCCAGCACCACCAAACGATCCACGTTGTGTAATGCTTCCGCATGCAATTGTGCGGGGGCTTGTGTTGCTGCAGTGAGTTGCGCGGGCAATTGTGTCAACGCGCTTTGCAACGTTTCGTTGCCGCTAAAATGTGCGGTCAATTGCAGCAGTGCCGACAATGTCGCAAGATAACTTTTGGTGGCCGCAACGGCTTTTTCAGGACCAACTGCCAGCGGTAAAACATCATTCGCTGTTTGTGCAAGTGGCGACTCGGCATCATTGACCAATGCCACCACATAGGCGCCGCTGGCTTTTGCCATTTCGGCTTGGGTAACGATATCGGGGCTGCGACCGGATTGTGATAACACGAGCACGACGGAATCATTGAGCTGCAAACGGCGCTTGTACACGGTGGCGACTGACGGTGCTGCATGCACAACCGGAACGCCGGTTTCAATTTCGAGCAAGTATTTCGCAAATACGCCGGCGTGATCGGAAGAGCCGCGTCCCACCAGCTGAAAGAAACGGGGATTAATATCACGCAGTTTGCGACTTAGTTCACGCGCACGCGCGTCGTTTTGTTGCAATTGTTCCGCGATGCGCACGCTGGCTTCGGTGGCTTCACGCTCCATCAACGTTGTTATGAACGAGGTCATGCTTTTTTTCTCTGCTGCAGCATTTGCCAATTGTTCATCGCCAAGCGAGCGGCGCCCATTTCGGGGCTTTCCAATACTGGCGACAGGTGTGTCGCAACATCTGAATCGAGCCAGGGGGTATACAAATCGGCGAGACCGCCCAGCATCGAAAAACGTGGCGGCGTGTAACTGAGTAATTGTTTGGCCACCAACGATAAATAATGCGCACCGTCGCGCACAATCGTTAACGCGGCGGCGTCTTGTTGATCGGCCAATGCAAACACCAGTGGTGCCAATTTCGCGTAATCACGTGAACGATGATGGTTCAATTGTTCAACAATGCTGATCGCATCGTTGGCGTGTAACGCGTTCATCACCGCGTCGGTCAGTGCGCATTTTTTTTCGAGTTGATCGAGTGCGAGCAAGGTGTATTTGACGGCTTCCAAACCGATCCACGCGCCGCTGCCTTTGTCTCCGGCCGGAAAGCCATGACCACCGATCATATGTTCGGTATCACCAACGTGGACGAAACCGCAGGTGCCGGTGCCGGCAACGAGCGCTGCACCATCGTGACCGCCGTGCGCGCCGGCACAAGCCACGCGCAAATCACTGCACGCTTGCATCCACGCATACGGATGTTGCCAACCACAGAATTGCTCGTGCACGGCCGGTACGTTGACGCCGGCCAAACCCATACATGCGTACAAACGTCGGCGATCGGTTTCGGGTAAACCTGCACTGGTCAGCGCGTCGCGTGTGGCTTCAACAACCGAATCGATGGTTTGATGCAAGTTCTGAAATGCATTGGCCGGACCGCCATGTCCGCGGCCCAACACTTGCCCGTCGGCAGCGATAATGACCGAACGGCATTTGCTGCCGCCGCCATCGACACCGAGAAATAACGGGCTTGTTGGCTGACCCATACCTACCTCTTGTTCAGGTTGTTGTTGTGTTTGTTGGTCATGATACTAGCAGCGAAATGACAGCGTTGTCATTTTATTTTGTTCTAAGAACCGCTGCTCGGATCTGTCCATCCTTTTGTGTGGTGACGCAGTGTCTATTCCACCACTTGGGTGCGACTCGTTCGTTTACCGCTGTGATCCAGCGCGCGAATTTCGACAGCACCCGACACGGCAACGGGGTGTTGCCAATTTTGCCACTTTTGCCCTGCTGTACAATATTGCAAACGCAATGCGTAAACGTTGTTCATCCACAATTGACCATCGCGGAAAACCGCGCCAGGTGGCGGTACACGATAGTCGATGTCGGCGACGCCGAGCTTGTCCAGCTCTCGCGTGCCAACGACGAGACGAAATTGTTGCCAATCGCGTGCACGTGCCTGCCGTCGCGTGTCATCGAAGTAACGGGTTTGCGCGGAGTAAATACGGCCGCCATGCTCATACGGTAATTCCCATTCGGCGGCGTGCCAGGCGCGTTCGGCAAAGCTCAACAGGCGCGGAAACAACATATGCTCCACTTGTTTATCGGTGCGCGTGGTTTCGCTCCACAAGTGGGCTTGCATGCCGGCAAATTGCACGCCAGGTTTTAGCGGCGTGTGTTCAATGTCACCTTGTGCGGTGCGGCGTACGAGATCATTGGCCGTGTACGGATTGTTTTCGCGATCGCGAAACAGTTCAGCGTGTGCGGGCAAATTGTTTGGCATAAAATTAAATACTTTGCGTTCATCGTTAAAACGCGAGCCCCAAATATAACCACGCTCTTCCGGATGCGCGGCATACGGAAAATCAAAATAGAGCACATCCGGTGATGACACGATCACAGGCCAACCCAAATTGGCAAAACGTTGGGCCGAAACATGACCATCCCAGAACAACGGCGTCCACGCATTGATCTGAACGGGTGCCGTTACCAGTTTGGGATCAACGGCAGCAACACCATCATTCCATGCGGCGGCCTTTATGCCTTTTTTGTGCAGCAAGTTGATGACGCTGACAATAAATTGCGCGCCGATCTGATGATGATCCATGCCTTTGTCGCGCAAACTGCGACAGGCGGGCGAATCGGTCCAGGCACCGGGCGTTTCGTCGGCGCCGATATGAAATTGTTTTAAGGGTTGACCAGCAGCGGCATGCAATCGTTGCAATTCGGTGACGACGGTGTCGACAAAATGGAGTGCAGAAGGCAGACAAACATTCATCGTGTTATCGTGGTAATACTGAATCGATGTGTAACGTGTGCGATCTTCAATGTCATCTAGCAAAAATTGTTTGGCTTTGTCTTCGTTAACGCCATTTTTGCGTTGCCGCTCATAGCGAATACGCATACTGCGCACGGCGGCGCGCGCATGGCCCGGCATATCAAAAGAGGGTAGCACGGCGATATGGCGTGCGGCGGCCGCCCGCACAATATCAATGTAATCTTGGGCGGAATAAAAACCGTTATTGGCCGATGTGCGCAGTGGACCACTGCCCAGCTGCGGCAACACGCAATTCTTCTCAGCAATCTCGCCATTTTCATCTTGTTCGTGACAGCGAAAAGCGCCAATTTCAGTTAGCTCGGGCAGCGTGGCAATGGCCACCCGCCAGCCTTCGTCATCGGCAAAATGCAGATGCAAGGTGTTCAGTTTGTAGGCGGCCATTTGATCAATCACTTTGATCAAATTGGCTTTGCTATGAAAATTGCGCGCCACGTCAATGTGCAAGCTGCGCACGGCGAAACGAGGAGCATCGTCAATCAGAACCGCCGGAACCGTGCCATTCTTTACTTCCAACAATGCCGCCAGTGATTGCAGCGCATAAAATGCACCGGTACTGTGGCCTGCTTCGATCTGAATGTGTTTAGCACTAATCTTCAAACGATACGCTTCACGCTCGATGATTTGCGCGTCACGCGTTATTGATAACGGAATACCGCCATCAGCGGATGCCACACCGAGTTGTTGCAGGCGCGATGATACCGCGATCAAATCAGCTTGCTGAAAATCATTGTGTTGCAGTGCCAAGCCGCGCTTTTTTAACGCCACACGCTCGTTTGATTGCAACGAAATGGATTTGGCTTGCGGTATTAGTCGTGGGCCCGTGATTTTCGCTGAGCTGTCGTTATCGGCATAAAGCTGCGCGGCCGTCACAATGTCAGTGCGATCGGCGTCAGTGCGTTTGATGATTTTGGGATCGTCTAAACCGGCAACGAAGGGCCATATTTCTAAACCCGATTCCGGAGCAAATTGTGGTCGAGTGCTTGTGATAACGCGAGGTTCAACGGCTTTGGCGCTGACATACCAGTTTGGCATGATGTCGCTGTACGACAGCAACCAGAACGCCGCGCGCAGCGGAATCGAGTACGTTTTATTTGCCGTTATCGGAATCAACGGCTGCAGGCGATGCAGATCGCCATTGATATGCGTGATGGAAAACTCGCCGGTGTTAACGTTTTCGAAGGGTTCAATATGACTGAAGTAAATCGACCAGTCTTTGCTATCAATACCTGTTGGTGTGGTCAGGTGGATCGCCGCACGAAAACAAGCGCCGCCGGCGATGGTGGGATCACATTGGTCGTCGCGTTGATTGCTGAGCAGTTCGTAACGAATTTGCAGGCGTGCGGCCAGTTGATCGATTTGTTGTTGCGTCGCCGCTGTTGCCACCGAGGCCAACATCGATCCGCAAAAAAACCATACGATGCAACGCGAAAAGCGGAGCAGTAAACCTCGTCGCCGATGTGACGTTTGCATTGTTGTTGTCATCGCAGCCATTCAATAAAAAAAGACCGGTGGCCAATCAAAGCCACCGGTTTAAGTGCTAAAGACTTCACCAGGAGACAGTTAATACTCCGCACGGATACCGATTTGCCTGCAGGGCAAAGACGGTATCAGACGGCTGCATGAATCGGCGGTCGGCAATATTAAATGACAGCGTTGTCATGCGAGGATAAAGCTATCCCATGACGAGCGTCAGCACAAGGGGAAAATACACGAAATTTAAGACAGAGCTGCCGAAGTTGGCGGAAAAGAAAAAGGCCAGGTGGTCAGACGGTGTTGGCAAGGCCATCGATAATTCGACAGGCACCTATCCGTTCTGACTCACCTGGCCTGCGAGGCCGTATGGGATTACTTGCCTTGTGCCAATTTTTTCATCGCGATTTTTTGCACTTGCTGCAGAGACAGCAGATGCGCATAAATCACTGACAACAAACCGCGTTTGCGCAACTCAGCAAACTCTTCGTCTTTCAGTTCGTTGAACTTCTTTTCGTTAATCACATAAACGCCATTGAGGGTGTAGGATTTGCCGTTTTCCAGTTGGACGTTCAACTGACGTGATTCCAACAGATCTTTTTCAACCAGCAGTTCGATTGCCTTGCCAGTCACTTGCGCTTGTTCAACAAAACGCAGAGCGTTTTCGGCGCGTGCTTTGAAATAATCGGTTTGTTCGCCGTTGTCATTAAACAGGGCGTTGCCTTCGGTTTTGCTCACCAAAGCGCTGTTTTCATCGAAGCACAGCACCACTTTGCTGTTGTCATTGTCAGCAAATTGCAGCGAGAACGGATAACGGCGCATCGCCATCGGCACATAACCGAACGGCCACTCACTGCCATCAGCAAACACATTTTCTTGTGGTTGCAAACCCATCAAGGCGACGGGCAGGAACTTGCCATTTTCACCGTCTTTCACAAACACCACCGGCAAATCGGCGGCTACACGGCCAAACTCATGCATGACCACAGGAACAAGTTGTTCACCTTTAACGTGATCGAATGTGCGGCTGTCTTTGATTTTGAATTCGCGATGCGTCGCGGAACTCACGGGCACATATTTAGCGGTCATGGGGGACTCCACTTCTGTCTTTTATTACCCACCTCAGTGGGTGGGTCTCAATCTCTGTTTGTGCTTTCCCGGTTATTGGAAACCGGGGCGGCGCTGGACTGTAACAGAATTGGGCTGGGCTGCCTAAGTAGAAAACTCACCGAACAGTGAGTGTATAAAAAATAAGCAAAGCGCAAGCCTCGGGAGGTGCAGACATGACGTTACGAAGGCCGTTTGTTTGGGACCGTAACCTCGACGCATGCGGCGTTTTCTATCGCCTGCACAGACTTAACAAGCAAGATCTTTGACTGGATGACCAAATTTCTTGACCTTGTCGCAGTACGAAAATACAAGTTGTTCTGTTCTCTGCGCAAACGGCGAACACTTGAAACTCGAACACGATTTTCCGTGAACGAAAACGCAAAAGGCTCTTTTCAACTTCTTGTTATCACTTTCATTTAAGGATCATAAAATGCGTAAATCGATTCCCCTGCTTGCAGGCGTAGTAACCACCGCAATTTTAGCGTTTGGTCTGTCAGCTTCGGTCAATGCCAGTGCGGCGCCATCCACTACGTGCCATTACACTTTGGTCGCTGGTGCGCCTTGGGCTTCGGTTTCAATCTCTTCTTATTACACTGGTCATGTTCAGTGTGCCGCAACTGTTGCAACAGCGATTGGCTATTACCGTTTGACAGGTCAGACTCACAATTGAGTCTGCTATCGGCGGCCCAATTACACCGGGGCTGCCTTAACTAATGTTACATTCGATGCGTACGGTGTTGACTTGTGATGGGCAACTGGAAATTTCGTGTTGACAAGATTTTATTTGGGAATAGTCAAGACTTATCCATTAAATTCAGCGGTGAACGGTGTTCAATGCATTGCTTGCAGAACGTGTGTCACAGTTTAATTCGCCCATAGGTAGGGGATTCACCGCGTTCTGGTTTGTTGAATATGCTTGTGTCCTTTAGGTGAATTTCTTTATTGATAGGAGATCCAGAAATGAGTTTGTCAGAGAGTCGTCCATTTCGCTTCCGTGATTGTGGTTTTATCCTTTCAGTTGCCTTGACGGGATGTTCGACATTCAATGCAACCAACTGCGTGAATGGTCAGTGGCAGTCAATGGCATTCGTTCAGGGGCAAGCGGGAAACCCAAAAAGCGAAACAGATTTGTTTCTGAGAAATTGTGAAGGAGTGGGCGCAACGCTTAATCATGAGGAATTTCTGGAGCGATACCATGCAGGCTTGAAAGAGTATTGTAAGGCGGAAAACGGCTTCAGGCAGGGTGAAAAAGGTCGAAATTATCACCAGGTTTGTCCGGCCGACATCGAGCCCGCTTTTTTGGCCGAATATGAGCGTGGATATGCGGAATATCGTGCGCGCAAAAGAATCGAAAATCTACAGCGCGTTGATGGTAGTGGCCGCGATCAAACCCGCGCATCCTCATCACCCGGGCGGTAACAAAACCTTAAGCTATTGGGATGTTACCTAATGCGCCCCTATGCAACTGAAGTTCAATTATGAATTCGACAATGAATTCAAATACCCCTGATGAGATAAAGAGTGTTGCAACGCCACTTGGGCACGCGTTTGTATCAATGACAACTGCTGCTGTATGAGTTTCTGGTCGTTGGGCTGAGTCAGCTCTGGGTAATAGTGCATGCCATACAAAATGAATCGATAGTTGTCTTCGACAAATAAAACGGACTGCCCTCCGGTCATGTCCATGCGCTCACAGTATTTGTGGCGCCAGAGTGCAAGCTTTTCATTGAGTTCTGCACAGTGATTGGCGGTAGCCGGCGCTTGGCGCCAAAATTCAGTATCGTTACGATTGGAAAGGCAATAATGCAATACGATGAATTCTTTAAGATTTTCATAAAAATTATTCATCAAACGATTATATGACTGGCAAACATATTCGTTTGCGTATCGACTGGGGCTGTGTGTAGACAACAAACGGACGCCCAAGTCGATCAAATGCAGACCGGTCGATTCGAGTGGTTCAATAAAGCCGGCTGAGAGCCCAATCGCGACACAATTACCAACCCAGAACGCTTTGCGTCGACCAATTTTCATTTGCAGATGATTGCTGCGGATCACCGAAACATCAGCACCAAGGTGTTTCAATAATTCGTCTTCTGCTTGCGCGGGCGTCAAGCGGTCGCCATCGTAGACATAGCCGTTACCTCGGCGGTTCACCAAATCGATCTCCCAGCTCCAGCCGTGAGTTAAAGCTGTCGCGACCGTATAAGGTTTGGGGCGTTGTGTTTCGGTATAGGCCGTTTGAATGGCTACCGCACGATTGCACGGCAATGCGTTTTCATACGATATCCAATTATCGTCACGTAATTTGTCGAGCAGCAAACTGCGAAAGCCGGTGCAGTCAACAAAAAAGTCGGCATTAAATTGGCCCGCGTCTGTGATCACTGCCGCGATTAAACCGTTATCGACCACCACATCATGGACAGTTGCCTCAATGTGCCTGACGCCGCGTGCGATAGCTTTTTCACGTAAATAGCGAGCCATCAATGTGGCATCAATATGGTAACCATAAGGAACCACACCTTCATAATCGGGTGAGCTTTCTCCTTTTGGACAGCGCCCATTTCTGATCAAGCTGGTACTGATGCTAACGGCTTCATCAAAGCCTGGTTTTGTTTCTGCCGAATTCAGTAGCCAGCTCAGCGCGACGTCTTGTTTACCAAGCTGAGGTTGCGCTTCGAAGGGGTGAAAATACTCATGCGTTTGGCCGTTTACCGGCTTCATCCAGTTGCGAAATAAAATGCCTGCTTTCAACGTGCCGTTTGTTTTGTGGAGTAATTCCTTTTCATCAATATCCAGAATGCGAAAAAAATGCCGCAAGCTGTGCACGGTTGCTTCGCCAACACCGATGATGCCTATGTCCTTGCTTTCGATGACGGTGATGTCGATATGTTTGACCGGGTCGTTGTACCATTTGTTAAGGTACAACGCAGTCATCCAGCCGGCCGCACCACCACCTACGACAATAATCGATTCGGCAAGCTGACTTTTCATTTTCACTCCACGTTTTATCAAACTAAATTTTGTTGAAACCGAAGTTGAATACTTTTTTTACCAGCTCGCGGTTGGTTGGCAACTCAGCTACCAAATTGGCGGCGGCGCTTTGCATCATTGAAAAATGCTTTCTGGCCCGTTCCTTGTGCGGCAGCGTTGCTGGATCGGGCAAAACGAGTGGTTTGTAACCCATGCCAAACAGCACAAATAGATAGCTGTCGAGAACAAACGGTTCGTAGGCAAAATCAAAATCAAACTTGCCGGGGATGTAATAACGCCAATGTTCAAGGCGTTCTTTCAATGAATCCGGCACAGAACTTGAAACGACATTATCTGTCCAGTAAGCGTGATCCTGGCGTTGAGACAGGCAGTAATGCAGCTTGATAAAATCCACCGTCTTCAGCCATCGAGTGGTGAGCAGTTGATTGTAAGATCGGCTAGCACTGGTGATGGCATCCAATTGGCGTGGAAATTGTTCGGCGAGCATATTGGCGCTCGCTTCAATCATAAATATGGCAGACGCCTCCAACGGTTCGACGAACGCTGCTGACATTCCGATAGCTACACAGTTTTTATGCCAAAATTTTTCTCTGAACCCAACGTCGAAGGAAATTTTTTTGATGTCGAGCTCGTGGGCCGATTTGCCGACATATTGACGTAACTGCGATTCCGCTAGGCTGTCTGAACAATGGCTGCTGCTGTAAACGAAACCTACACCGCGACGGGTGGACAAACCAATGTCCCAAGTCCAGCCGGTTTGGTGTGCGGTTGCAATGGTGTGCGATTTGATGGCGCTGTCCACTTCTTCATACGGCACTTGCATAGCGAGCGCCCGATCATTGAATAAAAAGCGGTTCATTGGACGCCATGCAATGTTGAGCGCCTGTCCCAACAACAGTGCACGCGAACCTGAGCAGTCAACAAAAAAATCAGACTTGATCGTGGCGTGTTCTGTCGAGTCGGTTTGCACAGAAGCGATGCGACCATCCGCATGGAGCGCTACCGTCAGTACATTGGCGCGAACATGACGAATGCCTAAGTTCTCGGTTCCGTGTTGGGTTAGGAACGCAGCAAATTTACCTGCATTCAGATGATAGGAGTAATTCTGAATGGCACCATAAGCCGGAGTGGTGATTTTTTTTGGCGCCAAGTCATGATCACAAATAGCGGCTTGCAGCGTGACGGCATGATCGTAGGCGAGGTGATCAGGCGCGTAGCCGGCCAACCAATAAGCCGCGAGATTAAAATCATAAGCATCGCGCAGCACGGCACCTTGCGGATGATAATAACGTTGTGACAAGCCATTTTGCGGAGCTTGAACCCAATTGACGAACTCGGTTCCCTGTTTGAACGACGCATCACATTGGCGGATGAATTCACTTTCATCAACACCGATGCTGTGCAACGTTTGTCGTATGGTTGGCCATGTCCCCTCGCCCACGCCAATTGTCGGGATGTTGGGTGATTCGAGCAATGTGACGCTAACACCATTGGGTTCGCGCGCATTTAATTGTTTGGCCAGTATGCAAGCCGTTAACCAACCGGCAGTGCCGCCGCCAACAATCAATACGGAACGGATGGGTATGTTTTCCATGATTCAGTTTTTCGCGTTGCGTTTCATTTGAATCAACTTTTGCACGTTTTGCAAAGACAGCAACGCCGCATAAATAGCACCCAAATAGTGCTTTCTCCTCAGCGAACAGAACTGTTCATCCGTCAGATCATTCAACGCCGTCTCATTGATGGTGTACAATCCCTTGAGATCGTATTGCCGCGACGGATCAATCGTAATCGTCAACGTGCTGGGGGTCAGCAATTTGAAATTCACCAACGTTTGAACAAAATCGGTGGTAATGACTTTCTTATAAGCTAAATCAACCAATTTGCTTGAAATCGCTTTCAGGGTACTGGTCTTGTCACCATTTTCGTCAAATAGAAGCTCTCCATTCTCGCTTTTTAGCATCGGCGAATCGGGGGCGATACACAGCAAACCTTCTTCGGGTTTGTCACTGTGAATTTTCAATGAAAACGGGTGGCAGCCCAATTCGAGCGGAACGAGATTGCCTTGCCAGCCAGATGCTTGCCAGAACAAATTTTCTTCCGCCATCAATCCCAGCATGGCGACCGTATTAAACCGCCCGGTTTCGTTGTCTTTCACAAATACAATCGGGTATTCATTTGCGGCGCCGGCAAACTCATGAACGACAAGCGGTGCAAAGTGATAGTTTTTGCTGTGAGTGTGTTTGTCGTCAAATGTGTATTTCAGTTTATTGTGTAACTGGCTACTGAGTGGAATTGTTTGGCTCATGAGATTTCTCTTTATTAATTGTTATAGCGGCTGAAAGCCGTAATCGTAAACTTTCTGCAATAAACTCCGATGGTCAGGCAACTCGTTTTTTATACGTTCCGCCGCAGAGCGAATTTTCGCCATCTTTTCTCTTGCCATTTTGGTGTGAGATAAAAAGTGCTTTGCAATATCGGCGTGATAACCCATTCCATACAGTACATATTGATAACTTTCGTGAGGGAAGGGCTCGTAAGCGCTGAAAAATTCATAACGACTGACCGGATGTTGACGCCAATGTGCTATTCGCTGCTTCAGCGAATCTGGAATCGTGTTGTTATCTTTGTTCTCTTGCCAGAACGGTGAGTTGCGTTTGGATAGCACATAATGCAACTTGATGAAGTCGATGGTTTGTTGCCAGCGGTAGTGCATAGATTGATTGAAAATGTATTCACCAAAGGCCATGGCATCGCGATCGGCCGGTAACAAGTCGCACAACATATTGCTGGAGGCTTCAATGAGAAAAATGGCTGAAGCTTCGAGTGGTTCTACAAACGCCGCTGACATGCCGATGGCTACGCAGTTCTTGTGCCAGAATTTTTCGCGGTAGCCAATTTTCATCTGAATATGTTTTGCACTGCATTGTTTTTCTATCGGGCCGATATACTGACGAAGAATGGATTCAGCTTCATCACTACTCATGTGTGCCGACGAATAAACATGACCTGTACCGCGTCGGTTACTCAAACTAATCTCCCAGATCCAACCAGCTTTTTGCGCGGAGGACAGTGTTGTGCAGGGGAGCGGCGCATCATCGGTTAAATAGGGCGCTTGGATGGCGATAGCGCTGTCGTTGAACAGAATACTGCGGGCTGATTTGAATGGCACACCCAAATGTTCGCCCAAAAGTAAGCTGCGAAAACCGGAGCAGTCGACAAAAAAATCGGCGGCGATTTCGCCGGCACGATCCGTCGCCACAGTCTTCAGGAAACCCTGTTCATCGTGTTTTGCATGCAGAACATTGGCCGACACCAACTTCACGCCTTTCTGTACACAGTAGTTTTTCAAGAAGTCAGCAAATTTTGCCGCATCCAGATGATAAGCATAATTCTGAAAACCCTCGTAAGGCTTGTTGGTGATTTTTTTAGGAGCCAAGCCTAACTCGCACAGTGTGTACTGAATGCTGACGGTTTCGGCGAACGACATTTTTGATTCGTGCCGATCATGCAGCCAGTAAGGTGCGAGGTTGAACTCGGAAGGATCGAATGCCGAACTGAACAAATGGTAATAGTGCGAAGCATTGTGGGGTGTTTCGTCCTGGCGCCAGTTTATGAATTTTGTACCCTGTTTAAATGTTGCTGAACAGGTTCGCATGAATGCGCCTTCATCGATTTCGAGATCGGCCAATGTTTTACGCATTGTCGGCCATGTTCCTTCACCAACACCAATTGTGGGGATGTCAGGCGATTCGATGACGCAAATTTCAATGGAGTCAGATGTTGATGAAATGAACTTACTTAACTTGGCAGCGGTCAACCAGCCAGCTGTGCCTCCGCCAACGACAATAATCTTTTTAATCATTGAATTGTGCATTTAGAGTCGTCACCATGGATCGTGGTAAACATGTTACGCAATGCCTTTAAAAAGGCAACTTTCAATTCGTTATTTGCGAAAATAAACAAAAAGGGGAGCATTGGCTCCCCTTAAGCGTGAGTTCTACAAAATTAGAAATTCACGCTGGCTTTGATGGTGTAACGCGTTCCGTAATCGGAATAGTTACGCAGTGTTTCCAAGGAGCCTTCGCCTGCGTGGACTTCGATGTTGGGTTCATTTAGCAGGTTTACCGCTTCAAATGAAACCGTTACATTGTCAAAGAATAAGTTCACTGCGGCATCCAAAAAGTCTTGAGCTAAGAACCGACTCGTGCCTCCGATGCCTAAACCTTCCGCGAGAAAGTCATCGCGATAAGTATATGCAAGACGAGTGCTCCATGATTCTGTTTCATAAAACCCCGTTATGTTGTATATGTTGCGCGACAAACCTGGCAATTCTTTTCGTTCGCCGTTGTCATCACGACCATATCCGTCAACATACGTGTAATTGAAAATACCACCGAAATCACCAAAAGTTTTCTGAATTTGGAATTCAGCGCCACGTGTGCGACCACCTGGACCTTGTACAGGGACTGTAACGGTATATTCAATTGGCACGGTGCCATTTTGTGTGTTGGTTAAAATGGTTTCGTTGATGGTGCCAGTGGTAATGTACGACTCGATATTTTTGGTGAATAACGCGAATGCAATATAGGATTCATCATCCATATAGTATTCAATTCCAATGTCTTGTTGTGACGCACGGAATGGCTGAATACCAATATTGCCTTTAGCAGCTGTTTGCTGCACCTGTGCCATATTGCTGTAAGCCGGGTGCATTTGAGTAAAACCCGCGCGACTCATCACGTCGGCAGACGACAGACGCAGTTTCATTTTTTCGCTCAGGTTGAACCAAGCGTTCATGCTGGGAAGCCAATCTGAGTAATCGGCATCAGTCTTGTAACGACTGAATTGGTTGGCTGGATTATATGCTTCGCCACTGACATCAGTTTCAACGTAACGAACACCGAAATTACCGCCGAAATCACTGCCGCCAAAATCGGCTTGCAGATAGATGGCTTTAGTATCTTCGTTCACTTTGCCCCAAGCTTGTTTGTCGAATCCGTTTACATAACGGCCATCGGCGCTGGTTGTACCGACAGTGTGAGCGCGCAGATAGCTTTGGAAGGCGTCTGCGTCGAGGTGGGGGAAAACCGTCGGGGAATTTCGCAAACCTCCGCCTGGGTGATGGACATAACCGTCTTGGAAATCAGCGATCGTCAAGTTGCCATCCAGACCTGAACCGGCTAACGACGTCAGACCAAATTCATGACTGTGATCAACAACCTTTACACCAGTTTTTAGGGCTTCGATGACGCCAAAACTGACATCAAAATCAAAGTCAACCTGGACGTGATCTGCATCGTCTTGAATGTCGGTAATACCGATTGATCCGTCAGACAATGCTTGCCATGAACCATCACGGAAATTGATCTGGCTTGACGGGTTAATCATCATTTCACGTTGGCCGCCCATGTTGATATCGATGGTTCCACCGGTGAAATTGCTGGCTCCGGGCACATCGCCAAAAGGCATCGGAGTGCCCGGAGCGCCGGCCGCAGCCCAATCGATCGAATACGATGATGTACCCCATAAGCCGTTGTAGTTACCACCGTTACCACCGTCAGCACCGGTCGTGCCGACAGATGCATGAACTGTCAACTTATCAAAGTGGAAATCAGCTCCTACGGTGAAGACTTCAGATTCGATCTCAGCATCACGCGTGTTTGTGTCCTGTGCCAACCAAGCCAAGCCGCCTGTGATGGTGCCCGCTGTCGGTAGGTAAACAGGATTGCCGTTGCCATCAACACGTGGGACAGATGCAGTGCCGTTGAAGCCGTCGTACAAACGATTGGCTGTTGGTTGACCACCGTAACTGCTGAACAACGTGTTCATGCCATCACGCCAGTGCGAGTTGATGACCAAGAAGTTTTGGTTGGTATTGCCTTCATCCAGTTTGGTGGTGAAATACTGAGCCGTCAGATCAACAGTGTCGCTGGGCGAAAATTGCACGGTCAGATCATAGGAATCACGGACGCGATCTTGCTCGAAGAATGCGATACCGGCGGCTGACCAGCCCTCTTCCCAATAGTTTTCCGCTTTGTAAGTGTGGTTAGCTTGCTCAAGGCGAGATGCGGTTAATGAGAAACCCAAGTTGCTCGCGTCATTTTTCCAGCTGTACAACACGGTGGCACCCGGTGCTTTGGTGTCGTCGTTATCGTTAACCATCATTTCGGCCGACAGGTACACCGTGTTGGCATCCATTTTCAGTGGCTTGCGAGTGTGAACGACAACCGTGCCACCAACGCCACCTTCGTCCAACGAAGCGCTTGGCGATTTGTGGACTTCGATCGATTCCACCAGCTCGGATGGCAACAGAGCCATGTTAAAGCTGCGGCGATCATTGTTCTGACTGAACCACCCCGTAGAGGCGACATACTGACCGTTCAACAGAACCGAAGTCAGTTCTGGATTGCTGCCGCGAATGGCGACGTTAGCGCCGCTGCCGCCGAAATCGCGGCTGATGGCCACACCGGGAACACGCTGCAACGATTCGGCGAGATTTTTATCCGGAAACTTGCCGATATCTTCGGCGGTAATCACCTCGACGACGGAGTCTGCATCGCGTTTTGCGGCAAGGTTCTGTTTCAAGCTATCGCGAATACCGACGATCTCAACGACTTCCGCGTCCTTGTCCGCCTCTTCGCCTTCGGCGGCGTAGGCTGTCTGATAACCGGTGCCAGCGATGGCCATGGTGATCAGGCAAGGCAGCAATTTCTTTTTGAATGTTGCGTGGGCCATGCTTTTTGTCCTCTCTTAAGACTGACGCCGTCTCGATCTCGGCGTATGTGGGGTATTTATTTTTGGGGTCTTATCTTCTCCGAATGACAGCGTTGTCATTTTTATATGATATATGACACCGCTGTCATTGGCGTGCACCTTACACCCGATTTTTCTCGTTTGACAATGCTTATCCTCGCATAAACAGCTCCAACCAGTTTGGGTGTCCTGACCGTCTTCTGCTTGCTCTGATTTGGGGGATCACGGTAGCGTTTGGCCTTTGCGGTGCAACCGGTAAATACAGCGTGAAGTTCAAAGGGCGCAGGTGGGGTGGGGCGGTGATGGTGCTTTTTGTGGCGATTGGTCATGCCACTGAACGGGGTGATTATTTGCTGCAAGTCGCCGGTTGCATTGGTTGTCATACCGAAGAATCTGCTGGAGCCGTTCCGTTGGCGGGGGGACGCGCCATCACGACGCCGTTTGGCACGTTGTACAGCCCGAATATTACGTTCGATGCCAGTGGCATTGGTGGCTGGACTTTGGCGCAATTTGAGGCCGCCGTCAGACACGGCCAACGAGCCGACGGTTCGTACTATTACCCGGCTTTTCCTTACACCAGCTATCGCCTGATGTCCGACGACGATGTGGGCCATCTGTTTGCCGCATTGCAACGCGCAACGCCCAGCCCACAACCCAATCGCCGTCACGCACTCCAGTTTCCGTTTAGTGCGCGCAGTCTGCTGTCGCCGTGGCGAACTATTCATTTTGCTGAACCGGTTTCCCGTTTAGATCCTTTCTCAACCGATCTCGTGCAACGCGGGCGTTATCTGACCGAAGCGGTCACTCACTGTGGTGAATGCCACAGCCCGCGTGACAGTATTGGCGGTATCAATCATGGTCGCGCGCTGGCGGGGGCGACGCTGCCGACGGGGCATCATGCGCCGGATCTTCGCCCTCACCGCAAAGCGCTCGGTGCCTGGACCGAAGATGACATTGCGGAATACTTGCGCAGTGGGCGCAGCGATTACACGCGCAAAGCCCGCGACGAGATGCGTGAATTCATTGAGTGTTGCTCGCGTCATTTAACCGAAGACGATCGCCTTGCGATTGCACGCTATCTGCAGCAATTGCCCAAGCCTGTGCCGCGACCAAAACGCGGACCACATTCACACTCGGCAACAATTCGCTGAATGGCCGCTGCGCCATGCCGCTGCTAACATCGCCAGGATGTACCTAGGGCAGGACTTTTCTATGCGCTTACGATGGTTGTTGACGGCCTGTGTGCCGTTTTGTGTGCAGGCGGCCGATCTGACGATGGAGCAGATCATGGCGCATCCGGATTGGATCGCGCGATCACCGGAAAATGCGTTTATCGCCAGTGATAATCGAACGGTGTATTTTCAACGCAAATTGCCCGAGAAAGAATTGCGGCAATGGTGGCGCATCAGCGTCAACGGTGGTGAAGCTGCCGCGCTGACCACGGCTGACAGTTTGCAAATGGAAAACGAACGTGCCGTGACCAGTGCGGATGGTCGCCGTGTTGCGTATTTAAATAAAGGCAGTGTCTGGCTGAACGACAACGGCACATTGCGCAACCTGATTAAAGGCAGCGATTTTTCACAGGTGTTGACCTTTGTTGGCAATGACAAACTGGCGTTACGCGCACAAAACCAAGTGTGGACGGTGTCATTAAAAGATGGCAGCTGGGAAATGCTTGTTGATGTCCGCGTGGATGATGAACCTAACGACAAACTCAAAGATGATTTTTTATCGCAGCAACAACGTGATCTGTTCGAGATCGTTCGCAAGCGGCAACAACGCAAAGAGGAACGCAAGGCACTCGACAACGACGAACGTGCAACCGGTTTAGTGGCAGCCAAACCGTTTTACGTTGGCAAAAATCGTGAGATCAATAGTTTCAGCTTATCACCCAACGGTCGCTATCTGATCGTGGGCGCATGGGAAACCGATCGCGACGGTCGTGCCGATCAAATGCCGCATTATGTCAGTGACGATGGCTACGTCAAAATCGACAAGGTACGCAGCAAAGTCGGTAGCGATAAACCGGATAACGAAACCTTTTATTGGATCGACATCAGCCAGCATACGATGATCGAACTGGATAAAAAAGTGTTGCCGGGCATTGATACCGACCCGTTGCTTGCGCTCAAAATTGAAACCGCCAAAGCGCAAAACAAAGAAGCACCCAAAGCGGCTGTTCCGCGAGCGGTTTATTGCCCGCAGCTGCTCGCGACCGGTGTTGATATCAAGTGGAATCGTCGCGGCGATCGTGCGGCATTTTATCTGCTGTCTTACGACAACAAAGATCGGTGGCTGGTACAAGTACGGGCCAATAAGCCTGCGTTCGAAACGTTGCATCAGCTAAGCGATGCGGCGTGGGTCAATGACGGCGATTTCAACGAAATGGGCTGGCTTGCCGATGACGAGTCGCTCTTTTATACGTCAGAACACACTGGATTCAGTCAGCTTTACCATGTACGTAACGGTGCGGTGACCGCGCTGACACACGGCGAGTTCGAAATTGATAATGTCAAACTGTCGGCTGACAATCGTTGGTTGTATTTTCGAGCCAATAAAAATCATCCGGGCAATCATGAGGTTTATCGCGTTGCCGTGCGCGGCGGTGAACCTGAAGCGATAACCACTTTAGGCGGCGAAAACGATTTTCGTTTGGCGCGTGACGGTAAAACGCTGTTGATTTTGCATTCCGAAATGTTGCAACCGCTTGAGTTATATTCCCAATCGGCCACGCCGGGCAGCAAGGCAAAACGATTAACGTTTACGGTGGAGCCAGCCTTTAACCGCATCAAATGGCACACCCCAGAAGTGACCGCCGTGCCATCGAAGCATGGAGCCAAACCGATTTATGCGCGCGTGTATCGCAATGACAGCACGCAAATAGGAGCGCGCAAACCGGCAGTTATGTTTGTGCATGGCGCGGGTTATTTACAGAATGCACACTATGGTTGGTCGACCTATTTTCGTGAGTTCATGTTCCACAATTTGTTGTTGGAACAAGGTTATGTGGTTATCGACATGGATTATCGCGGCTCGGCCGGTTACGGTCGCGATTGGCGCACGGCCATTTACCAACGCATGGGAACCCCCGAACTGGAAGATTATCTCGATGGCATTGATTACCTCGTCGATAACGCCAATGTCGATCGCCAACGTGTTGGTATTTATGGCGGTTCTTACGGTGGTTTTATGGCGTTTATGGCGCTGTTCAAATCGGATGCGTTTGCAGCGGGCGCGGCATTGCGACCAGTGACGGATTGGGCGCACTACAATCATGGCTACACGTCCAATATTTTGAATACGCCGGACGTTGATCCGCAGGCGTATCAACGTAGTTCGCCCATCAATTTTGCGCACAATTTGAAACGACCGTTGCTGATCTGCACCGGCATGTTGGATGACAATGTGTTTTTTCAAGACAGCGTGCGATTGGTACAGCGTCTCATCGAATTAAAAATCCCGCATTTTGAAACCGCGGTTTATCCGATAGAACCGCATGGCTTTAAAGAGCCGGAAAGTTGGTTGGATGAGTATCGCCGCATTTATCGATTGATGGAACGCGAAGTCAAAAATCGGCAACCTTAACGCGGTTGCCAATCGCTAACGCCGTAGCGCGCCAGAATGGAATGCAAATGCCCATTCTGGCGAATCTTCATCAACCCCTCATCGAACGCCGCGATCCATTGCTCGCTGTGTACGTGTTGACGTAAACAGGCGATGCGCAACCAAAATGTTGGGCCTAAAACGCCCGCATTTTTTACCGCGATGCCATGTTGTTGTGCCAGTGCGTGCAGACTGGTTTCGGATTCAACAATCGCATCCAGGCGTTTCAGATTTAATTTGCGCAAATTGATCATTTGCGGTTCGGCATCTTGTACCCAATGCACACGGGCCGCGTTGCTTGTCATCGCGGCAAAGCTGGCCAGCGGTTCGGGGTACACATAACCGCTGATTACACCTAAATGGATTTTTTGCAAACTGTTGACGCTGCCATCAAATTGCCAGGTGGACTCTGGTCGCACAAAAAACATCAACCGATCGCGCCCAAAAACCTGCTGCGAATAACGTAATTCAGCGCGCGGCTCAGTCACCATTTCGCCTGCGCACTGCAAACTGCCATCTTGAATACTGCGCAAAAAACGCGCACCCGATGTGATTTGATAATCGATCTGCCAACCTTGGCTGGCGGCAATTTGCTGCAGCAATTCAACGACATAACCGGGTTGCGCGGTGTCTGGCTGCTGAAAAAAGGGAGGGTAAAAATCAGAGACGATGTGAATCGTCTTGCTGTCCTCGGCGCGCAGTGCGGCGGCAAACAGCAACAACCCAACACTGAACATGGTCCAGTGCCAGGACGTGTTTCGCGCAAAACGACGCCAGTTTGACCACATTTCAACCACTCGATTGTGGGCGCATACTCAAGCCAGTCTAGTTGATGCATGAGCCCCGACGCCAGCTTTGGTCGCGCAGACTGTACAAAGTGCTACAAAGGCCTACCAAAAGACCACAGACGTCCGAATCGATTTCGACTTTACTGAGTTTTTTTGCCACTTCGCGACGCAGCTACTACGAGGCGGCGACGATTTGAGTAATAATTTCACTATCTTAGGTGGTGTGTATCGTGCTGGACGCCATGGCCGACAATCAAAATATTTTGTTAGTGGATGACGACGTCAAGTTGACGGAGCTGATCAGTGCGTTTCTGCGTGAGAACGGCTACAACGTCGACGTTGAACATCGAGGCGATGTCGCCATCAACCGTATCTTGAACGAAGTGCCTCGCTTAGTCGTACTCGACATCATGTTACCGGGCGCTGACGGTTTGGCGGTGTGCCGGGCCGTGCGAGCGAAGTATGACGGTCCTATCATCATGTTAACGGCACTGAATGATGACATTGATGAGGTAGCGGGTCTTGAACTGGGCGCGGACGACTATCTCGGCAAACCGATCAAGCCGCGTCTGCTGTTGGCACACATTCGTGCTTTATTGCGTCGTTTCGATGAAGATAGCGAACAACCTAAGGCGCATAGCCGTGTTCAAATCGGTGATATGATGCTGGATCACGGTGCCCGGCAAGCCGTGCGGGCCGGTCAGGTGTTGGACATGACAACAGCTGAATTCGATCTGCTGTGGCTGCTCGTGCAAAACGCCGGCAAGGTGTTGTCACGAGAAGAGATCCATCAACGCATATTCCGTTTGGAATACGATGGCATGGATCGCACCATTGATCTGCGCATTTCACGGATACGTAAAAAAATCGGCGACGATCCACGTTCGCCCCAAATCATCAAAACGGTGCGTGGCAGCGGATATTTGTTTGCGACACGCTGATTGTCCGTTGCTGCACACGTAGAGTAGGGCGTTTCATGCCATGAGAGAAAAACGCGGTATCGTGACTGACGCCAAGGATTAATGTCTGCAACTGCTCGAAGAGAGAAAATTATAATGCGCAGCAGTTTTGTCAAATTTCTCGCTGTTTTGTCGCTCGCCAACGCGTTCATGTTTTTTGCCGTGCAATGGGGGCTCGACAAAGTCGTGGTGCCCTATCAGGAGCGACGCATCAGTGATGAATCGTATGCGATGGTGACGCAAGAAATTAATCATTTCAACTTGCTGTTGCCCGCCAATTGGGAAGAAGCCGCGCGTACTGTGCATGAACGGTGGCGCGTGCCGGGTAAATTGACCACTGTGGAACAATCCGGATTTTTACTCGGCAAAAAAAGCCAACACTTTGATGATAACGTGCAATACCGATTTACGTTCTCGCACGGTGCGTTTGTGTTGGTGCTACTCAAAGATAAAAATTCCGTGCTCGAATTGGGGCCATTGCCTGGATTGTCGGTGGTGTCGGCGCTGGATGGCATTTTCGCTGCGTTTGTGTGGTTGTGTGTGAACGCTGCCGCCATTGGTTGGTTGACGATCAGCCTCGATCGACGAGCGCACACCATCGAAAAAGCAACGTCGGCTTTTTTAAGCGATGGCACCGCACGATTGATTGATGAAACCAGTCATGACAGCTTGGGCTTGGCGGTGCGCTCGATCAACCAAATGGCGATTCGCGCCGAGCAGTTATTGAAACAGCGTCAGCAAATGATTCATGAACAGCGCGAACTGTTACACGCCGTTGCGCATGAATGCCGGGCACCTTTGGCGCGACTCAATTTCGCACTGGAAATGCTCGCACACGCCGGCAATGATCAATCGCGCCTGCAATTGACGCGCGACATGGAAAACGCCATTTTTGAATTGGACAGCCTCGTGCGCGAGCTACTGGCGTACGCTCGCTTGCAGCACGGTTCGCAAAAGCTTGAGTTCAGCGATACCGATGTGGCCAACTTGGCGGAAGACATTATCAGTAAGACTAAAACGCTGTTCCCCATCATCACGTTTGCAACCGTGCCACCGCCGCAGCCGTTCAAAGTCGTCGTTGATAATCGCCTGTTGGCGCGCTGTCTGACCAATTTGATTCGAAATGCGGCATCATTTGCGGTTAGTCGCGTTGAAGTACGTTGGCATGAAAACGACGAACAATTTATGGTCGCCGTCGATGACGATGGGCCGGGTGTTCCAAGTGATCAGCGTGAACGAATCTTCGATCCCTTTATTCGTCTTGACCCCAGTCGTTCGCGCGATTCCGGCGGCACCGGTTTGGGGTTGGCCATCGTGAAAGGTATTAGCGAGCGGCACCAAGGTCGCGTCTACGTAACCGACAGTGAACTGGGGGGAGCGCGATTCGTGTTGCAGTGGCCGAAAAGGCACTTGAAATAAAACCCTATAAAAAACAATAGATTAAAGTCTGTCTTTACCAAACAGTCACATCCTTGATCGTCTTCACCTTAGCCAAATCGTTGCTAAACTTTGGAGCGATACGGCCGGCGTTAGCGCTGACTTTTGCTGCTGCGCAGCAAAATCGGGGTAACACCGTGCTTTCCTTTCCCTCTTACCCGGGTCGTCGTCAGGTCAAACTCGATGAAGTTTTCCCGCTGGCAAATTGGTAGCAAACTCACCGCCATCATTTTGTCGGTATCTACGCTGACAATCATGATCAGCACGCTGTTGTTTGCGTTGTACCAGCAACAGCAAACCTTATCCGCGTTGCAAGAATCAGCGTTGTCGCAAGCACGGCTGATGGCCTTGTATGCCGAGGTGCCGCTGCAATTTGACGACCCGAAAGCGATTCGCGACATTTTGTCGCGTTCAGAAATTCCTGCATTGCAGGCGGCAATTGTGTTTGATGCCAACGACAAAGTGTACGCCTCGCATGCCACCGGCATCGCAACAGAGCTGACACATTCGTTGCGCATGCAATTGATGCAAAAAAACGGCCTAATGGTGGATCGCGAGCTGTTGCAGATCTTACTGCCCATTGGCGATCAAAATGATCAGCTTGGTAGCTTGTATCTGGCCGTGTCGCTGGCACCAATGAACCAATCGTTACAGCAGCGCTTATACGTGATCATCGCGTTGGCGATTGGCTTGCTATTTTTAAGTTTTCTGATTGCACAGTCATTGCAGCGCTATATTTCGAAACCGATTTTGCAATTGGCCCAACTCGCGCAGCAAATTGGAAACGCTAAGGATTATCGTGCGCGGGCAAACGTTATCGGCGATGACGAAATTGCGTCATTGGCGCGCAGCTTTAATCATATGCTGGATGTAATCGGTGAACGCGAGTTGGCGCGAGACTCAGCGGAGCAAGCCTTGCGCGACAGCAAGATGAATCTCGAAAACGCCGTGCAAGAACTGCAATACCTGGCCAACTACGACTCACTGACCGAGTTGCCGAATCGCGCATTGTGTATGGACCGCATTACCAGTGCACTTATCCGCGCCGCGCGTGAGAACCGGAAAGTCGCGATCATTTTCCTCGATCTGGATCATTTCAAAGAAATTAATGACTCCCTTGGTCATGCTGTCGGCGACACGCTTTTAAAAACGGCCAGTCAGCGTTTGCTGAGCTGCTTGCGACGCGGTGACACGTTGGCGCGCCTTGGTGGTGATGAATTTGTGATTGTGCTCGAAGATCTGCATGACGATCTAAACGTGGTGTCGGTGATGCAGAAAATCATTGAAGCTTTTGCTGCGCCGTTCACGATGGGCGAGTACACCGTTACCACAACGGTGTCGCTTGGCGCCTGTGTGTACCCAATCGATGGCAATGATGTGCAAACGCTGATGCGAAACGCCGATGCTGCGATGTACCGAGCCAAGGAAATCGGCCGTAATACCTATCAATTTTATCAACCCGAAATGAATGCGATGAGTTTGCGTCGATTAGGGTTGGTCAATGATTTGCGGCTCGCGTTGCAAAACAATCAATTTGAAGTGTATTACCAGCCTCAGTTACGCACCGCCGATCGCACCATCATTGGCGTTGAAGCCTTGATTCGCTGGAAGCATCCGATTTTGGGCAATATCTCGCCCGCTGAATTCATTCCGATCGCCGAATCATCGGGGCTCATCATCGATATCGGGCGTTGGGTTTTGCAATCGGCCGCCGGTCAAATGGTGCGTTGGCACCGCAATGGCTATCACTTGCGTGTAGCGGTCAACTTGTCCGCTGTACAGTTTCGTCAGCACGATCTGGCTGAACAGATCACGGCGATTGCCAAGCGTTTTGATCTGCAGCCAGATTGTTTGGAACTCGAATTGACCGAAAGTATGTTGATGCGTGATGTAGAAGGTGCGATTGCACAAATGAAGCGCTTGAAGGCGATGGGCTTTCGCCTCGCGATTGATGATTTTGGCATTGGCTATTCCAGCTTGAATTATTTGCGAAAATTTCCGCTTGATGTCTTAAAAATCGATCGCTCATTTGTTGATGAGGTCACACGTGATAAAGACGACACGTCGATCACGTTGGCAATTTTGTCGATGGCGAAAATGCTGGGACTGACCGTCATCGCCGAAGGCGTTGAAACACAGGAGCAATACAATTTTCTGCTGACGCACGGCTGCGATGAAGTACAAGGGTATTTGTTCAGCCCTCCCATACCCGAGTCGGCGTTAACTAAATTGCTGGGGCAACAATTGCCGTTCAAACAAAAAGTGGTGCCGTTACGGCCAGCGTAAAACCAACACGGCGTAGTTCGCATGGCATTCTGCTATGCCGGGGCCAGTTGCGTTCGCTACACTGCGCGACCTGATTCATTGTTGTGGTTCACCCATGTCCGTCACGTCTTCCATTCAACGAAAAGTCGCGGTGTCGGCGTGTTTCGGCACGTTTCTGGAGTGGTACGATTTTCTGACGTTTGCCTCGTTGGCGACGTACTTTTCGCTGTTGTTTTTTCCGGCCGACAATCCGGTAGCGGCCTTGTTGGCCAGCTTGGCGACCTTCGCTGTGGGCATGATCGTGCGGCCATTGGGTGCCGCGGTGTTTGGTTCCTTGGGCGATAAATACGGGCGTCGTCCGGCGTTTGTTGCGACGATCGTATTGATGGGCGGCACAACGTTTTTGGTTGGCCTGTTGCCGACGTTTGAACAGATTGGCATTGCTGCACCTTTATTGTTGCTCTTGTTGCGTTTGTTGCAAGGCATGGCCGTCGGTGGCGAGATTGGTGGTGCGGCGGTGTATCTGACTGAACATGCACCAGAAAATCGTCGTGGCTTTTACACCAGTGTGCTGCAGTTGATGGGACCGCTCGGCATCATGGTGTCGACGGTGCAGATCGTGCTGTTGAGTCAGTTCTTAACGGATCAGGAATTTCGTAGTTGGGGATGGCGCGTGCCGTTTATTCTGTCGATTTTGTTATTGGCCATCTCTTTAAAGTCGCGAGTCAACCTGCACGAATCGCCCATTTATCAAGCGCTGCGCGACAAACAGGGCCTATCAAAAGCGCCGCTGCGTGATTGCTTTAATGATCCCTCCACCTTAAAGCGCATGGTGATTTTATTTTTCTGCATATCATCGGGTGGCTCTATTCTGTTTTTCTCGTCACAGGTGTACACCGGTGTCTTTCTGAAAACGGTTGTTAAAATGAATCCGGATCTCGCCAGCAGTGTCGGCCTGATGGCCACGTTGGCGTTGTTTCCGTTGACGATTTGGGCTGGTTGGTTATCCGATCGTATTGGTCGGCGGCCGGTATTGCTGAGCGGTTTATTAATCGGTGCGATTGCATTGCAACCGGCATTCTATGCCTTGCGTCATTACGGTAATCCGGCATTGCAGCAATTCAATGACAACGTCAGTGTTGAGTTGCGTGGACCGTTGTGTGCTTACGATCCGTTTTATAACGCACAAAATGATTGTGAAAAAGCCCAAGAGTGGTTGACGAAACAAGGCGTTAGCTATCGTTATATTGATGACACGCAGTTGTCGATTACGATTGGTACAACACGATTCACTGGCTTTGACGCCACCGCCATGCAAAGCGAATTGACGGCCCAAGGGTTTCCGTTTAATCCCGATGCGGCAACTATTAATACGCCGATGATTGTGTTGGTATTGCTCACGTTGGTTGTCGCATTGGCGCTGATTACGGGGCCGCAAACGGCCACGTTGGCGGAGTTGTTTCCGGCACGATTCCGTTATAGTGCGGTGGCGCTGCCACATAATTTAGCTGCCGGCTGGATCGGTGGCTTGTCACCTTTTATGGTGACGCTGCTCGGTGTGAAAAGCGGCAATGTCATGGCCGGTTTGTGGTATCCCAATGCCATGTTAATTATTGCATTCATTGTGGGAGTATTCTTTTTACCCGAGACCCGCAACCGCGCATTGGAGGAATAATGAGCGAACATTTCAGTCGCCTTATCATCGCCGGTTGGGGCGACATGGATTTTAATGGCCATATGCGCAACACGGCGTATCTTGATAAGTCCGGTGACGTGCGCATGATGTTTTTTGCGTCACACGGTTTTGCAATGAGCGAGTTTATGCGCTTGCGCATTGGTCCCGTTGTCATGAAAGACGAAGTCGAGTATTTCAAAGAATCGCATATGCTCGAAGAGATTAAAGTTGTGTTGATGTCGGCGGGCATGTCGCTGGATGGTTCACGCTTTCGCATACGCAACGAGTTTTATCGCCACGATGGAAAATTGGCTGCTCGCGTCACCAGTACGGGTGGATGGCTCGATTTGTCACAACGCCGTTTGGTGGTGCCGCCCGCAGCATTATTGCAAGCGATGCAAAATTTGCAGCGCAGCGACGACTTTATCGAGATGCCTTCTAGCATCAAATAAAAAAACGGCGCCGCAGCGCCGTTTTCATGTTCATTACCAGTTGGTTCGTATCGAATACGTTCCGCCACTGCCGGTTGTGCCACCGTAATATTTAATTTGAACGTAGTAAGTGCCGCTGCTGGCGCTGTAATTGATCGTGTCGACCAGTCCGGTCGATTTTTCGCTTTTTGCCAGCACGGTACCGGCGCTATTTAGTAAATACAGATCGTAATCCGCACTGCTGACCGGTGTTAATGTCAATGCAATACTGCCATTGGCGCTCAATACCATTTTAAAATAGTCCGTGTCGGTCGTGCTGTTGATGGTGCCCAACGTAATATCATTGCGCGCGGCATTATTGGCTTGTGCAATGGTGTTGTTCGGTTCCGTTTCGCGTGGCGTGTCCACGACAACAACACCGCTGTTGTACATGTCGCTCCAAGCACACCATTTTTGCCCGCCTTCTTCAAACCAGAAGCGACTGCAATTGCTGTCGTAACTGGTGTTGCCTGGATGGACCTTATAGCCGGACAAATACACATCGGATAAATGATACGGTTGTCCATTATATTTTAATGTGAAATGCACATGGGGCCCGGTCGATGAGCCGCCTTGGCACAGTGCTTGTGATTTGTTGCTGGCGTAGTTCGCTAGACGCTGATCGCGATTGATGTTTTGATTGGTGCTGACCTGCACGTTCTGCAAATGATAATACTGCGTTGACCAACCGCCACCGTGAATCACTTCAACATTGCAAGACGAGTGCACTTTGACCGTGCCCGGGGCGGCAGAAGTAACCCATTTATTGCTCAGATTGTCGCCCCAATATCCCCCGTCATTGAAATCCAGTGAGCTGAGTGGATAGCTGCCGCTTCCGGTCGTCGTGTGCGCACCACCTGATACCCACGATTGTCCAACTGGCCATGCTAGCTGCAATAGCTCAAATGGCGGTGCCAGCATTGGGGCAGCGGCTTTGTTCGTTGTATCGATTGTTTCGCTGAATACAACGTCAGGGAACAATTTCTGATACGTCGTAACCAGTTCTTGTGTGGCTTTTTTTCCGCTGACTGACGCTTCTTTTTCCATGAACCGCGCCATCGCGTGCTGCGCAATTTCACCATCAATCGCGGCATTGTCGGTGCGCTTCAGTTGCTGCGGTGCGGTTTGATAAATTGCACTGAACAATTGTTGCGAAACGTCTTCGAGCTGTGCACGAAATCCGTATTTCGACGATAAGGTTCCAAACGGCGCTGCCCATTGTTGCTTGGTCGGTTTTCGGTTCGACAACAAACCGCTTTGCTGTTCCATCAAGGCCAACAGTAAGCGAGGTGATACGCTGGTTTCACCCGCCACATGCGAGATCAATTCGGCGTGCGGCAACAGGTGTCGTGCGTGCTGGCGCAAATAGTCGGCGACAGAAAACGTCAACATTTCTTGCGGGCGATAGACAATATGTTCGGCGCTCCAATCGACGGCGTCAGCAGCGGCGAGCGTTGTGGGCGAAATGGTAATTGATGTGGCCGCGACGGCCACTGCAATGATCAACTGTTTGGATAAAATGGCAGGCATGTTGGGCTCCAACGTGATGAAATTTACTGCGCAACAAGAAAGCCTGGCGTCGCAAACGTGCATGCGTTATCGGGTGAAGAAAAGAACGCGCCGAGCTTTCTAACGAACTGCCATCACCACACTACGGAGGCAGTCGAGCCGGATGCTAACGCTCGTTTTTTAGGCGGGCATCATCCAAAAGGATGAGCAATATGACGATTTGTTTGTGGCGGCGCTACCAGCACGGAAAAAAGCCAAATACGCTAGATAAGGCGTGCTGCTCACGGAACGATTTGTTTTTACCAGCGCGGTAGGCATGAAATTTTGTCAAATCGAATTAGAGTTCGCTGTCGTCGCGCAGAGCTTTGGTCATGCAAATCAGTTTGAACGGTTTGCGTTGCATGTCAGGAGAGTGAAACGGCATCGTGTCGAAACTCGCAAACCCAAGCCGATGATAAAACGCAAACAGTTCGTGACGGACGCTGATCACTGAGATATCAAGAAACGAACAACCCCGATCACGGCAATAAGCGCTGACATAATCAATTAAACTTTTTGCGAGACCATGACCCTGATAAGACGGTTTGACGGCGAGCAAACCAAAATACGCACGCGGCAAATTCGGTTTGCAGTAAATTGAAGCACACACGGTGTCGGCTTGTTCGCGATCAAGCACGACAAAAAAACAACCCGACGCCATCGACGTTTGAATCTGTCGTATATCCGTGCGATCACCAACCACGATATCGTGCTCGACGATGTAGGCGGCGTTGGTGATCTCGACAATGGCTTCACAATCGGACTCGTTGGCAGCGCGAATGACAAAACGCGATTGAATCGACGTGGCTATTGACATGGCTGTTGCTCCGGTAGGGGACAACAGCTTGCCGCGCTTTTATCGGAGCGGCAAGATCCTTAGCTGATTTTTGTTGAGGGCCTGCCGATGGTTGAATTTAATGCTCGGCAAATTCCTTTTCGTGCAAAAACGCGGCGTGCTTTAGCGTTTTTTTGCTGGCAGTCCAATCGATGAGCATTTGCGGTGCCAACGCACGCATTTTTTCCATCACCCCTGCGCTTATCGTGTTGGCAGCCAGTTCAATGCGATGACCATTCGGGTCAAAGAAATAAATCGATTGAAACAGTTCGTGATTGGTTGGTCCCAATACCTCAATACCCAAGCTTTGGATATGTGCCTTTAACGCGAGCAAGGCGTCAACACTGTCTACCTTGAAGGCGATATGTTGAACCCAGTCCGGCGTGTTGGGATCGCGTCCCATTGCCGGTGAGTTGGGCAATTCAAAAAACGCGAGGATATTGCCACCACCGGCATCTAAAAATAGATGCATATACGGGTCGGGTTCTTTCGTTGAAGGAACTTTGTCTTCCGAGATCGCAAGCACAAAATCCATGTTCAGCGTTTTCTGATAAAACTCAACCGTTTCTTTGGCGTCGCGGCAGCGATAGGCTACGTGATGTATGCCCTGCAGGGGGGATGTCATGGTCATCGATAATTCCGAATTTATGGGTGTATGGAGGGTGTTGTCAGTTGCCAGTTATCAGTTGATTAAAAACTGACAACTAACAACTGACAACCGTTTTTAAATAACCCCACGCCGTTCCTGATCTTTTTCCAGCGAGCGGAACAGCGCGCCAAAGTTGCCTTCACCGAAGCTCAGGTTGTTTTCGCGCTGAATAATTTCGATAAAGATCGGTCCAATAATGTTGCGGGTAAAAATTTGCAGCAAATAGCCGTTTTCGTCGCCATCGACCAGCACTTGATGTTGTTCGATACGTTGATGATCTTCTTTGACATGCGGCACGCGATCAAACACATCGCGATAATAGTCGGCGTCAATTTCCAGCGTGTCGATATCACTGCCTTGCAATTTATCGAGTGATGCCAGAATGTCGCGGGTTAAAAACGCCAAATGTTGCACGCCGGGACCGTTGTACTCACGCAGGTACTCGGCGATTTGATCTTTATCGTCTTTCGGTTGATTGATCGGAATACAGAAGCTGCCATCGGGTGATCGCAACGCATAGCTGGTCAGCCCGGTTTTGACGCCCTTGATGTCGAAATAGCGCACCTCGGTAAATCCAAATATGCCTTTGTAAAACGCCGCCCATTTTTCTTGTTCACCGTGTGGCACATTGTTGGTTAAGTGATCGACAACAAGAAAGCCTTTGTCAGGCTGTACACGAGGCTGATCCAACGCGATGAAATCGCGATCCCAAATGGTGTTACCCGCAGCAAAGTGATCGATAAAGTAGATCACACTGTTGCCAATGCCGTAGATAGCCGGATAAGGATAATCTTTGTCCGCGTCAGCAACGGCTTTGGCACCGCGCTGCACCGCGGTAGCGAGCGCAAATTCGGCGTCATCGACACGCCATCCCATTGAGCAAATCGATGGTCCGTGGGCTTTGGCAAAGCGGGCTGAAAAACCGGCGCGTTCGTGGTTGATCAAAAAGTGGATATCGTTTTGGCGGTAATAGACGACATCCTTAGTGGGGTGACGGCGCAGCTTGGAAAAGCCGAACTGCCAAAACAAGGCGTCGAGGTCGAGTGCGGTCTGGCCACAAAACTCGGTGAATTCGATACCGCGTAAGGCCAGCGGGTTGGTCGTGCTCATGGTGATCTCCTGCGAAAACTGGCGGGGCGGGGCCGCAAAGTGGTGTCAGCAAACAGCGATAGACGCGACTTTAATGAGGGTTTTGTAACTAAAAAAAGAATAGATATTAGTGTTTAATAATCTAATAAATGGATTTACGAAAGGTTTTGACTAATTTCGACTGCATAGGCTTTGAAATTTTCGTTTATTTGATTGCCATCAATATCCAATTTCTCATTAGCGTCAAACTGCGCGATGGTCACCAGCGTCGCCATTGGCGCAAGGGGCAAAAATACCGTTTGGCTTGACTTCGAGGGCAGTTAAACATAAGTTTCAAACGGTCGTTTGAAGGGTGTCCCAAAGAATGTCCCATGCTGCTACTCGCGACCGCATCATCACGGCGGCGGAGTCACTTTTTGCCGAGCGCGGCTTTGCTGAAACGTCGCTGCGTCTGATTACTACCAAGGCCGGCGTTAACTTGGCAGCGGTCAATTACCATTTCGGTTCCAAAAAAGAATTGATCCAGGCGGTGTTCGAGCGCTTCCTGTCGCGTTTAATGGCCGAGCTGGCCGATGAAATGCGTCATATGAAGAAAAGCGAAAAAACACCTACAGTTGAAGAGGTGCTGAAGCTTTTTATGCGACCACTGCAAGCACTCGATCAGATCGAACCCGATGGTGCTTCCATCTTTATGCGTTTGCTCGGGCGCGCCTATGCGGAAACGCAGGGCCATTTGCGTCGTTTCACGTTTGAACATTACGGCAATGTCATTGGCGACTTGGTTGGTCTGTTACACGAAGCCTATCCGACATTGCCACCCAGCGATGTGTTTTGGCGTTTGCATTTCATGATGGGCACCTTGGTGTTTGCGATCGGTGGCAATCAGGCGCTGGGCGAGATCTCGGCGGCCGATTATCACGAAGAAGTCACATTGAATGACATCGTCGCGAAACTGATTCCCTTTTTAGCGGCAGGCTTCAAGGCCTGAACAAAATTTTTAAATAATTCGTCGTCAGCTCTGCGACCCCATCAGAGCGGGCTTTAACAGGTTCGCACACGCGAACTGGCAGGAGATGAGTATGTTGAGCTTTTTTTCCCATTTACTGGTTTTGCTTCTCGTCGCTGGATTCATGTTGTATCAGCGCAAAAAACTGGTCGAAACCTTGGCGGCGATCGCGGTGACGTTTGCGATCACCAGTTTTGTGCTCGGTACATCCTATTTCTTTTGGTCGCTGCTGATTGTTGTCGCCGTGATCGCGTTGCCAACACCGTTTCGCAAAAACACCGTGTCAGCACCGATTCTGAACGTGTTTCGCAAAGTGCTGCCACCGATGACCAGCACCGAACAAGAAGCGCTGGAAGCCGGCGATGTGTGGTGGGATGGCGAGCTGTTTCAGGGCAATCCCGATTGGAATAAATTGCTGGCGTATCCGAAACCGACCTTAACCGCAGAAGAGCAAAGTTTTATCGACAATGAATGCGAACAATTGTGCGCATTGATCGATGATTTTGCCGTAAATGCACAAGATCGTGATTTGACACCCGAAGCGTGGGACTTCATTAAGAAAGCCGGCTTTTTAAGTTTGATTATTCCCAAAGAATACGGCGGCAAAGGTTTTTCGGCGCTGGCCAATTCAACCATCGTGACCAAATTGGCAACACGTTCCTGCGCTGGCGCGGTTACCGTGATGGTGCCCAATTCACTCGGTCCCGGTGAATTGCTGATGCATTACGGCACCAAAGAGCAAAAAGATTATTACTTGCCACGTTTAGCGCGTGGTGATGACATTCCCTGTTTTGCATTAACGTCGCCAGTGGCGGGTTCCGATGCCGGTGCCATTCCCGACACGGGCATTGTCTGTAAAGGCATGCACGACGGCAAAGAAGTGATCGGCATTCGTTTAAATTGGAACAAACGTTACATCACCTTGGCGCCAGTTGCGACGGTGTTGGGTTTGGCATTCAAACTGTACGATCCCGATAAATTGATGGGCGACAAAACGGATTACGGTATCACCGTTTGCTTAATTCCAACTAATCATCCGGGTGTCGAAACCGGCCGCCGTCATTTGCCGATGGGCATGGCTTTTATGAACGGCCCTACTACTGGCAAAGACGTCTTTATTCCGCTCGATTGGATCGTTGGCGGTCCGGCGTATGCGGGCCAAGGCTGGCGTATGTTGGTTGAATGTCTGGGCGCTGGTCGCGGTATTTCCTTGCCGGCACTCGCCACTGCAACATCAAAAGTGTGTTACCGCATGACCGGTGCATACGCGCGCATTCGCAAACAATTTAAAACCGCGATTGGTCAATTTGAAGGTGTTGAAGAAGCAATGGCGCGCATTGCCGGCCGCACCTATCAATTGGAAGCCGCACGCACCATGACCGTGGGCGCACTTGATTTAGGTGCAAAACCGGCTGTTGTAACGGCGATCGCGAAATACCATATGACTGAAATGGGCCGAGCCTCTATGCAAGATGCCATGGATGTGCACGCCGGTCGTGGTGTGATCATGGGGCCCAACAATTATTTGTCGGCCGGTTATATGGCGCAACCCATTGCGATCACCGTTGAAGGCGCGAATATTTTAACGCGCAATCTGATGATTTTTGGCCAAGGGGCCGTACGTTGCCATCCGTTTGTGTACAAAGAAATGCAAGCGGCCGCGAACACCGACAAAGCTCAAGGCTTAAAAGAGTTTGACGATCTGTTGTTCAAACATATCGGTTATGCGATGAGCAATTTTGTGCGAGCGTTTGTGTTATCCGTCACCGCTGGTCGCGCAGCGATGGCGCCCACCGAAGGTGAAACTAAACGTCATTTTGAACAATTGACGCGTTTCTCGGCAGCGCTGGCCATGGTGGCCGATGTCGCGATGTTGACACTCGGTGGTGATCTGAAACGCAAAGAGCGTTTAAGCGCGCGTTTAGGCGATGTGTTGTCGAATTTGTATTTAGCTTCGGCAGCACTGAAGTTTTTCCATGACAATGGCTGCAATCCAAACGAATTACCGTACGTGCGCTGGGCCGTGCGCAATGCCTTGTTTGAGTGCCAACACGCGTTTGCCGAATTTTTTGCGAACTATCCGATGGGATTCATGGGTAGTGTGATGAAGCGCATTGTCTTGCCCTGGGGTAAACGCGTGACGCGGGCGAACGACAAACTCGATCACCAAGTGGTCGCGATGATGATGAAAGACAACGAGGTGCGTGATCGCATTACGCAATATCTGTATTTAGGGGCTGAAGATCAGCCGCTGGCGCGCATGGAGGCGGCGTTCAAAGCCGTTATCGCGGCTGCCGATGCTGATCGTAAATTGTCGAAAGCCGCACGCAAAGGTGGTTTGATTGAACTTAGCGGCCCGTACACTTATGAAGACGTGTTGAAACAAGCTGTCGCCGCCAATGTAATCAGCGAAATGGAAGCGCAATTGTTACGCGAAGCCGAACGTCGTCGTAATGAGGTCATTCAGGTCGATGCGTTTAATCCTGGCCATTACGCTGTTAGCGCGATCGGTGATGTGCCGACCCGCAGTGGCAAAGCAGCCTAGTGAAGACGCAATAATAAAAAGGGGCGATATCGCCCCTTTTTGTTTGATATGCCACTGTCAGTAACGTCTATACCAAATTGCATTAATCATGGTTCAAACGTCCATTTCAACCCAAGCTGAGACATTCAATGCAACTCAAAACAGTTCATTCCGCTCGATCAATCGCGCGAGAATCGACTGACTTTTTCTGCTTCGAACAGTTGCGCGTCGGTTCCCGGACCGACAGCCGGCCCTCTTTGTAAAGTGCATCCCAGCACTTTACTCCTTCGGAGCAGATGCTCAAATTCGCTCCCGGCGAATTTGTCTTGTTCGCGCAAGAAAGAGGGGCAAAGAACGCGCCCCTATCGGCCGCACTTGGCCGGTGCGTTTAGCCTGCTCTGGTCCTGCGTTACTCGAAAGTAAACGGCGGCTGCGTAACTCGCTTCGCTCAGACATACTCGCCGAAAGCCCCGTTTACCTTCTCCGTTACTCGGGCGGCCTCAAAGGGGGCCCCTCGGTTCCAAATCTGTCTGTGCTGCCGTAGCAAAAACAAGTTATTCTTCGTGCACTTTGTGCCCTCGTGTTGAATGTGTCTTTTTAGTTTGGATCTTGATTAAAGCGGTTGTGGCTATTTCACACCATATTGCGCTTTCAATTTGTCGATCAAGGCCTTTTCACGTTTCTGAAAATCATTAAATTCGGCGATGACATTGCCGTGTTTGATGCTCGATAAATGATACGTTGACTTGTCATGCGGCAAGCTATCGTCAAACACCAAAATATTGGCCGAACCCATTTTGTTTTTCATGTAAAATGCCGCAACGTCAATGTTGGAGTAACCGGCATCAACGCGTTTGGCTTGAGCACTTTTGATCACGGCATCGAGTGAGTCCAATTCCTGCAATTTGATTTTGCCGGCACTGACATCGCCCATATATACCCACGGTGTAAAACCGCGCGGCGCACCCAGCGTCTTTAACGTCGTTTTGCCCTTCATCTCGGGCAACACCAGCGCACCATCGGTAAATTGCGCGACAGCATCACTGTAGACAATGGTTTTACCTTTTTTTAGATCGCCGGCCCAGTTCGGATTGTCCGGGTATTTAAAATCGAGATTTCCGGCTACAAATTCGTTGCCGAGACGCGCGACAGGCAGCCCTTTGAACTGCAGCGTGTAGCCGCGATCTTTGGCAAACGCCAACAGCACCTCAGCACCATAACCTTTGTATTCACCGTTTTCATAACTGTAATGCGGTGCATATTCCAGTGCTTCGACACCGACCGTAAAGGTTTTCTGATCGGCCATCAGCACTGACGAAAACGTGATCGCCAAGCAAGCGAGAATTTTTTTCATGATGGGTCTCCTTACAGCGTCCATTTCAGCATCAGTTGTACGACACGCTCATTTTCGCCATCGATGCCGAACTTGTTTTTCCAGTAAGAATATTCAATACCGGCCTCCAATCGTCCTGGTGCATCGGCGAGTGCACCAATATCCATCAGAATTTGTGGCACAAAGAGTAAATGGCTTTCGCGCTCAAGTTTCAAATCATCAATATAGGCTTCGGTTTTCCCAATGTAGTCGGCGAAACCACCAATGCTCCATCGAGTGCTTCCAATAGAGAATGGAAACAGACCGGCAATATTCAGTTGCCACGTATCATCATTAGTGTCCACCACACCTGCCGTGCTGTGTTCCATGCGTTGATAAACATTCACCTGAAAGAAGGCGGCTTTCGGAACGGCCAAATCGACGCCAACGCCGATCAGATAAGCACTCACGTTAGCGCCGCCGTCTTTACCAAAGTTCCATTGTGTCGCGATCAGTACATCTTTGATGAATCCCTCGTATTTATGATCCATCATTTTTCCAAAGCTAAAGCGAGGATTGAATTCGCCATAGAGTTCGGTGTCCGGACCTCCATCACCATTGATCACGTCAACGAAGAAGAAATTGTCGCCGTATTTCCAACCGCTGGCATGTTCCAAGGTTAGTATGGTGTTTTCATACTTTTCACCGCTAAACGGATTTAGAAAGTCGTCACCGTTTAACAGTTGTGCGTTGGTACTGCTCCAATCTGCCGCGTGTGCGCTGATCAAGCTGAAGCCGAGGCCAAAGGCCATAAGGGTGCGTTGTCTCATTGTGCGGTCCTCCATTTGCTGGCGCAGTTAGCCATTGACGAATAGTTGTAGTACAAAAACTGCAACTTTGCTGGCCACAACATCTCCCCACAGCCGAGGACTGTGCACCATGCACGATCGTGAAGGTCGCGAATGGCTAAGATGCGTGGCGCTCGTGATGAGCGACATTCGCCGCATTGTGTCTGTTGTGCACAACGTGGCTGGTAGACGGAATAAGGGAGAATTGAAATCATGAAACGGGTAGCAACGGTTGCCGCAGTAGTGGCGATAGGGATGGGCGCAACAACAATGGCCAACGCTGGCTCAACGGTGACGATTAAACCAGGCAGCTATCGCGTCACTTCGCAGGTTTGGATCGACGGCAAAGAAATTTTGCAAGGCTTGCACGCGGCACGTGATCAGATCTTGGCCAATGCGCGCGCCCGTATGTCGGCAGAAGAGCGCGCGCAATTTGATCGCGAAATGGCGGCGCAGAATGATGAACTGGACTGTGTGACGCCAGAAGAGTCAGAGGTTGATCCGCACATCATTTTGCAAAAAACCATTGAGTCGATGCGCGAGCGTCCTTGGCAATGTGCGTTCACCAACACCAAAGCGGACGCGCAGCAAGTGTCATTAAATTACGATTGCAAAACGCCGGCCGGCGCGGTGACCAAAGGCCACGCCGTGTTCACGCGTTCACAAGACAGTTTTCGATCGGAAGTCGTTGGGCGCGGTCATGCCATTGATGGCCGTACTGGTGTGCCCTTAAGCCCACAACAATTTGACGCAAAAGGCATCACGACCACGACGTGGGTCAGTGCGCAGTGTGACGTTGAGTCGCCGAATGATGACTTGGATTCGGAATCGAACGATGATGTAGAACTGTCGTCACCATAATAGGTATACACGGATTTTCGCCGGTTACTGAAAAACGGGTCACGCGATATCGTCAAATGGTAGGGCGGCATTCATGCCGCCATTGGCGCCCTGAAGGGCGCCCTACAAAGGCAATCGGAATGTCAGTCAGTGGTGAAAATGGATTGAATCGCCGTTGTTTGCCGTTCAAGTCTCCGGTACCGTCAACGGAATAAATTGCTCGGCAAGTTGATCGCCCAGTTCGATCAACTCACTAAAGCGTGTGGTGTGTCGATTGATCAAAATCGAAATGACCAGTTGTTGATCGGGAAAAATAACAAACCATGAGGTACTGCCTTGCGCCGTACCACCGTGGTGAATCGCGTTCACTTTGATTTGTTTATTGTGCAAATACCATTCCCTGTCATGTCGCATACCCAAGGCGTAGTTTTGTGGATTGGATTTGCCATCGTTGAGTTGTTGTACGCGCGTAAGCTCCGCAAACGTGTCAGCTGAGAACAATTTCTGTTTCACAAAGGCATTGCCGAGTTTGACTAAATCGGTTGGCGTGGCCAGTAAACCACCGGAAGGCCATTTGATGCTTAAATCGACTTCGCTGGTCGCACGAATGACCTTTTCGCGTGTTTCATAAAACTCCGCATCATGTTCGGGATCGGCGTGACCACCAATGCTGCTTACGTGATACGGCTCCGTCAGTTGTTGTTTTAGCACCGTCAAAAAATGTTGCTGCGTACGTTGTTCAATCACCGCACCGGCGATATTGAAGCCCAAGCTGCTGTAGCGAAATTGTTCACCGGGCGCCGATAACAGCGCATCGCCGGAAATCGTGCGCAACGAATCAGTAACCGAATCAAAATGACGGCGATTTAACGTCTCCCACACCGGTGCGCAAAAGCATAATCCGTAGTCACGAATACCGGCACTGTGACTGAGCACATGGCGCAACGTCATCGTGCCGTGCACAAACGAATGTGCCGGTAAATACTGTTGCAGTGGCGTGTCCAGCGTGATCTGTTGCTTTTCCAGTAATTGTCCAATCAACAATGCCGTGATCCATTTTGACGTACTGCCCAGACGATAACGTGTATGAGCATCGGCAGGTTGTTGCGTGGCGATGTTGGCATAACCCCAGGATTGTGCCCACACCACTTCACCGTTTTTGCCCACCGCCAGCGACAGTGAGGGCGTTGCCAGTGCCGGCAAACTTTTGTCGATGATCTGCTGGCTGCGTGTTATTTCGGTTTGCCATTGCGAATTCGATACACTCGGCGTCGACACCGTGTTAGACGGTGTGAAAGTTTGCCAATTAAATAACGCCGTAAAAAACGGTTCAAAACCAACATAAATAAATGGAGCACTGATCAGACACAACAACAGGGACAGTTTGCGTTTTAATGTCATGATGACACTCCTGAAGCGGCGGTGATGCTGTTCCTTTCAGCCAAATCACGGCGAAAACCGAGCACCAGCAACAGCAGCAACGCGGCAACACAAGACCACAAAAAGCCGTCGCCGACAAAACGATAAATCGTTGTCTGTGCGGTCAGTGGTAGCGTGTACAACTGCATCGAGGTGTCGCCGCGATTTAACCATTGTTGACTCAGCAATTGTCCGTGTTGATTGGCAATAAATGACCAACCAAAATTATTGGGGCGAATGATCGTAACGCCGTTTTCAATGGCACGAAAACGCGCAATGTCGGCGCGCGCATGCGCGACGCCAGCAAAATCATACGACGGATTGATAATCGCTTGAACTGATTTGTCACCGGCTTGGCGCATAAATCGCGGAAAATCCGCGTCCCAACAAATGCTTAATCCGACACGGCCCCATGGGGTTTCTACCACGTTCATCATACCGTCACTCTCAACGGTGCCTTCAGCAAATTGCCCGTGATTTTTGTGATAACTGCTGCGTACGCGGCCCTCATTATCGATCCACACCAATTTATTGTGACGTTTACCTTGAAACACTTGGTCACTGTGAAAAATGCCGGCGACAATGTGTGTGCCCGTGTTTTGAGCCAATGTTTGAATTTTTTCGAGCGCGGCGTTTTCTTCACGCTGCGGGATCATCAGCGCACCTTCTCCCCACACAATCCACTGGGCACCGCGCGCGGCAGCGTTTTCGCTTTGTTGCAACCACCACGTCAGGTCGCGGGATTGGGTGTTGCCATTGGCAATCAATGCCAACGTAACCGAAGTCGAACGCGGCGCCGAGGTGTGCGGATAAATCAGACCGTATGTGATCACAACCAGCATCGTTGTGGCGTAGGCGAGGGCGATTACCCGATATGACGGCCAACGTGCGCGTGACGTGAACACGGTGGCAATCCCTGCCGCGCTCCACGCCAACAAAAAGCTGATGCCATCGATGCCCAACACGCTGGCCCATGGCGCCAACACGCTGTCGGCGCCAACGCTGTAACCGAGCAAACCATAACTCCCGGTCGGATCGATGAGATGGCGTAAAAAATCATTGCTGACCAACGCGACCGGCAAGACCAAACTGCTCAACGCGAATGGCACGCGTTTGTGCAAAAAACGGTCGATGACAAAAGGCCACTGGGCCATGAACACGGCCGCTGTCACCGACACCGCCCATTCTGCTGGTTGTAAAAACGGAGCCAGCTGCCCAAATGCCAACGCCCACAACAGCGACAGTAAAATCCACACGTGGCATTGCCGCCACCACGAACCGGCGCGCACATAAATCAGTAAACAGGCGGGTGTCAGCACCGCCAACAAGGCCGATTGGAATTGTTCAGCGCCATAAGCCAATAACAAAGCCACTGGCAACGCCCAACGCGCTTGTGTTGTAAAACGAGTCCACATGATCATGCTCCGTCATTGTCAGAACCGCAGACAGCGTGATGGTGTTGTGGCCTTTTTGCGTGAATCGCGATGAAATGGTGGTGAAAAAAAGTGAAATGGCGCCGGCAGACTAGGCGCACGTGGGCAGAATCCTTATTGTGACCGCGTGAGCCGGCTGTGAGATATCCGGCCGTGGCATAAAAGGTTGTTAAACGTGGGCGGACCTTATTGGGTGGTGGGTGACTGGGTTTTGTTGCCAACGCAGCACAGCATTGTGCACAAACAAACTCAGCAATCGCGCTATTTGGGCGCGCAAAATTTTGTGCTGCTGCAGTACTTGCTGAAACACCCGCAGCAAGTGATGGCGCGTGAACAATTATTGAACGATGTTTGGCAAGGCATCACCGTTAACGACAATACCTTGTCGAAGGCTATCGCTGAATTGCGCAAGGCCTTGGGCGATGACAGCAAACAAGCGCGTTACATTGTGACCTTGCCCAAACGTGGTTATCAGCTGATTGCCGCAGCGTCGCAACTCGATGAGCTGCCCGCGATGGCGCCAAAGGACACACCCGTCGTCGAACTCACACGTCAGCGATGGTGGCTCGCGTTTTCTGTTGCGTTACCCCTCACGCTGATGCTGGTCTGGTGGTTGTGGCCCACAACCCCGGCACCGCGCAATGTGCGCGTGCAACCGTTTACCAGCGATGCCGGTGTTGAGTTAAGTCCGTCATTTTCGTTTGACGGTCAGTGGCTGGCATACGTTGCGTATCCTGCCGGCAGCAACGAAGCTCAGCTGCGTGTGCAAGCATTGACCGGGGATCATCCGTTAGTTGTCGTCAAACAGCGCGGCGAACTCGAATTGCCAACCTGGTCACCGCGGCAATGGTATTTGGCGTATGTGCAGCGCAACGCAACACAATGTGACGTGGTGGTGGCGCGTTTTGATCGTGAGCTGTTGCAGTTAAACGATTCATTAGTCATTGGCCGCTGTGCGCCGCCTTCACGCATAGGGTTAACGTCATTGCAATGGAGTGCCGATGGCCAATCGTTGTTTTATCATCGTCTGAATGAAAAAGGTGATCGCGAACTGGTTCGCCACGACTGGCAACAACAAAAAATCACGGTGGTGAAGGCCAATGTGCCTTATGTGTTTGCCGTGCACCCTCACCGCGATGAGATGGTCTATGCCAGTGTTGAACTGATGTCATCATCACTGCAGCAAGCAAACTTGTCGGGCGAATTGATCAACACGTTTTATTCGCGTGCCGAATTGTTTCTTGGTCTCAGTTGGGATGTCACACACAACGCGGTGCTGGTGAGCTCCGGTTTGGCCGGTGGTCGTTTGGAGCGCGTTGATCTGGATGGCCGCGTCAGCACGGTGTTCACCAGCAACTCACCCTTAATGCAACCCGTCGTTTCGCCGATCAACAATGTCATTGCCGCGACACAAGTGGTGGTGAAACACGATTTGTGGCTGGCGAGCACCGATCCCCGCGCAGGCAAATCGGCGCACCCTTTAATTGCGTCCACTCATTTTGATTACAGTCCGCAATTTTCACATTCCGGTCAGCATCTGGTATTTATCAGCAATCGCAATGGAAAACCCGAAGTGTGGCGTGCGTTGCGCGATGGCAGTGAGCAACAGCGTTTGACCAGTTTGCCGGATGATCAATGGCCGGTGAATGTGCAGTGGTCCCCTGATGATCGTTACATCGCTATTGGCAGTGCCGCCAAACAGATCTGGCGTTACGATGTGGTCAGCAACACCTTGGCCAAGATTTCACCAAGCAATGCCGCCAGTAAAAATCCGCGTTGGTCAAACGATGGCCAACGATTGTATTTTGCGCAACAAAGCAGCAAGGAAGGCCGTATTTATTATTACGATCACGCCACCCAACAAACCATTGACACTGGCATTGACGGTGACTTGTACGTGCCCGACAACACGGGACAATATGCCTACATACTGCGTTACGGTAACAGCGAAGTGCGCGGCGTTTGGCGTCGCGATTTGACCAGTCAGCAGGAACAACGTTTGTTGCCACCCTTAGATCGATTTAATTGGCAAAACTTTTCGGTTTCGCGATCCGGTTTTTATTTTCTTGAACAAGAAAACGGTGCCTGGCGCGTCAAACAGTGGCGGGAGCAGGGCGTCGACACGGTTTACGTTATGGCCACCGACGCAGCGGGTCCTTTGTTCATCGATTTTGCGATAAGTCCAAATGAACAAGAAATTTTGTTCACCCACATCACCGATTTGCAAACGGACATTATTTTGTTGCGCTAGCCAACACCGCATTAGTCCTGGAGCAAGTCAGGACTGAATCGAAGCAGAAAAAGATAGTTAATGAACCTCTGAATAAGTGTCATTCCGTGCGAAACGAAGTGGAGACACGGACAAATTGCAGGAGCAATTTGTGCGACGCAGTTGCCGCTTGCGGTTGGCTACATGGATGTAGCCAACATATCGCTTTGAGGAAACGAGCCAGTGTTTCTGCGGCCCGCAAGCGATTCCGGATAACGATAAAGCCGTTTCCGGAATGACAGTTCGACTTGATCAGAGATTCCTTAAATACTTCACCACGAAGGACACAATGGGCACAAAGGAATGGCCTCGCTTTCGCTCTTCCTTTGTGTCCTTCGTGGTTGTTTTTTTGAACTTGATTTTTGGGGCCGAGTTTAATGCGATCCTGTTCCGATGCATTAAACGCAGCCGGTTTTGTTTAAAACTTGCCGCGTAGCGTCACCATCCACAATCGGCCTGCTCGCTCTTGCTCACGTTCGGTTTCATCACCGGCATCAAAGAACTCGTTCTTTTCAGCATCCAACAAGTTGCTGCCAACAACGCGCAGCACATAGTTTTTGCTCAATGGTTTTTCGATAAACAATTCGAGATTGCCATCATAACGCACGTGCTGGATCTCTTCGGCTTCATAAAACAGCACTTCATCTTGTTTTTGAAAACTCAGGCCATAACGGGTATCAATTGTTTCGACATAGTGATTAAAGCCCACGTTGTAGACCCACGGCGCTTGATTGTTGAAGCGACGTGTAATGCCACGCACCGGATCGTCAATTTCGGAATCTTGCCAGCTGGCATTAAAATAGACATTGACGTTTTCCAGCGACAGTGCCGTTAACGGCAAGCTGGCGTCCAGTTCGACACCCCACAACGTGCCGTCATTGGTGTTTTGGCGCGTGAACACATCGGTCTCAATTTCAGCCAATTCGATCACATCGGTGATGTCGCGATAAAACAGATTTAAACCGAAAATGCCTTCATGTTTGGCAAAACGGTATTCCCAGCCCAGATCAAGACCGGTGGCTTTTTCGGGTTGCAGATCAGGGTTGCCGCGCAGCACTTCATCATCAGGCTCATCATTTTGCTCAAACGGCACCAGTTCATTGAACAATGGGCGGCGCACGGTTTTAGCGGCACTGAAGCGCACCACATTGTCACCGTTCAGATGATATCGCCAATGCAGTGACGGACTGACATCACTGTAACGGCCTTCGACCTTGCCACCGCTGCCTTCGAGCAGCAATTCTGTGCGTTCGGCGCGCACACCCATTTCAACACTGGCGTCATCGCTCAATGACCATATGTCTTGCACAAACAGATCTTGGCGGGTTTCTTCAACTTGATAAATGCCATAAGCTGTCGTTTCTTCTTCGAACTCACCGCCGTCTTCTTCAAACAGGCGATTCTCGGTGTCGCGATTTTTACGGCCATAAACCACGCCGGTTTTAATGTCATGATTGCCCAGATCAAACCAAACGATGTCAGCGTTCAAACTCAATTCTTTGTCATTGATTTGCAGCGTTTCGTATTCGTCCAACACTTCGACACCGGCGTCTTTTTCACCTTCGTCGTTACGGATATTCACGTCGTGTTCGACGTTTCCAACTTCCATACGCCAGCTGTGTGAGCCAACGTCTGAACGCCATTCGGTTGACCACCGCATGGTTTCTTCTTCAATGTTTTCGTGTTCAAACTCGGTGGCGTCAAGTTCGCCGTCTTCGAACACGTCGGTCAGTTCGTCTTCATCGCGTTGGGTTTTGATCAGGGTGCTGTTGAAGTTCATCGACATCGTGTCGCTAAGATCAAACGCGCCGTTCATGCTCAGCGATTTGTCATCGCTATCACGCACATCGGCCTGTTGTTCGTTGCCCACTTGCTCGCCGTCTTCAAAGGCTTGTGAAGTTTTGTCTTTGGCGTTGTAACGTTGCTGCCATTCGGCCGCGAACGAAATGCGGGATTTGTCGGTGCCGCCGCCCCATGACGCAAACACATTCGGTTTGTTTTCGCCATCGGCTGCAAAGGTTTGACCCAAGCGGAAGTTGTTGCCGCCGACGTATTTGGCATCTTTCAACACAATATTGATCGTGCCGCCAATGCCCTGAGCATCCATGTCCGAGCTTGGGCTGCGGATCAACTCGATGCGCTCGACCATTTCGGCCGGAATGCGATCAACCGCCACACTGCGGTCTTCGGCGCCGCCCGGAATGCGTTTTCCGTTGATCAACACCTGTGTGTATTCTTTGGACAAGCCGCGCATTTGCGGGCTGTCGTATTCGCCGATATCGCTGACAAACGAAACGCCGGGTACCCGTTTTAACATGTCGCCGACCGAGATCGGTTCAAACGGTGCGAAATACTGTGTGTCATAGCTGAGTCGTGGCGATGTGGTATCAAGTCGCATACGAAACTCTTTGGCAGAGCCATACACTTCGACGTTTTGAACATCATCGTCGGCGACAACTGCGCCGATGGTCATCGCCAACAAAGTTGGCAAAAATATGCGCTGTGACATGGTGAACTTCCTGAGTTCTTTTCGACCGGCGTCACGCTAAATTGCGAACGTGGCAATCGTGTGTACATTGAATGACAGAGGGGGATGTCACTTTTTTGTAATACTTTTGTCACTTGCCGCGCGCACGATGGCGCCGATTTTTTCAGGAATGCGTTCCATGCATAGCAAATTGCCTTATTGCCTGGTTGTACTGGCACTGACGGCTTGTCATTCAACTGACAACTCAATGTCAAATGAAACACCGACGATGGTTAATCCCCGTGTTGAACTGTCGTTAAGTCCTTTCGTTGAAAGTGGTGGTCATTTTAGTGGGGCGGCCAAATCGATCGTTGCATTAAAAGGCGCTACGGCACAGTTTGCGGTCGCCAATAAAAAGCAAGGTATCGAACTGTTTGATGACAACGCTCAGAAAAAATCGGCAATCGGTAATGGCGAGTACGTGGTGATGACAGCGTTTGCTGACGGTGATTTTTTATTGAGTCAGGACCGACGCAGTGGTGAAGTGCATGTATTTCAGTGGCGCACCGAAGACAACACATTGTTGCAATGGCCCACATTGACCAAATTAAACTTTCGTGTCGAAGCGACGTGTGCCGGTGATTTCCGTGGCAACCACTATGTCTTCTTTGCTGATGAAGAAGGTCATCTCGATCAATATCTCATTGCTCAACAAGCGCAGCAATGGCAGGCGCGTTTTGTGCGACGTTTGCCAATCGGTACAGCCGTCAGTGCGTGTGCCGTTGATCGTGCACGCGGCGATGTTTATGTTGCCGAAGCCGATGTCGCGCTATGGCGCTATCCGCTTGATCCCGAAGTAGAGTTGCAACGCAAGGCGTTAGCGGTAAATGGCATTAATGGCGAGTGGTCAACCGTTACGGCAATGACCATTGCGAACGTGCAACAACAAACCGTGTTGGTCGTTATGCACGATGGTGAACGGGTGGCGCTGTATCAGGATCGCGATTCTTTTAAGCAATTGGCCAGCATCACATTGGCATCAACCAGCATTGACAAGATTGACGACAGTGAGTCGTTGGCCATTAGCGCCGATAACAAGCGTTTATATGTGCAAGATGATGCGGATGACAAGGACGGCAGCAATATCAAAGTGTTTGCGTTCGACACCGTGCTGGCGGCATTGCCAACGTTGGCGGACGTTAGCCAACACAGTGACGATGCCGTATTGGTGGTGGCCACCGCTGAAACCACGCCAGTACAAAGTGATGGCGATGCGGCCGATGATCCTGCCATTTGGGTCAACCAAAAAACGCCTTCCGCGAGCCTGATCTTGGGTACCCAAAAGCAAGCCGGTTTAGCCATTTATGATCTGAATGGAAAGCTGCTGCATTTTCGTGAGGACGGCAAATTAAATAATGTCGACTTGCGGCAATCACTGCACATTGACGGGCGCGAAATCGATATCGCCGTCGCCAGTAATCGCAGCAACAACAGTGTTATAGTTTACGAAGTGAGTGCACAAATGCCGTTTGCACAAGATAAAAGCCAGGGCGGTTTGTTGACCGATCTGGCCGAAATTTACGGCATTTGTTTGTACAAACCGGCGGCGGATAAACTGGATGTCATTGCAACCGACAAGAAAGGCCGCTTGCAACAATGGCATTTGCGCTATGAAGCAACGCAGTGGCAATTGCAAGCCGTGCGTCAGTGGCAGTTCGACGGTTTGATCGAAGGCTGTGTCGCCGATGATCAGCAACATCTGTTGTGGATCGCCGAAGAAGATCGTGGCCTGTGGCAAATCGATCTGAGCAAAGACAATGCCGATAAACAGTTGATTGCCGATGTCACACACCAATTGGTTGCCGATGTCGAAGGCGTGTCGATTTGGATGCAGGGTGAACAAGAGGGATACATCGTTGTTTCAAGTCAGGGCGACAATCGGTATGCCTTGTTTGAACGACGCGCGCCACATCGTTTTGTGCGCAATGTTCGTGTTGTCGCTGATCCGCTTTCGGGTATTGACGGCGCCTCCGAAACCGATGGTTTGGACGTCAGCTCAGCCAATTTCGGTGGTGAATACGCGCAAGGTTTATTGGTTGTGCAAGACGGCCGCAACGTGATGCCCAGTGAAAATCAAAACTTCAAATTGGTGCCATGGTCGCGTCTGATGACGGCGATAAAGCCTTAAGTAAAAAAGCCCTTGGCATTTACCAAGGGCTTTTCATTATTTGATGCGGCGATAATGCACGCGCATAAACGGATGCCATTGCTGGTCGTCGCTCATCATTTGTGACGTCAGCAAATCACAGGACCGCATCAGTGTTGGCATTTTTGATCAACAGCGTTGCTAATTTGTCGCGATCGGATTTTCGGCTGGCAAATGCCAGTGCAAAATCAATGCTCGTGACCTCTCGGCTATCGCGAATGATCGCAATGCCGGTCAACGCATTGAGTTCGGGCTCAAAGGTGATGGGAGAATTTAAAACAACAATGCGGGATTGATGTTTCAGGTTCAGTTTCTTGAACAGCAGTGTCATCGCACTATTTTCCCGGCCTGATGGCGTCAAACAGGACGCTATCGTTTTGGGAAACCGCGGCCAGTTCTACCATGAAGCGATTGGAAAAGGCTTGCGCTGGACTCATCGCGTTTTCCGTGTCATTACGTCGATTCAGAATACGGTTGATCCAGTCAATGTCACAACGCAGCACGCCTCCGTGCTCATCGATGGCGAGACGATATTCGCGCAAACGATCATTGAGTGCCGCCAACAAGCGTTTGTCATCGACACCGCGATACGCAATGGCCTGCCAGGTACTTAAAATATGTTGCTGTTTGTCGCTGGCGATGCGTTCGGCATTCAATTGTTGAGTAATACGGCTGACAAACACTTTGCGCAATTGACGAATCGTTTCCACTGATTGTGCCACCGACATCATCGTGTACCGCGTTGGCGCGTGCATAAACAATACGCAATAGCGACGCTCGATGCTGCTGACATCGGCATACCATTCATCGTGCACGTGTTCAGTGGCGGCCAGCAATGGCAGTTTGCCACGCGCAGGTTTCATCAGCGTCCGCAAATCATTGCTGCAACAAATGACGGTGTAATCGATCACGTGAAGTTTGCCTGTAAGTCGATTATTCGATTTCATGGAACGGTGTGGAGCTCGCTTGCTAGCGATCTATTTTGTTGCCCAAGAATCATCACCCGCGAGCGGACTCCTACGCGTTGTGTTTACCTAATGAACACGTTTTCCCGCCACCCAGGTTTGCAACACTTTGGTCGACGCTATGTCTTTTTCTGGCACGCTAAAATAATCGCGATCAATCACGATAAAGTCCGCCCATTTGCCAGCATCAAGTGAGCCGAGACGATCTTCGCTGTGACCGGCATAGGCGGCGTCGTACGTGAAGGTGCGCAGGGCTTCGGCACGTGACAATTTTTCTTCGCCATACCAACCGTTGGGCGGATTACCTGCCAGATCTTGCCGCGTGACGGCGGCATACAAACCTAAAAAGGGATTGGCGAGTTCAACCGGAAAATCGGAACCGGAAGCGATACGCGCGCCACTGTTCAACAATTTGCGCCAGGCGTAGCCGCCTTTGATGCGCTCGCTGCCAAGCCGATCTTCGGCCATATTCATATCGGACGTGGCATGGATCGGTTGCATCGACGCAATCACGTTGAGTTCAGCAAAGCGCGGAATATCCGCCAGTGTGATGATCTGCGCATGTTCAATGCGATGGCGCAACGCGCGTGGATTTTCGTTGGCGGGCAAACCGGCAAAAATATCCAGCACAGTGCGATTGGCCGCATCACCAATGGCATGCACATTCACTTGCCAACCATAGTGATTGGCAACTTGGGTCAAGCGTGTCAGCGTTGCTTTGTCCTGCACGGCCAAGCCGCGATTACCGGTTTGATCGCTGTAATCTTCTAATAGCAGAGCGCCGCGTGAGCCGAGCGCGCCATCGCCGTATAATTTGATGCTGCGAAAATCCAGCATGTCGTTGTACAAATGTGCGCGTGGACCTTGCGCCAAAATCTTTTCAGCATTTTTGGCATCACCCGAAAACATTGCATAGATGCGGATCGGCAGTTGTTTTTTCTTTGCCAATTCTTCATACAAACTGAAATCGTCAACGCTAACGCCGGCATCGTGCGTGCCGGTGATGCCAAGACTGGCCAATAATTTGGTCGCGACCATCAAGGTTTCACGGCGTTTTTGTGCGTTGTTCGGCGGCAAATGTTTGGCCACCAAAGGCGTAGCGTTGTCGATGAGTACACCGGCAGGTTCGCCATTGCTCAATCGTGTCATGTCACCGCCGGCGGCGATCGTGGTGTTTTTATTCAACTGTGCTTTTTTGATTGCAACCGAATTGATCCACGCGGCATGGCCATCGATACGTTCGAGGTAAACCGGTCGATCGTTTACGATGCGATCCAAATCGGCCGCGGTCGGAAATTGTTTGCTGGTCCACAACACCTGATTCCAGCCGCGACCCAAAATCCATTTTTCTTCCGGATGCGCTTTGGCATACGTCGCAATACGTTGCAACGCTTCGTCAACACTGGCGCTACCACGCAAATCAACTTGGCGTTGTTCGTCACCGAGGCCCATGACATGTCCGTGAGCGTCGATAATACCGGGCAACACATACTGGCCAGCGAGATCGATTTTTTTATCGTGCTTGTTTTTGACCAAATCAGACTGTTTGCCAACAGCAACAACACGACCATCATGGATCAGCATCGCGTCAAAGGTGGTGTGCGTTTTGTCGTTGACCGAATGGCCGGTGAAGTGGTGCAACAGCACAGTTTCGGCGTGCAATGCGTTGCACAGTAACAGGCCGAACAGGACTTTTATTTTCATTATTCGCTCCAGCGTAAATCCATGACGATTTCGTTATTTAACCACCACACTTGCACTTCGACGGCGGGTGTTGATTCGGTTGCTTGTTGTCGCAGCTGCGCCATGCGAGTTGGGTGCACATAGCTGTGATACAGCAGTTCACCGCCATCAAATCGTGTATTCAATGCCGTTTGCAGCCAGTTTTTGCCGTCGTCGGATGATGCCGCAGCGCCGGGAATGTTGGCTACAGCGTGCAGCGTGAGCGGAAACTCCAGCAGGGGCGACGTTGTTGAGCCGCTGTTACCTTGCAACAACACAAGTTGGGGCTTGTTCTTTTTGTTGGGCCACAGCCGCAAAATGGTCGGATTGTCGTCACAGTGCTCGCTGTCGGCCATGAGCGCGGCAGAATACAGCGCATCCCGCTCGGCCGGTTGATGATGCGGCAAATGGCGGCTTGTGCTGATCGGATTGGGCCATGGCCAACGCAATTGCAGATGCAAAGGCGCGCCGTCGACGGCAATCAGCGCTTGTTCGGGCAGCTGCGTTTGCACCTGCGACCAGATCAGACAGTTGTCGCCATTCAACTCCGGCAGCAGCGTTTGCCAAAACACTTTGGGTAAGTGACCACTCAGCAGCTGGGGCTTGTCGCCCAAGGCATACAAAAATTCAGGAAGGGGCAAGTTGGGCGCCGAGGGCAGCCACTCGGTGTGACCGTCACGGGTCGGCAACTGAAGCCAGAAATGGTTATCGAGACCGTGCAGCGCCAAGACGCCATCGCCTACTTCCTCAGGCTGCAGCAGTCGCGACCAGGGCAGATCGGCGGCGATGGTGATGTTCAGCAGTTCAAGCAAACGCTTGAGTTGCTGACGGTCGGTGGCCTGCAAACGCCGGGTTTCAAGCAGCAAGGCCGCGACCGGTTTGGGATGGGAGCCGGTCACCGCTGGCGGCGTTGTGTCCGGTGGCGACGCTTTTGGGGTCAGCGCCAGATAAACCGCTGCGCCCAGCGACAATCCGCCGACAAACAACAAAACCCAACCAATTAACCACGCCCCGTCGCGCTTTAGCGATGTTGTACTGCGCAAAGCCACAAATCCCTGATCAACATTGAAGCAGTCTATCAGGGCCGGGTTTGTCTTGCTGAGGGGGAAGGCGGCCCTGTACGATCCGCAACCCTTTATATAGAGCGGTGGCGCCACGTTTGGCCGCGGTCGCTCCAGCACACTTCAATTCGCGGATTTTTCACACCATGATGCGCAACCATTATTGCGGCGATTTAAACGCCACTCACGCAGGACAAACTGTTCAACTGGCCGGCTGGGTACATCGTCGTCGTGATATGGGTGGTGTGATCTTTTTGCAGATCCGCGATCGCGGCGGTTTGGTGCAAGTGGTGTGCGAACCCGATGTGCCGTCCGTATTTAAAGTCGCGGAAGGTTTGCGCGCCGAATACGTCGTCACCTTGACTGGTGTTGTGCGCAAACGTCCCGAATCACAAATCAACAAAGACATGAGCACCGGCGAAATCGAAGTGGTTGCCAGTGAAGTCACCTTGTTGAACGTGGCGCAACCGCCAGCAATTTTAATCGACGGCCACGTGCCCGTTGCCGAAGAAACGCGTTTGAAATACCGCTATTTGGATCTGCGTCGTCCTGAAATGCAAAACAAATTGGTGTTCCGCCACAAAGTCACCCAATTTATGCGCCGTTATCTCGACAGCAAAGGTTTTGTCGACGTTGAAACGCCATTCTTGACGAAAGCCACACCGGAAGGCGCGCGTGATTATCTGGTGCCGTCACGTGTGCACAAAGGCAGTTTTTATGCGTTGCCGCAAAGCCCGCAAATTTTCAAACAATTGCTGATGATGGCGGGCATGGATCGCTATTACCAAATCGTTCGTTGTTTCCGCGATGAAGATCTGCGCGCCGATCGCCAACCTGAATTTACGCAGCTTGATATCGAAACCTCGTTTTTGAATCAAGACGAGATCATGGCGATCATGGAAAACATGGCGCGCGAAATGTTCAAAGAATTGATGAACATTGATTTCGGTACGTTCCCGCAAATGACGTTTGCTGAAGCGATGCGCCGTTATGGTTCTGACAAACCTGACTTACGCGTCAGCTTAGAATTGGTTGACGTCGCCGATTTGGTTAAATCGATGGACTTCAAGGTGTTCAGTGAACCAGCCGTTGCACAGCGTGGCCGTGTCGCCGCGTTAAAAGTGCCGGGTGTCGCTGAAAAAGTGTCACGCAAACAGCTCGATGAATACGCCGAATTTGTGAAACCGTATGGCGCCAAAGGTTTGCCGTACATTAAAGTGAACGACACATCAAAAGGCCTGGAAGGTATTCAATCATCGTTCGCGAAATTCCTGAGCGTTGAATTACTGCAAAATCTTCTCACGCGTGTTGAAGCCAAAAATGGCGATTTGATTTTCTTTGGTGCTGATTCGTACAAAGTGGTGTCTGACGCACTCGGTGCGCTGCGTCTGAAAGTTGCTGCCGATCACGGCATGGTACGTGAAGGTTGGGCACCGCTGTGGGTTGTTGATTTTCCGATGTTTGAATACGCCGATGGCCGTTACTACGCAATGCACCATCCGTTCACATCACCGAAAGTGTTGTCGGTGGAAGAACTGCGCAAAGATCCAGAACACGCGGTATCGCGCGGTTACGATATGGTGTTAAACGGCTGCGAAGTCGGTGGTGGCTCGGTACGTATTCACGATCAAAATCTGCAAGCCGCCGTATTCGAATTGCTCGGTATTGGCAAAGAAGAAGCGCAAGAAAAATTCGGCTTCCTGCTCGAAGCCTTGTCCTTCGGTGCACCACCTCACGGTGGTATCGCGTTCGGTTTGGATCGCTTGGTGATGTTAATGGTCGGCGCCGCGTCAATTCGTGACGTCATCGCCTTCCCGAAAACCACTACCGCAAGCTGCCCGCTAACAAACGCACCAACTCAAATTCCAGCGGAGCAATTGAAAGAAGTTGGAGTGAAGGTTTGGGAGTGAAACACTGCTCGAAGTGTCAAGCATCATTGTTGGGGAAGTCGAGTGAAAATACAAAATAAAGTAATTAGTTTTCTTGGGTCAATAATTTTTCTTTGTATCTTCACTTACGCCAATGCGAATGATAAATCATTCGATCAATCTAGACTCAGTATTGTTAGCGGTTTCCCCAATCTCACCGTTTTGGACTCTGGGATTGGGGTTGTAGCTTATTCACCATCAAATTCGACGTTGATAAATAAAAAACGTGGTGAACTCGATAAGTCTCACCAGCTTTATTACAACGACGGCTTTGAAGCTGATAGCGTTGTGTTATTAGAAACGTCGCTTTCCGGTTCTGGAAACGATAAATACTATGTAATTTTTTCTGAGGGCCCGAGTCTAGATCCTTCTTTCGATTTTGTGCCTGTTGGTGCAAGTACTGATAAAGCATATGCGATAATTTGGGCTTCTGCTTTGGTTATTCCTTCAAACGGATTTGTGTACTCGTCAAACCGTTTCAATAATATGTATACCGAGAGAGAAAAATATTTAGTTAAATCTGAAGGATTAATTGAAGTTCAACAACCTTATAGTTATGTAGGTCTTAAAAGCAAAGTTATTAAGCCGCTGACTCTTTACTCGACGCCTGATAAAGGTTCTGCAATAGTTGCGCAATTACCTAAAGGATCAGATGTTGAGGTGCTATTGACTGATGGGAAACGCTCCAATAATTCTGAAATGAGCTTCCTTGTCAAAACGCCGTTCGGCCTTTTAGGTTGGGTTTGGATTTTTGAATCTCAGTATGATGCAGAGGCTATCGAGGGTATAAGTTGGTGGGGCGACTAACGAGATTAGTATTAGTCCGCATCTACTTAAATTCTTTAACATTTTAAATTTCTCTGTATTTGTCGCTTTTTGTAATTCGTTTCGTTACGCTAACGCCCGTTAACCAACAACAAGAACGAACGTGGCGCTGATCATTGGTATAGACCCCGGATTTCGTACCACCGGTTTTGGTGTCGTGCATATGCTCGGCTCCAAAGCCGAGTATGTGGCGAGTGGCTGCATTCGGGTAGCCGAATTGCCGCTGGTGGACCGGCTGCGTTTGATTTTTGACGGTGTGTCCACCGTTATTGCGCAGCATCGCCCCGAAGAATTTGCGATTGAACAAGTCTTTCAAGGCAAGAACGCCGATTCGGCGTTAAAACTTGGACAGGCGCGCGGCGCGGCGATTGTCGCAGCGGCGCAAGCGGGTTTGCCGGTAGCGGAATATTCGGCACGCCAAGTGAAACAGGCGGTGGTCGGGACCGGTGCCGCCGATAAAGAACAAGTGCAAATGATGGTGTGTCGTTTGCTGAAATTGTCGGGCCTGCCACAGGCCGATGCGGCTGACGCGTTGGCGGTGGCGCTGTGTCACGGGCATGGCATGACAAGTTTGATGAGCACGATCGGCGTTACGCGCCGACGGCAGGGGAGAATGCGGTGATAGGTCGTTTGCGCGGTGTGATCGTCGAGAAAAAACCACCTGAACTGATCATCGAATGTGCCGGTGTCGGTTACGAAGTGCTGGCGCCGTTGTCGGCGTTTGCGACGATGCCTGAAAACGGTCGCGAAGTGATTTTGCACACGCATTTTGTGGTGCGTGAAGACGCACAGCTGTTGTTTGGCTTTCCAACCCTCGGTGAACGCAATCTGTTTCGTGAGCTGATCAAAGTTAGCGGTATTGGCCCAAAAACGGCCTTGGCCGTGCTGTCGGGCATGAGTGTCGACGATTTTCTGCGCGTGATTCACGACAATAATTTAACCGCATTGACACGTGTCCCCGGCATCGGCAAAAAGACCGCTGAACGATTGCTGGTCGAAATGCGTGACAAATTGGGCGGGTTTGATTCGTCTGCGTTGCTTCCGGCCTCCGGCAGTAGTGATGCGGCACCGAATCGCACTCGCATCACATCGGAAGCGGTCAGCGCCTTGGTCGCATTGGGTTATAAACCGGTCGATGCCAGCAAGGCGATCTCGCAGGTCGATGATGGTGCTCGCAGTTCAGAGGAACTGATTCGCCTTAGCCTACGTCAAATGGCAAAATGACGGCTGCCACGCACACAGCGGCCTGAAAAATTCAAAACCATTCCTCATCCCGGCCTTCTTCTCTAAGAGGATAAGGATCTTGATTCCCTCTCCCTTCAAGGGAGAGGGCTAGGGTGAGGGATGGTTTGGTGAACGCACAAAACACGAATTAAACCACTCACAAAACTAGAACCCCATGATCGAAAACGATCGCCTCGTCACCGCACGCGGCACACAACAAGAAGATGTCGTTGATCGCGCGATTCGCCCGACGCGTTTGGCCGATTACACGGGCCAAAAAGTCGTGCGCGAACAAATGGAGATTTTTTTGGCGGCGGCGAAAAATCGCAATGAAGCGCTCGATCATGTGTTGATCTTCGGACCGCCCGGCCTCGGCAAAACCACGCTCGCCAATATCATTGCGAATGAAATGGGCGTTGGCATCAAACATACTTCCGGACCGGTGCTCGAAAAAGCCGGTGATTTGGCAGCGATTTTAACGTCGTTAGAACCTCGCGATGTGTTGTTCATTGATGAGATCCATCGTTTGTCACCGGTTGTCGAAGAGATCTTGTATCCGGCGATGGAAGATTATCAACTCGATATCATGATTGGTGAAGGACCGGCCGCGCGTTCCATCAAACTCGATTTGCCACCGTTTACCTTGGTCGGCGCCACCACACGGGCTGGTTCATTAACATCGCCGCTGCGTGATCGTTTTGGTATTGTGCAGCGCCTCGAATTTTACAACGTTGAAGACTTGACCAAAATTGTCGCGCGTTCGGCGCGTTTGCTCAAAATCGATATGGATGAAAACGGCGCCGAAGAGATCGCCAAACGTGCACGCGGCACACCTCGGATCGCCAATCGTTTGTTGCGTCGCGTCAGGGATTTTGCCGAAGTCAAAGCCGATGGCAAAGCCACACGAGAGGTAGCTTCACAAGCGCTCGATATGCTCGATGTCGATTTGCACGGCTTTGATGCGCAAGATCGCCGTTTATTGCTGACCATCATTGAACGTTTTGATGGTGGTCCAGTGGGCCTGGATTCGCTGGCGGCGGCCATTGGTGAAGAACGCGACACGATTGAAGATGTGCTCGAACCTTTCCTAATCCAGCAAGGTTATATTCAACGCACACCGCGTGGCCGCATGGCGGCAAAGGCCGCGTATCAACATTTTGGTTTGATCCCGCGCAGCGGCAGCGCTGATTTGTTTACGGAAAGCAATAAATGAGCGAGTTCGTTTTTCCGGTTCGCGTTTATTACGAAGACACCGATTTGGCGGGCATTGTCTATCACGCCAATTACATCAAATTTTATGAACGCAGCCGCACAGAAATGGTGCGATTGATGGGCCTCGATCAATGTTTGCTGATTGAACAGGGATTGGCGTTTGCGGTTGTCCATATCGATATCGATTACTTGAAATCGGCGCGCTTTAACGACGCACTCGAAGTCGTTACCCGCATCAGCAAAGTGGGTCGCGCCAGTATGGTGTTCGATCAATTTATCCGGATGGCGGGTGATCCATCACAGATTTTGAACAAGGCACAGGTCAAAGTGGCCTGCGTTACCGTTAACGATATGAAACCGGCAGCACTGCCGCCTGAGTTACTGAAGGAGTTGCGCGCGTGAGCGGCGAAATTACGATACTGAGTTTGTTTCTGAACGCCAGCTTGTTAGTCAAGCTGATCATGTTGTTCTTGCTGTTTTTGTCCGTCGCCAGTTGGACGATGATTGTTCAGCGCATCAATGTGTTGAAACGCGCACGCGTTGACATGGAACAGTTTGAACAAAAATTCTGGTCCGGTATTGATTTGAACAAGCTCTATACCGACCTGACTTCGCGCAACAAAGAATCGTCAGGATTGGAATTGTTTTTTACGACGGGTTTTCGCGAATTCGGCCGTTTGCGCGCCCAGCCCGGTACCAATCCGGCGGCGATTATGGAAGGCGCCATTCGCTCGATGAAAGTCGCGCACTCGCGTGAAATCGACAAACTCGAACAAAATGTGTCATGGCTCGCTACCATCGGTTCAACGTCCCCGTATATTGGTTTGTTCGGTACTGTCTGGGGCATTATGAATTCATTTATCGCACTGGGCTCGGTCAAGCAAGCGACGCTGTCAATGGTGGCGCCTGGTATTGCCGAAGCGTTGGTCGCCACGGCGATGGGTTTGTTCGCGGCAATTCCGGCTGTGATCGCGTACAACCGTTTCAACAACACGCTGTCGCGCGTGGAATCGCATTACGACAATTTTATTGAAGAATTTTCCGGCATTTTGCATCGCAAAGCACACAGTGCGCCGGCTGCGCATCATCAGGGTTAATGGGCATGGCCAAAAATAAACGCCGTCAGCTCGCCGAGATCAACGTCGTACCGTATATCGACGTGATGCTGGTGCTGTTGGTTATTTTCATGATCACAACGCCGATCATTACTCAAGGTGTCAATGTCGATTTACCGGAAGCCTCTGCTGAGCCGATGGATTCCAACGATGAACCACCAATTGTCATCACGGTGACGGCTGATGGAACGTATTCGGTTCGCGAAACGGGTGAAGACGAAGTGTTTCAGAAGGCACAAGACGTAGTTGATCGCGTGGTGAGCTGGCGTCAGAAAAATCCGAAAGTACCCGTCGTCATTGGTGGCGATGCCAAAACCGATTACGGCAATGTGGTCGTGCTAATGGCGCAGCTGCAACAAGCCGGTGTCACCAATATCGGCTTGTTGACACAAGATATTGGCGGCAAAAAAGACAAGCGCAAGAAGTGATATGAGTTCTCGTTCGCAGGAAAAGCTGGGTCTACCACTGAGCGTTTCTCTCGGAATTCACGCGGCGCTGATTATTGGCATGATCGTGCATTTTGAATTTTCACGCGTGCAACCGGTACAGGAATTGTCAGGGCAAATTGTGCAAGCCACCGCCATTGATATGGCTGACTTGCGCAAGATGCAAAAACGTAAACCCAAACCTGAACCGGTTGAAGAAAAGGTCGAGCCAACGCCGCAACCGGAGCCGACACCGGTAGAACCCGATCCGGCGGAGATTCAAAAACAGCAAGAAGAAGTCGCGCGGAAAGTGGCCGAAGAACAAGCGGCCGAGCGCGCGCGTGAACAAAAACTGAAAGAAGAAGAGGCGCGTCTCGCCCTAGACAAGAAGAAGAAAAAAGACGAAGAAGAAAAGAAGAAAAAAGAAGAGGCCGAGCGCAAGAAAAAAGCGGAAGAAGAGAAAAAGAAAAAAGAAGAAGCGGAACAAAAGAAAAAAGAAGAGGCCGAACAGAAGAAGCGCGAGGAAACCAAACGCTTGGCCGAAGAGAAACGCAAGCGAGAAGAGGCGGAAGCCAAACGCCGCGCTGAAGAAGCTGATCTGGAAGCGCAAATGGAGGCCGATGCCGCGTCCAATGCGGCACGGCAAAAACAGATCATGGATGAAGTCGAACTCGCACGAGCTCGCATCATGGACAAGATCCGTCGCAATTGGATTAAAGCCAGCGAAGTTGACGTGTGCACCGTGCGCGTACGTTTAGGTTTTGATGGTTCAGTGTTGGAGATCAAGGATACCAGTGGTCCGGAATTGCAATGTCGTTCGGCCGTTGCGGCGTTGCGCAAAGCGGAACCATTACCGGTTCCCAAGGATGCGGAAGTGTTCGATAAATTCCGCGACACGCGTTTTCCGTTTGATCCAACCAAGCAATAAATTGATTGTGGTGAAAACCATTACTCATCCCAACCATCTCCTTTGAAAGGAGCGGTAACACGACTCCATTTCCCTTCAAGAGAGATGGAGGGGAAGAGGAACGGTTTTGAAAAGTAAAATTGAATTCGTAGTCATGGTGCGAATATGAAAAAAATCGTTACAGCATTTTTGTCAGGTTTAATCGTTTTCAGTGCAACACTGCGTGCTGAAATGGAAATTGTGATCACCGGTGGCATGGACGATGCGCGCCCCATCGCGATCGTGCCGTTTTCCTTTCGTGGTTTGGCTAACGCCCAAGGACAACTGAGCACAGCACCGCATGATATCGCCGACATCATCGCCAAAGATTTGCAACGCAGTGGCAAATTTCGCCCCGTTGCATTAGAGGAAATGCCTGAAAAACCGGAAAATGCTAACGGCGTGCATCCGCTGGCGTGGCGCTCAAAAGGTGTTGAAGCGGTGGTAACTGGCCGTGTCATCGAAACGGCGGCGGGTCAATATCAAGTGGCGTATGAATTGGTCGACGTGGTCAATGATAAACCGGCGAATACGTCAGTTGAATTAAGCGTGTGGAATGCCGGCGTGCTCGAAGCCAAACAGCATTTGGTGCAAACATCGGGTTATCGCATGCATGCGCATCGTGTTGCCGATCGCATTTACGAAAAATTGACCGGTGAACGCGGCGCGTTTGCAACGTACATCAGTTATGTCAGCGTCGATCGTGGTGATCGTCAACCGTATAAATTATTTGTCGCCGATTCGGATGATTACAACCCTCGTGTTGTGTTGAGTTCAAAAGAACCGATCATGTCACCGGCATGGGCCAATGATGCCAAACGTTTGGCGTATGTCAGTTTTGAAAACAATCGCGCGCAGGTTTTTGTGCAAGATATTTACAGCGGTCAACGCCAGAGTGTGGCGTCGTTTCCCGGTATCAATGGTTCACCAGCGTGGTCGCCGGATGGCAATCAATTGGCGCTAACGTTGTCACATGAAGGCCATCCAGAAATTTACGTCTATGACATGACAACGCGCATGAACAAGCGCATCACTAAAACGTCGCCGAGCACCATTAATACTGAAGCGTCGTTTTCGCCGGATGGCCAATGGTTGGTCTATACATCCGATCGTGGCGGCAAACCGCAGATCTATCGTATGCACCTACCGACCGGGCAAGAAAAACGCCTAACGTTTGAAGGGGATTACAACGCCGGGGCCAGTTATACACCGGACGGCAAGAAGCTGGTGCTGGTCAATCGCTCGCAAGGCGTCTTCCATATTGCGATTTACGATATCCAGAGCGGGGTCATGCAAGTGTTGACTGATACGCAACTTGATCAATCTCCCAGTTTAAGCCCGAACGGAAGTATGATAATTTACGCCACGTTGTTCCGCGGACAGCAAGTTTTGGCTGCTGTGTCGGCGGATGGGCGGTTTAAAGCCCGCTTGCAAGCCCGCAAAGGGGAAGTGCGAGCTCCGGCTTGGTCGCCATTCCTGGATTAAACGACTCGCGCTAGGGTGCAAACTCTGGCGCGAGGCATTTTTATTTGTAATAAACGCTCATCGTAGGGGTGACAAATGTTAGTAAAACAAATGGGCAAAACCACCGTTGCTGCCCTGATCGCTGTCGCACTGGCAGCCTGCTCGACCACCAAAACCGAGAACGACGGTAGCGCTGGTACCACCACAACCGCTCCGACAACTGCGACCACCACTCCGGTGCAAACAGGTCCGTCGGAAGCTGAATTGGCTGCGCTGCGTGATGTCGAAGCTCGCAAAGCTCGCACCGTTTACTTCGGTTTTGATGACGCTGACATCAAACCGGAATACCGCGATCTGTTGGCCGCTCACGGTGCATTCCTGGCTAAAAACCCGAACGTTGTTGTGACTGTTGAAGGTCATTGCGACGAGCGTGGCACACCGGAATACAACATTGGTTTGGGCGAGCGTCGTGCCAAAGCCGTTGCTCAAGTGTTGATGAGCTATGGCGTGCAAGCGTCGCAAATCAAAACCGTTTCGTTCGGCGAAGAAAAGCCGGCCGATGCAGGTCATGACGAATCGGCTTGGGTGAAAAACCGCCGTGGCGTTCTGTCCTACAACGGTTAATTCCTTCAAACAAGCAATGGCGACTGTCGTCGCCATTGCTTTGTTTTTGCCTGCTGTTTTTGCCGCAGCACCGATTGTTTCAGTAGATCAGCAACAGGAACAAGCGGTTGTAGCCGTGCAACAGCAGAATTCGCGCGACCAATTGATCGCCGAGCAACAAATTCAGATCACCGCTCTGCAAGAAGAAATTCGTCAGTTACGCGGGATGATCGAAGAGCAAGACTACAAAATTTCCCAATTGCTTGAACGTCAGCGCGAGTTATATCGCGATCTGGATCAACGTTTGAGTGATTTGTCTACGAAGGCGCCAGCTGCCTCGTCGGTTTCTCCGGCTGCTTCGTCTAATGCAACTCCTGCCGGCAATCCGGCCGAGACGGTTGCGACGCACTCTGAGCCTGCCCCTGTCGTACCGCCGGCGCCAGTTGAAAAGCCAAAACCGCAAAAAATTGACACGGCAAAAGCCAATGCGAAATTGGCTGAAGAAGAGCAAGCCGCCTACGACGCCATTTTCCCGTTAGTGCGCAACAAACAATATGCCGAAGCGGCGAAATCGTATCAGGATTTTTTACAGGCCTACCCCACCGGGAAAAACGCCGCGAATGCGCGTTACTGGTTAGGTCAAATTTACAATGTCCAGAATCAGCTTGAAGAAGCTGATACGCAATTCAAGCTGGTGGTGACGCAGTATCCGGATTCTGGCAAGGCGCATGAGGCCTTGCTTAAACTGGGCGAAATTGCCAAAAAGCGTGGTCAGCACGATGCGGCGAAAGGTTTCTTTCAGAAGGTGTTGCAACAATATCCCGACAGCGCATCAGCGCGCGTCGCCCAACAAAAACTGCAAGATCTGAAATAAAGTATTGCACCCATTTCAGGGCCGTTGGCTTCGTAAAGAAGTAACGGCCTTTTGTTTTTTTCAAGTCCACTCCTTATTTATGCGGTTAAGTGTCCAAAATGAGTCGTTTACGATTAACCGAAATTTTTTACTCCCTGCAAGGTGAAGCGCGCACAGTGGGTTTGCCGACCGTTTTTGTGCGGTTGACCGGCTGTCCGCTGCGCTGTGTCTATTGCGACAGTGAATACGCTTTTCACGGCGGTGAATATTGGGAAATGGACGCCATTTTGGCCAAAGTTGCCGAGTACAAACCGCGTTATGTCTGTGTCACCGGTGGTGAACCATTGGCGCAAAAGCCGTGCATCGAATTGCTGAATCGTTTGTGCAATGCAGGGTACAACGTGTCGCTGGAAACCAGCGGTGCGTTAGATATTGGCGATGTAGATGCGCGCGTATCGCGTGTAGTTGATTTGAAAACACCGGGTTCGGGTGAAATGGCGAAAAACCGACTGGAAAATTTGCCGTTGTTGACGGCCAATGATCAGCTCAAATTTGTGATCTGCGATCGCCACGATTATGACTGGGCGCGCCTGATGTGCGATCAACATCAGCTGTGGGGCCGCTGCGAAATTCTGTTTTCACCCAGCCATCAGCAAGTCGCATTAAAAGATCTTGCCGAATGGATCTTGCAAGACAATGTGTCGGTGCGCATGCAAGTGCAGCTGCATAAATTTATCTGGGGCGATGTGCCGGGGCATTAATCTCAGTGGTTAATTGTTAGCGGTTAGCACAAAAAGTTGTGTAGGAGAGGCGTCGATGTCGAAGCGTGCCGTAGTGTTGTTGTCCGGAGGGTTGGATTCAACCACGTGTTTGGCTATTGCCCGGTCACAAGGTTTTGACTGTTACGCCTTAAGTTTTCGTTATGGTCAACGTTCCGCACAGGAAATTGTGTTTGCGCAACGCATCGCGCAAGCAATGGCCGTGTGTGATCACAAGACCATTGATTTAAATTTGTCGCAAATTGGTGGTTCGGCGCTGACTGATCATACGATCGCGGTGCCAGAATCACCGACCACAGGCATTCCTTCAACGTATGTACCGGCGCGCAACACGATATTTTTGTCGGTTGCACTGGGGTGGGCTGAAGTGCTTAATGCTTCGCATATATTTACCGGCGTTAACGCGGTCGATTATTCCGGTTACCCTGATTGTCGTCCGGCCTATATTGCGGCATTCGAAACAATGGCCAACTTGGCGACCAAAACTGGTGTTGAAGGTCATCACTTAAGCATTGCCACACCACTCATTCAGCTGAGTAAAGCGCAGATCATTCAAACCGGTGTAGTACTCGGCGTCGATTACGGATTAACGGTATCGTGTTATCAAGCCGATGACGAAGGCCGTGCTTGTGGTAGATGCGATGCCTGTCGTTTGCGGCAACAAGGATTTGCTCAAGCTGGCGTCGCTGATCCCACTCGTTACGGCTGATTTTTGTGTCGTTATCGCAGTAGTGTCATGTCTATGAACAGGCTACACTGATCGCGAAGAGTGTGGGCCGAATAAGTGACAACGGAGCATAGACATGAAAAACGGTGCGATTGAATTGAGTCGTCGTCAACTGGTGACTCACGCAGTGGCCAGTGGATTTGCCGCCGCGATGATGCCGGCACTCGGCAGCACTGTGATCAATACCAGCAGCGACGGTCTTGAATCCGGTGAATCGATGTTCAAAACGGTCGATGGCGATATGTTGCTGTATTTCGCCAAACCCAAATCAAAAAATAATTTACCCGTGATTATCGTCGTGCAAGAAATTTTTGGCTTGCATGAACATATCCGCGATTTGTGTCGTCGTCTGGCGCAAAAAGGTTTTCTCGCCGTCTCGCCCAATTTGTATCAACGACAAGGTGATCCCACCAAGATTGCCGATATCAATGAATTGATCGACAAGGTTGTACGCCAAGTGCCGGATGCACAAGTTATGCGCGATCTTGATAGCTGTGTTGAACAATTAGCACGCTGGGGTGGCGATCCGAAACGCGTTGGTGTCACTGGTTTTTGCTGGGGCGGTCGCATTACGTGGTTGTACGCGGCGCACACAAAAAGCATCAAAGCCGGTGTGGCTTGGTATGGACGATTGAAATCGGTGGCCACTGCATTGCAACCACTCAATCCTCTTGATGTCGTCGCAAAAATAAATTGTCCGGTGCTGGGGCTTTATGGCGAAGCCGATGGCGGAATTCCAATGGACACCGTTAATGCGATGCGTGATGCGTTAATGGCACAAGGATCAACATCACATCTCGTTTCTTACCCAGATGCCCCGCATGGCTTTAACGCGGATTATCGCGATTCTTATCGCGAAGCCATTGCCAGTGACGCGTGGGCGAAGATGTTGCAATGGTTTGAGCATCATGGCGTGAAATGATGGAAGTTGGCGAACCTAACAAGCGGCAGTTTGATGGTCCAATGGAATAAAATGAATTCAGTATTTTTTTTATATGTACTCGCCGTCGCTATCTGGGGTTCCACTTGGCTGGTCATTACGTTTCAATTGGGCGTCGTTGCCCCTGAAGCGTCGGTTATCTATCGCTTTGCGTTAGCGTCGGCGTTATTGTTTGGGTACGCACGTGTCAAAAAAATATCCGTGCGATTCGACGGTGTCGCGCATCGTTTGTTTGCGTCACAAGGTTTGTTTCTTTTTTGCATTAATTACATATTGTTTTATCACGCTGAACAGTACATTTCATCGGGATTGGTCGCCTTGATCTGTTCGGCGCTCGCGTTTATCAACATTATTGGCATGCGTGTGATTTACGGACAGCCATTTGCTCGTCGTGTTGTGTTGGGATCGTTGCTTGGCATGAGTGGCATTGTGTTGGTTTTCTGGCCCGAGGTTACCGCGTTTGATGCCAATGCGATGGGGTGGACGGGCATCATCATGTCGTGTATTGCGACGGTATCGGCGTCGGGCGGCAATTTGCTCAGCGTGGCGCAGCGGCGGGCCAGCCTTCCGTTGATACCATCAATGGCTTGGGCAATGGCGTATGGCGTCGCCTTTTCACTCACTTACGCCTTAATCGCCGGTGTCCCTTTTCAAGTTGAGACCACGTTTCGTTACGTCGGCTCGTTGTTATATTTGGTTGTTTTTGGTTCGATCATCGCGTTTTTCAGCTACCTGACATTGATTAACCGCATTGGCGCCGACAAGGCGGCCTACGTCAATGTGGCGGTGCCGATCATGGCGCTGCTTTTATCTGCACTAGCGGAAGGATTTCAGTGGCAGACGTTCACCTACGTCGGTGTGACGCTCAGTTTGGCGGGCAATCTGCTTGTCATGTATCGCCCGGCCAGTGGGGCGACCAAGGTATCCTGACCCGCGCTCGAGCTTGCTGATTTACGGGCAAGACCTTATCCCAATCGGTATAATTCGCCGTTTTTTCGGGGCATGCCCCGATCCCGTCCTTTATGTCAAACCTGGAGTTAAGCCGCTATGGCCGTTGAACGTACCCTTTCGATCCTCAAGCCTGACGCCGTTGGTAACAACAAAATCGGCGCTATTTACAGCCGTTTTGAAAGCGCTGGCTTGAAAATCGTTGCCGCCAAAATGATGCACCTGAGCAAAGCGCAAGCCGAAGGCTTTTACGCTGAGCACAAAGAGCGCGGTTTCTTCGGTGCGCTGGTTGGCTTCATGACATCGGGCCCGGTGTTGGTGTCCGTGTTGGAAGGCGAAAACGCCGTGTTGCGTCACCGTGAAATTTTGGGCGCAACCGACCCGAAAAAAGCGGCAGCGGGAACCATTCGTGCTGATTACGCCCAAACCGTTGACGAAAATGCCGCTCACGGTTCGGACAGCGTTGCATCGGCCGAGCGTGAAATTGCTTACTTCTTCAAAGCTGACGAAGTTTGCCCGCGCACACGTTAAGTTGATTTACAATGAGGCGAACGCCGTTCGCCTCATTGATTTCGTTGTTTAGAGGTAAACCATTAATGACTACGCCGGGCACAGAGCAAACACCGCAAAAGGTCAATTTGCTGGGACTCGACGCCGATGGATTGGCAACGTTTTTTACCACCATTGGCGAAAAGCCGTTTCGTGCCGCGCAAGTGCTGAAATGGATTCATCAACAAGGCGTTGATGATTTTGCGCAGATGAGCAATATCAGCAAGGATCTGCGCGCTAAACTCGCCGAAGTGGCCGAAATTCGCGGGCCACAGCAAGCGGTTGAACAACACTCCGACGATGGCACGATCAAATGGGCATTGCGCCTGGATGACGGCCAGTTGGTCGAGACTGTTTTTATTCCCGACGGTGAACGTGGCACCTTATGTGTGTCGTCTCAAGTCGGCTGTATTGTCGATTGCGCGTTTTGTTCAACGGCGCAACAAGGTTTTAATCGTAATTTAACCACGGCCGAAATTATCGGTCAGTTATGGCACGCGACACGCATGCTCGGTACCAAACAGACCACCGGCGATCGCGCGGTCAGCAACGTGGTGTTTATGGGCATGGGTGAGCCGTTGTTGAATGTTGCTCACGTTGTGCGCGCTGCCAAAATCATGCTTGATGACAACGGTTATGGTTTGTCCAAACGCCGCGTCACCATTTCGACGTCCGGTATTGTGCCGGGGCTTGAAGAAGTGCAGCAGCACGTTGATCTGGCTCTGGCGCTGTCACTGCATGCGCCGAATAACGAATTGCGCAATCAATTGGTGCCAGTCAATAAAAAATACCCGCTCGAAGTGCTATTGCCAGTGGTTGAGCACTATGTGGCCAATTCACAAGCCGCACGCACGTTAACGGTGGAATATGTCATGCTGGCCGGCGTCAACGACAGCGATGAAAATGCGCATGAGTTGGCCAAGTTGCTGAAGAACATTCCCAGCAAGATCAATTTAATTCCATTTAATCCGTTTCCGCAAACGAAATTCACCTGCTCATCCGGTAATCGCATTGCGAAATTTGCCCAGATTTTGATTGATAAAGAATATATTGTGACAACGCGTCGTACGCGTGGTGATGATATTGATGCCGCCTGCGGACAGCTGGTGGGCAAAGTAAATGATCGTTCACGTCGTACGCAACAAAAACAAATCCCCGTACAAGTGGAACACTAAAACATGATCAAATTGTGGCAGTTGTTTTTATGTGGAGCTGTACTCGTTTTACAAGGTTGCGCCAGTGATGCACCGGCCTCCACCAAACTCGACCCCAATGCGGACAATGCCAAAGCGACACAAGCGCGCTTGGATGCCGGTTGGGGTTATCTTGCCTCCAATAATTTATCGTCTGCCAAACGTCATTTGGATAAGGCTTACGCGTACTCACCGAATAATTCCGATGTGAATCGCGCCTTGGCGCATTACTACGAACGTGTTGGCGAAGGCGAAGAAGCCGAAAAGTTTTACCGCAAGTCGGTGTCACTGAACAGCAATAACGGTGACGCCCTCAGTGACTACGGTGTGTTTCTGTGCCGCGCCGGCAAGTTTGCCAAAGCGCAAGAAATGTTTGACGACGCCATTAAAATTCCGTCTTACGAAAACGTCGCCGGCACGCTCGAAAATGCGGGCATTTGCGCCCAAAAAATGGGCAATGCCAGCGGTGCCGAAGATTTCTTTTTGCGCGCACTGCGCCATAACCCCAAGCAGCCAACCGCGTTGCTTGAAATGGCTTACATCGAGTTTGCGCGTGGCCGACTTGAGCGGGCGAAACAGTATTACACACGTCACACAGAAGTGCGTTCGGACACCGCGCACAGTTTGTGGGCCGGTGTGCAGATCAATCAGGCATTGGGCGACAAGAACGCGGTATCGAGCTTGGGCCTGAAATTGGAACGCATGTTCCCCGATGCCGAAGAGACGCTGAAATATCTGGATGCAAAAGCAAAATGGCGGAAATAATCGAATCCGCCGGTACGGACAACGGCGAAGTCATCAGCATTGGAAAGAAATTGGCGCAAGCGCGCCAACTGCAGCATCTCAGCATTGAACAAGTTGCGCGCTATTTGCGTTTGTCTGAGTCGGTGATCAAATCATTGGAGTCAGACACCGCAACGGCTGAAATTCCGGCAACCTATATTCGCGGATATGTGCGTGCGTACGCCAAATTGCTGAATCTGGAATTGGATCAACAAACACCGATTGCAACACCCACGGCGTCAACCAAAGACGCCGGCATTGCGGGTATTCAGAATTTGCAATCGTTGCCACAGAGTCACGCTAAAATTCGTACGTTTTCGGCCAAAGCGGTGTTGCTGACAGTGCTGTCGCTGGTGCTGGTGGCGGGCGGTGTTTGGTGGTGGAAACTGGGGTTTGTGCTGCCGCAAATGGCGACAACCAAACAGCCAAGCAGCAGTGAGACTGCTGTAATGGCGGTTCCCTCGCTCAGCGAAAACAGTGTGCGAGGTGAAGTCGCGTTGGACTTGGCGGATGAGAATAACGCAACCAATGCAAACAACAATGTGAGCATCGAAGCCACAACCAACGCGCCAACAACAGAGACGGTTAACGTTGCAACGGCGCCCGTTTCTGTATCGTCGGAAACCAACAAAACGGAAACGGTCGCGGCGCCAGAAAAGACCACAACGGTCGATGTAGCGCGTGGCGGTGAAACACTTGAATTCGTGTTCGATGAAGATTGTTGGGTGCGCGTCATCGACGGCAATGGTGAAGTGTTAGCGGTGGGCACCAAACGTGCCGGTGTTCGTTTTGTTGTGGCGGGTCCGGCCCCGGTCACGGTGGATCTCGGCAATCCGGTGGGCGTGCAATTGAAGCACAACAATCGCGCCGTGGATCTGTCGGCGTATCCGGGTGGGCGTCCTGCTCATTTGACGATTCAACCTACCAAATTTGAATAAGCGTTAAGGTGTCAGTCGATGAAAGGTGAATCCTGGATCGTTCGGCGTAAATCGCGACAGATTCGCGTTGGCAATGTGTTGGTGGGCGGTGATGCGCCGATCAGTGTGCAGAGCATGACGAATACCGAAACGACCGATGTCGAGGCCACTTTAAAACAAATTCGTCAGCTGGCCGATGCGGGCGCGGATATCGTCCGTGTATCAGTGCCAACCATGGATGCCGCTGAAGCGTTTAAGGTCATCAAACAGCAATCGCCGGTGCCGTTGGTGACGGATATTCATTTTGATTATCGCATCGCGTTAAAAGTGGCCGAGTACGGTGCCGATTGTTTGCGCATTAATCCGGGCAATATTGGCCGCGAAGATCGCGTGCAAGCCGTGGTCTCTGCCGCCAAAGACAAAGGTATTCCCATCCGCATTGGTGTCAATGCCGGTTCACTCGAAAAAGAGCTGCAGGAAAAATACGGTGAGCCGACGCCAGCCGCGTTGGTGGAATCGGCGATGCGGCATATCGATATTTTGCATCGCCATAATTTTTACGATTTCAAACTCAGCTTAAAATCGTCGAATGTGTTTATGGCGGTCAGCGCTTATCGTTTGATCGCGACGCAGATCGATAATCCGCTTCATCTCGGCATTACCGAAGCCGGCGGTTTTCGCAGTGGCACCGTGAAATCATCGGTTGGTCTCGGTATGTTGTTGGCTGAGGGTATCGGCGACACAATTCGTATTTCATTGGCAGCCGATCCAGTCGAAGAAGTGAAAGTCGGCTGGGATATGCTCAAATGTTTGGGCCTGCGCAATCGCGGTGTTAATTTGATCGCGTGTCCGTCGTGTTCACGCCAAGAATTTGATGTGATCAAAACCGTTAACGAACTCGAAAGCCGATTGGACGACATCAAAACGCCGATTGATGTATCGGTGATTGGTTGTGTTGTTAACGGACCGGGCGAAGCCAAAGAAACCGATGTTGGCTTAACCGGTGGTTTTTCCGGCAGCATGTTGTACCGTGACGGCGAAAAGTTTGAAAAGATCCCCAACGATCAACTCGTTGATCGTTTGGAAAAAATGGTGCGACAAACCATCGCTGAGCGTGAAGCCAAAATGGCGGAAGCGGCACGCGGTGAACCTATCGTACCGGTGCAAAATCATTAGTGTTTAGTGGGTTTATGGTGAAAGAAAAAATCCAATCTGTGCGCGGCATGAACGACATTCTGCCGACACAATCGGCCACTTGGCAGCGCATTGAAGCGACACTGCGGCAGTTGATGCGCAGCTACTCGTATCAGGAAATGCGCATGCCCATCGTTGAGCACACGCAATTGTTTGCGCGTGCGGTTGGCGAAGTGACCGATATCGTCGAAAAAGAAATGTACACGTTTATTGATCGTGAACGTGAAAGCAATGACTCGGTGTCGCTGACCCTACGCCCGGAAGGCACGGCGGGCTGCGTACGTGCGGGTATTGAGCATGGCTTGCTGTACAACCAAGAACAGCGCGTTTGGTATATCGGTCCGATGTTCCGTCACGAACGGCCACAAAAAGGTCGCTACCGACAATTTCATCAATTTGGCTGCGAGACCTTTGGAGTTCCCGGGCCGGATATTGATGCCGAATTGATCGTGATGACGGCGCAGTTGTGGCAACAACTGGGTTTCGCCGACAAAGTGACATTGCACATTAATTCACTGGGTAGCAATGAAGCGCGGGCGAATTATCGCGCCAAACTCGTTGATTATTTGCGCGCGCACGAAAACGTGCTCGATGAAGACAGCAAACGTCGTTTGGAATCAAATCCGTTGCGTGTGTTGGATTCGAAAAATCCAGCTATGCAAGCCATGTTGGCGGCCGCACCGCGATTAATTGATTGCCTCGATGCCGAATCACAACAGCACTTTGATCGCTTGCAGGAACTGTTGCGCGCCGCCGGTGTCAGTTTCGTCGTTAATCCGCGACTGGTCCGTGGCCTGGATTACTACAATCGCACGGTCTTTGAATGGATGACTGATGCGCTCGGTTCACAGGGCACCATTTGTGGCGGTGGTCGTTACGATGGTTTGGTCGAACAAATGGGCGGTCATGCCACCACCGCGTGCGGTTTTGCGATGGGCCTGGAACGCATCGTGTTGTTGATCGAAACCTTGCAAGCTCCGGTGCAACAAGCATTGGCGGATGTGGTGGTGTGTGCAATGGGCGATGTCGCCGAAGTCACCGCATTGACGCTAAGCAGGACATTACGCACGCATCTGCCCGATCTGCGGGTGTTGCAAGTTATGGGCGGCGGCGCCTTGAAAAAACAAATGAAGCGCGCCGATAAATCCGGTGCGCGTTATGCCGTCATTATTGGTGAAAACGAATTGGCGCGCGGTGTGGTTGCCGTCAAATCGTTGGCCGATGGTGGCCAAGAAGAAATTGCAATCGAAAAACTCAGCGAGTTTTTTCGCACTTGCGTCAACTAACGAAGGTTTTGAAGGAGACCATTGTGGAAGCGTTTGAAACAGAAGAACAACGACTGGATGCCATCAAATCGTGGTGGAAAGAAAATGGTATGTCAGTGGTGCTGGGCGCAGCCTTAGGTTTGCTCGCCATTGCGGGTTACAAATATTACCAACAATGGCAAAGCGGCAAAGCCGAAGCAGCCTCGCATGCCTATCTTGATGTGTTGAAATTATCGGAAGACGCTGCCAAAGCCAGCGAGTTCAAACAAAAAACGGAAAGCCTTGTGGCGGATCATGCCGGCACGGTGTATGCACAATTCGGTCAACTGTTTTTGGCGCGTGACGCGGTGAAAGCAAACGAATTGGATCGTGCGATTGGTTTATTGCAAGACGTTGTGAATAACGCCAAACACCCCGCCATTAAACATGTGGCGACATTGCGTTTGGCGCGCGTCCGATTGGCCAAAGGCGATGCCGAAGCAGCGTTAAAATTGGTGCAGGTGGATAAACAAGTGGCAGGCGAATACGCCGGTTTGTACGCATTAACGCGCGGCCAAGTGTTATTGAAGTTAAATCGTGAAGCCGACGCGCATGCCGCGTTTAACGAAGCACAAGAAGACAAAGATATGGCGGGCAATTCACCGGCTTTACCATTCTACGTTGACGGCACGATGTTGCCACCTTTGGCGGCCGAGAGCGCAAAATGAAAAAAATGAATTGGCGTATTGCGCTGCCGGTGGCTGTCGCCTTGGCGGTGAGTGGTTGCGCCTCGGATGATGAAGACGAAGTGGTCATCGCGCCGTTGCCCGTATTCGAAGCAAAATTTTCACCAAAGCTGGAGTGGGAAACGCAGATCGACACCTCGATCGGTGAAGATATTACCGATGTGTTGGCAGGCACATGGTACGGTTTGTGGCCGTGGGCTGGCGTGAGAAGTCAGGCGGATCGCGCGGCCGAGTACGACGTGCGTACACAGCTGATTCCTCTGTGGTACAACGAAACGTACTATGTCGTGAATCGTGAAGGTTTGCTGACGGCGTTCGATGCAAGCGGCAAAGAGAAATTCCGTCGTTGGTTAAGTACGCCGATTTCCGCCGGCGTTTCGGCCTCAGCCGGCTATTTGTTTGTAGCAACGCCTGAAGGTGAAGTTATTGCGTTGAACGCCGACAATGGCGACGAAAAATGGCGCAATGTGGTGTCGTCTGAAATCATTTCGACGCCGTCGGTTGCCGATGGATTTGTTGTCGTGCGCTGCGTCGATGGCAAATTGTTTGCGCTCGATATCGAAACCGGCGAACGCAAATGGTTTGTCGATCGCAATGTGCCGGCACTGACACAGCGTGGCACCAGCACACCGGCGGTGGTTGGTGGTTTGGTGTTGGCCGGTTTTGATAACGGCAAAGTGTCAGCGTTTCGATTGCAAGACGGTAAAGACTTGTGGGAAAAACGCGTTGGTCAACCGACTGGCCGTTCCGAAATTGAACGCATCGCCGATGTCGATGCCGATCCCCTGGTGTTTGGTTCAACCATGTATGCGGCTTCGTTTAATGGCAGCGTGATCGCGGTTGATTTGCGTAATGGCGAAACGTTGTGGCAACGCGATATGTCGACATATCGCAATATGGGTATCGACGCACAAATGTTATTTGTGTCGACGGCGCAAGGTCATATCAGCGCCATTGATCGTCGCAACGGTTTTGTCGTGTGGACGCAAAAGGCACTCGAAAATCGTTTCTTGACCGCTCCGGTTATGTGGAACGATTACGTCGTCATTGGCGACAGCGAAGGTTATATTCATTTCCTTGATCGCAATGATGGCCACTTTGTCTCCGGTGGACGTTTTGATGCCGATGGTTATCAGGCACCACCGCAAGTGTTCAACGACAAATTGGTGTTGTATGGCAACAGTGGCAAGCTAAGTGTTTACGCTGGTGTGGGCGAGTTTGAAGGCCAATCGCGACTGAAATGCCGTTTGCTGAACGCGCGTGTTTACGGTTGCTTTGGTGGTACCTCTGCAACAGACAGTCCTTATCAGTAAGCTGCGCCGCACCTTCTATACTACAAAGCGAATCGTCATTAAGCCGGCGATTCGCTTTTGATTTTCTTGGCTGTGACTGAAATGTCTGGTTGCCTTTGTAGGGCGTCCTTCAGGGCGCCTTGGCGGCTAATTCGCGAAACCTGATTTTCGCTCACAGCCAAATTGAATTTTTAAGTACCAAACGTTTTTGAGGCTTCACAATGCTGCCCGTAATTGCTGTGGTGGGTCGTCCGAATGTCGGCAAATCCACATTATTCAACTACCTGACTCGCTCGCGTGACGCCCTCGTGGCCGACATGCCGGGCCTGACGCGCGATCGCAAATACGGTCACGCTTCGTTGCGCGGCCGCCCCGTGATCTTGGTCGACACAGCAGGTATTACCGGCGAAGAAGAAGGCATTGACGAAGCGATGGCCAAACAATCACGGCAGGCCATGATTGAATCGGATCTCGTGTTGTTTATGTGCGACGCGCGTGATGGATTGACGCCGATTGACGAACGTATCGCGCGCGAACTGCGCCAGCTCAACAAAAAAACATTATTGGTCGTCAACAAAATCGACGGTTTAAACGAAGACGTTGTGTTGCCGGAATTTTTTGCCTTGGGTTTTGGTGAACCACGTCCGGTCGCGGCCGCGCATGGCCGTGGTTTGTTGGTGTTGTCGGATGAAATCGTTGACCTGTTTCCGTTGCAAGAAGAGCTACCGGTTGATCCAGATAAACCAAAAAGCATCAAAATGGCCGTTGTCGGTCGTCCGAATGTCGGCAAGTCAACGTTGGTGAATCGCCTGCTCGGTGAAGAGCGCGTGATCGTATTTGATATGCCCGGCACCACACGCGATTCAATTTATATTGATATGGAACGCCAAGGTCAGCATTACACGCTGATTGATACCGCTGGTGTGCGTAAAAAAGGGCGTGTGTTTGAAGCCGTCGAAAAATTTTCGGTGGTCAAAACCCTGCAAGCCATTGACGATGCACATGTTGTGATTTTGGTAATGGACGGTGCCGAACAGATCACCGAACAAGACATGCATTTACTCGGATATGTGCTGGAAGCGGGACGTTCGCTGGTATTGGCGGTGAACAAGTGGGATGGCCTCGACGAATACCAAAAAACACAAGTCAAAGAGGAAATCGATCGGCGTTTGGGCTTCGCCGATTTTGCTCGCTTGCACTTTATTTCAGCCCTGCATGGCAGCGGCGTGGGCAACCTGTTCGACTCAGTACACGAAGCATTTGATAGCGCCAGCTTGCAAGTCTCAACATCAAAAATGACGGCGCTGCTCGAACAAGCGCAACGTGAGTTTCAAGCGCCCCAAGCCAATGGCCGTCGCGTCAAAATGCGTTATGCGCATTTGGGAGGCCATCATCCCTTTCGAATCGTCATTCACGGCAATTCACTGTCCAAGATGCCGCAACATTACGAACGCTATTTAATTAACTTTTTCCGTCGCGAATTGAAGTTGGTCGGCGCACCGATCCGTCTGGAGTTCAATGAAGGCGAAAACCCGTTCGAGGGTAAAGGTATGTCTGAACGCACGTACCAGCGGCGTCAGCGTTTGATTCGTCATCGCAAAGGGTAAACTGGAAACACAAGTGAGTCCGTTGGACTCACTTGTTGGCACATTGCAGCATAAGGATGTGCAGGCAAAAGAAATACCGTGACGCACGCTTGAAAGCCACTTAAGAACTTCATCTGCACACAATTTGAAAAGCGCTTAAGTTATTTTTTCGATTAGTCATTTTTGCTAATGGCCTAACTGAAGATTCTGTTTTGCAAACAACAAATCTGCTTAAACTCGACTGGAAAAATGGCAAAGTGCTGGCCATTCTGGCGGCCGCGACCGCGTCGTTGAAAGCGGTGTTGGTGAAGCTTGCTTATGTTGACCCTCACGTTGACGCGATTACGCTGATCTTTTTGCGCATGATGTTGGCGCTGCCGTTTTTTCTGTGGTTGTGGGCGCGTTCAGCGCCGCAGGTATTGTCATCACGACAATGGTTCGGCGTATTGTTGGTGGGATTTACCGGTTATTATTTTTCCAGTTTTTGTGATTTTGTTGGCCTGCAATACATTTCAGCAGGCTTGGAGCGGCTGGTCCTGTTTACGTATCCGACGGTCGTTTTATTGCTGCAAGCCTTGTTGCACAAACGTTGGCCGGACAAGTTTGCGTGGGGTTCGGTCGCGCTGTGTTATCTCGGTTTGTTGGCTGCGATGGGCGGTGATCTGCAGCAAGACAATGCTGCGCGCGAAGTGCTGATCGGCAGTACCTGGGTGTTTGTTGGCGGCGTGTCGATGGCCGTTTATTTTTTGATCTCGGCGAATATGATCGCCACATTGGGCGCCAATCGTTTAACGGGCATGGGCTGCGCTGCGGCGACCTTGTTGGTGGCGGTGCACTTTTTTAGTACTCACGCATTAGCGGATCTATCTTTATTATCGTGGTCGACGTGGTGCTATGCCGCGGCGATGGCCGTGATCTGCACGATGTTACCGAGCTGGCTGATTTCGTTGGCAATCGCGCGAATTGGAGCCAGTCAAACGGCGACGATTGGAAATTTGGGTCCTGTACTGACGCTGTTGTTGGCGTGGATTGTTCTGAGTGAACCCTTTTCGTGGTTGCAATTATTGGGATTGGCACTGGTGTTGCTGGGCATTCATATTTTGGATCGATCCAAAACGGATGCAATAAAAAAGGGCGATTGATTCGCCCTTTTTGTTGGTGCATTTATTTTCAATCTTCTGCCACAGCGGTTTGCGCCATGGTTTCGGAGATGCTCGGCACATCATGATGGAAGCCTGGCAGTGCTTTGCCCGCCATGCGACGCGCCATCGTGTCGTCATTTACCGTGTCGAGCCATTGCAGCGCGTCATGATAACGGTAAACGCTTTCGACAAATTCAACCGCTTCATCGCCACGCGCGTAACCATAACGCAGTGTTGAATAGATCAGCGGATCGCGCAGGGCTGGCAAATGTTTTTTCACATCGCGCCATTTGTCTTTATTGCCGCCACGACGAGCCGTCAACAGGCGTGCGTCTTCGAGATGACGAAAGCCAATATTGTAGGCAGCCAATGCAAATGCGATGCGATCATCACCGCTAATGCGCTCGGGAATTTTGTCAAACAATGCGCGAAAATAATCGGCGCCGCCACGAATGCTTTGTTGCGGATCCGTGCGATCTTCAACGCCCATTTGTTCTGCCGTATCTTCAGTCAGCATCATGATGCCGGTAACACCGGTGCCTGAGATCGCATTCGCGCGCCAATGCGATTCTTGATACGCAATCGCGGCGATAAATCGCCAATCCAGATCAGGGCCAGCCGAATTGACAAAATGCTCACGCAAATCGGGCAAACGTGTCAGCACCGCTTCGGCCATGTGGCGACGTTCGAGATAATCCAGTTCACGCGGTTTTGGCAACAAGCGGTCGCGCAAAGCGGCGACATTGCCATTTTGAATTTGCTCGCGCAAATAGCTGTCGGCCATCTGCAACAAACCCGCACTGGTTTGATTGGCTACTGCCCACGTTAAGGCATCTGGCATATCGAGTTGAAACGCGACGCGCAGATCCGGATAACGGAGCTGCGTGGGGGCCAACGCATAATCACTGATGACGCTGTACGCAATTTTTTCGTCGATGATTTCGCCGAGCACGTCCAGCGTTGACGCGGACGATTCGGTCCAGCGCAGCGAGGGCAAATCTTGTTTGGATTCAATTAATACACTGGCAGCGGCACTGCCGGCACTGACGCGCAGCTCACGCGTGATATCCGGAAGTGAAGTGGCAAGAGCATCGCCGTTTTTTCCGACAACAGTGTATTCAATGGCGTGATAGGGCGAGGTGTGTGGTAGCAGGGCTTCGCGAGCCAAGCGCTGTGACATCGCTACCGCGATATCCGCTTGACCATTGCGTACGGCCTCAACGAGTTCAGCTTCGTTGGCCACCGCAACGATGTGCAGTTCGGCCCCCAATGCTTCCGCAAACCCTTTTGCGAGCGCCAAATCGAACGACGCCGAAGGCTGGGCTTCGGCGGGCATCAAATCGGCTGGCACGGCAACCCTAAGGAAACCTCGGGTTTTGATGGCCGTTAGCGGATCAACGGTGGGGGTGGAACATGAAACCAACAGTGTTGCCACCATCAGCGCCAGCATCGTGCCGACGGTGGTGCGTACTGCTGATCTGTATGTTGCGTGTGCTGCTCGGGCGTTTGCTTTCGCAAACAACGCTCGGGTGACATCCAATTCAGCCTACTCCGTTTTTTAACGCAGTTCCGAACGATTTCCATATCAAGTTCGGTGTGCAGGTGCGGCAAAGTTTGGCAGTTTGGGGGGCATTTTTCAAGTTTACGGAAAATATTCTAATAAAATCATAGTGTTGCAAAGCTGTCTTTAGCAATCAACTGAGCTTTCGACAAGCATTTGACTACCAGTTGGCCGCCTAAAACGCTATACTTTGCGCGCTTTTTCCTCCCCCAAACTCTTTGTGAGATTCCCGATGCTCTGCTTGTCTGGTGCCCCGGCTTTATCGGAATTCCGAAAAGCCAAGCTGCTGTCTGCTTGCCGTGAAAAAGCCCCTTCATTGGCTTATGTGTATGCCGAGTTTGTGCACTTTGTCGATCTGACGGACGCGCTGACTGGCGAGCAACAAACACTGCTGGATCAGCTGCTTCGTTACGGGCCGCGTTTGCAAAGCGGTGAGCGCAAAGGCAGTGTCGCGATTGTGGTGCCGCGTCCGGGCACGATTTCACCGTGGTCATCAAAAGCAACCGATATCGCTCATAACTGTGGTTTGCACAACATTAAACGTCTCGAACGTGGTCTCGCGTATTACTTGGCCGATGCGCAGGGCAAAGCGCTGCCCACCGGCGAACTTGCTGCCGTGCAGGCTCTGCTGTTTGATCGGATGACGCAGGCTGTGCTGTCTGATACAGCGCAAGGCCAGGTGTTGTTTGAAAGCCATCAACCCAAGCCATTGAAAACAGTTGATGTGATCGCCGGTGGTCGTGCGGCACTCGAAAAAGCCAATCGGGAATGGGGCCTAGCGCTGGCGGATGACGAAATCGAATATTTGGTGGCACGTTTTAACGAATTAAAACGCAACCCAACCGATGTCGAATTGATGATGTTTGCACAAGCCAATAGCGAACATTGTCGTCACAAAATTTTTAATGCGAGCTGGACCATCGATGGTGTCAATCAAGACAAGTCGTTGTTCCAGATGATCAAAAATACGTACAACCACTACAACGAAAATGTGTTGTCGGCCTACAAAGACAATGCGTCCGTGATCACGGGGTCGGTTGGCGATCGATTGATGACCAATGTGGCGACCGGCGAATACGTGTTTGCGCATGAACCGATTCATATTTTGATGAAAGTGGAAACGCATAATCACCCGACCGCGATCTCGCCGTATCCAGGCGCATCGACCGGCAACGGTGGTGAAATTCGAGATGAAGGTGCGACGGGGCGTGGTTCAAAACCGAAAGCCGGTTTAACCGGATTCACCGTGTCGAATTTGCGTATTCCCGGTAATGTGCAAGCGTGGGAACAAAACGATTATGGCAAACCGTTTCGCATTGTGAATGCGCTCGACATCATGCTCGAAGGTCCGATCGGTGGTGCAGCGTTCAACAACGAATTTGGTCGCCCCAATTTGTGCGGTTATTTCCGCAGTTATGAACAAGCGATTAAAACGCAAGATGGCATTGAAGTACGCGGCTATCACAAACCGATCATGATTGCCGGAGGCCTCGGCAATATTCGCGAACAACACGTGAAAAAAGGTCAGTTGCAACCGGGCGACAAAATTATTGTGCTGGGTGGCCCTTCGATGTTGATCGGTTTGGGCGGTGGTGCGGCCTCATCAATGGCCAGTGGTGCATCAGCGGCCGATTTGGATTTTGCCTCGGTGCAGCGCGATAACGCCGAAATGGAACGTCGTTGTCAGGAAGTGATCGATCGTTGCTGGGCGATGGGCGACAAAAATCCGATCCGTTCTATTCACGATGTTGGTGCGGGCGGCATTTCGAATGCTGTGCCTGAATTGGTGCATGATGGTGAACTCGGTGGCCATTTCGAATTGCGCGAAGTGCCCAACGCAGAGCCGGGCATGGCACCGGTTGAGATTTGGTGCAACGAAGCGCAAGAGCGTTATGTGCTCGCGATTCCGCCGGAAAATCTCGCGGTGTTTACGCAGTTGTGTGAACGCGAACGTGCGCCATTTGCCGTACTCGGTTCTGCGACTAAAGAATTGCATCTGAAATTAACCGACCGCGAATTCAATAATGCGCCCATTGATATGCCAATGGATGTTTTGTTTGGCAAACCGCCGCGCATGCACCGAGATGTCAAATCGCGTGCGCAGCAGCATGTTGAGCTCAACATCACAGCGCCGTTGCGCGAGCAAATTGAACGCGTGTTGGCGCATCCGACGGTTGCCGACAAATCCTTTTTGATCACGATTGGTGATCGCAGCATCACCGGTATGGTCGCGCGTGATCAAATGGTCGGCCCCTGGCAAGTGCCGGTTGCCGATTGTGCGGTGACGATTTCGGCGCTCACCGGTTACACCGGCGAAGCGATGGCCATGGGCGAGCGTACGCCGGTTGCCGTGATCAACGCGGCCGCATCGGCACGTATGGCCGTCGGCGAAGCGATTACCAATATTGCGGCGGCCAAAATTGAAAAATTGGCAGACGTAAAATTATCAGCGAACTGGATGGCTTCGGCGGGTTCTGCGGGTGAAGATGCCAATTTGTTTGCCGCCGTCAAAGCCGTCGGCATGGAAATGTGCCCGTCATTGAATCTGACGATTCCGGTTGGCAAAGATTCGATGTCGATGAAAACGGTTTGGGAAGAGAACGGTCATAAAAAATCCGTTGTCGCGCCGTTGAGTTTGATCATCTCCGCGTTTGCACCGGTGACCGATGTGCGCCGCACCTTAACACCGCAGTTGCGAGAAGTGGGTAGCGATACGCGCTTGCTATTGGTTGATTTGGCCAATGGCAAACAGCGTTTGGGCGCGTCGGTGTTGTCACATTGTTTTGATCAACTGGGCAATGAAGCGCCCGATGTTGAAAATGCCAAACAACTTGGCGAATTTTTTGCCGCGATGCAAACCCTGAATGCACAAGGTAAGGTGTTGGCCTATCACGACCGTGCCGACGGCGGATTGTTGGCTACCGTAGTCGAAATGGGATTTGCCGGTCACGCTGGTGTTGAATTAAATGTCGCGGCACTGGGCAGCAACGACAGCGCGGCTTTGTTCAACGAAGAATTGGGCGTGGTGCTGCAAGTGCGTGGCACCGATGTCGCGGCCGTTCGCGCTGTGTTGCAACAACATGGCCTTGCAGCGCAAACACATGAAATTGGCAAAGCAACGACGACGCGTCAAATCATTATTAAACGCGATGCCGCCGTATTGTTCAGCGACACATTGATGAACTTGCGCAAGATCTGGTCGCGTGTGTCATACGATATGCAACGCCTGCGCGATAATCCGCAATGTGCCGAGCAAGAATACGCCAGCAAACTGGATGACAACAATCCGGGCATGTCACCGATCGTAACGTTTGACAGCAACGATGATATTGCGGCACCGTATCTAAATTTGTCGGTGAAACCCAAAGTGGCGATTTTGCGTGAGCAGGGCGTTAACGGCCAGCTTGAGATGGCGGCCGCGTTTATGCGCGCCGGATTCAACAGCATTGACGTTCATATGAGCGATATATTGGCCGGGCGTGTTCGCTTAAGTGATTTCAAAGGGGTGGTCGCCTGCGGTGGTTTTTCGTATGGCGATGTGCTTGGTGCCGGTGGTGGCTGGGCCAAAAACATTCTGTTCAGCGCGCGTGCGCGTGATGAATTTGCGGCGTTTTTTAACCGCAATGACACCTTCTCGCTCGGTGTGTGCAATGGTTGCCAAATGATGTCGCAATTAAAAGACATGATCCCGGGGGCCGCTCACTTTCCGCGTTTTGTGCGTAACGCATCGGAACAGTTTGAAGGTCGTAGCGCGATGCTGAAATTGGAAAATAGTCCGTCAATTTTCTTCGCGGGCATGGCGGGTTCGCATTTGCCGGTTGCGGTAGCGCACGGCGAAGGTCGTGCCGAATTCGCGCTGGATGCCGACGCACAATCGTTGCATCAATCATCATTTGTTGCCGCGCGTTGGATCGACAATTACGGCAAAGTAACCGAAACCTATCCGGCCAATCCCAATGGTTCGCCCTTTGGTATTTGCTCGGTGACATCACAAGATGGCCGTGTCACCGTCATCATGCCGCACCCAGAACGTGTACACCGCAGCGTGCAAAACTCCTGGGCACCCGCTGAATGGGGCGAGGATGGTCCCTGGTTACGGATGTTCCGCAACGCGCGCGTTTGGGTGAGGTAAAGCGGTTGCTGGTTATCGGTTCGGGTTGTCGGTAAAAACACAGTCCTCGATCGAAAGAAAGGCGAAGCGCTTGCGACTTCGCCTTTTTTATTTGCATTTAAAATACACAGTGTTGCCAAAACAACTTTAATCCCCGCTTTTGCTGTTATACCCGGCACTCGAACCCGCAACGCGCAACTCCTCCACTTGAAATTTATTAAATTGCTGCCATAGTGCGCATTCGAAACGAAAGAGACGCACAAAATGTTGAAGTTCACCTGTTGTGATGCCGTCAAACAGTTTTCGCGCAGCAAAGATGCGCAGGTGTTGCGCGGCATTGTGCGCGGATTTGAAAAAGAATGCTTGCGCGTTGATGCGAACGGTCAACTCTCGCAGCAGCCGCACCCAGCGGCATTGGGTTCAAAGCTGACCCACCCTTGGATTACAACGGATTATTCCGAAGCCTTGCTGGAATTCATCACACCACCGTCCACCGATCCAGCATTCCCGCTGAAGTTTCTCGAAGATATTCATCGCTATACCGCGCACCATATTGGTGATGAAGTATTGTGGTCGGCATCAATGCCTTGCGTGATCGGCGACGACAATGCGATTCCGATCGCCGATTATGGTTCGTCGAATAAAGGCCGGTTCAAATACGTGTACCGCGAAGGTTTGGGCCATCGTTACGGCCGCCATATGCAAACGATTGCCGGCGTGCATTACAACTGGTCGTTGCCGCTATCGTTTTGGCAAGCATTAAAAGAATGTTGTGCCAGTTGTGACAACAATCAAACGTTTATCAGTTCGCGTTACTTTGCGCTGATTCGTAATTTTCAACGTTATGGCTGGCTCATTCCGTATTTGTTTGGTGCGTCGCCGGCCATTTGCCGTTCGTTTTTGCGTGGCAAGAAAACCGATCTGCAAGAGCTGACACCGGGCACCTTGTATGGGCCTTATGCGACGAGCCTGCGCATGAGCGATTTGGGCTACCAAAACAAGGCACAATCCAGTTTGCATGTCAGTTTTAACAGCATCAATGAATACGTTGATGCACTCGAATATGCAATTCGTACGCCCGACCCGTTTTATGAACAAATCGGTGTCGAAGTCGACGGCCACTGGAAACAGTTGAATGGCAATCTGCTGCAAATTGAAAATGAGTTTTATGCCGGCATTCGCCCCAAACGCGTCGGCAAACACGGCGAGCGACCGGCAAAAGCGCTGCGTCAATACGGTGTTGAATACGTTGAGGTGCGCTTATTTGATATTGATCCGTTTTCGCCGATCGGTGTCGCACCCGAATATCAGATCTTTGGTGATGTCTTGCTATTGATGTGCTTGTTCCGCGAAAGTCCCCCCATCTCGGAGCGTGAGCAAGGTGAAAACGCTGAAAACAAACGTCGTATCGTCGCACAAGGGCGTCATCCGGATCTGCATTTATTGGTGCATAATCGCGAACATGAATTCCGCCATCTCGCGCATGAATTATTCGACGATATGGAACCGTTCGCCGAAATGCTCGATCTGGCATACGGTGGTGCGCATTATCGTCAGACAATGAAACAGCTGCGCGATCGGATCAATCATCCTGAATTAACACCCTCGGCGCGTGTGCTCGAGCAGGCACGCCACAAAGATGGCTTTTTCCGCTATGCGATGGCGCAATCGCATTTGTTCAAGCAGCAGTTATTACAACCCGGTTTGCCCACAACGATTGAACAAGAGTTTATCGCCGCGGCGCAAACCTCGCTGCGCGAGCAAGCGCAGATCGAGGCGGACGATCGTCAAACGTTCAAACAATTTGTCGAGAGTTATTACGCATGAGCCTTGCCATTCGCGTGGCCACCGCCAACGACGTGCCACAAATTTTGCAGTTTATTCGCGCGCTCGCCGACTATGAAAAGCTGTCCCATCAAGTTGTGGCATCAGAAGAAAAGTTACGTAGTACGTTATTTGGGCAGCGTCCAGCGGCGGAAGTATTGATTGCTGAATGGCAGGGCAAAGCCGCGGGGTTCGCGTTGTTCTTTCACAACTATTCCACGTTTTTGGCAAAGCCAGGTATCTATCTGGAGGATTTATTTGTCTTGCCAGAAATGCGCGGTCACGGCATTGGTAAAGCGTTGCTGATCACATTGGCGCAACTGTGCGTTGAGCGCGATTGTGGTCGCTTGGAATGGTCGGTGCTGGATTGGAACAAACCGGCGATCGATTTTTATTTATCGTTGGGTGCCCAGCCCATGGATGAATGGACCGTGTATCGCGTAACCGGCGATGCATTATCGACGTTGGCGTCGATGAAATAATGACAATGACAAGCCCATATCGACTCACTGGCGCCTGTCACTGTGGCCGTTTGCATGTGCAATTTGACACAAAGCATGCACCCGCTTCTGTGCATCCGCGAGCCTGCGATTGTTCGTTCTGTCGCAAGCATCAGGCCGCGTATGTTTCGGATAATCAAGGTCGGTTGACGTTTATAATTCATGATCCTGCCGCGATGCAGCGCTATCAGCAAGGATCGGAAGCGGCTGATTTTATGTTGTGTAACCGCTGTGGCGTTTTACTTGGCGTGGTGTTTTCCGACGATCAGCGGATTTATGGCGCCGTCAACTATCAGTGCCTGGATGAGCGTGACCACTTTGCGACCGAGCAAATCGCGTCACCTCAAACATACAGCGCTGACGAAAAGCTGCAATGCTGGCGTCAGCTATGGACACCCAATGTAGCGTTTGTGCTAGCGTGAGCGGCTTCGACTGCAGTGGCTCCATTAACAATTAGCAACAAATCCCCCCGTCTTGCCGTCGCGTCGTGAGGCTCATCGGCGTAGGCAAGCGCCGTATGTCCTGTCTATCCTAACCGCTTCATAAATCAGGCCGCTCACAACAGAACACAGTGCTTGGCCGGGCGAATAAAGGAGATCTCGGGTGATGACCTTTTCACAGCGTTTTACGATGGCGATTTTGGCCGCCGCTGTCAGTTCGGCAGCATTGGCCGATTACACGCCGGTGGTTGATATTCCGCACAGCAAATTCAAGCTCGATAACGGTTTGACAGTGATTGTGCACGAAGATCATAAAGCCCCGATCGTTGCGGTGAATGTTTGGTATCACGTCGGTGCCAAAGACGAAAAGTTCGGCAAAACCGGATTCGCACATTTGTTTGAGCATCTGATGTTCAATGGCTCGGAAAACTACAACGACGAGTACTTTGGTCCATTTGAGAAAGTGGGTGCTACCGATATGAACGGCACCACCAACAGCGACCGCACCAACTATTTCCAAAATGTGCCGAGCACCGCGATTGATTTAGCGCTGTGGATGGAATCTGATCGCATGGGGCATTTGCTCGGCGCGATCACGCAAGAAAAACTCGATGAACAACGCGGTGTCGTGCAAAACGAAAAACGCCAGGGCGAAAATCAGCCGTATGGCAAACAGTGGGAGTGGTTGGGCAAAGCGTCATATCCTTCGGGCCATCCTTATCACAATACCGTGATTGGTTCGATGGATGATTTAAATGCAGCCAAGCTTGACGATGTGCACGAATGGTTCAAACAGTATTACGGTGCCGCTAATGCGGTTGTGGTGTTGGCCGGTGACATCACCGCCGAGCAAGCTAAAGAAAAAATGCAAAAATATTTTGGCGACATCCAGTCGGGCCCTCCATTGGTCAAACGCGAAGCGTGGATCGCCAAGCGCACTGAAAGTACACGTGATGTGATGTTTGATCGCGTGCCGCAAACGCGCGTGGTTAAAGTGTGGAATGTGCCTGAAGCGGGCACGGATACATCGGAGTTTCTTGACCTGGCCGCTGCTATTTTAGGTGGCGGTAAGAATTCGCGTTTGTTCAAAAGCTTGGTGTATGACAAACAAATCGCGACCAATGTGTCGGTATTTAATTACGCTCGCGAACTCAGCGGTCAAATCATTATCCAAGTGGATTTGAAACCCGAAGACAACGCCGAAAAGCTCGATGCACTGGTCAAACAAATTGACGGCGAATTGCAAAAGGCCATCAGCGACTTTTTGGCAAAAGGCCCAACGATCGCTGAACTGAATCGCGTCAAAGCGGCGACGGAAGCGCAGTTCGTGCGCGGCGTTGAGCGCATTGGTGGCTTCGGTGGTAAGAGCGACGTGTTGGCCGAAAACGAAGTGTATTTTGGTGACAGCAATGTGTACAAGAAAACGTTAAAGAATTATGCCACGGCGACCGTGAAGCAAGTTCAAGATGTGGCAAAAACGTGGTTAAGCAGTGGCGAGCATACGCTCGAAATTCGCCCTTTTCCTACGTACAAAACTTCGGCGGGTATTGAACGCAAACCCAATGTCATTCCTGAAGTGACGCAAACCCCCGAACTGGTATTTCCAAGTATTCAACGTGCTGAACTGAAAAACGGTTTAAAAGTGATGCTGGCAGAACGTCATGCCGTTCCTTCCGTCAATTTCAGTCTGCAATTTGATGCAGGCTACGTTGCCGATCAAGGCATCAAATTGGGCACGGCCAGCTTTGCACTCAATATGATTGACGAAGGCACCAAAACGCGCAGCGCGTTGCAGATCAGTGAAGAAGCTGAACGATTGGGCGCCAATATCGCCAGTGGTTGTGGGCTCGACACCTGCAACGTCAGCCTCGATGCATTAACAAAGAACCTCGATCCGTCTTTGGCTTTGTTTGCCGATATCGTGATCAATCCGGTATACAGTAACGATGAAATCGAACGTTTGCGCGCGCGCTGGATCGCGGGTATTCAGCGTGAAAAGGTTCAAGCCAGTTCGATGGCGTTACGCGTGATGCCGCCATTGTTATATGGTGCTGGTCATGCTTACGCCATACCGTTTACGGGCTCAGGTACTGAACAGTCGATTAAATCGTTGACACAAGCCGATCTGAAAGCTTTTCATCAAGCGTGGCTACGCCCTGACAACGCAACGATTGTCGTCGTCGGTGATACAACACTCAATGCTATTTTGCCAAAATTGGAAAAAGCGTTTGCGAATTGGAAAGCACCGGTCAGCGCGAAACCGCAGAAGCACATGGCTAACGCCGCAGCGGCCAAAGCGCCACGCGTGTATTTGCTTGACCGTCCGGGCGCGGTGCAAACACAGATCATGGCTGGGCAATTAATGCCGCCGACCAATGTCGACAATAACGTGGCGTTGGTGACGATGGACGACATTATCGGTGGTCAATTTTCATCGCGCTTGAATATGAATTTGCGTGAAGATAAACATTGGGCTTATGGCGCGTATTCGCGCTTCCCTGGTGCGCGTGGTCAGCGTCCGTATTTTGCGTCGGCGGCGGTGCAAACGGATAAAACCGCCGAGTCCGCCAAAGAGATTTTGAAAGAGTATCGCGACTTTGTTGCCGCCAAACCGGCCACTGCCGACGAACTGCAAAAGAGCGTTATGAACACCGTGCGCTCCATGCCCGGTGAATATGAAACGGCAGCGTCAGTGCAGGCCGCGATGACGGCGATTGTGCAATACAATCGCCCTGATGATTATGTACAAACGTTAAAAGCCAAGTACGAGTCGTTAACATTGGCCGATGTCCAGAACGTGGCAAAGGCTCATTTAAAACCCGATAATTTTACGTGGGTCATTGTCGGTGACTTAAGCAAAATTGAGCAAGGCGTTCGCGATTTGAAATTGGGTGAAGTGGTTGTGTTGGATTCTGACGGCAACACACTACGCTAAGTGGTAAAGCATGCAAAAAAGGAGCGCTAGCGCTCCTTTTTTTAACGTGCAGCGTTGCACAAATACCGCAGGCGCATGCAACCACCAGGGATGGAGTCAGGTGGCGCAACGCAGAAGCAATTGCCTAGATGCGCGCGGGCGGTGTCAACAAACGGAGATCGGCGATGCTCGAAATGCGCCCCAACTGTGAATGTTGCGACATCGATTTGGCCCCCCAGCAATCGGGCGCTTACATTTGTTCGTTTGAGTGCACCTTTTGTGCGCGTTGTGCTGAGCGCATGGCGCATCACTGCCCAAATTGTGGTGGTGAACTCGTGCTGCGACCGACACGAGCAAGTGAGAAATTGGCCAACTATCCTGCCAGCAGCCAACGCGTTTTGCGCAAGACACCGTGCCCTGGCGTGTAAGCGAAGACGGCAAAATGGCCATGCCATTTTTACGTTGAATGCATCGCAACTCGGGTGGTGTTTGCCCATTTGTCAGCCACTAAAGCGTTGGCGAGTTAGTAGAGTGATGATCGCCAACGCTTAACGTGCATTCATGCGACTTTTGTCACCGGCGCTTTCGCATTGATGCCGTAACGCCCATCACCCAGCAGCGCATGCACCAGCGAAGCGGCGATCAAAAACACCGGATATTCCCAACCACCTCCTGGGCTGGTGTGGGTCCAGCCGTTAGGCACATGTGTCCACGCCGCCACCGCCATCACTGGAATTAGCAGCAAAGAAATTCTGTGTCCATGCCAACCCAACACAATCGCTATGCCGCCGAATAACTCCATCAGAAAAATGGGCCACGCAAACAACGGTGACAAGCCTTGTGATGACAACCAATTGGCGAAACCTGGCAATGTGAACACAAGCCATTTCAGCATCGCGTGCGCGATCCACATACCGCCAAGGCTCAAACGCAACGTGAGCGCCGCCCAATCAGTACGATGGGTATTGATCATGGTGATACCTCCAACCCCCTTCCGGATTGCCGCCAGGCTTGTTTGCCTGCTTTGAACACGGCGACGTTCTGATAGCCGCGAGCCCTCAAGGCGATGGCCACCTGATGTGAGTTGCTGCACGCTTCATTCGAGCAATAGACGATAACTTCAGCGTTGAGGTCGGGTAGCAGTGATGCTGCACGAGCATCGACTTCGGGTACATTCAATTGAATGGCGCCCGGAATATGACCTGCGTCGAAATGGTGTTTGGGCAGCGCCTCAACAATGATCGGGCGTTGAGACGCGGAGAGCGCTTGCTGCAATTCGTCGAGGGATAACGTTTTCATGTAGGACTCCTGGTTGCAAACGTGATAGTTGCAAATGCAACAACATCAGGCTACCCAAAAGTAGTTGCATATGCAACAATAATCGGCATGAAGACTCAAAACCGTCATCCGAGCCCCCAGTTCCAAGCCTGGGCCGGCCTGCTGCGCAGTCATAAGCTACTGATCGAACAGATTCAGGGCGCACTTGTCGCCGCACAAATGCCACCCCTGGAATGGTATGACGTACTGCTCGAACTCGACTTTGCAGAAGACGGACGCCTGCGCTTCTTTGACTTGGGCGAGCGTATCGTGTTGTCGCGCAGTAATCTGACGCGGCTGATTGACCGCATGGAAAAAGAGGGCTTGTTGCTGCGCGAGAATTGTGCGGATGATCGACGTGGTTTGTTTGCTGTGATCAGTGATAAGGGTCGCGAGCTACGCAAAACCATGTGGCCGGTTTATCGCGATGCGGTGCAAGCGTCGTTCGCGGCGCAGCTTACCGACGATGAAGCGCAGCAGTTGTATGCGCTGCTGCGTAAAGTCGTCTCCACCGTCGAACTCAAAAAAAAATAGCGACTTAATGTCGTAATGCCGATCAGTTAAGCGCAATCGATCTTTTGTAGGGCGGGCTTTAGCCCGCCAGTCGGCGGCCTGAAGGCCGCCCTACGAAGCAAAGTTGTCTTAACTCACTGACATTAGACTTAATATCGCTATTTTTTTGGCTTAAGATTATTGTTTGATCGCTTCAATGGCCACCGAAATGGTGACGTCGTCGCTGACATGCGGTGTGTATTTGGCCATATCAAATTCTGAACGTTTAACCACTGCACTGGCGTTGGCGCCACAGGCATCTTTCTTCGCAAACGGGTGTGGCATGCAGTGGAACGATGTCACTTTAAAGGTCACCGGTTTGGTGATGCCTTTGATCGTCAAGTTGCCTTCGATTGATGCCGGTTTGTCTCCTTCAAACGTGACCTTGGTCGATTTGAAACTGGCCGTTGGAAATTTGGCCGTATTGAAAAAATCTTCGTCTTGAATGTGCTCATCCAATTTCGAACCGGTGTCGACGGATTTCATATCAACCGTCATTTCGGCACTGCCGGTTTTGGCCGCGCGATCGAGGGTCAGTTTGGCTTCCGAGCTGTTGAATCGCATGGTTTGTGTCGAAAAACCAAAATGGCTATAGCTGAATTGCACAAACGTGTGCGACGGTTCCGATACAAAGGTTTCGCTGGCGGCAAACGAGGTGCTCGACAACAACAGTGCGGCGGCGGTGAATAAAATTTTCATAGTGTCTCCTTAAAGGGTTTTTCAGAAAAGGTGTTTCGAAAAAAATTACTGCAGTGTTAAATGGAACTTCACAACAACATCATCGGCAACGACGGACGTGTCTGCCCATTCGCCTTCGCCAATTTTGAATACGGATCGTTTGAACTTGAATTGACCATCGGCACTGTTGCCGGTCAATTTAAACGGAATCGTAACGGCTTGCGTGATGCCTTTCATCGTCAAATTGCCGCTGGCGGTATATTGATTGGCCGCGGTGCTGCTAATCTTGTTCGCGACAAAACTCGCTTGCGGAAATTGTTTGGCATTGAGCCACGCCTTGCCTTTGACTTCATCGTCGCCGCCCGGTACACCGGTTTCGATGCTGCTAACGTCAACGACAAAATTCAGTTGGCTGGCAGCGACATTGGCCGGGTCAAATTGCATGGTAGCCGAAAACTTTTTGAAGACGCCTTCGCTGGCCACGCCCATTTGCGTATAACCAAACGTGATGGTTGATTTGGGCGTGTCAATTTTGGTCAACGGTGCTGCCGAGGCGATCAGCCAAGTTGACGCTGCAACCAACCCCATTAAAAAGCGTTTGCTCATAATCCTGTCTCCGAAACCGATTGTTCTTGCACGATACGTTTACGTTTAATCCACGGCGCCATTTTTTGCAGTGTGTTATCGCGGTGCAAAAAGTGGTGCTGTAACGCGGCGCCAGCGTGACCGACAACGATCAACGCGAGCAGGTAATTCAAATATTTGTGCGCAGCGCCAAGCAGTTCGCCAGTGGCTTCGTCTTTGCTGAGCAGATCAGGTAAGGGCAACACACCAAACCATACGGTTTGCACACCTTTAGCTGAACTCATTAACCAGCCACTGATCGGAATGATCAACATCAGCGTGTATAACGCGATATGACCATAATGGGCGGCCATTTGTTGCCAAGGAGCCATCGCGACCATCGCCGGTGGTGCATGACGACGACGCCAGTACAAGCGAAACAACACCAACACAAACACGGTGATACCAGCCCATTTATGCCACGAATACAGTTTCAGTTTTTGCAGGGAAAACGGTAAGTCGTGCATATACAGGCCAAGACCAAATAATCCGATCAACATCACGGCCATCAACCAGTGCAAGGCGATCGCAGGAGTGGTGTAGCGTGTCATCATGCGCTCCCAGGTTTAAGCCAAATCAAAGAGCAAAATTTCAGCGGCTTTTCCGTCACGGATGCTTAGCTGTGATTCGGCGCTGAACATTAACGCATCACCGGCTTGCAAATCGCGATCGTTGACACGAATCTGACCACGTGCAACCTGCAAATAGTAACGACGTGTTGAATCCAGTGTTTGGTCTAATGTTTCGCTGCCATCAAACAGACCCGCATAAATTTTGGCATCCTGATGCACCGACACCGTGTGCGGGCCGGCTTGTGGTCCCGCGATCAGATGCAAGCGACCCCGTTTTAACTCGTCTGGAACGTGCACTTGTTCATAACCCGGCTTCAGATTTTTCTCGTTAGGAAAAATCCAGATCTGCAGCAAATGTGCATCGTCTTTTTCCGGATTCATTTCACTGTGCATGATGCCAGTACCGGCGGACATTTTTTGTACTTCACCTGGGCGGATGATCGAACCATTGCCCATCGAATCTTTGTGCTGCAAGGCGCCGCTTAACATGTACGTGACAATTTCCATGTCGCGATGCGGGTGCATGCCAAAACCACTGTGCCCGGCAACGATGTCGTCATTGATGACGCGTAGTGCGCCAAAATGCATGTGCATCGGATCGTAGTATTCAGCAAACGAAAAACTGAACGAGCTTTTTAACCATCCGTGATCAGCGCGACCACGTTCATGGCTTGGGCGAAGATGAATCATGTTGCTGCTCCGTTGAATCGATGGGCACAGCTTACGCGGCCTGTCGGAACGTGCCAGAATGCCGCCCTGAACCCTCCGTTCAAAAAATTTGAACCATGAAAATCACCCTGGAAGCCCTGCAAGTGCTGGATGCCATTGACCAACGCGGGTCGTTTGCGGGGGCGGCGGAGGCGCTCGATCGCGTGCCGTCGGCCATCACCTATACCGTGCGCAAACTCGAAGATGAGCTCGATGTGCTGCTGTTTGAACGCGGGGGGCGTGTTGCCAAACTGACGCCCGCTGGACGTGAGCTGCTCGAGTCGGGGCGGCGTCTATTGCTGGCCATTGATGACACCGAAAAACGCGTCAAACGCGTTGCCTCCGGTTGGGAAACCGAGCTGCGCATCGCACTCGACACGATAATTCCGGTTACCGCATTGCACCCCTTAATCGACGAGTTTTATCGCGCCGGCCATGCCACGCAACTGCGTTTTAGTAGCGAAGTGTTGGCTGGCTCGTGGGAGGCCATGAAATACGGTCGAGCCGACCTCGTGATTGGTGCTGCCGGCTGGTTGCCGATTACGTCGGAGGTGCGTTCGCACAAACTCGGTGAATTGCGCATGAGTTTTGTGGTGTCGCCCGCGCATCCGTTGGCCAAAACCAAAGAACCCCTAACCGAAGAAGTGTTGCTGCCGCATCGGGTCGTTGCCGTGGCCGACAGTTCACGCACGATGACGCCGATCACGCTCGGGATACAACAAGGCCAAGCCGTGTTAACGGTGCCTGATATGCAAGCCAAGCTGGATGCACAATTGGCAGGCCTCGGCGTCGGCTTTTTGCCCTATGCGTGGGTGGCGACACATTTGGCATCAGGGCGTTTGCTCGAAAAAATGGTGCAGCCCGAACGGGCGCCATCACCTGTGCACCTGCTCATGCCAAAACGACCTCCCGGCAAAGCAATGCAATGGTGGATCGATCGGCTGACCAACAGCGAATGCGTACAATTTTGGCTGCGTTAGACGTGTTTTTATACAAGCCTGAGCCTGATATTTTGCATCGCAGCAACGCGCACAATTTCTGACACAAATCCCATGTAGAGAACGGGGACTGACTTCCGTTAGACTCTCGCGGCTCAACCCTCAACAGGTTTCTACAATGAAAAAAATAGCCCTGTTTCTCGTCGTGCTAGTCCTTGTCATTACCGGTTATTACCTGTGGAGCCATCGTCCGATCGATCTGCGCGATTCACCGCAAGGAAAACTGGGCGATCAAGTGCAGCCGCTGCGCTATCAGATCGATCTCGATGTCAATCCGCAACGCGATGAATTCAACGGTCATGTCGCCATCGATGTGCAATTGCTGCAAGACAGCAATCGCGTGTGGCTGCACGGTGAAAACCTCGATGTCGATAAAGTGACGGCCACACTCGCCGATGGCACCACGGTGAAAGCCACCTACGACGAAGTGGGCGGCAGTGGTGTTGTCGAGTTGCGTTTTGCTCAGATCATCAGTGCACAAAAAATCACGTTGACGTTTGATTATGTCGCGCCGTTTGATCGCACCTTAAACGGTTTGTATTTGGTCGAAGACGGTGATTTGCGTTACGCCTTTACACAGTTTGAATCTCATTTCGCGCGCCGCGCGTTTCCGTCATTTGATGAGCCACGTTTTAAAGTGCCATTTGATGTCAGTTTGACGGTGGCAGCCAATCACAAAGCGATCGCCAACACACCGGTGAAAGCACAAGAAACGTTGGCCGATGGCCGCATCAAATATGTGTTTGCCACATCCAAACCGTTGCCCACGTATTTGGTCGCATGGGCCGTGGGTGAATTGGATGTTGTTGAATGGCAAGCGATCCCGGTTTCCAGCATTCGTGATCGCGAAATTCCGTTACGCGGTGTTGCCACCAAAGGCAAAGGCGAAAAAATGAAATACGCGTTGCACAACACCGCCGGTATTGTGCAAGTGCTCGAAAACTATTTTGGCATTCCTTACCCTTACGAAAAACTCGATATTCTGGCCGTGCCCGATTTTGAAGCGGGTGCGATGGAAAACGCCGGTGCGATCACCTATCGCGAACAATTGTTGTTGTTGGATGAATCATCGTCGATCGATCAAAAGCGTGCGTATGCCAGCGTGCATGCGCATGAATTGGCGCATCAATGGTTCGGCAATTTGGTTACGATGCCGTGGTGGAACGATATTTGGCTGAATGAAGCGTTTGCGACCTGGATGGAAAATAAAACGGTCATGCGCTGGGCGCCGGACTGGGGCTTTGGTCTCAGTCAGTTGAAAGACGCCAACAACGCGATGCAGTTGGATTCATTAAAATCCATGCGTGAAATTCGACAGCCCATCCAATTCAATCATGAGATCAGCAGCGCGTTTGATGGCATCACCTATTCAAAAGGCGCGGCCGTGATTGCGATGATTGAAAACTACGTCGGCGAAGAAACCTTTCAACGTGGTGTGCAGCGTTACTTGAACAAATACGCCTGGGGCAATGCCACTGCCGAGCAATTTGTGGCGGCCATTGCTGAAGCCGCGCAAGACGATCGCATCAATACCGCGTTTTTCAGTTTCCTGACGCAAGTGGGTGCACCACAAATTGCGATCAGCGCACAATGTGATCACGGTAAAGTCAATGCGACGCTAACGCAGCAACGTTATTTGCCGCTAGCCTCCAAAGCACCGTCGAGCACGCGCTGGCAAGTACCGGTTTGTGTCAAAGCCTATGGCAATGGTCTGGCGCAAAAATCTTGCACGTTGCTGACCGAAGCCGAGCAAAAATGGCAATTTGAGTTGCCCGCGTGTCCCACGCATTTTGTGTTAAATGCCGACGGTGCTGGCTATTACCGTACACAATACGCCAAAACTGATTGGCCGTTATTGCTGACACACTTGCAGCAAATGCCGTTAACCGAAAGTTATACCGTTGCCCAAAGTTTGGGCGCCGCGTTTGAATCGGGCAGCCTCAATGTCAATGAATACTTGCAAGCTGTTACGCATTTGGCGCGACATCCTGATCGCGAGATTCTCACCGTGCCGTTTACACAACTGGGTTTTATTCGTGATTACGTGGTTGATAAACGTGAGCGTGAGCAATTGCAAAACTATTACGCCTCGCTGTATCAGCCGTTGCTGACCCAATTGGGCTTTAACGGCAAGGATGATGAAGCCGTTGAGCAACGTTTGTTGCGTTCGAGCGTGATCAATTTTATGGCGTTCAAAGCGCAAGACCCGGCGGTGCGCAAACAATTAGCCGAATGGGGTAATGCGTATTTGGGTTACGGCAGTGATGGCCAATTGCATCCCGATGCGGTACCGGCCGATATGATCGCCAGTGCCGTCGAAGTCGCGGTCAATGACGGCGGCGAACCGGTATTCCGTGCTGCCGAAAAACTGTTGGATGAAACCGACGATGGCACCGTGCGCGATCATCTCATTGAAGCCATGTCCGCCACTCATGACGCTAAATTGTCGGCTGAAATGCGTGGCCGTGTACTCGGCACCGGTTTGCGCACCAATGAAAGAATGACTGTGTTGATTTCACAATTGACGGGCGATCTCGATCAAGTCGACGCTGCCTTTCAATGGTTCAAAGGCAAATACACGTTTATTCGCCCCTTGATGCCAGAAGGCGTACAAAATCAAATGCCGATGATCGGTATACGTTTTTGTTCTGACGAAAAATACCAAGAAATGCAGGATTATTTTTTACCGAAGATGGAAGATCAACCTGGCGCGCAACGCGCACTCGACAATACCCTTGAAAAAATCGAATTGTGTACGGCGTTGGTGAAAGCTCAACCCGCGATTCAATGGGAACCGTTGAGTGTGAAATAGATAACGCTGAACCACGAAAGAGAAAATGGGAACGGTGATGATAAGTGAAAATCAGGTTTTTGCAGGACAGGCTGTTTATACGAAGAGAGTGCTACGAGTCAACGTAGCGAAACCATCCATCGGTCTTCCTGAGAATTTCTCGGAATGAAACCAAGCGCCCTCATCGCCATTGTAGTGGCTTTGTTGTTTTTCATCGCACTTGTTGATGTGATTTTACTTGTATTACATTTTAGTTCTAGTTTGATACTGATGCTAATTTTGATTTTCTCAGTCGTATTTGGCTGGTGGCTAATTAAGTTCAAGCGGAGGTATTTCTATCTTTCTATAGTTATATCGTTCATGTATGTTTTCGCAGTATCTATCTTTAACTCAGTTAGCTCAAACAGGATTTATGCGCATTGGACTCTTTCCATATCTGAGCTAAATCTAGTTGAATCGCTCGCCACTCGCTTTGTTTCTCAATATGGTCAGTGTCCTTATCTTCAGCAACTTATTGATTTGCATAAAATTCGAATTGACAAGTCCATAAGAATATATCTCACAGAAAATCGTTGCATTATTTATCATTTAGGCCCAGATGGTATTGACGATAAAGCTAAGGTCCGTATGAATGACAATGCAATAAGATTTCTGCCGCAGGTATATCCCTGGAGTGTGATGTTTGGCGGGAACTGGATCAATCGTTTGGGGGGGGATTCGACCATTACAAAGGGCGATTTCGTTCGAGAAATTGTACTGGATAAGTAAAAGGGGGCAGCAGTAAACTGATCTTGCCTCCGAATTGTGGACACCAACCTAAACTATATTGCTCAATACTTCAAACGCTTCTGGAGATTTGTATTTGAGCGTGGAATGACGACGCTCACGGTTGTACCAGAGCCGTAAGGCGTCAATAACCGAAGGGCATTGCGCCGGAGTCAACCCAATGCGGCGCAATGCGCTAACGCTTATTGACGCCCTACGAAAAATCCGAGCATTTCGATACGCAAATTCTGTCGTACAAAATTCGTGTTGGGCTTCGTTTCGCTCAGCCCAACCTACAACGATGATTTTCTTCGTGTGCTTTGTGATCTTTGAGTGCTTCGTGTTGAAGTTGATTTGGCTTTTTTACTGCAACCGCGCCGCACCATCCAATCGCAACACCGTCCCGTTAAACATCTGATTATCAATAATGTGGCCGCACAACGACGCGTATTCTTCCGGTTTGCCGAAGCGGGGTGGGTAGGGGACGGCGGCGGCTAATTGGGCGCGGATCTCGTCGGTGACGTTGCCGAGCATTTGAGTGTCGAACATGCCGGGGGCGATCGCCATAACGCGAATGTTCAGCGCGGCGAATTCGCGGGCGAGCGGTAGCAACATGCCAACAACACCGGCTTTTGATGCGGAGTACGCGGCTTGGCCTAATTGGCCTTCGAATGCCGCAATTGAGGCGGTGTGAATGATGACGCCGCGATCTTGGCCTTCACTAATTGTGTTGGTGGCCATATGACGAGCGCAGGCTTTCGTAAATAAAAACGCACCAACCAAATTGATGTTGATCACGCGCTGAAAAAAACTCGCTTCCATCGGACCTTTTTTGCCGAGCACGCGACCATTGCCCAAAATGCCGGCGCAGCTGATGCCAATCGTGATGCCACTCATATTAAGTGCGGCTTGATCCACGGCGCTGTCGACTTGAGCGGCGTCGGCGATATCGCAGCTGACAAAACTCGCGTGTGTGCCCAATTTGGCGACGGCTTGTGCACCTTGTTCGGCGTTGATGTCGAGCAAACACACTTTGGCGCCGCGCTGCACCAGATAATGCGCAACGGCAAACCCTAAGCCGCTGGCGCCGCCGGTGATTACCGCTTTCATTGTGGCTACTGTCATGACGAATTCCTTCTAACGGTGATGATTGAAACTGTTTTATTTTTCATGTCTATGACTGAATTTCAGGTTGTCTATGTAGGGCGCCCTTCAGGGCGCCAATGGCGGCATGAATGCCGCCCTACAATCAGAATAATTCGCGTAACCTGAATTTCAGCCAGCGGCAGGTAAGTTTTTTAATGTTCGATTCGCGCAGTGTAGCAGTGCTGCCGTGGCGCCATGCACTCTAAGGATTTAACGTTGACGCGGCATTCTGCTGCGCCGGTGTTTGCCAACAGCGTGCGAGTGCATCGAGAGCGTTTAATAACGCGTCGCCCTGCCACGGCGTCGGTGATGGCGAATACAGCGCGTTATCCAATGCTTGCAGCACGTCGTTGAACGGCGCGCTGCGTTGCCGCAACTGTGCCCAACTCAGATCCGGTTGTTGCAATAACTCGCGTGCCCACGCCAGCAAACTGTGTTGGGCCGTGTGTGCATCATGTTCTTTGCAGGCTTTCACTAGCGCCGTTTTGATCGCGTCGGGGGCTGCGTGTGTGGGCGCGTTGACTCGTGGCTTCACGTGTTGGCGGGCGCGCATATGCCACCACCACGCCAACAACGTCACGATCCACAGCAGCGCCAATACCGTGCTGATCCACGGCCAGTAATTCGTGCTCGCAGCCACGGGCGTTGTCGCCGTTGTCGGTGCAGGCGCGCTTTCAATCGGCGCCGGTGCCACAACAATCGGAGCAGGCGTTTTGCTATCGGCGGCAACAACGGTTATCGGTTCAAACTCGACGCGTGCGGTTTCTTGTGTGCCCGTTTGGGTGTTGTACCACGGCAATTCAATTGGCGGTAATTGCAATGTGCCGGCACGTGTTGGCACCACGGCGATTTTTTGTGTGCGTTCCAAATTGATGCCGTCGGCCGACATGTTTACGGCGTCTTTCACTTGATCGGGATAATAGTGCCAGCCTTCTTGATCGGAAAAACTGAGTGCTGGCACATTCGCGGCAATTTGCCCGGCCACCATCAAACTCAAATTGATCGTCAGCGGCTCGCCGGCCTGCACTTTTTTATTGGCTGGCAATACGGTTGCCGTCAGCTCCACGTGTTTGGCTGGTAACCAATTGGGTGTCGTTAGCGCTTCGCTCACATTGATATGCAACGGTGCGGTCTGCAGACTTACCGGTTCGGTATCAGCAATGGCGCCAAACAAACTGTTGCTGGTGCTCACCGTGATGTCACCGTTGAATTGCACGGGCGCGATATCAATGCGCCCCGCTTTTTGCGGATACAGCGCGTAACGCCGCTCCAGCACAAAATAGGTTTGACCGTTTTCTTCGGTTTCATATTCGGTGTCGTCGCCCATTTGTTGAATCAGCACATTGGGCGGCTGCGGTTCGGTGATTTGAGCAAATCGCACCGGCACCGCGCGATACAGTTTGATGCTCAAGATCACCTGTTGTTGTAAATACACATCTTGTTTGTCGATGTCAGCGCGCAGCAACAATTTGGCACTGCGTGTTGTAGTGTCTTTCTCACTTTTTTGATTGACGGTCAGTGTCAGCGAGTTGGTTATGTCTTTACCAATTTTAACGGCATCAAAACGGTAATCGCCGGGTTTGCGTGCGACCAGTTTGTACACCCAGCGTTGTTCGGCGCTGATACGACCGTTCACGATGCTGCGCGAGCTGATGTTATTGCGCTGCAGTTGTTCAATACCTTCGGGCAATTGAAACGCCGGCGGTGCCGCATCCGTGTTGTCACTGCGGATCTCCAGCGTGAACGTTTCGTTGACATGGATCGGATTGCGATTCAAGGACATGGAACTGTCCGCCGCGACGTTCAACGCGACAAGTGACCATATAAAAAGCACTAAATATTTCATCCAGCGTTTACCACTTGTTTTGCTGTTCGGTTGAAGATCTGTCTGTTGCAGAACCCGACTCGGTTTGGCCTCGACGCAGTAATTCGAGTTTCATTCGTTGACGCAACAAACGTGAAGGATCATCGGGCAGCTGCCTTAACATCGCTTCAACTTGCGGATCGTTTTTGGGTTTGCTGTCACCGTCGGCCAATGTGTCGGCGGCTTTTTTCTCGTCAGTAGCCCCCGTTTCTGCTTTGGCATTTTGCGCCTGCTGTTCCTTTTTTGGCTCGGACGATTGGCTGTCTTTTTTGTCGGCGACATCACCTTTTTCTTTGCCCTCTTTATCGGCTTGTGCCGATGATGGTTCGCGAGCTTGTTCCGATGGCGATGAAGAAGGTGTGCTCGGCGATTTGCTGTTATCGGCCGCGTCTTGGCCTGCGGACGATTTATCGTTCGACTGACCGTTTTGTGCGGCTTGTTGTTGTGACTGTTTTTTCAAAAACTCACGCAGTGCGGCCAAATTTTCTTTCGCGGGTTGATGGCGTGGATCGATCTGCAGTGCTTTTTCAAAGGCTTTTTCTGCTTCGTCATAACGCTGTGCATAGGCCAGCGCATTGGCGCGATTGAATGTGCTGCGCACATCGTTGCCGTGTGCAAAATTGTCGGCTGCTTCGGCGAATTGACCATTGCGATATTGTGCACTGGCTTTCCAATCGTGACGCTGAAATTGTTGCGCCGCCGCCGCGTAATCACCTTTGTCCATGGCGTTGGCGGCTTGTTGATCAGGTGTTTGCCATAAATCGCTCCACCATGACGCGCGACTATCGGGCGTGTGCAACAATAACATGGCGGGTAAAAACATAAACACTGTCGCGCGTCGTAACGACCACAACACCAAGGGCAGCAGAAAAACACATAACCAGCCGCCAATATCCTGCCATTGTAAGCTGACCGTTTCGGCATCACGAAATTCATCGGATTGTTGCAGTGGCCATTCCAACGCGCGCAGATCACCATCATCAGCTTGCAAACTCGTGTAGCGTGCATGGTGCTGTTGTGCAAATCGCATTAACAATCCGTGATCCACTTTAGCGAGCACGATCTGGCCATGATTATCGGTCAATAATCGATTATCGGGTAAACGCACTGGCGCGCCCTCATCACTGCCTACCGCCAAAATACTGAGACGTAAATTGCTGGTTTTAATTACATCAGCGAGCGCTTGGCTGAGTTCTTGATCAATGCCGTCTGTGATCCACATAACATCAACGCGTGCGATGCCACTATTTTGCCGCATTTGTTCAATCAATCGCAGCGCTTGCACCGGATCGTTGCCCGCCACCGGCGGCAAACTGCTGTCGAGTGTCGGCAGCAGGGCAGTGATGGTGCGCGTGTCGGTCGAAAACGGCACGACAATGTGCGCACTGCCGCTGTACACAACGAGCGCGGTTTGACCTTCTTGATGTTGTTTTAACCAATCCATTGCCTTTAATTTGGCACGCGCCAGCCGACTCGGCTTAATGTCGTCGGCTTGCATGCTAACGGTCAGATCAAACAGCAATACTTTCGCGGTATCGTGTAAATACGTATCGCCATCGTGTTCGCGACGCAAGCTCGGGCCACTGAGGGCCAGTGTGGCAAGCAGCCAAATGATCATTAATGAATACCAGCGTCGTTGTTGCTGCGGCTGATTTTGGTGACGCAAAAACGACAGCAAATTGGGATCAATCCAGGCTTGCCAGTGACTGTTTTGTTGACGATCGCGTCGGCGCCACCACCAGATGATCGTAAGTGGTAGCAGCAGCAATAAAAACCACGGGCGTAGCAAAATCAACTGAGTCATCATGATGCCATTTGCCAGGTACGACGTTTTTGCCACAGCACGCCAATGGCCCACGCCACCAGCGCGGCCAGTAACGGATACCAGTACAGCGGTTTGGTGGGCCGCAACCACTGGTTGTCACTCTTTACTGGTTCTAACTGATCAATTTTTTTGTAAATTGTGGCCAATTCATTTTCATCGCGCGCGCGAAAATATTGTCCGCCAGTTTGCTCAGCAATGCGTTTCAACGCGCGCTCATCCAGATCGGCCGATGGGTTAACACGGCGGCTGCCAAAAAAAGCATCACGCACGATCATTTCATCGGCACCCACGCCAATGGTATAGACAATGGTGTTCAATTTTTTTGCCATGTCGGTCGCTTGATCGGGCGTCAGTTCACCACCGTTATTGGCGCCATCGGTGATCAAAACCACGGCGCGACGTGGCGCTTCACTTTCTTGCAAATGTTTGAGGCCCATCGCCAATCCATCACCAATCGCGGTGCGGCGCGCACCGGCGAGTCCAATCTCGGATTCTTGCAAAAACTGATTGACGGTTTTGCGATCGAATGTCAGCGGTGCTTGCAAGTACGCTTGCTCGCCAAACAACACCAAACCCAAACGATCACCTTCACGTTGCAGAATAAATTCGCCCAGCACTTTTTTTAATACATCAAGACGTGTTGCCGGTTCATTATTGAGCACCAGATCGGTTGCTTCCATTGAGCCAGACAAATCCACCACCAGCATCACATCGCGACCGCTACGTTGATTGGCGATCGGGTCGCCGACCCATTGCGGTTGTGCTGCCGCGAATACAAACAGCGTCCACAATAACAAGGGCTGCCACCATTTTCGCCACGTGCGTTCACGAAACGGTGTGATGCCGCGTTGCGCATCACGCCAGCGTTGCGCAAACGGAACCCACACGCGATCAGATTGTGGTTCGTCATTGCGCCACCACCACAGCAACAGCGGTAAAGGCCAAGCAAAAAAAACGATCGCAAACGCAAACTCAAACATGATGTTGATCCTGCGTTTGTTGGCGTTGATCCGATGTCTGATACTGCTGGTGTAACCATTCGCTCAGCGTGGCCATTAACGCCGGACGTTCGATCTGGATCTGCGGTTGATAGAGCGCAATCAATTGTTGTCCAGCACCGCCCGTAAACCCTTGCGTATTACCGGTTTGATCAAGAAATTGCAGCCACGCTTGGCCTTGCAAAGCGGCTGTTTGTTCGCGGCCGTAATGGTGCATCGCCTGATGTTTGATCCAATGCGCGCAGGCGCTTAAAAAGGCGCGATCATCGTCAACTTGTTGCAAAGCGTGCAATTGCGTCAACGCGTTGCGCAGCGGATCGCGTTGGCGACGTCGACGTCGCCACAGCACAACGATGACGAGCAGCACGATGACGACGCACAACAGCAGCAACCACCAGCCATACGCGAGCGGCCACATCGATACGGGATCGGGTAGCTGAATATCATGTGGCAACTGCAGCGCAGGGCTAGTGGTGTTGGGGCTGGTCACGATCGTCAAATCCCAAACTGATGCCGTCGGTGGTCGCGACAGCCAAAAATTGAAAGCGATATTGCTGACTGAGTACGCGCCAGTTTTCGAGTTGAGCGTCAAAGTTTTGTTGGTAATTTTGTTGCAGACGTTTCGAGCGTGTATCGATGATGGCTTCGCCGCGTTGATCGGCAATCGCATAACGGCCATCGTTGGGTAAGCGCGATTCCATCACATCGTATAAACCGTAGCAGCGCAAGTCACCGTGGCGTGCGACATGGGCCAGCAACGGCTGCAAGGCCGGTTGCAAGGACATCAAATTGCAAAAGGCATAGACCACGGTGCCAGGCGTGACCAATTGTCGGGCTTCATGCCAGCACTGTTGCAGCAGTGTGTTATCACTGAATTGGTGAGCGCGCACGCGTTGCACTTGTTGTTGATGCGAGGTCACAATTTGATTCAACAGCGCAATCGCATCGGCGCGATCGGATGATGGGCGTTTTACCATGACGCGTTCATCGTCACAGCGCAATAAGCCGACGCGATCGCCAGCGTGCAAATGTCGCCACAAAGCACGTGCCGCCATGCGCGCAGCAACAACACTTTTTAACGCTTCGCGACTGGCAAAAAACATCGACTGTGATTGATCGAGCAACAACAACACCGGGCGCTCGCGTTCGACATGAAAAATTTTGGTGTGCAATTTGCCGCTGCGTGCGGACACGCGCCAGTCAATATGGCGGATCTCGTCACCGGCGTGGTAAATGCGCGATTCCGCGTAATCCATGCCGCGACCTTTGTGTTTGCTGTGTGCGCCACCGTCATGGCTGGCGCTGACATAACGCGGAATGCGCTGTTTGGCTTGTGCGCCTTCAAGGCGCAGCAAATCACCAAGGCTTAAGTCGATGCCCGGTACATAATTGTCGGCGTGATCGCTGGGAAGATGCCATGCTCGCGTCAATTCATTTACCTCTCAACGCGAACTACAGTGAAAACGTTTTATTGCCTTCGGGTGGCAACTGGTATTGGGTAACTTCGACATCGTTGACGATCATTTTTTTGTTGGGGCCATCTGGATACGGCGGTTTGCTGACGCTGATGCGCGTACCAAACGGTGCCATACCGACGACAAAGTCATTGTCGATAAATTCGCTGATATTGCCGTGCACGGTGACGGGCTTGTCGCCGCGTTTGTCGATAAACATAACCGAGCCGTTTACTTGAATTTCGAGCGACATTTTATCGCCACGCCAATAGCCGACGTATTCGCGTTTGTCATTGGGCACACCTTTGCTGCAGGCGGTCAATAACAGGGTGAATACAAGCAATAAAACATGGCGCATGGTTTAACTCCGATCAGGGTAGGGCAACCAGTGACATGATACGAGTGAGGACAAAATCGGCATCAATGTTATCGGCCTCGGCTTCGTACGACAGCAGCACACGGTGACGCAACACATCGAGGAAAACCGATTGCACATCTTCTGGCGAAACAAAATCGCGGCCATTTAAGAACGCTTGTGCCCGTGCACAGCGATCGAGAGCGATGGTGCCGCGCGGGCTCGCGCCGAATTCGATCCAGCGTGCGATGTCATTGCTAAAACGCGCTGGTGTGCGTGTCGCCATGATCAGATCAATTAAGTAACGCTCGATTTCGGGGGCCATAAATAATTGTAGCGCTTGCTGACGCGCGTCAAAAATTTCGGCTTGGGTGATTTTTTCAAACGCCGTGCTGCGTTCATGCTGCGCTTCGCCGCGATTTAATTTCAGGATCTCAAGCTCGGCGGCGGCATCGGGATAGTGCACACGCACGTGCAGCAAAAAGCGATCGAGTTGCGCTTCCGGCAAGCTGTAGGTGCCTTCTTGTTCAATCGGATTTTGTGTCGCCATTACCAGAAATAAGGGGGGTAAGGAGTACGTCGTGGCCCCCACCGTGATCTGGCGTTCGGCCATCGCTTCGAGCAGTGCCGATTGCACTTTGGCCGGCGCGCGATTGATTTCATCAGCGAGCAACAACGAATGAAACAGCGGTCCTTTTTGAAATTCAAAACGCCCTTCTTGCGCGCGGTAAACATCGGTGCCGGTCAAATCGGCCGGCAGCAAATCCGGCGTGAATTGCACACGGTGGAAATCGGCTTCAATCGCCAGTGACAATTCTTTGATCGCGCGGGTCTTGGCGAGCCCTGGTGCACCTTCGACGAGCAGGTGGCCGTCGGCAATCAGGGCAATCAGCAAACGCCGGTTCAACTCGGATTGACCGATGATGCGGCGATTCATATGGGTTTCTAAGGCATGAAAGCGGGTACGTAACGACATGATGGTTGAGTTGTCTATGATGTAGTGGGTACCGGCGGCGGTCGTGGAGTCGAGCAAAAACTCACCTCTTAACATTGGCTGCGGGTTTCCGGTCATTCTAGCGTGTCGCATCGGTCTGCACAGGAGCCAAAAAGTTCCAGTTGGCCGTATTAATACCGTATTTCACTTCAAACGATCGTTTTAATCCGCCGTTTGAGTCGCTAGAATCGACCGCTTCCAACCCCTCCGACCTGTTTCGGAGGCGAATCACCGTGGACAGACCGTTATGGCACAACAATCACTCGATCTACCCGTACCGACGGCACCGCCGCACCGTCGCAAAGTTAATAAAGTGCAGTTCCAGGAGCGCATCGCTGTCGTTTCGGGTCTGCGCACGCCGTTTGCTCGCCAGCTCAGCGCCTTCAAAGGGGTCAATGTTATTGAGCTGGGCAAATTGGTCGTCGCCGAGCTGATGGCGCGCAGTGACCTTGATCCGCAGCTTATCGATCGTGTCGTGTTTGGTCAGGTACTGACGTTGCCGGAAGCGCCAAACATCGCGCGCGAAGTGGTGCTCGGCACCAATATGAATGTGCACACCGATGCCTATTCAGTGTCACGCGCCTGTGCCACTAGCTTTCAAGCCGCCGCCAATATCACCGAATCGATTCTGGCCGGTGACATCGAGATCGGTATCGCTGGCGGTGCTGATTCATCGTCAGTCGTGCCCATTCAGTTTTCACGCCGTTTTGCCGACACGATGGTTGAAATGCCCAAAGCAAAAACGCTGGGGCAAAAAATCGCGTTGCTGCGTCGTATTGGTTTAAAAGATCTGATTCCGGTGCCGCCAGCGGTGAAGGAATATTCGACCGGTTTGACGATGGGCGACAACGCCGAGCAAATGGCGCGCGATCACGGCATTACGCGTGAAGCACAAGATCAACTCGCGCACCGTTCCCATTCGCTGGCGGCTAAAGCGTGGAATGATGGCAAATTGCAAGACGAAGTGATGACGGTGCATTTGCCACCATTCAAAGAAGCGTTCAGCCGTGACAACAATATTCGTTTTGATTCCGAACTGGCCAATTACGCCAAATTGAAACCGGCGTTTGATCGCGTACACGGTACCGTGACGGCGGCCAATGCCACGCCGTTAACGGACGGCGCAGCGGCACTTATCATCATGCGTGAATCGCGAGCGAAAGAACTCGGTCTCGATATTTTAGGATTTATTCGTTCGTATGCGTTTTCGGCCATCGAAGCCGACATCGACATGTTGATGGGGCCATCGTACGCCAGCCCGCGCGCACTCGATAAAGCTGGCATCAAATTCAGCGATTTAGCGTTGATTGAAATGCACGAAGCGTTTGCTGCGCAAACGTTAGCGAATGTCAAAATGTTTGGCAGTGATGAATTTGCCCGCGACAAACTCGGTCGCGCCAGCAAGATCGGCGACATTGATATGGACAAATTCAATGTAAACGGTAGTTCAATCGCTTATGGTCATCCTTTTGCGGCCACCGGTGCACGCATGATCACGCAAACCTTGCGCGAGTTACGTCGTCGCGGTGGCGGATTAGGTTTGGCTACCGCTTGTGCTGCCGGCGGCTTGGCCGCTGCGATGGTGTTGGAAGTGAGCTGATTTCTCCTCACCTCAGCCCTCACCTCGCAAACGAAGAGAGGGAGTAAACGCCTTCTCCCCTCAAGGGGGAAGGATGGGATGAGGGATGGTCTGGAACCAACCAAAAAATTGAGTTAAAAAAATGAATATCGCAAAAACCGCCAGTTTCAGTCTCGACAAACTCGACAATCAGATCGCGTTGTTGACGATGGATGTACCGGGTGAATCGACGAACACGTTACGTGCCGAATTCACCGACGAATTTGGCCAAATCTTGACGGCGTTGAAAAACGACAAAACGATCAAAGGGGTGGTCATTCAATCCGGCAAAGCCGATTCGTTTATTGTCGGTGCCGACATCAATATGCTGAAAAATATTACGCGTGCCGAGCAAGCCGTAGAGCTAACGCAAAAAGGTCATGTACTGATGCGAGAGCTGCAACAACTGAATTTGCCGTTGGTGGCCGCGATTCACGGCCCAGCGCTCGGTGGCGGTCTCGAACTGGCGCTGTGCTGTCATGAACGTGTGGTCAGTTCCGATAACAAAACTGTGCTGGGTTTGCCCGAAGTGCAGTTGGGCGTATTGCCTGGCGGCGGTGGCACGCAACGATTACCGAAATTAATTGGTATGGCCGCCGCGCTCGACATGATGCTGACCGGCAAACATATCCGCGCTAAACAAGCGATTAAAATGGGTTTGGCCGATGAAATGGTCGCCAAAGCCCATTTACAAAAAGCGGCGGTTAAACGTGCGCTGGCTTTGAGTCAACGCAGCGATCGTAATCGTTTGTTTAACGAAGTGCGCAAACCGGCGCCGCTACTCTCAGCTCCGGGCATTATGCGCGTGCTGCTCGAAAGCAATGGCGTTGGTCGTTCGTTTATGGCCAACAAAGCGCGCGAACAAGTCGAGCGCAAAACCTACGGCAACTATCCGGCGCCGGGCAAAATTATTGACTGTGTATTGGCGGCATATGGTCGTGATGGTTTTGCGGTGGAATCAAAAAACTTTGGTGATTTGGTCGTCACACCGGTTGCACGTCAGTTGATGAATATTTTCTTTGGTACGACAGCACTGAAGAAAGACAAGATGACGGCAGCACCCGCGCGCGACATTAATGAGGTTGGCGTGCTCGGCGGTGGATTAATGGGCGCCGGGATCGCGTTTATTTCAATTGATAAAGCCAAGGTGGCGGCCCGCGTCAAAGATCGCGATGATAAAGGCACGGGACACGCTAAAAAGTACTCGCACACTATTGTCAATGAACGCGTAAAAAAACGTCACGCGACGGTGGCTGAAGCTGGCAAATTGTTGTCGCGATTGTCCGTGACCACCGATTACAGCGGATTTAAACGCTGTGATGTTGTCATCGAAGCGGTGTTTGAAGATTTGTCATTAAAACAAAAAATGGTTGCTGAAGTTGAACAATCGGCTCGCCCCGATACCATTTTTGCGACTAACACATCGTCGATTCCCATTCATAAAATTGCCGAAGGCGCTAAGCGGCCCGAAAACATCATCGGCATGCATTATTTTTCGCCCGTCGAAAAAATGCCGTTGCTCGAAATCATCACGACCGACAAAACGGCCGATTGGGTGGTTTCCACCGCGGTGGAGTTGGGGCGTGCGCAAGGCAAAACCGTCATCGTCGTTAAAGATCGTGCCGGTTTTTATGTTAATCGCATTTTGGCGCCCTATATGAATGAAGCCGGGCAGTTGTTGGCGGCCGGTACACCGATCGATTCGATCGACAAAGCGTTGAAGCGTTTTGGTTTTCCGGTTGGCCCAATTCAATTGCTTGATGAAGTGGGCATTGACGTCGGCACCAAAGTCGCACCGATCTTGGCGGACGCGTTTGGCGATCGTATGTTGCCACCCGCGGCGTTTAAGAAACTGCTGGATGACAATCGTCTGGGTAAGAAAAACCAACGTGGTTTTTATCGTTATGACGACGGCGCCAAAGGTGGCAAACAAGTCGATGAATCGGTGTATCAATTGTTGGGGGTGAGTCCTAACAGCACCGTCGCTGCTTCCGAAATTTGCGAACGTACCGTGTTGATGATGATAAACGAAGCGGTGCGTTGTCTTGATGAAGGCATTATCCGCAATGCACGCGATGGCGACATAGGCGCCATTTTCGGCATCGGTTTTCCGCCCTTTTTGGGCGGTCCTTTCCGTTATGCCGATAGCCTCGGCATCGCGCAGGTCGTTGCACGCTTGCAGCATTATCAGCAACAACAGGGCGACCGTTTCAAACCCGCCGAGCGTTTGCTGGCAATGGCGCAAAACGCGCAGTCGTTTTACGAGTAAACACAAAACGGCGTCAAACCAACGGCGGGTTTCCCCGCCGTTTTTTTGTATCGAATAAACACCTTGTCATACAACAACTTACGCGCGTGCTGCGGTGCAGCTTGCCGTTGCGGAATTGCCTGCTCAGAATGTGAGCGAGTTGGCAGTGCAAATGTGAAAAATGGGCAGATTGCCGCAGAAAGGTAGCTGGCAAACATCGTAAAATTCGAATAAGAATTGTGGAGAGTAGTAATGGAAGTTACCTTGAAGGTGCATCAACCGCGCGTGGCGACACGCCCGTTGGCGCCCTTGAAATCAGAACAAGTGGAATTGATGTCGGCGATTTATGCCGCGGCATTTGAGCACGATCCCTTGTTAGCCTTTATCGAACCAAACGCCGAAAAACGCGCAAAAGTCACGCCGTATTTGTACGGAACCGTACTGAAGTATTGTCAGCATTTTGGTCAGGTTGATTGCAGCATCGACGGTATGGCTGCTGCGGCATGGTTGCCACCGAATCATTGTTATCCATCGTTGCTGCGCGAATTGCGTGTAGGCATGGGCTTGTTGCCAATCAAACTGGGTTTGGCCGCGTTTAATCGCTTGCAAGAATTCGATATTTTGTCGAAAAAAATGCGCCGCAAATTTGCTCCGATGCCGCATTGGTATTTGTGGGGCATTGCGGTTGATCCGAGCATGCAACGCAAAGGCTTGGCGCGTGTGTTATTGAATAGCGTATTGCAAAAAGCGGATCGCGCCGGCGAAACCATTTACCTCGAAACACAGAATCCGGAAAACGTCGTGATTTATGAACGTTTTGGTTTCCGTGTGGTGGGTATTGGCAATTTGGGACGCGGTGCGGTCACCATTCACGCGATGCGACGTGAACCCAAAAGCCATGTCAGCAGTTTGAGTTCGGCCGCTTGAGTTTTGGAAAAAAACTACACCATCGGCTAAATCGGTGAGCATTAAATCGCTACCTACCGGAGCCCCCCTTTCAGGCGATGAAGTCTAATTCGTCTGCAAGCGGGCAGACAAAAGCAGTCGAAATAGATAAGTAGCAAAAAGATCCTCCTTTAGTTACTGACAAAAGCTTGATCAAAAACCGGAGTCGCTTATAAAAAGCTGCATATCTGTGCAGCTTTTTTATTGCCTGTTGAATTTCTTTGTCGTCCACACGGGCTCTGCAGCGGCTAAAGTTAATTTTGCCGCGTGTAACAATGCTCAGCCCGCGGCGTCGAAACGGCGGAGGTCGAACATGCTTACGTCGTCACGTTTACTTTTTTTGCTCTGTGCGCTGTTGCCCGTTGCGCAGGCTGATACGCAGTTTTTGGTTGATCTGCGCGCACAAACAGGCGCCGATGAGGCGCTCAACGCGGCCCCTACTCAGCGCGTGCTTGACCACAATGGTTGGGGTTTTGCACTGCTGTCTTCGCGCATCGATTGGACTGATGAATGGTCCACACAGCTCAATGCTTTTGCTTTGCCGGACGGCGAGCGCCGCAACGGTGTCAGTGAAGCCTATGTGCAGTGGCAACCACTCAGTTCGAATCGATGGCAATCGCGTTTTCGGTTCGGCAGTTATTTTCCTGCTACCTCCGTTGAAAACACGGGCAAAGGTTGGTTAAGCCCTTGGACCATCTCATTTTCAGCGATCAATAGCTGGCTCGCGGAAGAGGTGCGCAATAACGGCATTGAATACGCGTTGCGCTTTGATTCGCAGCTATTGGAGATCAATTATCAATGGGAATTGTCGGTTGCGGCATTGATGCACAATGATGTCGCGGGTGCCGCATTAGCGTGGCGCGGATTTCGTTTGACCGATCGCATCAGTGTTTGGAATGACGAATTGACCTTGCCGCCGTTACCCAGTCGTGAAGCGTCGGCCCCCTTCAATGAGCAGGCTGATACGTTGACACCCTTTCGCGAAAACGATGACAAAGTGGGTTATCAGCTGCAATTTGTTTGGCGGCGCGACGACACACAACTGCAGTTCAGTCGCTGGCAAAATAACGCCAAACCGACACAGTTGATCGACGGTCAGTACGGCTGGGATACCCAGTTTGATCAATTCACGCTGAAAACCTTTCTCTTTCAAGATGTTTTTTTAGGTGCACAGTATTTGCGTGGCCACACGCTGATGGGAATGGGGAACTTCACCAGCGTTGATGTCGATTTTGACAGTCATTTTGTTTTGTTGGGATGGCAAGGTGTAAGAAACCAGTGGGCGTTTCGTCTTGATCAGTTCAACGTCAGTGATAATGACCAAACCGTTAATGACAATAATGCGCAAGATGGCGACGCACTAACGCTCAGTTGGCGTTACAACTGGAGCAAAGCATTCAGTACACAGATTGAATGGCAGCGAGTCGACAGTGATCGACCCGCGCGTGTGTATGCCGGACTGGCACGCGAGCAACTGGAAACGTTGTGGCAGCTTGCGTTGAAATGGCGACTATAAAGGGACGCTGATATAAGGGGCCCGCTGAAGCGTTGTGGCGAAATAGAAATGCAGTGCCATGGCGCGACGAGCCCCTTTTTTATTTACCATTTGCGAATGGGCAAGAAATGATTGGGCAATATTCGCAGTTGTTCCAGACGACAACTATTCTGCCGACTCCCGCCATAATGGTCGCGTTAAACACGTGGGACCACCAGAACCTTTCCACGAAATTTCGCGCCCTTCAAATTCGATTACTTCACAGCCGGCTTTTTGCAAACCGGCTTTGACCAATGGATTGCCTTTGGCGATCAGCACGACATTGGGCGCCAACGCCAACACATTGCAGCCCAGACTGTCGTATTCACTGTCAGGCACTTCGACAAAGCTGTAGCCTTTTTCCAACAACAATTCACGAAATGGCACCGGCATCATGCGCGAATAAATGACGGCTTTTTTAGGCGCAATCGGTGAGAAAAACGACATCAAATGCAACACATCGTTGGGGCCGTTCCAATGCGGCAGCGGCACCACGACCACCTCAGCATCGTTACCTAAAATAGCGCGCAGTTGACGAATGCCTTCCGGATTGGTGCGATAGCCGTGCGCAACGGCCAAGGTCTTTTCATCGACCCACGCGACGTCACCGCCTTCAATTTTTCCGGTGCCGGAAATGCGGCCCGCGATCGGAATATTCTGCGCGTTTAAGTAATCCTGCAGCACGTCCGGTTCTTGCACGCGATTGGCTTTGCCCATATTGGCCAGAATGACACCTTTATTGCAGGTCAATGCGGCATCACGGGCGTACAACGCATCAAGTGTCAAACGCGGATCGGCTGGCAATGTTTTGACATCCATCTGATGCGTTTGCAACAGCGAAATAAATGCGTCAGCGTCGCGGCAGGCTTGATCAAAATTGGGGGCTTCCATAAAAAACAGTTTTTGCCATTCCGCCTGAATTTTTGTTGTTGAAACAAACGCTTCACGCGGGTGACGGACCATTACGGTTTTGATCTGACCGACATCAGATTGCAGGGTTAGCATAACGGTTCTCCTAAATCCTAAAAACCGCAGTTGACCGCGTCGTTGGCACTCGAACATCATGATATTTACATCAATGTTGGCACAACAACCTGTCACCCCATGGTGAGTTGCTACACGACGCATAGCGCGCACTGACTCGGCGATACCGCGTTACAAATCCTCGCGAGGTGTTCAACCTCGCTCCGGTTTGCGCCTTGTCTCGCCTTCGCCAGTACGCACTCTGCGTCGTGTTCAACTGCGGTTTTTAGGATACCGCGCCGAGTTCACTCGATAGCCAATTTATTGTCAATAAAAAAGGCGCCTAAGCGGCGCCTGTTTGTACGAATTGCCTCAGCATCGCACGCGTAACACCAAATCGTGCAATTTGCCGGCGACGTTATTCAGTTGGTTGGCCGTAGACAGCGATTGTTGCGCATGTTCGTTGGTCGATTTGGCGCTGTTGCTGACGCCGACGACATTGCGATTGATTTCTTCAACGGTCGCCGATTGCTCTTCCGCTGCGGTAGCAATTTGTGCATTCATGTCGCGAATATTAGCAACCGCGCCAGTGATTTCGGCCAATGCCGCGCGCGCTTGTTCGGCTTGTTCAGCGCTTTCACGGGTGCGCGAATTGCCTTGCTCCATGGCGGTTGCGGCTGACGACGCGCCGCTTTGCACGTTTTGAATAATTTGCTGAATTTCGCTCGTTGATTCTTGCGTGCGTTGCGCCAGATTGCGTACCTCATCGGCCACAACGGCAAAGCCACGTCCTTGTTCGCCGGCGCGGGCAGCTTCAATGGCCGCATTTAACGCCAACAAATTGGTTTGTTCGGCAATGCCTTTAATCACTTCAAGCACGGTACCGATATTTTTGGTTTCATCGCGCAGCCGTTGCACAATATCGGCAGCCTTATTCATTTCGTCGGCGAGTTGGCGACTGGTGGCGGTATTGCGCTCCATTTGCGATAGCGCATCGCTTGCTGAGCGGTTGACGGTATCGGTGACTTGCGATGCATTGGCTGCGCTGCGCGCGATATCGTTAACGGTGCTGGTCATTTCATTCAATGCCGTCGCGGCTTGATGAATGCGACCTTCTGAATCGTGCACAACGGATGATAATTGTTGCGAGGATCGGCTCATCGCTCCCGCCACGCTACCGATCTCCGTTGACGTTGCGTTGATGTCCGTCGCCACGCGTGCGACAAAATCGCGTACCTGCTCCATGCCACCCATCACGGCGGCGATCTCATCATCTCCGTTGATGTGCACACGTTCCGAAAAATCACCATTCGCCATGCGTTCCATGTATCGACGCAGTGCTTCGGTGCGCAAATTGACCTGATTTTGCAACGTTAAGCGCAGCATCCAGATCACGGCAATGCCGGCAACAATCACAATCGAAACGCTGATGAACGTTGCGGTGTCGGCACTCTTGCTGGCTTCGGCGTAATGTTCGGCCACTTCTTTGTTCAGCTGACTGAGCGCTTCACCGGCCGCGCGATCAACACCTTTAACGGCGGCATCGCCGGCTTTGGCATCGAATTGACTTTGTTCAAATGCGGCAAACCCTTGCTCATATTTACCGAGCATGGTTTTGTGTTCACTTAAAAAATCGCGCACCGTTTTGGCGTGGTCCGTCTGGCCTTGCTCATCAAAAAATTCGGCGAGTGCGCGGCCATCTTTTTGCACGGTTTCGGCCTTGTCTTTAAAGGCAGACCAATACTTGTTGCGTGCTTCGGCATCTTGTCCGCGCAACAACACATTTTTCCATTCTTGAACTTGCGTTTTGAAGTCGCCAGACATGGCGCCAATCTGTTCGGCCGCGAGAATGCCATCTTTCAAATGGCTGATATGACTTTTCAAATAGAAACTGGAAAAGATGGCGACGCCAATTAATGCGCCCAACCAAATACCAATGGACAACACCAGGCGCTTGGCCAAGCTGCCGTTATATTGCTGCATGATAGCCCTCGTTCTTGCTTACCCGACACTCATCACGATGAACCGCAGGGGTTGGCGATTCGTGTCATAAGCGTAGTTCAGGCTTAAACGAGGGAGGCTTTATTCACTTAAAAAAAGCAAGGGGTCGACGCGGACATTATTCAAACTGATAGACCAATGCAGATGCGGACCGGTGACACGTCCGGTTGCACCGACGATGCCCAGTTGCTCGCCAGCGCGAATGCGTTGGCCGGCTTTCACGTCGATGCGATCAAGATGACAATAGAGGCTCAACAGGCCCAAGCCGTGATCGATGATGACGGTATTGCCGTTGAAATACAGGTCTTTGGCCAACACCACTTCGCCGTCGCCATTAGCCATCACATCGCTGCCACGTACTGCTGCGATATCGGCACCGCTGTGTGGGTTGCGTGACTCACCGTTAAATTCGCGACGCAAACCAAATGCGCTCGACCACGGACCCTGTGCCGGTTTTACCACACGCCAACGGGGTGTCGTGTCGGTGAAGCGCGCAAATAACTTTTTCATTTCGGCCGCCTCACGATCGATGCGGGCTTGCACGTCGGCAGGTGGATTCACGAACTTGGGTTCAACGGACAGTTTTTGCACGGGATATTCCCGCGCCGCCACGCTGAACCCCAAACGACGTTCTTCGCCACCCGATTGAATAATCACTTCGGCCGGGCCCACCGCGTGGGCCAATGGAATGCCGACAATGGCGAGACGGCGATCTCCGGCAACAACGGTGGCGACTTGCGATTGGCCAAATCGCACCGTGGCGTCGTCTTTAGCCGCGCCAATATCCAAAATGGCAACACCGCCGGGAACGCGCAGTTCTTGAGGCAGATCGGTGGCGAAAACAGCAGCGCAAAAAGCCAAGAAAACAGCGAGGACACATAATTTCATGATCGAAAATGGCTCACGATAAGGGATCGTTGGATTCGCGTTTGACAAAACGGCTGTAAATTTTCTCGCCATGACTCAAGGTTTCGATGACGGTGTTTTCATTTAGCGTTGTCTGTTGAGTGATCACTTTTTTGCTGTCAGCGACGCGTGCAATGCTGTAACCACGGGTCAGCGTTGAAAGTGGGCTTAAGGTATGCAATTGGCTGGCATGTTGCTGCAACACTTGGCGTTTGTGGCGCAGCGTGGTGTTGATGGCCGTGAACAATCGTGCGCTCAACTGTTGCTGTTTTTGCTGCGCCAACGTCAGGCGATTTTGTGGTGTTTGCGCCATCAGACGTGAACGCACAATGGCGACACGTTGCCCCAACCGGTACAAACGTTGATTCATCAAAATCGGCAATCGTTGCTGCAGCTCATCGAAACGTTGTGCTCGTGTTTCCAACAGTCGCTGTGGTGACGGCAAGCGCTGCTGTAATTGTGATAAACGCAATTGCCAGCGTTGACAGCGTTGATGCCAGGCACTGTGCAAACGCGCGCGATACTGCAATAACTGCTGTTGCAGTTCGCGGTTATCGCGCGCCAGCATTTCGGCGGCGGCGGAGGGCGTTGGCGCGCGTAAATCGGCAACAAAGTCGCTGATGCAAAAATCGACTTCGTGGCCAACGGCCGAAATGGTCGGCAGTGAACACGCCGCGATGGCGCGCGCAAGCGCTTCGTCGTTGAAACAAAACAGATCTTCAAATGAACCGCCACCGCGAGTGATCAACAACGCGTCACACTCTTGTCGTCGCTGTGCGATCTGCAGCGCCGCCAACAACGAGGCTGGTGCGTCGGCGCCTTGCACCAGCGCGGGATAAATGATGATGCCAATGTGCGGTGCGCGCCGCTGCAACACCGTTAACACATCGCGGATCGCCGCGCCGCTGGCCGACGTGACAATGCCTAACGTGCTGATATGAGCGGGAATGGTTTTTTTGCGCTGCGCGGCGAACAAGCCTTCGGCGGCGAGTTTTTGTTTTAACGCTTCAAATTGTTGTTGCAGCTGCCCAAAGCCGGCCGCTTCCATGTATTCGACGGCCAATTGAAAATCGCCGCGCGCTTCGTACAAGGTGACGCGTGCGCGCACCAAGACCTTGTCACCGTCTTTGGGGCGCACACTTAACAACTGATTGCGGTTGCGAAAACAAGCGGCACGGATCTGCGCTTGTTCATCTTTTAGTGAAAAATACCAGTGGCCTGACGAGGGCGCCGAAAAATTCGAGATCTCACCTTCGAGCCAAATCAAACCAAAATCGTCTTCCAGTAATCGCTTTGCGCGCCGGACCAAATCCGACACACTGAAAACCTGACGTTGTGGCGTGCTCATTGTGTTGTCACACGATCAAAAAATAGAAATCGCAGAAGCCCGCAGTGTAAACATCTTCACTCGTCGACGCCATGCGGCTACGTTTTAACCGCTGCATTTCGCTGACAGATACGTCCACGTTTCGACCGTTTCGGTTTCCGGTACCGGGCTGGCTGGCATTTGATTTTGCTGAAACATCTGCATTTGCTGGCGAATTTCAGCGGCCTCTTGTGGTGGCGCCACTTTTAAACGTTCTTGCATTTTGCTGATCATTTCGGCCATCGCGGCTTGTGCCTGCGGTGGAATGCTGCGCATGGCGTTTGTTGCTGGTGTGATCTTGACGCGTTTTTCCCACACACCATTGCCGATTTTGCGAAAGTCGAACGCTGTAGTGTGTTCGGCGCACGCAATATCCGCTGAAAACGTGTTCGCCGTCGATTCACTTTTGGCGCGGCAATTACTGGGTTGCGTCGTGCTGCCGCGCACACCTTGGCAATACCGCACCGGCCCTTTACCAGGAATGGTGGTAACAACCGGTTTCGCCAGTGAGCTGCTTTTTTGTGTTGAGATCGTGTTGCCCGTCGCGCCATCCGTTTTATCGACGCGCTCAATCACCTCACCCGGCGAACGCACATGCATCGTGGTCACACTGTCGATTTGATATTCACCGGGCGGTGGCAGTGCATCAGAGGTCGTCTGACCGGCCCGGCTATAGCTGCAGAAAAACACCAGACTCGTTGTGATAAAACACAGTAAATAACGCATCATCCTGACCTCGTTCGTACAGTGAAGTGACTTCATTAAATTGGCTAAAAACGCCAAACAGGGCTGGTCGTGGACAAGCCAGAGCAAAAAAGTAGGGGAGTGAGTGTGTTGCAGGGCGGGAAGGCACTTTGGCCAAACCGGCGCATTGTGCCAAAAAACGCGGAAAATTTCGCGTCCTTCACGAACGCGACGCAACGACGCTATAATCTCGCTTTGCAATCGCCGGAGTCTTGGCTGTGTTACGTATCGCTGGTGAAGCGCTCACCTTTGACGATGTTCTGCTCGTTCCCGCCCATTCGCAAGTTTTACCCCACCAGGCGGATCTGAAAACGCAACTGACGCGTGATATTCAAATCAACATTCCGCTGGTCTCTGCCGCGATGGACACCGTGTCCGAAGCGCGTTTGGCGATTGCATTGGCGCAAGAAGGCGGTATTGGTTTCATTCACAAGAACCTGACCGTCGAAGAACAGGCCGAGCAAGTCCGCCTCGTTAAAAAGTTTGAAAGTGGTGTCGTCGCCGATGCCATTACCGTCACGCCAAACACGACGATTCGCGAATTGAAGGCGCTGACCGCCCGTCACGGCATCTCCGGTGTGCCCGTTGTTGATGGCAAAACCGTGGTGGGCATCGTGACCAACCGCGATATCCGCTTTGAAACCCAGCTTGATCAACCCGTTCGCAACGTGATGACACCGAAAGATCGTCTGGTCACCGTTGAAGAGGGCGCAGACATCAAAGAAGCACTGGCATTGATGCACAAGCACCGCATCGAAAAAGTGTTGATGATCGATAAAAGCTTTGGCCTCAAGGGCCTTATCACTGTCAAAGACATTCAAAAATCGGCTGACAAGCCTAACGCGAGCAAAGACGCCTTTGGTCATTTGCGTGTCGGCGCGGCCGTGGGTACCGGTCCTGACACCGATGATCGTGTTGCCGCATTGGTCGCCGCCGGTGTTGACGTGTTGTTGGTTGATACCTCACATGGCCATTCACAAGGTGTGCTCGACCGCGTCGCCAAAGTCAAAAAGATGTATGCCGGCCTGCAAGTCATTGGCGGCAATATCGCGACAGTGGCGGGGGCCTTGGCCCTTGCCGAAGCCGGTGCCGATGGCGTCAAAGTCGGTATCGGTCCTGGCTCCATCTGCACCACACGCATCGTGACCGGTGTCGGTGTGCCCCAAATTTATGCCGTGGCTGAAGCGGCGGCGGCGTTAAAAGCCAAAGGCATTCCTTGCATCGCTGATGGCGGCATTCGTTATTCCGGTGACATGTGCAAAGCCTTGGCCGCTGGCGCACACACCGTTATGGTTGGCGGCATGTTGGCCGGAACCGAAGAAGCACCGGGCGAAGTCGAATTGTTCCAGGGCCGCAGTTACAAGAGTTATCGTGGCATGGGCTCACTCGGCGCGATGGCACAACGTCACGGCTCGGCCGATCGGTATTTCCAAGGTTCGACAATGGATGCCGAAAAATTGGTACCGGAAGGCATCGAAGGTCGTGTGCCGTACAAAGGATCACTCATCAATATCGTGCATCAGATGATGGGTGGTCTACGCTCATGTATGGGCCTGACCGGCTGCCGCACAATTGAAGAACTGCGCACCAAAGCGCAGTTTGTCAAAGTGACTTCGGCGGGTATGCGTGAAAGCCATGTTCACGACGTACAGATCACCAAAGAGTCACCAAATTATCGCGTCGATTAATCACGCGAACAGTACTGAGGGACGGTCTACACGCCGTCCCTTTATTTTTTTAGAAGATTCAATCAACACGAAGCTCACGAAGTACACAAAGACCACGAAGCAGTAAGTGTGATGCGAAAGTGGAATTTAATTGTAATAGTCTTGGCTTCGTGTTCTTTGTGATCTTGGTGCACTTCGTGTTGAAGTGAGAATGTTTTTATTGCTGTAAAGAGAAAAGCCATGAACAAAGACATTCATGCCCAGCGCATTCTGATTCTCGATTTTGGTTCACAAGTTACGCAGCTGATTGCGCGCCGTATTCGCGAAATCGGCGTTTACTGCGAGTTGTGGGCGTTTGATGCCGACGAAAAATTGATCCGTGAATTCGCGCCTGACGGCATTATTTTGTCGGGTGGTCCGGAATCGGTCACCGAAAGTTGGACGCCGCGCGCACCGACTTGTGTATTTGATATGGGCGTGCCGGTGCTGGGCATTTGTTATGGCATGCAAACGATGGCGCAGCAGTTGGGCGGTCGCGTTGAAGCTGGTCATAAACGCGAATTTGGCTATGCCGCCGTGCGCATCGTGTCAGACACCGATTTATTTCATGGCATCGAAGATCACATCAACGACAAATCGCAAGCCGTGCTCGATGTGTGGATGAGTCATGGCGACAAAGTGGTGGAGATTCCGCCAGCGTTTGAAGTCATCGGCGAAAGCGACAATTGCGCGATTGCCGCTATGGCCGACGAAGGCCGCAAATTCTATGGCGTGCAATTTCATCCTGAAGTGACTCACACCGTGCAAGGTGGCCGCATTCTCGAACGCTTTGTCAAAGAGATCTGTGGCTGCGAAGCCAGCTGGACACCGAGTGCGATTATCGACGACGCCGTGCATAAAATTCGCCACGATGTTGGTAGCGATGATGTGATTTTAGGCTTGTCGGGCGGTGTTGATTCGTCGGTTGTGGCGGTATTGTTGCATCGCGCGATTGGCAAGCAATTAACCTGTGTGTTTGTTGATCACGGTTTGCTGCGCTTGCACGAAGGCGATCAGGTGATGCAGATGTTTGCCAGCCACCTTGGCATCAAAGTGATTCGTGTTAATGCCGAAGATCGGTTTATGGCGGCATTAAAAGGTGTTAACGACCCGGAAGCGAAGCGCAAAATTATCGGCAAGTTATTTGTCGATGTGTTCCAAGAAGAAGCCGCAAAATTACCCAATGCCAAATGGTTGGCGCAAGGCACCATTTATCCCGATGTGATTGAATCGGCCGGTTCCAAAACCGGCAAGGCTCATGTGATCAAATCGCATCACAATGTCGGCGGTTTGCCCAAAGACATGAAACTGAAATTGGTTGAACCCATTCGCGAATTGTTCAAAGACGAAGTGCGCAAAGTTGGTTTGGAATTGGGCTTACCGTATGACATGTTGTACCGCCATCCTTTCCCGGGACCGGGTCTGGGTGTGCGTGTGCTCGGCGAAGTCAAAAAAGAGTTCTGCGATTTACTGCGCAAAGCCGATCATATTTTTATCGAAGAATTGCGCAAGGCCGATTGGTATCACCAGGTATCTCAAGCCTTCACCGTCTTTTTGCCGGTAAAATCGGTTGGTGTGATGGGCGACGGTCGCAAATACGATTATGTCGTCGCGATTCGTGCGGTGCAGACCATCGATTTTATGACGGCAAAATGGGCGCATTTGCCTTACACCTTGCTTGAAACCATTTCGAATCGCATCATCAATGAAGTGCCGGGTATTTCCCGCGTGGTGTATGACGTCAGTGGCAAACCACCCGCCACCATTGAATGGGAATAAAACACGATGACAACAACCGGTCAGCTTGCATTCGATATCTTTGGTTCAGCTGAACGTACTGATCGGTTGTTTCTTGCGCTGTTTCCACCGCCTGATATCGCTCAGCGCATCATTGCCGTGCGGCAATCGTTTTGTGAATCGCAGTCGCTGCGTGGCAGCCATGTCAGCGCCGATCGACTGCATCTCACCTTATGTCATCTCGGCGATCACGCTGGGGTGCCGCCGCATATCGTTCCTGAAGTGACACAAGCGGCCAAAAAATTTTCCTGCGCACCGTTTCCCATTCGTTTGAATCGTTTGACGCGTTTTGCTTCCAACTACGCTAAACCGATGTTGGTGTTGTGTGGCGACGATAACGATTTGCAGGCGTTGCGAAATATGCATCAACAACTCGGTCAAGCGTTAGCGCGTGCCGGTTTAGGTAAATATGTCGATAAACAATTCACCCCGCATATCACACTGAGCTACGGTGTTGCGGAGTTTGCCGAACAATCAGTCGATCCCATTGAATGGACCGTCACTGAGTTTTCACTCGTACACAGCTTGCTGGGTAAAACGCAACACAAACATTTGAATCAGTGGTCACTTAACTAAAATGTCCAACGCTAACGATCAGCAGTGGATGCAACAAGCACTCGATCTGGCGGCGCGTGCCGCCGCCCTTGGTGAGGTTCCAGTTGGCGCCGTCATCGTCTGCAATGATGAACTCATCGCCAGCGCGCACAACGAACCCATTAAACGCAACGATCCTTCCGCTCACGCCGAAATGCTGGCGATTCGCGCCGCCGCTGAAAAACTGCAAAATTATCGCTTAAATCAATGCACCTTATACGTCACCTTGGAACCCTGCCCCATGTGCGCCGGTGCCATTCTGAATTCACGCATCAAACGCGTCGTGTACGGCACCAAAGACCCTAAAGCCGGCGCCGCCGGCAGCGTGCTGCAAATTCTCCGACACCCACAGTTGCCGCATTTATGTGCGGTGACACATGGCGTGCTGGAAGCTGAATGCCAAAGTGAGTTAGAGCAGTTTTTCAAACGGGTGCGGGGGCGGTAGTCGCCTAAACAAAATTGATGCCTTAAATGGGATCCATGCCTATTCGCCAATGGTTCGGTGTGTTTTCGCGAACGATCGGATCGGTGAATAGGTCCTTGGTTCAATTTCCTTAACCCGATCTCAGGTTAATTTGGATTATTGATATGTTAGAAAATATTCCAGGAAATGGCGTAAAGATGTCGGGGGAGTATTGGTACTTCTTAGCGCCATCAGCAAAAATATTTAAAAAAATATGGAAAGACTTCACGTCATTTACGCCATCTCGAATGCCCAGTAATGGTGCGGTAATGAATGAGGCGTTCGAAATTACTACACCGAGCAATGATCATTTTTACGCACTATATTTTAACGGCGACATCCCTGCGCTCAAGCTTCATTTCGAGGAGTATGCACAAAGCATTGGGTTAAATTTTGGCTGGGCCTATATTAAGAATGATTGTTTGATTTTTTATGACAAACATATTCAGCTAATTGAATGCCAATGCAAGTCAATTTGAATATGATTACCTGAGCATGAGAGATGGGGCGAAACCGTTATGATGAAATTAAGGATGCTGTCGAGGAAGACCTTAGCGCCGCGCTGAAGCTTGGTGACAACTTGCCAGCGCAGGTTAGACACAAAACCGGCCGTTTGACAGCGAAAAAAAGGCAGCGTAAATTTCGCTGCTTTTTTTTCGCCACAAGAATTTGTATCAATTTGTAGCGAGCCTATTGCTTGCTCAAAATGTTTATCAGGGGAAAGACATGAAGTTAGCTCATTCATTAATCATGCTGTTGCTACTTGCCTGCGTTTCTATCTCGTGTACCTGGGCCACTGACGGTGACTTGCGTAGCACTTTCGGCAGCAACGGAGTGCTCAAACCGCCGCGCTGGCCAGCTAATAGCCGGGTAACGGTTGTCGATACAGTCGCGCAAAGTGATGGCAAAGTCTTAATGTTTGGCTCCGCAGACGGTATGCCTTACGTCGCTCGCCTCAATAGCAACGGCATAAGTGATGCCAGTTTTGGACAGAATGGCAGCATCATTGTCGATTTCGTCGGACAGGGTGGCTTGCTGAATGCGGTAACGTCGACTGCAAGCGGCAAGTTGCTGTTGGCAGGTTATTTGGCCCCTGAGAGTGGCGGCGGCGGTAGCACTAGTATTTTCATCGCACGCTTGAATGTTGACGGGCAGATGGACAATTCGTTTGGTGATGCGGGTCTTGTTGTCATCAAGCCGGCGATGATCGGTGGAAGCGCGCAAGTTATCACCGAACTTTCTGACGGTCGCATCGTTATTGCTGGCCGAACAGATTGGGGTGGAGCGCTATTTGCGTTTAATTCCAATGGCTCAGTCGATTCGACATTTGGTAGTCAAGGTCGCACAGAGTTTCTACTCCCCGACGGAATTGCTCGCTGGGACACGTTGGTCCGCCAAGCGGATGACCGCATCATCGTGGGGGGGCGCTCCAACTCTACTCATATAATTGCTCGGTATTTCAGCAACGGCACGCTTGATACTTCGTTTGCCAATGGCGGCATATTCACTGCCGAACTGGGGCATAACAGCTTGTTGAGTGATATGGCTTTGCAAAATGATGGCAAGATCATTGTCGTAGGCTCGATTGAACAGCCATTTGCTTGCAACGATATTCTGGTGCAACGATTAAACAGCGATGGTTCGCGCGACAATACTTTTGGTGATGCCGGCCAAAAAGCGATTGGCATTAGCAAGTATTTCAATCGCACGGGCGCTGACAGTTTCGACGAGGGCATGCGTGTCATCGTGCAACAGGATCAAAAAATCGTCGTCATCGGTCTCAGTGATAGCCAAGAAGGATCCGGCATTTCAATTGCGCGATTAAACATCGTTGGAGAGTTTGATGAAAGTTTTTCCGATGATGGTTTCGATTTGTATGAAAGCGGAAGTGATTATGACTACGCCCAAGGCCTGCTGGTGTTGCCATTGGGTGACATATGGGTGTTTGGTTACAAAGAAGAATCTGGCTTCCCTGCTAAAGCAATGAGTGTCCGCTGGTTCGCCAACGGTGTGCGTAATTTGCAATGGGGTGAAAACGGTGAACTGGAAACGCCGATTGAAAACGGCTGGGTTGCGCCCTGGATGGATATCGCGTATGAACCAGCGGGTTCCGGAATGATGGTTATGGTAGGTTCTGCCGAAACCTATAGCGGCAGATCAATGGCAGCCGTACGCTATGATTCCAACGGAAACTTGGACCGTACTTTCGGCAAAGACGGTTACGCTGAAGTTCATTTTGATAACAAGCTCAGCTACGTCAACGCCATCAAAACACAAAGTGACGGTAAAAAAGTGCTTGCTGGTCATGTCGAGTATTCATGGCAATATGACATGGCGCTTGCTCGTCTTACACCTGATGGATTGCTCGATGAAAGTTTTGGTGATCATGGCACCAAAATTATTGCAATGCTGGATAGCAATGAAATCCTTGAAGATGTGGTAGTGCGCAATGACGATGCGATCTTTGCTACAGGCTCAATCAAAACCGGCGAAACAAGCTATGACACTCTTGTTATCGGTATGGACAAAAACGGCGGACCTTTGACGGACTTCGGCAATAACGGGCGCGTCATTGTCGATATGGGTGGCAGTAACGAAAGAGTCGTGGCGGTCGGATTGCAATCCGATCACAAAATTGTCGTATCGGGATTTGCAGCGGACGACAGTGTTTGGTCGGCGGTCGCCGTTCGTTTGCTGCCAAATGGTCAGCTTGATACCAGTTTCGGCGACAACGGGCGTTTCCGCTTCCGACCAGATGACAGCACCGCGGCAGCGCTCGACATGCAAATATTGATGGATGACACGATCCTATTAACTGGTTCCAGCAACGGTAACTTGCTGTTATTGAAATTGGCTCCCAATGGCCGATTGCTGACGACTTTCGCTGATCAAGGTGTTGTCGCCTCGGATACCGACGCATTGAGCAAAGGTCAAGGTCGTGCAATTAAAGTTCATGGTGACGGAAAAATTTATGTTGCCGGTAGTTATGATCGCGACTTCGTGTTGTGGCGATTTGATGCAAACGGGAACCACGATGAAAGTTTCAACACGGCAGGCAAAGTTCGCGCGGTCATCAATACGCTCGACAATTACCCTGAGGCGATCGAGATCGCCACCAATGGCGATCTGATCGCTGCCGGTGCCTGCTCATCGGCGTGTGTTGCGCGATACCAAATCACTGGTGTTGATGTGCCGTCGTTGTCCACAGCGGCGATCCAATTTGAAAATACGATCGCAGGTCAGTACAGCGCACATCAAAGCGTTCGCCTGAGCAATATCGGCACCGGCGCAATAAGGACGGATGCATTGCTTGTTTCGAGCAACTTCCAATACCAATCAAAATGCCCGCTATGGCTGCGCGCCACCGATTACTGTGACATTGAATTGTGGTTTGCGCCGACAATGGAGGGGCAACACGACGGCATCCTGCGGATTACCTCAGCCAACGGAAGCGCTGAAGCACAGTTGCACGGTACGGGTCTACCAACGGACTTTGACAATGATGGTATTCCCGATCGAGATGACAACGATGATGACAATGATGGTTTTGCCGACATTACTGATGCTTTTCCATTTAACGCAACAGAATGGTTAGACAGCGACAGCGATCATATTGGCAACAATGCCGACGGCGATGATGATAACGATGGCGTCGCTGACAGCGAAGACGTGTTTCCGCTCGACGCGCTAGAGCAAATTGACAACGATCAGGATGGTATCGGCAACAACAGCGATACCGACGACGACGACGACGGTATTGTCGACGCAAACGATCCCCAGCCCTTCTTTAACGCGCAGCATTTACCTGTGCAGCGAGCGCTTCATGTCTACACGTTTGATCAGCGCACATTGGCCGATTGGGTGACAGGAGCGCAGCAAATGATTGCGCATGCCGAAGGCAATATTTTCGCTCAAGATCGCCTCTCTGGCTTGACGCTGTCGGCTAATCGTACGCAGGGTTATTTTGATCTGGTTGATGATTTTAGCGATGCGCATTTCAGTATCAGCTTCTGGTATCGGGCATCAGCAAACAGTGGTCAAACCATTGTGCTGGCCAACAAGCTAGCGAGCGATAGTAACGCCGTTGGTGTGGTGCTCATCGATGAGAACAACACACTACAATTGCAAGTCAGTGATGGTGTTCAGCAACAACAATCGGCAGCGCTGTCGTATACACCGGGCAGCTGGTTGCTGGTTTCTATTCGAGTCAACCCAGAAATAAATAGCCTTGCGTTGAATGTGGTGACGCCTCCCTCCCGTGTGAAAACATCGGTAATGAATCATGTTCAACCGTCACCGATTCAGCGCTCGAAATGGCTGTCTGCGGCAAATTTCCGTTTCAACGAAGATTTGTCGGCGATCGCCAATTTGGCGAACCCCACCGTATTGACCGCTGACGAGATTGCCGTTTGGCAAGCCGACTTAAGCAATTTGTCATTGCTGGCCATTGCGAATGCTCCGGCCGCACTGGATAGCTATTTACCAGCGCGCGCTATCGATAGTGACAGCGACGGAGTCCCTGATACATTGGACGGTGATGACGACAACGACGGTGTTCCTGATGAGCTGGATGCGTTTCCGCGTGACGCAGGCGAATCAGTCGACACAGACAACGACGGTCTCGGCAATAACATCGATCCTGATGATGACAACGATAGCGTTGCCGATACCGCTGATGCATTTCCACTTAATGCAAATGAAAGCGTTGACAGCGACGGTGATGGTCTCGGTAACAACGCCGATACTGATGACGACAATGATACGGTGGCTGACAGCGCTGATGCGTTCCCTCTTGATGCGAACGAAAGCATAGACAACGATGGTGATGGCATCGGCAACAACGCCGATACCGATGACGACAATGACGGGCATTTAGATAGTGAAGACAAATATCCTCTCGACCCCACGCGCTGGACTGACAATGTGGCCGGTGGTGGCGGAGGTGGTGGCGGTGTCCCGCTACTGATGCTGATCATGTCGTGTTTGTTGCTGTTTATGCGCAGCATGCCGCGAACCGCAGAGTGAAAGGAAAAGGGGGGCAGCAGAGCAAAATGTTAGCCTCCGTTATTTGAGTGTAACGGAGGCTTTTTTATGCCAAGGAAACCACGTTTTGTGTTGCCTGGGGTGCCGATGCATGTGGTGCAGCGGGGCTTGAGTCGGGAACCGGTGTTCTTCGAAGATGAAGATTATGTGGCGTATTTGGGCTGGCTGAAAGACGGTGCTAAACGGTACCGCTGTGCGGTGCATGCGTATGTATTGATGACCAATCATGTGCATGTTTTATTGACACCGAGTGACACCGAAGGCATGTCGCGCTTGATGCAATTTGTTGGGCGGCACTATGTGCCGTTCATTCATGAAAAATACGGTACCAGCGGCACCTTGTGGGAAGGGCGTTACAAAGCCAGCATGGTGCATGCTGACATCTATTTGTTCTACTGCATGCGTTATATCGAGTTGAATCCAGTGCGTACCAACATGGTGAAATCGCCCGCCCATTATCGTTGGTCGAGTTATCGCTGTAACGCACAAGGCAAAACCGATGAGTTGATCACACCGCACGCTATGTATACAGCATTAGAAAAAAAAGCGGAGTCGCGTGCCGAGCACTATCGCGCTATGTTCAAAGACCTGGTAGATGATGCTGCATTGCAAGACATTCGCGCGGCGTGGCAAACCGGCACGCCATTGGGCAATGACGTGTTCAAAGCCAAAGTTGAGAAGAAGTTGGGATGTAAAGTCGGGCAGGCAAGACGCGGACGACCTGTTAAATCGGCGAGTGCTGAGTAAGATCCCGAAACGCACTCCCGGGAAATATAAAAAGGGCCATCAGGCCCTTTTTTACTTGCGCTAAATCAATGGAAACTGGGCAAAAGTTGCTGTGATACCAGATCATTAAATTTGCCCTTAACCACACCGATGGCCGCATTCAGATCAGGGGCCAGATAGCGATCTTGATCGTAGAACGGCATTACCTCACGCAAGCGTTGATGTGCGGTTTGCAGTTTGGGTGAGGTTTTTAATGGCGCGCGAAAATCAATGCCTTGTCCTGCACACATTAATTCAACGGCGAGCACGCCGGCGGTGTTGTCGCTCATGTCTTTTAAGCGACGTGCCGCGAAGGTGGCCATCGACACGTGATCTTCTTGATTGGCAGATGTTGGCAATGAATCAACCGATGCGGGGTGCGCCAAGGTTTTGTTTTCAGAGGCCAATGCCGCGGCGGTGACTTGCGCGATCATGAAGCCGGAATTGACACCGCCGTCGCGCACCAAAAAGGCGGGGAGTCCGCTTAATTGTTTGTCGATGAGCAGCGCAATGCGACGTTCTGATAACGCACCGATTTCGGCGATCACAATGGCGAGCAAGTCGGCAGTGATTGCCACCGGTTCTGCGTGGAAGTTGCCACCCGACAAAATCTCGCCGTCTTCAAAAAATACCAGTGGATTATCCGAAACCGCGTTGGCTTCTTTGTGCAATACGCTGGCGGCGAAACGTAAGTGATCCAAACAGGCGCCCATGACTTGTGGTTGGCAACGCAAGCTGTAAGGGTCTTGCACTTTGGCGCAGTTCTCATGCGATTGACGAATTTCAGAACCATCGAGCAGATCGCGATAGACTCGCGCGGATTCGATTTGACCAGCGTGACCACGCACCGCATGAATGCGTTCATCAAACGGGGTGTCGGAACCCAGCGCGGCATCGACACTCATTGCGCCGCACACGAGTGCCGACGCAAATAAATTTTCGGCGGCGAACAAACCCGCGAGTGCCAACGCGGTTGAACACTGTGTGCCATTTAACAACGCCAAGCCTTCTTTTGGTGCCAATTCGATCGGCTCCAAACCGGCGATCGCGAGTGCGCGTTCAGCCGACATGATTTCGCCGTCAACACGCACATTGCCGACACCGATCATCGCAGCACTCATGTGCGCGAGCGGTGCCAGGTCACCGGATGCGCCGACCGAACCTTTGGAGGGGATGCAGGGATAAATACCGGCGTTCAACATGTTGATCAACATCTCGACCGTCGACAAACGCACACCCGAATGACCGCGCGCCAACGATGAAATTTTCAGCACCATCAACAGGCGCACGACTTTATTGCTGAGCAATTCACCGACGCCAACCGCGTGTGACAGCACTAATGATTCTTGCAACAGCTTCAATTTGTCGGCCGGAATTTTGGTGTTGGCGAGCAGGCCAAAACCGGTGTTGATGCCATACGTGGTCAGGTTTTTATCGACGATATCTTGCACGCATTGTGCTGATTTGTTGATCGCTTCGCGCGCTTTGTCATTCAACACTATTTCGTGTGCTTCGTCATAAACCGAGCGCAATTCTTTCAGCGTCATTGCGCCGGGGGTGAGCGTAAATTTTTTCATGATGGAATCCTTTACTTCTGTAGGGCGGCCTTCAGGCCGCCATTAAATTGGATCAGTGGAGTGGCGGGCGGTTGGGCGGCCAACAATGGGTTTAACAAAAATCCAGGCCCAATTAATACGTTTTTTTTTTTCACC